>JBGAGZ010000006.1:0-124904 GCA_044226465.1 Burkholderiaceae bacterium | reverse complement strand
TGATGAGCGCCCGCGGCATGGGCGAGGACGAGGCCTTCCGTCTGCTGCGCGGCGCCTCGATGCAGGCCAACCTGCGCGTGGGCGAGGTCTCGCGCGCGGTGATCGAGGCGGCGCAATGGGCCGAGGCGGTGAACCGCAGCGGTCAGCTGCGGATGCTGTCGCAGCGCCTGGTCAAGCTGGCCGCGCAGCGGCTGGCCGGCGTGGACACGCGCCGCGCGAAGGCCCTGCAGGAACAGGCCGCAGAACGCGTGCAGGCCAACCTCGACCACCTGGCGAGTTGGTTGCCGGTCGACCCGGACCCTGCCGCCAGCCGGCCTGCGCCTGCGGCCACCCCGGCGCTGGGTGCGGCGCTGGCCGCCACCGTGGCCGCCTGGGCCACGCTGCAGCGCGCGCTGGCACTGCGCCCGTCGCCGGAGGCCCTGGCGGCCTGCGACCGCGACGCCACCGCCCTGCTGGACTGTGCCGAAGCGCTGACCGAAGCCCTGGAGCAGGGCAGCGGCCGCCGTTCGTTGCGCCTGGTCAACCTGTGCGGCCGCCAGCGCATGCGCGTGCAGCGCGTGGTCAAGCAGGCCTTGCTGGCCGACCTGCTGGGCGAGCCCGCGCGGCGCGAGGGCCTCGGCCCCATGCTCGACGAGATCGAGGCCAGCCTGCAGGAGCTGGCGGCGGCCCCGCTGGCCAGCCCCGAGATCCGCAAGGCCCTGGCGGCGGCGCGCGACCAGTGGGGCGGCCTGCTGCGCGGGCTGCGCGGCGTCGAGGCCCGCGACGGCGGCGACGCCAGCGAGCAGCACGCCGTGCTGGCCCGCGCGGCCGACGCCTTGCTCGACCTCTTCGAGCGCCTGACCGGCTTGTACGAGCACAGCCTGCAGGTCATCATGTCCTGAGCCTTTGCATCGTTACCGTTGGCAAGAGTCGTCGGCCACAGGCCAGCGATGCGCCGCCAGCGAACATCAGGTTGCAACTGTCGCCCGGCGAGGCACTAGCCTGCGGTGCCCTGGCATGCAGATTGAGTGTTGATGTTCGGCCGATCCAAGCCCGTTGTCTTCGAACCCTATGGCCGCCGGCGCAGCGGCTGGCGCATCCCGCGCTGGTTGCTGCTGTTGCTGACCGGTACCGTGGCAGGCGCCGGCGGCGTCATCTATTTGCAGGAGCGGGTGCTGCCGCCGCGCCTGTCGCCGGCCGAATCGGCCACGCTGCGCGAGGCCTATGACCAGGCCGATGGCGAACGCCGGCGCTTGCAGGCCGAGCTGGCCACCACGAAGCGGCAGCTCGACACGGCGCAGTCCACCAGCCAGTCCCAGGCGGCCGAGCTGGGCAGCGGCCGGGCGCTGGTGCAGGGCCTGCGCGCCGACATCGCCTCGCTGGTCGAAGCCCTGCCGCCCGACCCGCGCGACAGCAACGCCGTGTCGGTGCGCGCAGGCCGCTTCAATGCCAGCGGCAACACCCTGGCCTACGACCTGGTGCTCACGCGCACGCGCGTCGGCGCGAAGCCGCTGTCGGGCGTGCTGCAACTCACCGTGTCGGGCGAGCCGGCCGGCAATGGCCCCGGCACCGTGAACGCCAAACCGGTGCCGCTGACCATCGCCAGCCATGAGGTCGTGCGCGGCAGCATCGCGCTGCCCGAAGGCTTCAAGCCCCGGCAGACGACGGTGCAGGTGCTGGACCGCGAGGCCGGCAAGGCCCTGGGGATGCGCGTGCTGCTGGTGGGCCGGTAGGCCGGCTGAGATCCAGGCCGCAACGATCGCGTGTCCGCCTCAGGCCGGCAGGCCCAGCGCACCGGCCAGGCGCAGCCAACGGGCCGGGTCCAGGTGGCTGCGCGCCAGGGCCAGCGCGGCGTTGAAGGCCTCGGGCGGGGCCTGCCGCCGCATGCCACCGAACAGCTCGGCGAGCTCGGCCGGGTTCAGCGCGCGCGCCATCCAGCCCAGGGCCTGCAGGCTGTCCCGCGGTGCCACGCTGGCCAGCAAGCGGCCGTGCAGGGCCTGCAGCTCGGCGTCGTCGTAGAGCGACCACAGCGCGGCGTTGTTCTGCGTCTCCTCGACCTGCATGTGGGCCAGTTGCTCGCCGACGAAGCGGCCGAACTGCAGGTACAGCCGCTGCGCCAGCCCGGCGCGCTCGACCGGCTCGGCGCGGCGCAGAGCGTCCACCTCGGCGGCCAGCAGGGCCAGGTCTTCCAGGTGGCTGTGGTGCTCTTCGGCCGTCTGGCAGGCGCCACCCGGCAGCCTGGACTCGATGGCGGTGTGCACAAAATCGTTCTCGTGCTTCACATGCCCGCCCAGCAGCCCGAGCAACTGCTGCGCCTGGTCCAGCGTGCGCTGCAGATCCTGCGCATCGTCCAGGTCCATCGTGCCGAGGCGGTGGACGGTGTCGAACATCGCCGCGCGCAGCGCCTTGTGGATGGCGCGGTAGAGGTCGTGGCGGCGCGCGCTCATCGCGTGGCCTCCGGGGTGGTCCGGGCGGCCGCCTGGGCTGCTTCCGGTGCCGGCCGGCGCAGGTCCATGGCGCGGTAGCGCTGGGCCGACTTGCGGGCGAACTGGGGGTCGCGCGGGTCCAGCGGCTGGGCGGGGTCGTCCGCCACCGCGGGCTCGGCGGTGCCGGCCTGGGCGGCGTCGGCCGGTTGGTCGGCGCAGCCGTGGCGCGTGTCGGCAGCGGCCTGCACGCTGAACGCGGTGGCGGCCAGGGCGGCGGCCAGCACCAGGGGGTAAGCAAGGGTCGGTTTCATG
This sequence comes from Burkholderiaceae bacterium, assembly GCA_044226465.1. Classification (GTDB taxonomy): domain Bacteria; phylum Pseudomonadota; class Gammaproteobacteria; order Burkholderiales; family Burkholderiaceae_C; genus Ideonella. The sequence continues at coordinate 122,187 of JBGAGZ010000006.1, read as the reverse complement.
AGGGGCTCTCCGGTTCGGGCACGGCGACGGGGTGTCGGCGCATGGCGGCAGTTTTCCGTGCGGCAGGCCGCTGCGCATCGACCGGATGGGCCAGGGCGGGCCTGCGGGCCATGGCCCGAAAGGGCCATCTGGGCCCCGCCCCGCCGGGCGGGCGGGCATGATGGCGGCCATGCACGTGTTCGACGCCGAAGCCACCGCCCGCCGCTTGCCACTGGAGCCGCTGGTGCCGGCCCTGCGGGCGCAGTTCGCTGCCGGGGCCGAGGTGCCGGCGCGCCATGTGCACGAGCTGGCCGGACCCGGCGGCACCACGCTCACCTCGCTGCTGATGCCGGCCTGGGGTGCCGGGCGACTTGGCCGCTACTACGTGGTCAAGGTGATCAACATCGCGCCCGGCAATGCCGCGCACGGCCTGCCCGGGTTGCACGCCAGCGTGCTGCTGCACGACGCCGACACCGGCGTGCCGCTGGCTCTGCTCGACGGCAACGAGCTCACCGCGCGGCGCACCGCGGCGGCCTCGGCGCTGGCAGCCGCCTTCCTCGCCCGCGAGGGCCCGCTCAACCTGCTCGTGGTCGGTGCCGGCCGCGTCGCCGCGCTGCTGCCCGCCGCCTACCGCTGCGTGCGCCCGCTGGCCCGGGTGCAGGTCTGGGCGCGCGCCCCGGCGCAGGCGGCGCGGTTGGCGGCGCGCTGGCGCGACGAGGGCTTCGAGGCCGCGCCGGCCGGCGACCTGGCCCGTGCCGTGGCCGAGGCCGACGTCGTCAGCTGCGCCACGCTGGCCACGTCGCCCCTGGTGCAGGGCACCTGGCTGCGGCCCGGCAGCCACCTCGACCTGATCGGCAGCTTCACGCCGGCCATGCGCGAGGCCGACGACGCCTGCTTCGCCGGCGCCCGCCTGTTCGTCGACACTGACGAGGCGCTGGGCAAGAGCGGCGACCTGCTGGGGCCGATGGCGCGCGGCGTCTTCGGCGCCGCCGACGTGCAGGGCACGCTGGCGGCCCTGGCGCGGGGCGAGGCCGTGGGGCGCCGCGTGGCCGGGGAGCGCACGGTCTTCAAGTCGGTCGGCACCGCGCTGGAAGACCTGGCCGCCGCCGTGCTGGCCTGGGAAGGCCCACCCACATAATCGGCCGATGCCCGCCCGCCCGCCACGCCCGACCGTCAGCCTGGATGAAGCGATGGCGCGGCTGCGCGCCCATGCGCGGCCCGACCAGCTCGCCGGCATGGCGCGCTTCGGCCTCACCGGCGAGGGGCGGCTGGGGCTGTCGGTGCCGGTGATGCGGCAGCTCGGCCGCGAGATCGGCCGCGACCACGGGCTGGCGCTGCAGCTCGCGGCCAGCGGCGTGCCGGACGCTCAGATCCTGGCCGCCTACCTGGCCGAGCCCGCGCGCCTCACGGTGGCCGAGATGAACGCCTGGGTGGCGTCGCTCGCCGCCTGGGACACCTGCGACCAGGCCTGCGGCAACGCCTTCGTCCGCTCGCCACTGGCCTGGGGACGGGTGTCGGTGTGGGCGGCGCGCCGGCCCGAGTTCGAGCGCCGCGCCGCCTTCGCGCTGCTGGCGGCGCTGGCGGTGCACGACAAGGCCGCCGAGGACGCGCGCTTCGTCGCGGCCCTGCCTCTGATCGAAGCCGCCGCCGACGACGAGCGCAACTTCGTCAAGAAGGCGGTCAACTGGGCCCTGCGGCAGATCGGCAAGCGCAACGCCGTGCTGCGCGAGGCGGCCATTGCTTGCGCCGAAATCCTGCGCGAGCGGCACTCACGGTCGGCGCGCTGGATCGCCGCCGACGCGCTGCGCGAGCTGCGGGCGCGTCCGAACCCCGATCGCCTCCCGAACCCACCCACGAGGACACCGTCTTGACCCGCACCCTTGCCTTTGGCGCCAGCCTGGCGCTCGCCGCCGCGGCGGCCACCGCCGCCCCGCTGAACTACGAGATCGACCCGACCCACACCTTCCCCAGCTTCGAGGCCGACCACTTCGGCGGCATGTCGGTCTGGCGCGGCAAGTTCAACAAGACGGCCGGCAAGGTGGTGCTGGACCGGGCCGCCGGCAATGGTGCCTTCGACATCGTCGTCGAGGTCGACAGCGTCGACTTCGGCCAGACCCAGCTCAACGACGTGGCCAAGGGCCCGCAGCTGTTCGACGTCGAGCGTTTCCCGCAGGCACGCTACCGCGGCCACCTCGAAGCCTTCGTCGACGGCGCGCCCACGCGGGCCGTCGGCGACTTCACGCTGCACGGCGTGACCCGGCCGCTGACGCTGGAGATCCGCCAGTTCAAGTGCAAGCCGCACCCGCTGTTCAAGCGCGAGTTCTGCGGCGCCGACGCCTACGCCAGCTTCCAGCGCGACGAGTTCGGCCTGGACTGGGGCAAGGACTACGGCTTCCGCATGCAGGTGGACCTGCGCATCCAGGTGGAGGCCGTCGCCGCGCCTTGACATCGGTCAAGACAGGGCGTGGGCCGCGGCGTACATTGCCGCGATGGACTCGACCCGCCGCCAGTGGCCCCTGGGCGCCAAGCTTGCGCTGGTCAGCCTGCCCTTCCTGCTGCTGGGGCTGCTGACCACGGCGCTGACGCTGTGGGTGTCCTGGCAGCTCGACGGCGGCGCGGCAGCGGTCAACGAGGCCGGCCGCATGCGCATGCAGACCTACCGCATCGCCTGGCTGGCCGGCCGGGGTGACCGGGCCGCGCTGGACGCCCAGGTCCAGTCCTTCGAGGCCAGCCTGGCCCTGCTGCGCCACGGCGACCCCGATCGCCCCCTGGGCATGCCGTGGGACGACAACGTGCGCGAGCGCTTCGCGACGGTCGAGGCCGACTGGCATGCCTACCGCCGCCAATGGGACCACGGTGCTGCCGACGACGGTGGCGCGCCCCTAATGGCGCAGGAATCCGCCACCGTGGGGCTGATCGAGCGCATCGACAGCCTGGTCGGCGCGGTCGAGGCGCACCTGTCGCGCTTCACCTCGCTGATGCATCTGCTGCAACTGGCCATGCTGGCGCTGGGCGTGGTGGGCGCGGCGGTGCTGGTCGTCACCGGCTACCGCTTCGTGCTCGAGCCGGTGGGCGCGCTGAAGCGGGCCATTGCGCGGGCGCGCGAGGGCGATCTGGCGGTGCGGGTGGAACGCACCAGCAGCGACGAGTTCGGCGCGCTGGCCGAGGGCTTCAACGACATGGCCGGCCAGTTGCAGGCGCTCTACCAGGGCCTGGAGGCGCGTGTGAACGAGAAGACCGCCGAGCTGAAGGACAAGCGCGAGCGGCTGCAGACGCTGTACGAGGTGAGCACCCTGGTCACCCACAGTGCCGCGCTGCCCGAGATGGCCAGCGGTTTCGTCGCCCGCGTCCGGCACGCCGCCCATGCCGACGCGGCGGCGTTGCGCTGGGCCGATGGAGACAGCCAGCGCTTCGTGATGCTGGCCAGCGACGGCCTGCCCGAGGGCCTGGCCAGTGAGGAGCACTGCATCCGCACCGGCGACTGCCATTGCGGTATCTCGCCCGACCAAGCCGGCGCCCGCGTGATCCCGCTGCACGCGCTGGCCGGCGACAGCGGCCTGCATTGCCAGCGCGCCGGCTGGTCCACTGTGGTCACCGTGCCGATCCGCCTGAAGGACCGGTTGCTCGGCGAGCTCGACCTGTTCTTCCATGCCCGCTACGAGCTCAGCGAAGCCGAGCGCACGCTGCTGGACGCTTTGACCGCGCACCTGGCCAGCGGCTTCGAGAACCTGCGCGTCAACGCGCTGGAAAAGGAAACCGCGGTCGCCGAGGAACGCAGCTTCATCGCCCGTGAGCTGCACGATTCCATCGCCCAGTCGCTGGCCTTCCTGAAGATCCAGGTGCAGCTGATGCGCGACGCGATGGAGCGCGGCGACCGCGAGGCCATGGCCGCGGTGCTGGCCGAGATCGACCTGGGCGTGAAGGAAAGCCACGGCGACGTGCGCGAGCTGCTGATGCACTTCCGCACCCGCACCAACGCGGAGGACATCGAGCCCGCGCTGCGTACCACGCTGCGCAAGTTCGAGCACCAGACCGGCATCCCCACCGAGCTGACGATGCACGGCCAGGGCCTGCCGCTGCCGCCGGACGTGCAGGTGCAGGCGCTGCACATCGTGCAGGAGGCGCTGTCCAACGTGCGCAAGCACGCCGGTGCCGGCCGCGTGTGGCTGGAGGTCTGGCGCCAGCCGGTCTGGCGCTTCGAGGTGCGCGACGACGGCACGGGCTTCGACGCCGCCGAGGGCGCCGCGGGCGAGACCCACGTGGGCCTGAGCATCATGGCCGAGCGCGCCGAGCGCCTGGGTGCGCGGCTCGGCGTCGAGTCCCAGCCCGGCCTGGGCACGCGGGTGCGGCTGACCCTGCCGCCCATCGTGCCGCCGGCCCAGGCTGCCGTGGCGGCGACCGCACCCCAGGCCGCGGCACACTGAGCGCATGAACCCGGACCGCATCCGCATCCTGGTGGTCGACGACCACACGCTCTTCCGCCGCGGCCTGACCGCGCTGCTGGCCCGTGACGAGGCCTTGCAGGTGGTCGGTGACGCCGGCGACGCGAGCGAGGCCCAGCGCAAGGCCGAGGCCCTGAAGCCCGACCTGATCCTGCTGGACAACCACCTGCCCGGCGTCAATGGCGTGGACGCGGTGCCGGCGCTGCTGGCCGCCGTGCCCGGCGTGAAGGTGCTGATGCTGACCGTCAGCGAGGACGAGGCCGACCTGGCGGCCGCCTTGCGCGGCGGCGCGCAGGGCTACCTGCTCAAGACCATCGAGGGCGATGCCCTCTCTGCTGCGGTGCGCCGGGTGATGCGGGGCGAGCACGTGATCGCCGACGAGATGACCGGCAAGCTGGTGGCGGCCTTCAGGGGCGGCACCGCCGGCCCGGCCGCCGAACCCGCACCCGCCTCGCCGTTGGCCGCCCTGTCGCCGCGCGAGACCGAGATCCTGCGCGCCATCGCCAGCGGCGCCAGCAACAAGGAGATCGCGCGCTCGCTGGACATCGCCGAGTCCACCGTGAAGATCCACGTGCAGCACCTGCTGCGCAAGCTCGACGTGGCTTCGCGCGTGCAACTGGCCGTGATCGCCAACCAGCACGACCTGCATTGATGCAGCGCAAACCCGGCCGCTTCTGAGCCCGGGGTAGTTCTTCAGAACGATGGCGCCATGCAGCGCCATCGTTCTTTCGCGTTGGCCAGCCTGTGCCACCGGTGGATGCCGCCGACGGCCCGCCGTTCCTACGATGCCCTCATCCCCCAAAGGGCCTCGACAAGGAATGGACATGGCAACGAGCAAACAAGGGCAGGCGCTGTCGGTGCTGATCGTCAGCACCCTCGCCTTCACCGTCTGCTTCATGGTGTGGATGATGTTCGGCGTCATCGGCATCCCGCTGAAAAAGACGCTGGGGCTGAACGCCACCGAATTCGGCCTGTTGACGGCCACGCCGGTGCTCACCGGCTCGCTGGTGCGCGTGCCGCTGGGCATCTGGACCGACCGCTACGGCGGCCGCATCGTGCTGGCCCTGCTGATGGCGGCCACGGTGCCGGCGATCTGGCTGATGGCCTATGCCACCGCGTACTGGCAGTTCCTGGTGATCGGCCTGTTCGTCGGCCTGGCCGGCGGCTCGTTCTCGGTCGGTACGCCCTACGTGGCGCGCTGGTTCCCGAAGAACCGCCAGGGCTTCGCGATGGGCGTCTACGGTGCCGGCAACTCGGGCGCGGCGGTCAACAAGTTCGTCGCCCCGGGCCTGGTCGTGGCCTTCGGCTGGACCATGGTGCCGCAGGTCTACGCCGCGGTGATGCTGGCCACGGTGATCCTGTTCTGGCTGTTCAGCCACAGCGACCCGGCCCACCTGGTGCCCAGCAGCGTGAAGTTCAGCGACCAGCTCAAGGCGCTGAAGGACCCGAAGGTGCTCAAGTACTGCCAGTACTACAGCATCGTCTTCGGCGGCTACGTGGGCCTGAGCCTGTGGATGGTGCAGTACTACGTCGGCGAATACGGGCTGGAGATCCGCACCGCCGCGCTGCTGGCGGCCTGCTTCTCGCTGCCCGGCGGCGTGCTGCGCGCGGTCGGCGGCTGGCTGTCGGACAAGTACGGCGCCCACAGCGTCACCTGGTGGGTGATGTGGGCGAGCTGGATCTGCCTGTTCCTGCTGAGCTACCCGCAGACCGACTTCACGGTCGTCACGGTCAACGGCGCGAAGACTTTCCACATCGGCCTGAACGTCTACGCCTTCACCGCGTTGATGTTCGCGCTGGGCATCGCCTTCGCTTTCGGCAAGGCCAGCGTCTTCAAGTACATCAGCGACGACTATCCCACCAACATCGGCACGATCAGCGGCATCGTCGGCCTGGCCGGCGGCCTGGGCGGCTTCGTGCTGCCGATCATGTTCGGCGCGCTGATGGACCTGACCGGCGTCCGTTCCAGCGCCTTCATGCTGATGTACGGCGTCGTCTGGGTCTCGCTGATCTGGATGTACTGGACCGAGGTGCGGCGCACCGAAGTGATGGGTCGCAACGCCCCCGTCGCCCCCTTCTCGCGCTCGTTCGCGCGCTGACCCCCTTCATCACCGGAGTCTCGTCATGAGTACCACCACCGCCGCGGGTGCCGGCGCGCCCGCCCAGGGCACCGACGTCCAGGACTGGCGCCCCGAAGACAACGCCTTCTGGGAAGCCACCGGCAAGCGAATCGCCTACCGCAACCTCTGGATCTCGGTGCCCGCCCTGCTGTGCGGCTTCGCGGTCTGGGGCATGTGGGGAATCATCACCGTGCAGATGATGAACCTCGGCTTCCCGTTCACGCAGGCCGAGCTGTTCACGTTGACGGCCATCGCCGGCATCGCCGGCGCGACGATGCGCATCCCGGCCTCGTTCCTGATCCGCCTGGCCGGCGGGCGCAACACCATCTTCCTGACCACCGCGATGCTGCTGGCCCCGGCCATCGGCACCGGCATCGTGCTGCAGCACAAGGACTGGCCGCTGTGGGCGTTCCAGTTGATGGCGCTGTGGTGCGGCGTGGGCGGCGGCAACTTCGCCTCGTCGATGTCCAACATCTCGACCTTCTTTCCCAAGCGCCTGCAAGGCACGGCGCTGGGCCTGAACGCCGGCCTGGGCAACTTCGGCGTCACGACCATGCAGATCGTCATCCCGCTGGTGATGACGGTGTCGCTGCTGGGCGCGCTCGGCGGCGAGCCGATGACGCTGGCCAAGGACAGCGGCTGGATCTTCGGCAAGATCAAGGCCGGCACGCCGACCTGGATCCAGAACGCCGGCTTCGCCTGGGTGCTGTCGCTGGTGCCGCTGTCGGTGCTGTGCTGGTTCGGCATGAACAACCTGAAGACCGTGTCGGCCGACACCGGCTCGCCGGTCGTGGCCTTCGCCAAGATCATCTGGCTCTACACGCTGGCCTTCATCCCGTCGATCCTGGGCCTGTACCTGTACCTGCCCAAGCCCACCGGCCTGGGCCTGATCAGCATGTGGGTCGCGATTCCGCTCGACATCTGCAGCGCGCTGCTGATCATGAAGCTCGCCGCCTTCGGCCCGATGAAGGAGAACATCGCCAAGCAGTTCGCGATCTTCAAGGACAAGCACACCTGGAGCCTGACGGCGCTGTACATCGTCACCTTCGGCTCGTTCATCGGCTTCTCGATGGCGCTGCCGCTGTCGATGAAGGTGATCTTCGGCATCAGCCATATGCCCGACGCCAACGGCGTGATGCAGCACACGCTGAACAACCCGAACGCGCCCACCGTGCTGGCCTATGCCTGGATCGGCCCCTTCGTCGGCGCCGCCGTGCGGCCCATCGGCGGCTGGATCTCCGACAAGGTCGGCGGCTCCATCGTCACGCAGATCATCTCGCTGGTGATGGTGGCGGCCTCGGTCGCGGTCGGCTACGTGATGAGCCAGGCCTACGCCTCGGCCACGCCCGAGACCTACTTCCCGGCCTTCCTCGGCCTGTTCATCGTGCTGTTCGCCGCCAGCGGCATCGGCAACGGCTCGACCTTCCGCACCATCGGCGTGATCTTCGACCGCACCCAGGCCGGCCCGGTGCTGGGCTGGACCTCGGCGGTGGCCGCCTACGGCGCCTTCATCGCCCCCATCGTCATCGGCGACCAGATCAAGGCCGGCACGCCGCAGCTGGCGATGTACGGCTTCGCCGTGTTCTACGGCCTGTGCCTTGTGCTGAACTGGTGGTTCTACCTGCGCGCCAACGCCTACGTGAAGAACCCTTGAGGTCCCCAACATGAGCCACTTCCTCGACCGACTCAACCACTTCGCGCTGCCCAAGGAAAGCTTCGCCGACGGCCACGGCCGAACCACCGGCGAAGACCGCACCTGGGAAGACGCCTACCGCAACCGCTGGGCGCACGACAAGATCGTGCGCAGCACGCACGGCGTGAACTGCACGGGCTCCTGCTCGTGGAAGATCTACGTCAAGGGCGGCATCGTCACCTGGGAAACCCAGCAGACCGACTACCCGCGCACCCGCTGGGACATGCCCAACCACGAGCCGCGCGGCTGCGCCCGCGGCGCGAGCTACAGCTGGTACCTCTACAGCGCCAACCGCGTCAAGCACCCGATGGTGCGCGGCCGGCTGCTCAAGGCCTGGCGCGCCGCGCGCCTGGCGCACGACCCGGTCGACGCCTGGGCCTCGATCATCGAGGACGACGCCAAGCGGCGCGACTACCAGAAGGTGCGCGGCCTGGGCGGCTTCGTGCGTTCGAGCTGGGACGAGGTCAACGAGCTCGTCGCCGCCGCCAACGTCTACACCATCAAGCAGCACGGGCCGGACCGCATCATCGGCTTCTCGCCGATCCCGGCGATGTCGATGGTCAGCTACGCCGCGGGCAGCCGCTACCTCAGCCTGATCGGCGGCGTGTGCATGAGCTTCTACGACTGGTACTGCGACCTGCCGCCGTCCAGCCCGCAGATCTGGGGCGAGCAGACCGACGTGCCCGAGTCGGCCGACTGGTACAACAGCTCCTACATCATCGCCTGGGGCTCGAACGTGCCGCAGACGCGCACGCCGGACGCGCACTTCTTCACCGAGGTGCGCTACAAGGGCACCAAGACGGTGGCGGTGACGCCCGACTACTCCGAGGTCGCCAAGCTGGCCGACCTGTGGATGCACCCCAAGCAAGGCACCGACGCGGCGCTGGCCATGGCCATGGGCCACGTCATCCTGAAGGAGTTCTACGTCGATCGGCGCTCGGCCTACTTCGACGACTACGCACGCCGCTACACCGACCTGCCGATGCTGGTGATGCTCAAGGAGCAGGCCCTGCCCGACGGGCGCACCGTGGTCGTTCCCGACCGCTACCTGCGCGCGTCGGACTTCAACGGCAACCTGGGCGCCGACAACAACCCCGACTGGAAGACCCTGGCCTACGACGAGCGCGGCTGGGTCGTCGTGCCCAACGGCTCGATCGGCTTCCGCTGGGGTGCCGAGGGCCGCGCCGACGCCGGCCGCTGGAACCTCGAAGCCAAGGAGGCGCGCCACGACGTGGAGGTGAAGCTCAAGCTTTCGGCGCTGGAGGGCGACACCGTCGGCACCGAGCTGGCCCAGGTCGGCTTCCCGTATTTCGGTGGCACGGCCACGCCGCACTTCACGCACAACACCCAGGCCGGCGAGGTGCTGGTGCGCGCCGTGCCGGCACGCCGGCTCAAGCTCGGCAAGGCCGGCGAAGAGCGCCATGCGCTGGTCGCCACCGTGTTCGACCTGCAGCTCGCGCAGTACGGCGTGGCGCGCGGCATCGATGGCGAGAACGCCGCCGCCGGCTTCGACGACGACCACCCCTACACACCCGCCTGGCAAGAGAGCATCACCGGCGTGCCGCGCGAGCAGGTGGTCACCGTGGCGCGCCAGTTCGCCGAGAACGCCGAGAAGACCGAAGGCAAGTCCATGGTCATCATCGGCGCGGCGATGAACCACTGGTACCACTGCGACATGAACTACCGCGGCGTCATCAACATGCTGATGATGTGCGGCTGCATCGGCAAGAGCGGTGGCGGCTGGGCGCACTACGTGGGCCAGGAAAAGCTGCGCCCGCAGACCGGCTGGACGGCGCTGGCCTTCGCGCTCGACTGGATCCGCCCGCCGCGGCAGCAGAACTCCACCAGCTTCTTCTACGCCCACACCGACCAGTGGCGCTACGAGAAGCTGGGCATGGACGAGGTGCTCTCGCCGCTGGCCGACAGGGCGGCGTTCCAGGGCAGCGCGATCGACTTCAACGTGCGCGCCGAACGCATGGGCTGGCTGCCCTCGGCGCCGCAGCTCAAGACCAATCCGCTGCAGGTCGTCAAGGACGCGCAGGCCGCCGGCCTGGATGCGAAGGAATACGCCGTCAAGGCCTTGAAGGCCGGCACGCTGGACCTGTCCTGCCACGACCCCGACGCGCCCGAGAACTGGCCGCGCAACATGTTCGTCTGGCGCTCCAACATCCTGGGCTCCAGCGGCAAGGGCCACGAGTACTTCCTGAAGCACCTGCTGGGCACCAGCAACGGCGTGCAGGGCAAGGACCTGGGCCAGCAGGATGCCAAGCCCACCGAGGTGAAGTGGCACGACCAGGCGCCCGAGGGCAAGCTGGACCTGCTGGTCACGCTCGACTTCCGCATGAGCACGACCTGCCTGTACTCGGACATCGTGCTGCCCACGGCCACCTGGTACGAGAAGAACGACCTCAACACCAGCGACATGCACCCCTTCATCCACCCGCTGTCGGCGGCGGTGGACCCGGCCTGGCAGTCGCGCAGCGATTGGGACATCTACAAGGGCTTCGCGAAGAAGTTCAGCGAGGTCTGTGTCGGCCACCTCGGCGTCGAGCAGGAGCTGGTGCTCAGCCCGCTGATGCACGACTCTCCCGGCGAGCTGGGCCAGGCACTGGACGTGAAGGACTGGAAGCGCGGCGACTGCGAGCTGGTGCCCGGCAAGACCGCGCCGCAGATGACGGTCGTCGAGCGCGACTACCCCAACGTCTACAAGCGCTTCACCGCGCTCGGCCCCTTGATGAACAAGGTCGGCAACGGCGGCAAGGGCATCGCCTGGAACACCCAGGTCGAGGTCAAGCAGCTCGGCGAGCTGAACGGCTTGGTGCGCGAAGAGGGCGTGACCAAGGGCATGCCGAAGATCGAGAGCGACATCGACGCCTGCGAGGTGGTGCTGCAACTCGCGCCCGAGACCAACGGCCACGTGGCGGTGAAGGCCTGGGAGGCGCTCAGCAAGGCCACCGGCCGCGAGCACAAGCACCTGGCGCTGTACCGCGAGGACGAGAAGATCCGCTACCGCGACATCCAGGCCCAGCCGCGCAAGATCATCAGCTCGCCGACCTGGAGCGGCATCGAGAGCGAGACCGTCTCGTACAACGCCGGCTACACCAACGTGCATGAGCTGATCCCCTGGCGCACGCTGACCGGGCGCCAGCAGTTCTACCAGGACCACCCCTGGATGATCGCCTTCGGCGAGGGCTTCTCGAGCTACCGCCCGCCGGTGGACCTGAAGGCCACCGCGGCCATGCACCAGCAGCGCGGCAACGGCAACCCCGAGATCCTGCTGAACTTCATCACGCCGCACCAGAAGTGGGGCATCCACTCCACCTACACCGACAACCTGATGATGCTCACGCTCAGCCGCGGCGGGCCGATCATCTGGCTCAGCGAGGTGGATGCGAAGAAGGCCGGCATCGTCGACAACGATTGGGTCGAGCTGTTCAACGTCAACGGCGCCATCGCGGCGCGCGCGGTCGTCAGCCAGCGCGTCAACGAAGGCATGGTGATGATGTACCACGCCCAGGAAAAGATCGTGAACACGCCCGGCAGCGAGATCACGAACGTGCGCGGCGGCATCCACAACTCGGTGACCCGCATCGTGCTCAAGCCGACCCACATGATCGGCGGCTACGCGCAGCTGGCCTACGGCTTCAACTACTACGGGACCATCGGCACCAACCGCGACGAGTTCGTCGTGGTGCGCAAGATGAACAAGATCGACTGGCTCGACACACCGGTCGGGGAAGAGCGGGTCGAGGCCGTGCAAGCCCAAGGAGAGAACGCATGAAAGTCCGCGCACAGATCGGCATGGTGCTGAACCTGGACAAGTGCATCGGCTGCCACACCTGTTCGGTCACCTGCAAGAACGTCTGGACCAGCCGGCCGGGCATGGAATACGCCTGGTTCAACAACGTCGAGACCAAGCCCGGCATCGGCTACCCCAAGGAATGGGAGAACCAGGACAAGTGGAACGGCGGCTGGGTGCGCAAGGCCGACGGCTCGATCGAGCCGCGCCAGGGCGGCAAGTGGAAGCTGCTGATGAAGATCTTCGCCAACCCCAGCCTGCCGGAGATCGACGACTACTACGAGCCTTTCACCTTCGACTACGACCACCTGCAGAGCGCGCCCGAGATGAAGGCCAGCCCGACCGCCCGGCCGCGCAGCCTGATCACCGGCCAGCAGATGGACAAGATCGTCTGGGGCCCGAACTGGGAAGAGATCCTCGGCGGCGAGTTCAGCAAGCGCAGCGCAGACAAGAACTTCGACGACATCCAGAAGCAGATGTACGGCGAGTTCGAGAACACCTTCATGATGTACCTGCCGCGGCTGTGCGAGCACTGCCTGAACCCGGCGTGCGTGGCGAGCTGCCCCTCGGGCTCGATCTACAAGCGCGAGGAAGACGGCATCGTGCTGATCGACCAGGACAAGTGCCGCGGCTGGCGCATGTGCGTGTCGGGCTGCCCGTACAAGAAGATCTACTACAACTGGAAGAGCGGCAAGGCCGAGAAGTGCATCTTCTGCTACCCCCGCATCGAGGCCGGCCAGCCCACGGTCTGTTCGGAGACCTGCGTCGGCCGCATCCGCTACCTGGGCGTGCTGCTGTACGACGCCGACCGCATCCAGCAGGCCGCCAGCGTCGAGCACGACCGTGACCTCTACCAGGCCCAGCTCGACATCTTCCTCGACCCCAACGACCCGAAGGTGATCGAGCAGGCTCGCGCGGACGGCATCCCCGACAAGTGGATGGAGGCGGCCCGCAAGAGCCCGGTCTACAAGATGGCGGTGGAGTGGAAGGTGGCGCTGCCGCTGCACCCCGAGTACCGCACCCTGCCCATGGTCTGGTACGTGCCGCCGCTGTCGCCGATCACCGCTGCGGCCAACGCCGGCCACCTGGGCGCCAACGGCCAGATCCCGGACGTGAACCAGCTGCGCATCCCCGTCAAGTACCTGGCCAACCTGCTGACCGCGGGCGACACCAAGCCGGTGGTGACCGCGCTCGAGCGCATGCTGGCCATGCGCGCCTACCAGCGCGGCAAGCATGTGGACGGCCAGGCCAACCAGGCGGTGCTGGAGCAGGTGGGCCTCAGCGAGCACACCGTCGAGGACATGTACCACGTGATGGCCATCGCCAACTACGAGGACCGCTTCGTCATCCCCAGCACCCACCGCGAGTACGCCGAGAACGCCTTCAACGTGCGCGGCGGTTGCGGCTTCAGCTTCGGCAACGGCTGCTCCGAGGGCGTGGGCGAGACCAGCCTGTTCGGCAGCGAGAAGCGCCGCACCATCCCCATCAAGGCAGAGATCTGACCATGGGCTTGTTCACTTCTTCCCCCAAGCCGATGGCGCGCACGCTGCGGGCGCTGTCGCGCCTGCTGGGCTACCCCGACGCCGAGCTGCGCGCCCACCTGGGCGACCTGCGCGACGTGCTGCACGCCGAGGGCGCACTGGGCCGCGAGCGCCTGGCCGAGCTCGACGCGCTGATCGCCGCCATCGAGCGCCAGCAGCCGCTGGACGCCGAGGCCGACTACGTGCAGCTGTTCGACAGCGGCCGGCGCACCGCGTTGCACCTGTTCGAGCATGTGCACGGCGACTCGCGCGACCGCGGCCCGGCCATGATCGACCTGGCCCAGATGTACGAGAAGGCCGGCCTGTACCTGGCCGAAGGCGAGATGCCCGACCACCTGCCGGTGGTGCTGGAATTCGCCTCGACCCAGCCGCCGCGCGAGGCCGCCGCCTTCCTGGGCGAGCTGGCGCATCTGCTGAACGTGATCTTCAACGCGCTCGAGAAGCGCGAGAGCCGCTACGCCAGCCTGATGGGCGCGCTGCTCGACCTGGCCGGCGAGCCGAGCCGTCCTGTCGCCATTGCCGACGAAGAGCCGGTCGACCAGAGCTGGGAAGAGCCGGCCGCCTTCGATGGCTGCAGCAGCGCCGGCCAGGCCAAGCCCAACGCACCGCAACCGGTGCAGATCGTCCGCCGCGACCCGCCCCAACCGCGATCGGGAGCCCACGCATGAACACCTACCTCCACGACTTCCTGTTCACCGTCTACCCCTACATCTGCCTGGCGGTGTTCTTCATGGGCAGCCTGGCCCGCTTCGACCGTGACCAGTACACCTGGAAGAGCGACTCGTCGCAGCTGCTGCGCCGCGGCACGCTGCGCTGGGGCAGCAACCTGTTCCACCTGGGCATCCTGTTCCTGTTCTTCGGCCACACGGTGGGCCTGCTCACGCCGCATGCGCTGTACGAGCACTTCATGAGCCCGGCGCAGAAGCAGATGATGGCCATCGTCGCTGGCGGCGTGGCCGGCACGCTGTGCTTCGTCGGCCTGACGCTGCTGCTGCACCGCCGCCTGTTCGACCCGCGCATCCGCCTGACCAGCCACCGCACCGACATCGCGATCCTGGTCATCCTGTGGGTGCAGCTGGTGCTGGGCCTGGTGACGCTGCCCTTCTCGCTGGGGCACGCCGACGGCAGCGTGATGATGGTGCTGGCCGACTGGGCGCAGCGCATCGTCACCTTCCGCCCGCTGGCGGCCAACCTGATGGAGCTGGCCTGGCCCTACAAGGTGCACATGGTGCTGGGCATGACGATCTTCCTGCTGTTCCCGTTCAGCCGCCTGGTGCACGTGTGGAGCGGCTTCGCCACCGTCGTCTACGCCTTCCGCCCGTACCAGTTGGTGCGCTCGCGCCGGCTCAACCTGCCCCCGGGCCACAACACGCCGCGCCGCGTGCTCTGAGGGGCCCACCATGACGACGACCCTGACCCTGCCCGCCGCCCGCATCAATGGCCAGCCGCTGCATGCCGACGGCGAGCGGCTCGACGAGGCCACGCTGCGCCAGCGCGCCTGCAGCGAGCTGCTGCGCCAGGCGGCCCAGGCCGCCGGCCTGCTGGCGGCCAGCGACACCGCCGGCACCGATGGCGCGCTGAGCGAAGCCGCCAGCGAGGCCATCGAGCGCCTGCTGGACCGCGAGCTCGCCGTGCCCGAGCCTGACGACGACGCCTGCCGCCGCTACCACGCGGCCCATGAAGCGCAGTACCGCACCGGCGAGCGGGTGCGGCTGCGCCACATCCTGTTCGCCGTCACGCCCGGCGTGGACGTGCGCGCACTGCGCGAGCGGGCCGAGGCCACGCTGCTCGAGGTGCGCTGCCACGACGGCGCGTCGGCCGATTCGGCGTTTGCCCGCCAGGCGCAGGCCTTGTCCAACTGCCCCAGCGGCGCCGAGCGCGGCGAGCTGGGCTGGCTGGCCGCGCCGGATTGCGCCCCCGAGTTCGCGCGCGAGGTCTTCGGCAAGCCCGAGGTGGGCGTGCTGCCGCGCTTGGTGCACAGCCGCTTCGGCCTGCACGTGGTCGACGTGCAGCAGCGCGAACCCGGCCAGGCCCATCCCTTCGAGGCGGTGCAGGGCGCGGTGCGTCTGGCGCTGCGCCACCAGACCTGGGTCACCGCGCTGCGCCAGTACCTGCAGCTGCTGGCTGGCCAGGCCCGCCTAGAGGGCGTGGTGCTCGACGCCAGCGACACGCCGCTGGTCCAGTAGCCGACCCGCCCGCCGAGCCGCCATGCCCGACGAGCTGCTGGAGCGCCTGCGGCGCTTTCACGACCACACCTTCCCGGGGGCCGAAGCGCAGTTCCACGAGCTGGTGGCGCAAGGCCAGCACCCGACCACGCTGTTCATCGGCTGCTCGGACTCGCGGCTCGTGCCCTACCTGCTCACCGGCGCCGGGCCGGGCGATTTGTTCATGGTGCGCAACGTCGGCGCCTTCGTGCCGCCGCACGACATGTCGGCCGGCTTCCACGGCACGGCCGCCGCCATCGAGTACGCGGTGCTGCAGCTGCAGGTCCAGCGCATCATCGTCTGTGGCCACAGCCACTGCGGCGGCATCCGCGCGCTGTACTTCGGCGGGCCGGCGGGCGCGCTGAACCTGTCGCAATGGCTGGAGCTGGGCCGCGAAGCCGCGCTGCCCGTGCAAGCCTCGGACGAGGCCCTGCGCCGCACCGAGCAGCGCGCCATCGTGCTGCAGCTCGAGCGCTTGATGGGCTACCCCATGGTGCGCGAGGCGGTCGACGCCGGCCGGCTGACGCTGCACGGCTGGCACTACGTGATCGAGGACGGCGAGGTGCACGTCTTCGACGTCCACAGCGGTGCCTTCGTGCCGGCGTCCGACGCGTCGCACAGCGGCACTGGCCCCTACCTCGCGTGGAACGAGCCCGACGCCGGAGCCGTGCTGGAAGAGCCGCTGCTCAACGAGCTGGACGGCAGCTATGCGCGTCCGTCCGGGCGCTGACCGCGGCGACCCCCACGCCCACCCTTGCGTTGCCATCCCTCACACCCTTCACGGGACGGCTGGGCTATTCTGAACAGCAGCAGTATTCCGGCCCCTCGGTCGGGCGGGAAGTAGTCTCATGGAACACGTCACGACCTGGGGCGAACGGGCGGCCACCACGCGGTTTCAGGGCTTCGTCAACGCCGAGGACTTTCTTCGTTGCGCGTTCGAGCTGACCGCCGACCCGCGCTTCGACGCCATGACCTTCTTCGTGGCCGACTTCCTCGACATCAGCGGCCACGCCATCGACACGGCCTCGACGCGCGACGACCTGGCGGCACAGGCGATGGGCGGGCGGGCGACGAACCAGCGCTACCGGATCGTGGTGGTGGCCGACGACGCAGGCATCGCCAGCTTCACCGACAAGATGCGCCAGGCCTACGCACACGGCGGCCCCGAGATCTTCGCCTTCAAGACACGCGAGGGCGCGGCGCAATGGATGGATGCGCAGGCGACACCGCCATACTTCCGGGACACGGGGTTCTGAAGGGGTGAGGCGCTTCTGAAGCCGGCCGGCCGAAGGCGGGCAGGGCGCATGCATGGCTGCGCCGGTGCGGGGCGGGTAGATACTCGCCCCATGCTGCTCAAGGTCGGCGAACTGGCCAAGCGCACCGGCCTGACCGTGCGCGCCCTGCATCACTACGACAGCATCGGGCTGCTGCGCCCCTCGGGGCGTTCCGAGGGCGGCTATCGGCTGTACAGCCGTGACGACGTGGCGCGTCTGCACGGCATCCAGACCCTGCGCCGCATGGGCCTGCCGCTGGGCGACGTGGCCAAGCTGCTCGACGGCGGTGCCGACACGCTGCCGGCCATCCTGGCCCAGCAGATCGGCGCGCTGGACCAGGAGATCGCCCAGGCCCAGGCGCTGCGCGAACGGCTCGGCGTGATGCAGCTCGTGCTCGCCAGCGGCGGGCAGCCCGGGATCGGCGACTGGCTCGCCAGCCTGGCGATGATGAGCACCTTCGAGCAGTACTTCAGCGCGGCCGAGCTCAAGCTCATCTTCGAGCGGTGGAGGCGCAGCCACGACGAGTGGCCACCGCTGTTGCGGGCGATCCGCGACGCGATGGACCGCGGCGTGCCGCCCGATGCGGTCGCGCTGCAGCCGCTGGCGAGGCGATGGATGGACGTGTCGGCGCGCTGGGCCCATGGCGATGTCGCGCTGCTGAAGCGCTGGGGCCACATGCTGCGCGAGCAGCCGAGCCTGCCGCTGCCCGCCGGGATGGACCGCGCGCTGCTGGACTACATCGACCAGGCGATCCAGCTGCGGCTGGCCGTGCTCGCCAAGTACCTGACTGCGGACGAGTGGCAGCGCCTGGACACGACGCTGGACCCGGAGTGGCGCGCGCTCGCCGGGCGCGCCGAGCGCCTGATGGCCGATGGCGTGCCGCCGCACGCCGACGAAGCGCGCCAGCTGGCCCGCGATTGGCGGGCCCTGCAGGACCAGATGGTGCGGCACGACGAGGCCTTGCGCGCCAAGCTGATCGCGGCCTACCAGAACGAGCCGCTGATCCAGGCCGGCACGCCGTTCACGATGGAGGCATGGCGCTACTTGCAGCGAGCTGCGGCCTCTTGACCCTCACGCAGCGTGAGGGTGGACGATGCGACCTCCCCGACCACAGGAGGCTCCGATGTCCACCACGCCGACCAACATCGTTCGCCAGGGCGAGCCGAGCCGCTCGGCGCTGGCCGTCGCCTCGCTGCGCGCCGTGCACCAACTGCTCGATGAGCCGCTGGTCTTCCCCGACCCGGTGGCGCTGCCCTTGCTGGGGGCGGCCGCCGAAGCCGCGCTGCGCGACGACCCGTTCACGCTGAACGACCCGATGTCGCGCGGCCTTCGCGGCAACCTGGTCGCGCGCAGCCGCTTCGTCGAGGACGAGCTCTCGCGCTGCGTGGCGGCTGGCGTGCGCCAGTACGTCTTGCTGGGCGCCGGCCTCGACACCTTCGCCTACCGCCACCCGCACCGCGATGCAGGCCTGCGGGTGTTCGAGGTGGACCATGCCGGCACCCAGCGCTGGAAGCAGCGGCTGCTGGCCGACGCCGGCATCCCGGTGCCGGCGTCGCTGGCGTTCGTGCCGGTGGATTTCGAGCGCGACGACCTGGGCGCTGCGCTGCGCCGGTCGGGCTTTCAGGCCGACGAGCCCGCCTGCGTCAGCTGGATGGGCGTGACGATGTACCTGACGGCCGATGCGGTGCTGGCGACGCTGGGAGCGATGGCCGGGCTCGCCGCGGGCAGCTGCCTGTGCTTCGACTACCGCGTCCCGGTGGCGATGCTCAACCCGGTCGAGCGCGCGATCAGCGATGTCTTCGAGCAGCGGCTGGCCGCCGCCGGCGAGCCCTGGCTGTCGACCTTCGACCCGGTGGCGTTGCGCGGCCAACTGCTCGAGCTGGGTTTCAGCGCCGCGCAGAGTGCCACGCCGGAGGAACTCAACCAGCGCTACTTCACCCGGCGCAAGGACGGGCTGCGCACCGGAGGGAGCGTGCGCATCATGTGCGCGAACAGGTGAGCGAACAGGTGAACCCTTGAGGGCGTGCCGCGCCCCCCGAGCTTCGTCAAGCGCCTTTAGGGTCGTCCGCAATGCCCAGCGGAACCCGCGCAGGGCAAACTGGGTCGGACCCGGGGTGCGGGCGTACCACGCCCTGCACACGACCGGGTTGAAGTGTTCTTCCTGACCCAGGAGGTTGCCTTGTCGAACCCCACGCGCGCCGCCGGGCGCGCTTCGCCGCGCGCCGATCGCATCGATCGCGCTGCCCCGCCGGCCCCGCCCACGCTGGTTGCCGCCGCCCCCCTGCCTGTGCCGCCGCAGCCCCTGCGCCTGCACGTGCCCGAGCCCACCGGGCGTCCCGGCCATGCCACCGACTTCTCGTATCTGCATCTTTCCGCCGCCGGCGCGGTGCACCGCCCCCCGCCCGACGTGGCGCCGGCCGACACCGCCGACCTCGCCGCCTCGCTGATCCGCGTGCTCGACGAGGAAGGCCGTGCCGTCGGGCCCTGGGCGCCTCAGGTCGAGGTGCAGGCCTTGCGCCGCGGGCTTGCGGCGATGATGAAGACGCGCGCCTTCGACGCCAAGATGCTGATCGCGCAGCGCCAGAAGAAGATCTCGTTCTACATGCAGTGCCTGGGCGAAGAGGCCATCGCCATCGCCCACGCGATGGCGCTGCGCGAGGGGGACATGTGCTTCCCCACTTACCGGCAACAGGGGCTGCTGCTGTGCCGCGACGACATCGACATGGTCGAGCTGATCTGCCAGCTGATGAGCAACGAGCGTGACCCGATCAAGGGGCGCCAGTTGCCGGTGATGTACTCGTACAAGCGAGCGGGCTTCTTCACGATCTCGGGCAACCTGGCCACGCAGTTCATCCAGGCCGTGGGCTGGGCCATGGCCTCGGCGATCAAGGGCGACACCAAGATCGCCTCGGGCTGGATCGGCGACGGCTCGACCGCCGAGAGCGACTTCCACACCGCGCTCACCTTCGCCCACGTCTACCGCGCGCCGGTGATCCTGAACGTGGTCAACAACCAGTGGGCGATCTCCACCTTCCAGGCCATCGCCGGTGGCGAGGCCAGCACCTTCGCCGCGCGCGGTGTGGGCTGCGGCATCGCCTCGCTGCGGGTGGACGGCAACGACTTCCTCGCCGTGCTGGCGGCGTCGCGCTGGGCCGCCGAGCGCGCCCGCGCCAACCTGGGCCCGACGATGATCGAGTGGATCACCTACCGCGCCGGCGCGCATTCCACGTCCGACGACCCCACGCGCTACCGGCCGGCGGGTGACTGGCAGTGCTTCCCGCTGGGCGACCCGATCGAGCGGCTCAAGCGCCACCTGGTGGGCTTGGGCGCCTGGTCGGACGCCGAGCACGAGGCCACGCAGGCGCAGGTCGAGGCCGACGTCAACGCTGCGCTGAAGGAAGCCGAACGGCACGGCACGCTGCTCGACGGCCACATCCCGCCGCTGGAAACCATGTTCGAGGACGTCTACAAGGAGATGCCCCCGCACCTGCAGGACCAGCTGGCACGCGTGCGGCGGGGGGAATGAGCATGGCCACGATGACCATGATCCAGGCCCTGCGTTCGGCGATGGACGTGATGCTCGGCCGCGACGACAACGTGGTGGTCTACGGCGAAGACGTGGGCTATTTCGGCGGCGTGTTCCGCTGCACCGAGGGCTTGCAGGCCAAGCACGGCCGCACGCGGGTGTTCGATGCACCGATCAACGAGGGCGGCATCGTCGGCTCGGCCATCGGCATGGCGGCCTACGGGCTGCGGCCGGTGGTCGAGGTGCAGTTCGCCGACTACATGTACCCCGCGTACGACCAGATCGTTTCTGAGGCGGCGCGGTTGCGCCACCGCTCGGCGGGCGACTTCACCGCACCGCTGACCATCCGCATGCCTTGCGGCGGCGGCATCTTCGGGGGGCAGACCCACAGCCAGAGCCCGGAGGCGCTGTTCACCCATGTCTGCGGCCTGCGCACCGTGATGCCCAGCAACCCGTACGACGCCAAGGGGCTGCTGATCGCGGCGATCGAGAACGACGACCCGGTCATCTTCCTCGAGCCCAAGCGCCTCTACAACGGCCCCTTCGACGGCTACCCCGACAAGCCGGTCGTGCCCTGGTCGGCCCACCCGGCCAGTGACGTGCCGGAAGGCCACTACACCGTGCCGCTGGAATCGGCCGCCGTGGTGCGGCCGGGGCAGGACGTGACCGTGCTGGCCTATGGCACCATGGTCTGGGTCAGCCAGGCGGCGGCCGAAGAGAGCGGCATCGACGCCGAGGTGATCGACCTGCGCACGCTGTGGCCGCTGGACTTGCCCACCGTGGTCGAGTCGGTGCGGAAGACCGGCCGCTGCGTGATCGTGCACGAGGCCACGCGCACCAGCGGCTTCGGCGCCGAGCTGGCCGCGCTGGTGCAGGAGCATTGCTTCTACCACCTGCAGGCGCCCATCGAGCGCGTGACCGGCTGGGACACGCCCTACCCGCACGCGCAGGAATGGGCCTATTTCGCCGGCCCGTCACGGGTCGCCGCGGCCTACCGTCGGGTGATGGAGGAATAGCGCGATGACCGAGACCGTGATCAAGATGCCGGACCTGGGTGAGGGCATCGCCGAGGTCGAGCTGGTGGCCTGGCATGTGAAACCGGGCGACGTGGTCCGCGAGGACCAGGTGCTGGCCGACGTGATGACCGACAAGGCGACCGTCGAGATACCGTCCACCTACGCGGGCCGCGTGGTGGCGCTGGGCGGCGAGGTGGGGCAGACGCTGGCCGTGGGCAGCGAGCTGATCCGCATCCTGCGCGAGGGGCCGGCGGCCGCGCCTGCGGCGATGCGGGCCGCGGCTTCGCAGGCGCCGGTTGCGCCGGCTGCGACGGCCGTGGTGGCAGCACCGCCACCTGCGCCGAAGCCTGCGCCCGTGCCTGCTCCGGCGCCTGCCGCCGTTCAACCGCCAGTGGCGGTGGCCCAGCCCCCGGCACGCCACCCCATTGCCTCGCCTGCGTTGCGCGAGCGCGCCTGGTCGCTGGGGGTGGACTTGGGCGACGTGGCGCCCAGCGGCGCCGGCGGGCGCGTCATGCAGCGCGACCTGGACGCGCACATCGCGCGCCATGGCCTGCCCGTGCGGCCGGCGGCGATGCTCGCTGCGGCGGTGGCTCCCGTGGTTGCGCCGCCGCGGGCGCCGGTGGCCGCAGGCGAGGACCGCACCGAGCAGATCAAGTTCGTCGGCCTGCGGCGCAAGATCGCGCAGCGCATGCAAGAGGCCAAGCGCCGCATCCCGCACTTCAGCTATGTCGAGGAGCTGGACGTCACCGAGTTGGAAGCCCTGCGCGAGCGGCTCAATGCCCGCCACGCGGCCGCGCGCGGCAAGCTCACGCTGCTGCCCTTCGTCGGCCGGGCCATCGCTCTGGCGCTGCGCAGCTTCCCCGACCTGAACGCCAACTTCGACGACGAGACCGGCACGCTCACGCGGCATTCGGCCGTGCACCTGGGCGTGGCGACACAGACCGAGGCCGGCTTGATGGTGCCGGTGCTGCGCGATGCGCAGGCGCACGACCTGTGGTCCTTCGCCGCCGAGGTGGCGCGCCTGGCCGAGGCGGCGCGCTCAGGCCGCATCGTGCGTGACGAGCTTCAGGGCTCGACGATCACGGTCACCAGCCTGGGCCGGCTGGGCGGCATCGTCACGACGCCAGTCATCAACATGCCCGAGGTGGCCATCGTCGGCGTCAACCGCATCGTCGAGAAGCCGGTGATCCGTGCCGGCGCCGTGGTGCCGCGCCTGACGATGAACCTGTCGTCGTCGTTCGACCACCGCGTGGTCGACGGCGTGCAGGCCGCCGAGTTCGTGCAGCGGCTGCGCGATCTGCTGGAGGCGCCCGCGCTGCTGTTCGCCGAAATCTAGGCGCCGAAGAAAAGAGCGGCGCGGTAGGTCACGAACGAAGCCAGCCAGGCCAGGCCGAACAGGCCGGCGGCCACCGTGAGCGGCGCGCGCCAGCCGCCGCTCTCGCGCCGCAGCGTGGCCAGCGTGGCGATGCACTGGGGCGCGAACACGTACCAGGCCAGCAGCGACAAGGCGGTGGCCAGGCTCCACTGGCTGGCGATCAGGGGGGCCAGCGCTTGTGCCGTGTCGTCGCCGGTGGCCGACAGCGCGTAGACCGTGCCCAGCGCGCTCACCGCCACCTCGCGCGCAGCCAGGCCGGGCACCAGGGCAATGCAGATCTGCCAGTTGAAGCCAATGGGCTCGAACAGCGGCACCAGCGCATGGCCCAGCCGCCCGGCGATGCTGTACTCGATGGGCGCGCCGGTGGCGCCTTCGGGCGGCAGCGGCACGCTGGCCAGGAACCACAGCGCGATGCTGAGCACCAGGATGATGCCGCCCACGCGCTTGATGAAGATCTCGACCCGCTGCCACAGCCCCAGCGCCAGGTTGCGTGCCGAGGGCCAGTGGTAGTTGGGCAGCTCCATCATCAGCGGGCGCACCTGCTGGCCCTCGCGCGTGAAGCGCTTGAGCACCCAGGCGATCAGCGCCGCACCGGCGATGCCGGCCAGGTACAGCGCGAACAGCACCAGGCCGCGCAGGCCCACGCCGCCGGCCAGCGTGCGCTCGGGGATGAAGGCGCCGATCAGCAGCGCGTAGACCGGCAGCCGTGCCGAGCAGGTCATCAACGGCGCCAGCATCATCGTCAGGCGCCGGTCGCGCGGGTCGGCGATGCTGCGCGTGGCCATGATGCCGGGGATGGCGCAGGCGAAGCTGGACAGGAAGGGGATGAACGAGCGGCCCGACAAGCCCACGCGCCCCATCAGCCGGTCGAGCAGGAAGGCCGCGCGCGGCAGGTAGCCCGACTCCTCGAGCGCGAGGATGAAGAAGAACAGGATCAGGATCTGCGGCAGGAAGGCCAGCACGCCGCCTGCGCCGGCAATGATGCCGTCGACCAGCAGGCTGCGCAGCCAGCCCTCGGGCAGGCCGGCCGTCAGCTGCTCGCCCAGCCAGGCGGTGCCGGCGTCGATCCAGGCGGTGGGGGCCTCGGCGCCAAGGAACACGGCCTGGAACATCACGAACAGCACCAGGGCCAGCAGCAGCGGCCCGGCCACCGGGTGCAGCACCACGGCGTCGATGCGGTCGGACGCGGTGTGCGGCAGCACCTCGTCCAGGTCCATCGAGCGCAGGATGTCGCGCACCGCGGCGTGGTCGCCGTCGGGGTGGCTGGACAGGTCCGCGCGCGGGGAGGTCGAGGGCGCGTCATGCGCCGCGTGAGCAGGGCCCGGGGGCGGCGACCAGGCGTCCGGGTCGGCCAGCAGCGCGCGCAAGGCGGCGTCGCCCTGCGGTGCGACGGCCACGGTGGCCACCACCGGCACGCCCAGCGCCTGGGAAAGCTTGTCGGGGTCGATGCGCAGGCCGCGCTTGGCGGCCTGGTCGGCCATGTTGAGCGCCACCACGCAGCGCAGCCCGAGGCGCTGGACGCCCAGCACCAGGCGCAGCGTGCGGCGCAGGTTGGTGGCGTCGACCACGCAGACCACCAGGTCGGGCCGCTTCTCGCCGCGGGCCTGGCCGCGCAGCACCTCGGTGGTCACGCGCTCGTCGGGGGAGCGCGGGTGCAGGCTGTAGGTGCCCGGCAAGTCCAGCACGCGCAGCGTCTTGCCCGTGGGCGTGGTGTGCTGGCCCTCCTTGCGCTCGACCGTGACGCCAGCGTAGTTGGCCACCTTCTGCCGGCTGCCGGTCAGGCGGTTGAACAGGGCCGTCTTGCCGCAGTTCGGGTTGCCCACCAGCGCCACCAGCGGCCCGCCGCGGTGGACGTGGATGACCGCCGTGGCGCTCATTCCGGGCGCAGCACGCGGATGCAGGCGGCCTCGGCGCGGCGCAGCGCGTAGGTGGAACTGCCCACGCGCACGCACAGCGGGTCGCCGCCGGGGCGCGCGCGCGAGATCAGGCGCACCGGCTCGCCCGGCTCGAAGCCCAGCGCGGTCAGCCAGGGCGCCCAGGCGTCCAGCGCGGCCGGCGGGCTGACCTCGACCACCTGGGCGACGTCGCCGGGCTGCAGGTCGTCCAGCGAAGAGGAAACAACAACAGGGTTCGGCGCGCGCATCGTGGTCTCGGCATCCAAGGGGTGGCTGGCTTCTCGCCAGCCCGAGATTGCCATCTTAATGCGATCTATTCGCATTCACGTTGCGCTGGCGCAAAGTGACCGACCCGGCTGCGGTGGCGAGCGTCAAAAATAGCGGCTCATGTCACACGCTGCAGACCCGACCCCGCCCCAGCCGCTGCCGCTGGCCGACGACCTGCTCGCGGCCCTGTCCGAGCGCTACTCGGTCGGGCCCAAGCACCTGGCCGAGCCTGCGCCGAGCGAGGCTGAGCTGGCCCGCGCCGTGATGCTCGCGTTGCGCGCCCCCGACCATGGCGGCCTGCGGCCGTTCCGCTTCGTGCTGGTGGCCCTTGAGCAGCGGGCAGTGCTGGGCGAGTTGTTCGCCGAGGGCGCCCGCCGGCGCGGCCTGCCCGCCGACGAGGTCGAGCGGGCGCGCGAGCGGGCCCACAACGGCCCGGGGCTGCTGGCGCTGGTGGGCCGTTTGCGCGACGACCAGGCCGAGGTGCCGCCGCGCGAGCAGTTGCTGTCCGCCGGCGCGGGCTTGATGAACCTGCTCAACGCCTTGCACCTGATGGGCTACGGCGCCAAGGTGCTGAGCGGCGCCTCGGTGGACGACCCGCCCGTGCGCGACGCCTTCTGCCGCGACGGCGAGACCCTGCTGTGCTGGGTGGTCTGCGGCACGCCGCGCGAGCGGCCCCGGCCGCGCTACCCGGCCGACCCGGCCGCCGCGCTGGAGCGCTGGCAGCCCTAGGCCGCGAGCTTCTCCACGTGTGCGTGGCGCGTGTAGAGGAAGTCGATCACCGCCTTGCGGGCGTGCACGTAGGTCGGGTCTTCGGCCAGCGCCACGCGGTCGCGCGGGCGCGGCAGTTCGACCTTCAGGATCTCGCCGATGGTGGCCGACGGGCCGTTGGTCATCATCACGATGCGGTCGGAGAGCAGCACGGCCTCGTCCACGTCGTGTGTGACCATCACCACGGTGCTTTTGGTGCGGGCGACGATCTTCAAAAGCTCGTCCTGCAGCTTGGCGCGGGTCAGCGCGTCCAGCGCGCCGAAGGGCTCGTCCATCAGCAGCACCTTGGGCTCCATCGCCAGTGCGCGGGCGATGCCCACGCGCTGCTTCATGCCGCCCGAAATCTCGTGCGGCCGCTTGTGTGCCGCGTGGCCCATGCCGACCAGCTCCAGCGCGGCCAGCGTGCGCGCCTTCAGCTGGGCCTTGCTTTCGCGCGCAGCGAAGACCCGCTCGACTGCCAGGTACACGTTGTCGAAGCACGAGAGCCAGGGCAGCAGCGAGTGGTTCTGGAACACCACCGCGCGCTCGGGGCCGGGCGCGGCGATCTCGCGGTTGTCGCACAGCAGCACGCCGGCGCTGGGCTTCTGCAGCCCGGCGATCAGGTTCAGCAGCGTGCTCTTGCCGCAGCCCGAGTGCCCGATCAGCGTGATGAACTCGCCCTGGTCCACCTTGAGGTGGATGTCGCGCAGCGCCTGGAACGGGCCCTTGGGCGTGGGGAACACGACCTCGGCGCCGTGGATGTCGATGAAGGCGATCATTGGTGCCCCTTGTCCGATGGGTACATCGGCCGATCCCCCAGGGGGATGCGGGCCGGCTTGGGAGCGGCCCGGCGCTCGGCCCGCTGAGAGTTCGGTGTCTTCATGTTGACTTCCTCACTCGAAGGAGAAGCGGCGGGCGATCAGCATCAGCGCCTGCTCGAGCAGCAGGCCGACGATGCCGATGACGAAGATCGCGATGATGATGTGCTGGACGTTGAGGTTGTTCCACTCGTCCCAGACCCAGAAGCCGATGCCCACGCCACCGGTCAGCATCTCGGCGGCCACGATCACCAGCCAGGCGGTGCCCACCGACAGCCGCACACCGGTCAGCATGTAGGGCAGCACCGCGGGCAGCAGGATCTTGGTGATCACCTTCCACTCCGACAGGTTCAGCACCTTGGCCACGTTCAGGTAGTCGACCGGCACGCGCTGCACGCCCACCGCGGTGTTGACCACCATCGGCCAGATCGAGCAGATGAAGATGGTCCAGATCGCCGCGGGGTTCGCGCTCTTGAAGACCAGCAGGCCGATCGGCAGCCAGGCCAGCGGCGACACGGGCTTGAGCAGGCTGATCAGCGGGCTGACCATGCGCGAGGCGAACTCGAAGCGGCCGATCACGAAGCCCAGCGGGATGCCCACCAGCGCCGCCAGGCCGAAGCCCAGGGCCACCCGCTCGAGCGAGAACAGGATGTTCCAGCCGATGCCCTGGTCGTTCGGGCCGTTGCGGTAGAACGGGTCGGCGAACAGTGTGACGGCGGCGTCGAAGGTGGCGCGCGGCGTCGGGAACGCTCCGCCCTTTTGCGTCAGCAGCCCCCAGATGCCGACCAGCAGGGCCAGACCCAGCACCGGCGGCAGCACACGCAGCCACAGTGCGCGCCAGTCGAAGGGCGTGCGGGTCGGACGCAGTGGCGCCACGGGCGGTTGGGTGGCCGCTGGACGCGCGGGCACTGGCACGGCGGCAGGTTCGTCCGCCGCGCCGCGCGACGACGCCAGGGGCGAGTGGAAGACGGCACTGACCATGGTGTTCTCCGGGTTGAAGGCGGGGGTTGGCTCAGGCGTGGACCTTGAAGCCGTCGGCGTACTTCTTCGGGTCCTTGCCGTCCCAGACCACACCGTCGATGAGCTTGCTGGTGCGCATCGGGTCCTTCGGCACGCTGATGTTCATGGCATTGGCCACCGACTTGTACAGATCGATCTGGTTGATCTGCTTGGCGACGCCGAGGTAGTCGGGGTGGTCCTTGATCAGGCCCCAGCGCTTGTGCTGGGTCAGGAACCACATGCCGTCGGACAGGTACGGGAAGTTCACCGCGCCGTCGTTGAAGAACTTCATGTGGTTGGGGTCGTCCCAGGTCTTGCCCAGGCCGTTCTGGTAGCGACCCAGGATGCGCTGGTTGATCGCGTCGACGCTGGTGTTGATGTAGGCCTTCTGTGCCACCGTCTCGGCCATCTTCATCTTGTTCTGCAGACCGGCATCGATCCAGCGGCTGGCCTCGAGCACGGCCATCATCACGGCACGGCAGGTGTTGGGGTACTTCTTGACGAACTCGGCCGTGGTGCCCAGCACCTTCTCCGGGTGGTCCCTCCAGATGTCCTGCGTGGTGTTTGCCGTGATGCCGATGCCATCGATGATGGCGCGATGGTTCCACGGCTCGCCCACGCAGAAGCCGTCCATGTTGCCCACGCGCATGTTGGCCACCATCTGGGGCGGCGGCACGGTGATCAGCTTGGCGCCCGACACCGGGTTGATGCCCGCGGCGGCCAGCCAGTAGTGCATCCACATCGCATGGGTGCCGGTTGGGAAGGTTCCGGCGAAGGTGTACTCGCGGGGATTCGCCGCGATGTGCTTGGCCAGCGACGGGCCGTCCACCGCGCCCTTGTCGGCCAAGGCTTTCGACAGGGAGATGGCCTGGCCGTTGTTGTTGATGGCCATCAGCACGGCCATGTCCTTCTTCGGGCCGCCGATGCCGAGGTGAACCCCGTACACGAGGCCGTAGAGCACATGCGACATGTCCAGCTCACCGTTGACCAGCTTGTCGCGCACGCCGGCCCAGGAGGCCTCCTTGCTCGGCACGATCTTGACGCCGTACTTCTTGTCGAAGCCCAGCACCGAGGCCATCACCACCGAGGCGCAGTCCGTCAGCGGGATGAAGCCGATCTTGACCTCTTCCTTTTCCGGCTTGTCCGAGCCTTGCGCCCAGGCCCGCGGCAGGTGCAGGCCCGCGGCCGCGCCGGCCACCGCGGTGGCGGCTTGCAGCACGCGGCGGCGGCCCGGGTCGTGGGGGGCGATGGCGTCGGCGTCGGTCGTGGCGCGGGGGAGCATGTCGCGGGTCCTCTCGGCGAAGGTGAGAAAAAAAGAGGCGTCCGACAACAAGACCCGAAAGTCTTGCCGGCGGACGCCTGTGTCCAAAAACCTAGGAAGTCAGTGCAACCAGATCGTGCGGCTCTCCATTGAACCGCGCCATGTACAACGCAATCGTTGTGCCAGCCAAAAGACGGGCCGATGCGGCCTGCGCGCCGCCAGAAGGGGCCGGGTTTGCACCAGGGTCGGGGGTCGATGCCGCAAGCCGCACCAAGGCCGGGCGCTGAACGGGCGGAACGCCCGCCGCGCCGGTCAGGACTCCAGCTTGCCGACCGAGATGATCGGGCCGGTGGGGGCGCCGGTCGGCGAGCCGCCCGCAGGCTCCAGGCTGACGGCGAAGGCCGCCGTGTTGCGCAGCAGCTCGGTGCGGATGACGCGGGTCGTGCCGTCGCCGGCCACCAGGCCCAGCGAGCGCGGGGCGCCCTGGCCCGGCACGGCCCACAGCTCGAGCGCGCGCTGCGGGTCCATCGCCAGCGTCTCGATCGGCTTGAGCACCAGGCCGCGCCCGTCGGCACTGACGCTGGCGACGAAGCGCGCCTTGGACAGGGCGCCGGCGGCGGCCGCGTCGGCCGGCGCCAGCACCACCACCACCGGCGGCTGCACCGGCTGCGGCAGCGACAAGGCCACGCCCAGGGCCAAGGCAGCGGCCGTCGCCAGGCCGGTGGCAGCGCGCCAGGGCAGCACCGCCTGCCACCAGCGGACCGGTGCGGTGGCGGCGGCCGGACCGGCATTGCGCTGGCGCTCGGCGAACAGCCGGGCCTCGATGCCCTGCCAGACCCTTGCCGACGGCGGCACCGGCTTCACGCTGGCCGCCAGCGGCACCAGTGCGTCCTGCCAGCGGGCCACGGCGGCGCGCAGCGCGGGGTGGGCGGGCAGCAGGGCGTCGAAGCGGCGGCGGGCGGGCCCGCGCAGCGTGCCCAGCACGTACTCGGCGGCCAGGCGGTCGGCCAGTGGGGCGCGGAAGTAGTCCATTCAGGTGCCCACCGGGTCGATGGCGCCTGCGCGTTCCAGGCAGCCGCGCAGCGCGATCAAGCCGCGCCGCACCCAGCTCTTGACCGTGCCCAGCGGCTGGCGCAGCTGTTCGGCCACCTCGGAATGCGACAGGCCCTGGTAGAAGGCCAGGGCCAAGGTCTGCTGCTGCTCGCCCGACAGGCCCTTCATGCACACGCCCACCGCACGCGCCTGTACGGCCTGGCCCAGCAGCTCCAGCGGGCCGGCGTCGTCGCTCGCGAGCTGGTCCAGCAGGTCGTCGTCCTCGCCGTCCTCCACGCCAGCGCGGGCGGTCACCCACTTCGGCTCGGTCTGCCGGCGGCGCAGGCTGTCGATCGCGCGGTGGCGCGCGATGCTGGTCAGCCAGGTCATCGGCTGTGCCCGCTGGGCATCGAAGCTGCCGGCGGCGCCCCAGATCTTCACGAATATCTCCTGCAACAGGTCCTCGGCTTGGCCCCGGTCACTGTTGATACGGAGAATGACCCCCAGCAGATGCGCGGCCGTCTGCTGGTAAAGCGTGGCAAATGCCGCACGGTCGCCGAGCGACACGCGTGCCAGCAGCGCGCCCAGGGCTTCGGCACGCTGGGCGGAGGATTGGGCGGAAGAGGCCATCTGCAGGTCATTCTAGGAAGGCGGCGGTGCCATGCATACGCTGGCCGGCGGCGCCTGGATGCCTGCCAGGCATGGGGGAGAACCCCCGTCCGTACAATGCCGGCCACCATGTCCCGACCGCAAGAATTCATCCTCACGCTGGCCTGCCGCGACACCAAGGGCATCGTGCACAACGTGTCGGGCCTGCTCTACCAGGCCGGCTGCAACATCATCGATTCGCAGCAGTTCGGCGACGTGCAGGGCGAGGACGCGACAGGCCTGTTCTTCATGCGCGTGCACTTCGAGGCGCCCGAGCAGCTGGCCGACGTGGCCACGCTGGACAAGCTGTTCGGTCATGTCCGGCAGCAGTTCCAGATGCAGGCCACCTTCCACGCCAAGGAGCAGCGCCCGCGCGTGCTGCTGATGGTCAGCCAGCACGGCCACTGCCTGAACGACCTGCTGTTCCGCTGGAAGAGCGGGCAGCTGGCGGTGGACATCCCGGCCATCGTGTCCAACCACACGACCTACCAGGCGCTGGCCGAGAGCTACGGCATCGCCTTCCACCACCTGTCCCTGCCCACCGGCGCCGACGCGGCCACCAAGCGCGCGCAGGAGCAGCGCATCGAGGCCCTGGTCGAATCCGAGCAGATCGACCTGGTGGTGCTGGCGCGCTACATGCAGATCCTGTCGCCCGAGTTCTGCGAACGGCTGGCAGGGCGCGCGATCAACATCCACCACAGCTTCCTGCCCAGCTTCAAGGGCGCCAAGCCCTACTACCAGGCCCATGCCCGCGGCGTGAAGCTGATCGGCGCCACTGCGCACTACGTGACGGCCGACCTCGACGAGGGCCCGATCATCGAGCAGGACGTGGCGCGGGTCGACCACTCGCTGTCCGCCGAGGACCTGACCGCCATGGGCCGCGACGTGGAATGCGTGGTGCTCGCGCGCGCCGTGCGCTGGCACGTGGAGCGCCGCGTGCTGATGAACGGCCACAAGACCGTGGTCTTCCGTTGACGGGCATCCACCGACCATGCCCACCCCAACCCCCAAGGCCGCGCTGCACGCCTCGCCCGACGACGTCGAGGCCCAGTTCTACGAGGCGCTGCGCGAGGCCGACCTGGACAAGCTGATGGCCGTCTGGGCCGACGACGAAGAGGTGGTCTGTGTCCACCCCGGCGGGCCGCGTCTGGTGGGTGCGGCGGCGGTGCGGGCGGCCTTCGAGGCGGTGTTCGCCAACGGCGCGGTGAGCGTCCACCCCGAGAACGTGCGCCGCGTCCACGCCCTGGGCGCGGCCATGCACAGCGTGCTCGAGCGGGTCGACCTGGCCACGCCCGAGGGCGCGCGAACCAGCTGGGTGATGGCCACCAACGTCTACCTGAAGACGGCACAAGGTTGGCGCATGGTGGCCCACCACGCCAGCCCCGGCACCGCGCAAGAGCCGCCCGAGCTGGTCGAGACGCCCGCCGTCCTGCACTGAGGGCGACGGTCGATGCGCCAGTTCCGCGCCCCGCGCTGGCTGCCAGGCGGCCATTTGCAGACCATCTGGCCGGCGCTCTACGGCCGCCGCGTGCAGGGGCCGCACCCGGTGTACCAGCGCGAGCGCTGGGCCACGCCGGACGGCGACTTCGTCGACGTCGACTACCGCTTCTCGCGCCGCCGCGAGGCGCCGTGGCTGGTGCTGTTCCACGGCCTCGAAGGCTCGTCGCGCAGCCACTACGCCGAGGCTTTCGCCGACGTGGCCCACGCGCTGGGCTGGAACTACGCGGTGCCGCATTTCCGCGGCTGCTCGGGCGAGCTGAACCTGGCGCCGCGGGCCTACCACTCGGGCGACCACGAGGAGATCGGCTTCATGCTCAGCAAGCTGCGCGAGCGGGCCGGCCAGCCTGTCCATGCGGTGGGCATCTCTCTGGGCGGCAATGCGCTGCTGCGCTGGGCCGAGGAAGCGGGCGACACCGCGGCGGCGACGGTGCACGCGGTGGCGGCGGTCTGCTCGCCGATCGACCTGGCCGCTGGCGGCCACGCCATCGGCCGCGGCTTCAACCGGCAGGTCTACACCCGCATGTTCCTGCGCTCGATGAAGCCCAAGGCGCTGGCCAAGTGGGCCCAGCACCCGGGTCTGTTCGACCGTGATCGCCTGCGCGCCGCGCGCGACCTGTACGAGTTCGACAACCTGTTCACCGCGCCGCTGCACGGCTTTCGCAACACCGAGGACTACTGGGCCCGCGCCTCGGCCAAGCCGCACCTGGCCAGCATCCGCGTGCCGGCTTTGGTGCTGAACGCGCGCAACGACCCCTTCGTGCCGGCCGCCAGCCTGCCCGGCGTGCAAGAGGTGGGCCGATTCGTCACCCTGTGGCAGCCGCCGCACGGCGGCCACGTGGGCTTCCCGGCGGGCGTCGTTCCCCCTGGCCACGTGCGGGCCATGCCGCAGGCCGTCGTCGACTGGCTACGGCAACCCGCCTAAGCTCGGGCCATGGACGACATCGTCAAGGCGGCGCTGGCCAAGTGGCCGAACGTGCCGCACTGCTACAACTGGCTGGCGCTGGACGCACGCGGCGACTGGTACATGCGCGACGACCGCACCCAGGCCGCGGGGCCATTCCCGCACCCCAAGGGCAGCCGCATCCTGCACGACAAGCTGCGCGAGTTCATTGCGCGCAACTACGAGGCCGACGCGACCGGCTGCTGGTTCTTCCAGAACGGGCCGCAGCGGGTCTATGTCGAGCTCGAGGCCGCGCCCTGGGTGTGGCGCCTGGACGAGCGAGCCGGCCAGGCGCCGGCCGTCGTCAGCCACACGGGCCGCGCCGCGCAGTTCCGTGGTGCCTGGGTCGACGACGCCGGCCGGTTGTTCCTCGACACCGACATCGGCTTCGGCCTGGTCCACACACTGGACGCGGCGCTGGGCGCCGACGCGGTCGAGGCGGGTTTCTGGCCACTGGGCGAGATGCCGTTCGCGCAGATGCCGGCGCGATTCGGCTACGTGTTGAGCCCGGCCGCCACCGCGCCGCGCGAGGCATGAAAAAAGCCGCCCGAGGGGCGGCTTCTTCTGGGGGCGCGGCGGCTTATTGCGCGGCGCTGGCGGCGGGGGCCGGGGCCTTGGGCTCGTCGAACTTGGCGCCGCCCTTGTTGGCCATGTAAACCACGGCGCGGGCCACTTCGTAGTCCGAGAAATCGCCGCCACCCTGGGCGCCCATGTTGCCCTTGCCCTTGAGCGCCGAGGTCAGCAGCGCCTCGAACGGCTGCTTGATGCGCGGGGCCCAGGCGGCCTCGTCGCCGAACTTCGGTGCGCCGGCGGCGCCGGTGGCATGGCAGGCCGAGCACTGGGCCTGGAAGACCTGCTCGCCGGTCTTCATCGAGCCGGCGTCGGACACGTCCTTGATCTCGATCGCGCCGATCGGCTGGATGCGGTGCGCCACGGCTTCGGCTTCGAGCGCCTCGGTGCCGGCGGCCTGCTTGTCGCCCGAGGCGACGAACTGCGTCAGCATGATGATCACGACGATCGGCACCAGGAAGGAGGCCACCACCGTCCAGATCAGTTGCTTGGGCGTCTTGATCGGGCCTTCGTGCACTTCGTGCGAGGCGTCGTGGGGGGCGTGGTCGTGAGCGTTGCTCATGAGTTCCTCGGTCGCGCGGCCTTGGGGCCAGTTGGGTTGGCTGCCGAAAAGAGCGGGGCTGCCCGCCGGCAAAACCCACGAATTATAGCCAGCGCCCCCACACGCAGTGCCGGCCACGGGAGCGCCTGAGGGGGTGGCTGCTAGAATCGTGGTCATCCATGCATGGCGCCCGTAGCTCAGTGGATAGAGTACTGGCCTCCGAAGCCAGGGGCCGCTGGTTCGATCCCAGCCGGGCGCGCCATCGCCGGCATCTCCCCCCCTTCCCGTTGTCGATCCCCGCGCAGCGCGCGCTGGCGGCCGGTTTGCTGGCCGGCCTGCTGATCCTGGCGGGTTGCTCGACCACCCCGTCTGCCCCCGGTGGCGGCGCCGTCCGCGGCACGCGCAGCCTGCCTGCCGGTGCCGATGGCCCGCCCCCCGCGGGGAGCGATGTGCCCGACCTGTCCCAGGTGCCCGACGCCGAGCCGCGCCTGGAGCCCATCCGCTCGGGCGGCCCGAACAAGCCCTACGAGGTGCTGGGCCAGAGCTACACCCCGATGACCACCGACGAGCCCCTGGTCGAGCGCGGCCTGGCCTCGTGGTACGGGCGCAAGTTCCATGGCCGCCGCACCGCCAGCGGCGAGGCCTACAACATGTACGCGATGACGGCCGCGCACAAGACCATGCCCATCCCCAGCTACGCGCGGGTGCGCAACCCCGCCAACGGGCGCGAGGTGATCGTGCGGGTCAACGACCGCGGACCGTTCTCGTCGGGCCGGGTGATCGACCTGTCTTATGCCGCCGCGGTGAAGCTGGGCGTGCAGAACGGCGTCGCGCCGGTCGAGATCGAGCGCATCACCTACGAGGACATCCGTGCCGGCCTGGCGACCCGCCCGCCCGCCTTGGCCCGGGCGCCGACGCCGCCCCCGACGCCGGTGGTGGTGGCGGCCACGGTGGCCACCCAGCCGGTGTCGCCGCCCGGCCCCGGCCCCGGCCCCGGGGCATTGCAGGTCGCGCCGACCGCTGTCTCGTCGTCGCCGGTTTCCCCGGGGCCGGCCCCGGCGCCCCCGCCCACGATGGAGCCGGTGACCATGGCCGCCGTGCCCGTCAACCCCGTCCCGGAGCCCGCGACCGAGCAGGCGCGCGCCCACACGGCCGCCGCCAGCGGCTACTGGCTGCAGCTCGGCGCCTTCGGCAAGGGCAGCGGCGCCTACAGCTTCCAGCAGAAGGTGGCTGCCGAGCTGGACTGGCTGGCCCCGCTGCTGGCGGTGTTCGCCGAGGGCGGCATGCACCGCCTGCAGGCCGGGCCATACGCCACGCGCGAGCAGGCGCGCGAGGTCGGCGAGCGGGTGCGTTCGGCCTTGGCACTGGTGCCGGTGATCGTCGAGCGGCGGTGAATGGGGCACCCGGCGCCGGGGTACCGGCGCCACCCGCCGAGCGGGTGCTCAGGCCGCTCGGGAGCGGCCCAGCGCTGGCCTGAGCGCGGGGCACCCGATGCCGGGTTGCCGGGGCCGCCACCCGACTGTCGCCCGCCGTTGCAGTCTGTCCACGCCCCGTGCGGGTGCGTCGCGCCGGGCTCGCCAGGCGGCTGCGCATGCGTAGAGTGCACACCATCGACCCCCTTGACGTGCCCCGCCCCGCACCCTTCCGCCCATGAGCAGCCTCACCACCATCCCGCCCAGCCCCTGGGCCGCCCGCTGGCAGCGTCTTCGCGCCGCCATGGTGAGCGCTTTTCATGTCTACGGCGCCTGGCTGGCGAGCATCACCTGGTGGCGCTTCGGGCTGCTGTCGCTGCTGCTGCTGATCATCGCCAACATCCTGCAGAACCTGCCGCCCTTCACCTGGACGTACACCGAGACCATCTTCGAGCAGCCGTCGGATCCGCCGCGCCCGCCCAGGGCTCCGGTCGCGCCCAAGGCCCCGGTGGTGCCGTCGTTCAAGGGCCTGAAGATCGAGAAGCCCGCGTCGGGCGGCTCGCCCGGCGAAGGGGTGGACATCTCGATCGACCACCGCGGTGTGCGCATCAGCCCGCGCGGCGGCGAGCATGCGGCGAGCGCCGCCCAGGCCGCAGCGGCTTCGGCCGCCGGCGCGGCCGCCTCGGCGGCCCAGGCCGCGGCTTCGGCCGGGGGCTTCAGCGTGGTCGTGGGCGGCGAGAAGGTCGTCGAGATCAGCGCCGGCGACAAGGACGTGCGCATCAGCGTGCCGCAGGGCGCCGATTCCGAGACCGTGCGCGAGGCCGTCGAAGAGGCCAAGCAGGCGGTGATCGACGCCATCGAGGACGCCAAACAGGCCCGCGAGGACGCCCAGCAGGCCCGCGACGACATCGAGGAGGCCCTGGCCATCGGCCCGCGCGTGTCCCACCGCAAGGTGCAGTACGGCGAGAGCCTGCCGCAACTGGCCTTCCTGTGGATCGTGCTGTCGGCCATCATGAAGGCGACCTACAAGGCCCAGATCCAGGCCGAGCGCAAGGCCGCCGCCGCCACCGAGACGGCCGAGGCCGAGCAGTTGCGCCGCCAGGTCATCGAAGCCCGCATGGCGGCGATGCAGGCCCAGGTCGAGCCGCACTTCCTGTTCAACACCCTGGCCTCGATCGACCACCTGATCGAGACCGACCCGGCGCGCGCCAGCCAGATGCAGAAGAACCTGATCGCGCTGCTGCGGGCCAGCATGCCCACCATGCGCGACACGGCCGACGGCGGCTCGCGCGACCTGGGCCGCGAGCTGGCCGTGGTGCGGCCCTATGTCGAGATCCTCAAGGTGCGCATGGAAGAGCGCCTGGCCGCGAGCATCGACGTGCCCGAAGGGCTGGAGTCGGCCGAGTTCCCGGCCATGATGATCCAGACCCTGGTCGAGAACGCCATCCGCCACGGCCTGGAGCCCAAGCCCGAGGGCGGCACGCTGAAGGTCAAGGCCGAGATCGTGCACGGCAAGCTGCAGGTCACCGTGGCCGACACCGGTGTGGGCTTCGGCATGGGCGGCACCAGCGGCACGGGGGTCGGCCTGGCCAACATCCGCGAGCGGCTGCAACTGCTGCACGGGGACAAGGCCACGCTGACCGTGGCGGCCAACCAGCCCAGCGGCACCGTGGTGACCATCACCGTGCCCTACCGCACCGTCAGCGCGCCGGAGGCCCGCAACGGCCACGGCAACGGCAACGAACAGGCTTGAACCTGAGGAGCTTGGCGATGAACAGGAATGGACCTTCCCCGTGGCGCTGGCTGGGCTGGCTGCTGCTCCTGGGCGCGCTGGCCGTGGCCCTGGCCACCGCCGTGTCACTGGCGACGATGTTCAACCACCTGCCGCCCGACCTGCTGGTCACCGTGGACGGCGAGCAGATCGACGTGCACGGGCTGGCCGCCAGCCATGCCTGGCTGGCCTTCGGCAGCGTGCTGCTGGCCTTCGTCGTGGTGGTCATCGTGGTGCCGCTGGCGCTGCTTTTCGGCGTGGGTGTTCCCCTGCTGCTGGCGGCGCTGGGCGTGATGGTGGCGCTGCTGTTCGCCGGCGTCGCGGTGGCCATCGTCGGCTCGCCGGTGATCCTGCTCGGCCTGTTGCTGTGGTGGGCCGTGCGGCCGCGCAAGCCACGCGTCACGGCCCCGCCGCCGCCAGCGGCGCCGCCCCGGGTGCCGGTGATCGGCCAGCACACCGACAACAGCACCCCCTTCGCCTAGCCCCTGCGCAGCGGGTGCCTGGTTGAGCCGCTGGCCGACAGGCCCGCTACGATCACGCCATGACGAACACCGACACCACCTCCCCGGCCGCGCCGCGTGCCGTGCTGGCCGACGACGAACGCCTGATGCGCGATCAGCTGCGCGCCCGCCTGGCCGAGGCCTGGCCCGCGCTGCAGGTGGTGGCCGAGGCCAAGAACGGCGCCGAGGCGGTCGAGCTGGTGGCCGAGCACCGGCCGGACGTGGTCTTCCTCGACATCCGCATGCCGGGCATGACCGGGGTCGAGGCGGCCAAGCAGATCGCCCAGATGGACGTGGGCGACGACGGCTTCCTGCCCGAGATCGTGTTCATCACGGCTTATGACCAGTACGCGGTCGAGGCCTTCGAGCAAGGCGCGACCGACTACATCCTGAAGCCCGCCGAGCGCGACCGCCTGAAGCTGACCGTCGAGCGCATCGAGAAGCGCCTGGCCGCACGCCAGTCGCCGGACGGCGCTGCCGGCGGCCCCTCTCCCCAGCCGATCCAGCAGCTGCTGCACCGCCTGGCCAGCCAGGGTGGTGGGAAGCCGACCTACCTGAAGTGGATCCAGGCCACGGTCGGCCAAGCCATCCAGATGATCCCGGTCGACGACGTGCTGTTCTTCATCAGCGACGAGAAATACACGCGGGTGCAGACGCCCACGGTCGAGGCCCTGATCCGCAAGCCGATCAAGGAGCTGGTCGACGAGCTCGACCCCGAGCGCTTCTGGCAGATCCACCGCTCCACGCTGGTCGCGGTGAACGCCATCGCCGCGGTGACGCGCGACTTCCGCGGCCGCCAGATCGTGGCCGTCAAGGGCCACAACGAGAAGTTGGAAGTCAGCCGCAGCTACACCCAGCTGTTCAAGGGCATGTGAGCGCGCCGTTCACTTGTTGACTTCGAGCGTGTAGGTGCCGGCCGTGCCGGTGGTGCCATCCACGCGCTTGACGCGCAGGTACATCTCCTTGGACAGCCCGGTCGTGTTGGCCCAGGTGACGGTGTCGGTCATGCCCGTGCCGCGCACGCTGCTCTTGACCGTGGCGCCCGCCGCGTTGCGCAGGTACAGGTCGTAGTTGGACGCGGCGTTGCTGATCAGGCGGGCGGTCACGGTCTGGCCGGCGGCGACAACGACCTTGAAGTTGTCCAGGTCGGTGCCCGTGGCGATGGTCCCGGCCACCTTGACGGGGAAGCTGGACAGCACCTGCGCGGTCGCATTGCTCTCGTTGGGCTCGACTTCGCTCGCCACGCTGGCCGCGCTGGCGCCGATGTATGCGGCGTTGACCGCGGCCGCGGCGTCGACGATGCCCTTGCCACAGCCCTGGGTGCAGGTCACGGGCAACCGGCGGGCCGTGCTCTTGAGCAGCACTTCGATCTCGTCCGGCGTCAGGGCAGGGTTGCGCGCGATCATCAGCGCGGCCACGCCGGCCACGTGCGGCGTGGCCATGGACGTGCCCTGGTAGTAGGCGTAGCTGTCGTTGCCTGCGCTGCTGTAGCCGTCGTTCAGCGTGGACAGCACGCCGTTGGCCGTGCCGGTGCGCTGGTCGCCGCCCGGGGCGGCCACGTCGATCTTGACGCCGTAGTTCGAATAGGAAGCCCGGCCCCCGGTGCGGCCCACCGCGGCCACCGTGACCACACCGGCACAGTTGGCGGGCGTGTGCTTGGCGGCGTCCTCGTTGTCGTTGCCCGCGGCCACCACCACGACGGCGCCCTTGGCACGGGCCTGGTTGATGGCGCTCTGCATGGTCGACGGGCAGGCCGATTTGCCGCCCAGCGACAGGTTCAGTACCCGGGCCGGTTTGCTCGGGGCGGCCACGCCGCCCACGCTGCTGCCCGAGGCCCAGAGCACGCCGTCGGCGATGTCCGAGAAATAGCCACCGCCGCAGCCCAGCACCCGCACCGGCAGGATCTTGGCGTTGTAGGCCACGCCCGCGCCGCCCTCGCCGTTGTTGGTGACCGCGGCGATGGTGCCGGCCACGTGCGTGCCGTGCCAGCTCGAATGCGCGCCGTTGCAGCCGTCGCCGGGGTCGTTGGCGTCGTCGTCACGGCCGTCGCCATCGTTGCTGGCCGAGGTGCTGGTGACGAAGTCGTAGCCGTCCAGCAAGTTGTCTTCCAGGTCGACGTGCGCGCGCACGCCCGTGTCGATGACCGCGACGACCACGCCCGTGCCGGTCGACTTGTCCCAGGCCGAGGGCAGGTTCAGGCCGCCGGCGGCCTCGAAGTAGTGCCACTGGCTGGTGTACAGCGGATCGGTCGGTGTCGCCAGCGCGTGCAGCTTGCGGTCGGCTTCGGCGAACAGCACGTTCGGGTCGTCCGCCATCATCTGCCGGGCGATCGCGTCGAGCTGGCGGCTGCTGACGGCGCGGTTCAGGTGCAGCACCTGCGAGCCCAGGCCGTTGCGGTGGGCGGACACGGCCTGCAGGCCGGCCAGTTGCAGGCGCTGGCGCGCCACCGCCGTGGCTTGCACCGGCGCCCGCAATACGCTGCG
The DNA here is from genome assembly GCA_044226465.1 of Burkholderiaceae bacterium. GTDB lineage: Bacteria > Pseudomonadota > Gammaproteobacteria > Burkholderiales > Burkholderiaceae_C > Ideonella. The sequence continues at coordinate 81,834 of JBGAGZ010000006.1, read as the reverse complement.
GCGCTGGGCATCGGGCACGGCACCACGGTAGTGCACGATCAGCCGGTCGGTCGGTTCGTCGTCGGCGTCGCCGTCCTGAGGTCTGGCCCAGCTCGGCTCCGTCGGCTCGTCGACCACCGTGCGCACGCCGGACGAGGCCAGTGCGGCCTCGGCGCGGGGCGCCCAGAACGCAGCGCCGAGCAGCAGCAGGCTGGCGGCGGCGGCCACGCGGGTCGGGGTCAGCGGGTGGCGGGCAACAGGGGTGGGCATCGGCAGCTCCGGCGGCGAAAAGCAAAAAGGGCCCGTGGCGGCAACCGCGGGTCTCTTGCATTTCGACCAATTGACCGGTGTTGTGAGCGCTTTTCCGGCTCAAGTCCGCGAACTACTTGGCGTAGAAGCGGCCCGCTCGGCGCGGGGGTGTAACGAGCCGGCGATGGCGGCCTGGGCCAACCAGTAGCTGGCCAGGATCCAGAAACCGGCCGCCGGCACCGGGCTGGAAAAGCGGTTGAAGGCCAGGGTGGCGTCCGAGGCCATGAACAGCGCGCCGCCCAGGGCCGCGCGCAGCGCCCAGGTTTCGGCCGGCCCGCCGCGGGCAGCCAGCCAGGTGCCGGCCGCCTGAGCCGCCATGCAGGCCAGCGCCGCCACGTAGGCCAGCACAGGCGGCCGAAGCGCCCCAGGCACGCCCGGCCACAGCAGCCACAGCAAGCCGCCGGCGACGAGGGCATAGGCCACGAAGGGGCCGGGCCGTGCACCCAGGCGCAGCCCACGGGTGAAGGCAACGATGTAGGCCAGGTGCGCCAGCAGGAAGGCGACCAGCCCGGGCAGGAAACCACGCTCGGGCCACAGCAGGGCCACGTCGCCGACCAGCGACAACCACAGGCCCGCACGAAGCCAATGGCGACGGGCCCCGTCGTCGGTCCCGCGCGGCCAGGCCCAGGCGATGATCAGCAGCGTGGTCACCGGCTTGAAGACAAAGTTCATCCAGGCCTGGCCCAGCGGGCCGGCGGCGATGGTCAGCAAGGCGGTCAGGGCGGCCAGCGGCAACAAGGTCTTCTGAAGCAGGACGGGTTTCATGGAAGCGTCACGCGAAAGTCGGTCGCGCCGCACTGTGCGGGCAGGTGTGGCGCCGGGCCATCGGGACATGTGCGGTGGTGCCACCGAGTGTGGCGGGGCCGCCCCAGCAACCTGACTCGACATCTGCACGGCTTGACGCCGTCGGCCACCGCAGCGGAACATGACTGCTGCCACCGGCACGCGGTGGGGAGGCATTTTTGGCACGACGCTTGTCTTCGCGGCTGGCCTGGCAGATCGGCCTGGCCATGGTGGTGGTGATCGCAGGCACCACCGCGTTCGCCTACCGCAGCACCTTTGCCCAGGTGCTCGACGCCACCCAGCGCGGCCTGCTGCAGACCATCGAGGCCCGTGCCGCGCAGGACAGCGCCGCCTTCGTCGCTGCGCGCGACAACGCCCAGGCCCTGCGCGACGAATGGGTGCGGCGCCTGCGCGCCATGGGCGACGGCGACCCCAAGGCCGAGTTCGACGCCTGGTTCGCCCGCTCGCCCGACGGCCTGACTCGTGTGCGGCCCGAGCGCGACGACCACCACCGCCTGCCCAGCGTCTACATCCGTGCCGCGGTGGCGCAGGACGCGGCGCTGCGCCGCCAGGTGCTCGGCGCCTTCGAGCTGCTGCGCGAGTGGGGCCCGCCCATGACCCAGCACTACTTTTCGGCCTACATCGACCTGCCCGGCGCCGCGCTGGTGATGTACTCGCCTGGGGTGAACCGGGGCGCCCTGGCCGACGCCGGCACCAACAACTTCAACGACCCGCCGGTGCGCGATTCGGCACCCGACCGCAACCCGGCCCGCGAGAACCGCTGGACCGAGCCCCGCTTCGACGACCAGGCCGGCATCTGGATGGTCTCGACCATCTCGCCGGTCGACCTGGATGGCCAGTGGGTCGGCACGGCCAGCCAGGACGTGGCGCTCGACGCGCTGTACAGCCGCGCCACCGCGCAGGAGGCCGACGAGGTCTACAGCCTGGTTCTGAACCCCAACGGCCAGCTGGTGGTGCACCCGCGGCTGATGAAGCGCATCGAGGCGGCCAGGACATCGCTGCCGGTGGACACGCTGGACGACCCGCTGCTGGCCGAGATCCGCCACGTCGTCGGCACGGCGGTCGGCCAGCCGAGGCTGGTCAGCAGCGCGGACGGGCAGTTCTACCTCGGCCTGGCGCCGATCGCCGGGCCGGGCTGGGCCTCGGTCACGGTCTACCCGCGGGCCCTGGTCGAGCGGGCGGCCATCGCGGCCGCTGGCCGCGTGGTCGTGGCCGGTGCCTGCGCGCTCGTGCTGGCGCTGGGTATCCTGATCTGGGTGCTGCGGCGCGAGATCGGCCAGCCACTGCGCGAGCTGCGCCGTGGCGTAGACGCCCTGCGTGCCGGGCGACCCGCCGCGCGCTTGCACAAGCACCGCGACGACGAGATCGGCGACCTGGCCGACGCCTTCAACGACATGGCGAAGGCCATCGGCGAACGCGACCGCCACCTGACGATCCAGAACGAGCAACTGCAGCGCGACGTGGTCGAGCGCGAGCAGCGCGAGCGTCTGATCCGGGAGATCTCCAACACCATGCGCCTGTCGGCCGACGCCGCCGAGTTGGGCCTGTGGTCCTGGGACGTGAACGGTGGCTTGCTTCAGTTCGACGAGCAGATGGCCCGTCTGCACGGCCTGCCGACGCCGGGCGGCCGGCGGCTGGACATGGACGCCTGGCGGCGCCTGCTGGGCGCGCTCGGCAGCCCGGCACTGGACGCGCTGCTGATGGCCGTGCGACAGCGCGACACCAGCAACCTGCGCCTGCAGGCCGAGGCCGACATCGGCGGCCAGCGCCGCCACCTGAGCCTGCTGGCCCGGCTGGAGCTGGACGACGGCGGCCTGCCGGTGCGCATGGCCGGCGTGGCGATGGACGTGACCCAGCGCGCGCAGGACGAGCAACGCGCGCTGCACATGGCCACCCACGACCCGCTGACCGGCCTGCCCAACCGGGCCCAACTGCACGAGGCGCTGGAAGCGGCCATCCAGGCCGCCGGCGGCCGCGGCGCGGTGATGTTCATCGACCTCGACCGTTTCAAGCATGTCAACGACTCGCTCGGCCACGACGTGGGTGACCAGGTGCTGCGCCACGTGGCCGGCACCCTGGCCAGCTGTGTGCGCCCGGGCGACCTGGCGGCGCGCCTGGGGGGCGACGAGTTCGTCGTGCTGCTGGCACGCGCCACCGACGAGGCCGCGGCCAGCCGTGTCGCGCAGCGCATCCTCGACGCGCTGAGCGAGCCTTTCGAGGTCGATGGGCGGCCGATCCGCTGCACGCCCAGCATCGGCATCAGCCGCTTCCCGCACGACGCCACCGACGCCCACAGCCTGGTGCGCCTGGCGGACTTCGCGATGTACGAGGCCAAGCGCCAGGGCCGCAACCGCTACTGCCACTTCCAGCCCTCGCTGGCGCCAGCCGAGGAAGGCCTGATCGGCATGGACGCCGAGCTGCGCCAGGCCATCGCCAAGGGCGAGTTCGAGCTCTGGCTGCAGCCCAAGGTCGACCTGGAAAGCGGTGCGGTCGATTCGGCCGAGGTGCTGCTGCGCTGGCGCCGGCCTGCCCGCGGCGTGCTGGCGCCGGGCGACTTCCTGCCCGCGGCCGAAGAGCGTGGCCTGCTGCCCGACATCAACAGCCATGTGCTGCAGCGCGCCTGCGAGCTGCTGTCGCGCCGCCAGCGCGGCGGCCAGACCATGCTGCCGCTGGCGGTGAACCTGTCGGCCGACCATTTCGCCCGCGCCGGCTGGACGGAATCCCTGCGCGACCGGCTCACCGAGCACCGCCTGGCCGCCGAGTGGCTGCACCTGGAGATCACCGAGTCCACCCTGCTGCACGAAGACCCGGTGGTGATGGACAACATCCGCGCGCTGCGCCACATGGGCGTGCGGCTGTCGCTGGACGACTTCGGCACCGGCTACTCGGCGCTGTCCTACCTCGACCGCATCCAGGTCGACGAGCTCAAGATCGACCGCAGCTTCATCGACCGCATCCGCTCGCCCGACGACGCCGCCTCGCTGGTGCGCGCCATCATCGGCATCGGCAAGGAGATGCGGTTGAACGTGGTGGGCGAGGGCGTCGAGACGCGCCAGCAGGCCGAGTTCCTGCGCACGCTGGGCTGCCACCACGGCCAGGGCTACTGGTTCGCGCGGCCCATGCCCGAGCCCGAGTTCGACCAGTGGCTGGCCCGCCATGCGCAGACCAACATGCTGACCCGCGAGACCGGGCACATGCCCTTGCACTGAGCCAGCCGACCCCTCGGGGATCGGTCGACATCCCCGTCGGCCGAGGGGTGCCCCTACTGGACGTCTTCGGGGTGCCGGTCGCCGCGCATCTCGGCCAGCAGGCGGCGGCGGTCGGCCTCCAACTCGCGCAGGCGCGACTGGATCACCGACACCTCGACATAGTCGTCCGAGCGCGTGTCCAGCGCGATCTGCCGCGCCGCGCGCAGCCGGTCCACCGCGCCCAGCAGGTCGCCGCCCGCATAGGCGGCCTCGGCGCCGGCGCGCAGCGAGCGCAGGCGCAGCCCCAGCGGCTCGGCGCACTGGGCCAGGGTTTGCCAGGCCAGCGCGTCCTTCTTGTGTTCGGCCACCCAGGTCTGCAAGGCCTCGGTGGACTGGCGCAGCGCGTCCGCCGCGGCCGGGTCGCCAGCGCGTTGGCGGGCCAGCGCGGCCTGGGCGCGGGCCATCATCGCCGGGCGCGAACGGTCGGCCTGCAAGGGCTGCAACGCCTGGGCGATGACCGCCGGCGCACCGCCGCGCTCGGCGGCCCACTGGGCCCGCAGCAGCGTGAACTGCCGCCGCGCCTCGGCCTCGCCGGCGAAGGGGCCGCGCAGCAGCGGCTCGGCGGCGTTCAGCACCTGGTCGGCACGGTCGAAGTCGCGCAGCAGCACCGAAGCCAGCGCGGCGCTGTACAGCGTGGCCAGCCGAGGCAGGTCCACCGCCGGCGAGCCGCCGGCGCCCAGCCCCTGCAGGCGCAGCAGCGCCTGGTCCGTGCGGTCCATCAGCACCTTGGCGCGGGCCTGCATCAAAGCGTGCGGCACGGCCGACTTCAGCGGCGCCGGCAGGCCGGACTCGCGTGCCCGCAGCCGCGCGTCGCTGATGCGCTCGATGGTCAGCGGGTGGCTGCGCAGGTAGGGGTACTGGTTGCTGTCGTTCAGCCGCATCGCGCTGTCCAGCTTCTCGAACATGGCGGCCATGCCGCCGGGGGAGAAGCCGGCGCTGGTCAGCACCTCGATGCCGATGCGGTCGGCTTCGCGCTCCATGTCGCGCGAGAAATTCAGCTGGCCCTGCGCCGCGGCGGCCTGGCTGCCCATGATGATGGCCTGGGCCGCGTCGGGAGACGACGAGCGCGAGGCCGCCAGGATGCCCAGGATCGCCCCGGCCATCGCCGCCATGCCCTGGCGCTGCGAATTGACCATGCTGCGGGCGATGTGGCGCTGGGTCACGTGCGACATCTCGTGCGCCAGCACCGAGGCCAGCTCGTCGCTGCTGCCGGTCAGCGCGATCAGGCCCAGGTAGACACCGACGTAGCCGCCGGGCAGCGCAAAGGCGTTGACTGGCCGTTCGCCGACGAGGAAGGGCTCCCAGGCGAAAGCGTTGTCGATGTCGGGGCCGATCTCGCCGCGCGCCCGGGCGGCGGCCAGCAGCGGGTCGAACAGCGACAGCAGGTATTCCTGCAGCGGCGGGTCGTCCAGGTAGGCCGGGTCGCGCCGGACCTCGCGCATGATGCGCTCGCCGAGCTTGCGCTCGTTGAGGATGTCGAAATCCTCCGACACCGAGTCGCCCAGGGCGGGCAGGCGGACCTGGGCCAGCGGTGTGGCCGCTGGCCAGCCTGTGAACAGCACGGCGGCCAGGGCCAGGGCGAGCGCCCGCGGGCGGGGGGTGAATGCGGTCAAGGCGGTTGGATTTCCGATTCGGGGGCGGCGACGCGAGCGGCCACTGTGGACCCTGCCGGCGTGGCGATGGTTCCATCGCCGGCACACGCCCGGACGCCTCGCTATCATGACACCGACCGGTTTCGCGCTTGTATCTGGCGAGCGCGGCCGCCCACCCGGCCCGCCATGACGAACACCTTCACCCATTTCGACGCCCAGGGCCAGGCCCACATGGTCGACGTCTCGGCCAAGGCCGAGACCCACCGCGTGGCCCGCGCCATCGGCAGCATCCGAATGGCGCCGACCACCCTGGCCCTGATTGCCGAGGGCCGCGCCGGCAAGGGCGACGTGATCGGCATCGCCCGGGTCGCGGCCATCCAGGCGGCCAAACGCACCGCCGAGCTGATCCCCTTGTGCCACCCGCTCCCGCTGACGCGCGTGGCCGCCGAGTTCGCGCTGGATGAGCCGGCGGCCATGGTGCACTGCACCGTCCAGGCCGAGACCTTCGGCCGCACCGGTGTCGAAATGGAAGCGCTCACTGCGGTGCAAGTGGGCTTGCTGACGATTTACGACATGTGCAAGGCCGCCGACCGCGGCATGGTGATGACCGGCATTCGTCTGCTGGAGAAGCAGGGCGGCAAGTCGGGCCACTGGGTTGCACCGGCCTGACCGTCGCCCCTCACCAGGCCGTCACCCGCCTGTAATTGGGCTACAAAAGCCCTCGAACTGAGCCCTTCAGTCGCCCGAGCCCCTGCCGATACTGCATCGACCGGCCCTACCCACAGGCCGGCATCCAGCCATCCGCTAGAAGGGGTTTGTTGTGACGTTCCTTTGGAAATTGAAGATCAGTGCCCGCCTGGCGCTGGCCTTCGGCGCGCTGATCGTGCTGCTGTTGGCCTTGTGCGGCTACAGCGTGGCCACCAGCAGCCGACTGGCCAGCGACCTCGAAGCCACTGCCAACATCGATCTGAACCGGGTCCAGCTGGCCGACGAGCTGCAGCAACTCGGTGGCGTGATCGCCCGTGCCAGCCGCGAGCTGCTGCTGGTCGACGGTGCCGGCCAGATCAAGAAGCAGCGCGAGCTGATCAAGAAGGCCCTGGCCGACTCCGACGAGGACATCACCAAGCTCACCGCCTACAACGGCTCGTCGCCCGCCAGCCCGGCCTTCACCGCGCTGCGCGAAGCCAAGGACGCCTACACCAAGGCCGTCGGCAAGTTCCTCGAAACGCTGGACGCCGGCAACCCCGACGACGCGCGCACCGCGCTGCTGATCGAGCTGCGCCCGGTGCAGACCGCCTACGACAAGGCTTCGGACGCACTGTCTGACGAGATCACCAAGGAATCGGAAGAGCGCGCTGCCGCTGGCCAGAAGATGGCCCGCTTCACGATCATCGGTGCCCTGGCCATGGGCGGCGTCGGCGTGCTGCTGGCCGTGGGCTTCGGCATCGCGATCGCCCGCTCGATCACCCGGCCGCTGGGCCAGGCCGTGGCCGCCGCCCAGGCCATCAAGGCCGGCGACCTGCGCAGCCGCATCGACGCCCAGGGCAGCGACGAGATCGCCACCCTGATGGCCGCGATGCGCGACATGCAGGGCCACCTCACCCACGTGATCGAAGACGTCAGCCGCGCCGCCCGCGACGTGGCCAACAGCTCGGACGAGATCGCCCACGGCAACGCCGACCTGTCGGCCCGCACCGAGCGCGCCTCGACCAACCTGCAGCAGACCGCCTCGGCGATGGAAGAGATCTCGGCCACCGTGGCCGGCTCCAGCGCCAAGTCGCGCGAAGCCACCGACGTGGCCAACCGGGCCCGCGCCGCGGTGATCGAGGGAGGTGAATCGGTCGACAGCCTGGTCGGCACCATGACCCGCATCGCCGAGTCGAGCAACCGCATCAAGGACATCATCGCGGTGATCGACGGCATCGCCTTCCAGACCAACATCCTGGCGCTGAACGCGGCGGTCGAAGCCGCCCGCGCCGGCGAGCAGGGCCGCGGCTTCGCGGTGGTGGCGGGCGAGGTGCGCTCGCTGGCCGCCCGCGCCTCGTCGGCAGCCAAGGAGATCAAGGTGCTGATCGACGATTCGGCCGACAAGGTCGCCGTCGGCACCCAGACCGTGGCCGACGTGGGCACCCGCATCAAGGGCATCGTCGAGGAAGTCGTCGGCGTGCGTCAGCTGATCGAAGAAGTCAGCGTGGCCAGCCAGCAGCAGGAAACAGGCATCGGTTCCGTGAATTCCAGCGTGGCCGACCTCGACCAGGCCACTCAACAAAACGCCGCGCTGGTCGAAGAACTCGCGGCCACGACCGAGTCGCTGAAAACCAACGCGCAGCGCCTGGTCGCCAGCGTGGAATTCTTCCGCGTGCCCGCTGCCGCCTGAATCACGAGCTGAAAGGAAACCACCATGAACACCCGTCCCCTGACCGCCGCGCTGGCCACCGCTGCCCTGGCGGCGGCCCTGGGCCTGGCACCGACCCTGGCCCTGGCCGATGGCGCCTCGCCCAAGGTCATCAAGAAGGTGCCGCCCGAGTTCCCCGGCGAAGCCCAGCGCAAGGGCATCACCGAAGGCGTGTTGAAGGCCAAGCTGTCGATCGATGGCGCCGGCTCGGTCACCGAGGTGGCCATCCTCGAAGCCACGCCTGCCAAGGCCAAGATCTTCAACGACGCGGCCACGACTGCGCTGAACCAGTGGAAGTTCGAAGCCAACGGCAAGGCGCAGAGCTTCGAGCTGAAGCTCGTGTTCTCGATGGAGTGAGGCTTCTGCGCGGTACCTGCCGCGCCGCCACAATGCCAAGGCCCTGACCACCCGGTCCGGGCCTTGGTCGTTCTGGGGGCACGCATGATCGAACGCAACCTGCTCATCACGGGCGCCAGCCGGGGCATCGGCGCCGCCACCGCGCAGCGCGCCGCCGAGGCGGGCTGGAACGTGGCTGTCAACTGCCGGCGCGACACCCGGGCGGCCGAGGCGGTGGCCCAGGCCGTGCGCGACGCCGACCGGCGCGCCATCGTGGTGCCCGCCGACGTTGCCGACGAGGCGGCGCTGCGCACCATGTTCGCCATGGTCGATCGCGAACTCGGGCCCTTGCACGGCCTGGTCAACAACGCCGGCGTGGTGGACGTGGCGGCACGGGTCGAGCAGATGAGCGGCGAGCGCCTGGCCCGCATGTGGGCCACCAACCTGAGCGGCAGCGTGCTGGCCGCGCGCGAGGCGATCCAGCGCATGAGCACGCGCCACGGCGGCGCGGGTGGCTGCATCGTCAACCTCTCGTCGGCCGCGGCCCGCGTCGGCTCGCCGGGGCTGTACCTCGACTACTCGATGAGCAAGGCGGCGATCGACCACTTCACCACCGGCCTGGCGCGCGAGGTGGCGGCCGAGGGCATCCGCGTCAACGCGGTGCGGCCCGGCATCATCGACACCGAGATCCACGCCACCAGCGGCCACCGCGAGCGGGTCGAGGCCAGCCTGGGCCTGATCCCGCTCGGCCGGCTGGGCACGGCCGACGAGGTGGCGCAGGCCATTGTCTGGCTGCTGTCCGACGACGCGGCCTACATCAGCGGCGCGCTGCTGGACGTGGCGGGCGGGCGCTGAGCCTCGGCCCGTGCGGGTTCCCGGATGACTCCCTAGATCTTTGCATCTATTCACCTCGGCAAGGGATGGTCGGCCGCGCGGCCGTGGTTACCATCGTTCCATCATGGTCGACACCTCGCCCTCCACCGATGCCGCGGCCCGCACCCGGGCGGTGGCGGTCGCGCGCCACCAGACCCTGGGCGAAGAGATCGCCAACGCGATCAGCCATGGCCTGGGCTTCCTGCTGGCCATTGCCTCGCTGCCGATCCTGGTGTTCCACGCCGCGCAACGCGGCACGGCGGTCAACGTGGTCGCGGCCAGCGTGTTCGCGGGCACGATGATCCTGCTGTACCTGGTCTCTGCGCTGTACCACGCGCTGCCGCCCAGCCGGGCCAAGGTCTGGCTCAACCGGCTGGACCATGCGGCGATCTACGTCTTCATCGCCGGCAGCTACACGCCCTTCACGCTGGGCGTGCTCTATGGCGGCTGGGGCTGGACGCTGTTCGGCATCGTCTGGTCCGCGGCTGCGCTCGGCGTGACCATCAAGCTGCTGGACAGGCTGAAGCACCCACTGTGGTCGACCGCGCTGTACGTGGCCATGGGCTGGGTGGCGCTGGTGGCCGCCGGCCCGCTGATCGAGCGCATGCCCTCCACCGGCATCGTCTGGCTCGTGGCCGGGGGCCTGAGCTACACGCTGGGCGCGGTGGTCTTCCTGCTCGACGAGCGGGTGCGCTACGCCCACTTCGTGTGGCACCTGTTCGTGCTGGGTGGCAGCGTCTGCCACTTCTTCGCCGCGCTCTGGTACGCGGTGCCGCCGGCGACGCTCGGCGCTGCCTGAGTCCTGCTCAGGGTCCCAGGGACCGGGTGTCGATCCACTCGACACGGCCGGTGCGGCGCTGCACCTCGTCCATCATGTGCTGGGTGCCGCCCGGCCCGTCGCCGCCGCCGCCGTTCCACAAGCAGATGAAGCGCACCTTGTCCGGGCCCCAGGCCAGCGCGGTGTTCATCAGCCAGTCGTTGCAGCGCTCGTAGGCGTTGATGCCCTTGGGGCCCGGGCCCAGGTCGTCGGTCATCACGCGCGGCGGGTCGGCCAGTTTGGCGCGCACCGCGAACCAGCGGTCGCGCCAGGCCGGGCCATCGGCGCTGGGCAGGATGGAGCGCTGGATGAACTCGGGCTCATCGCAGGGCAACAGCACCTGGCAGCGCAGGCCGCGCGCCTGCGCCGCCTCGAGGAACAGCAGGTCGCCACCGGCGGCGCATTGGCACAGCGCCAGGTCGCCCGCGCCGGCACCGAGCCGGTCGATCGCCGCGGCGATCTCGCGCGCCGCGGCCGGCACCTGCGTCGCGGGGAAGCGTGGCTTGTCGCGCCCGGGCGCGTCGACCATGTGGCCCGAGAACAGCAACACCTGCTGCGGCACGAAGGGCGGCGCCAGGCGCTTGACCTCGCGCGCCACGATGTCGATGGCCAGCGCCGTCTCGGCGGGCCGGAACTCCAGGTCGCGCAGCAGCGCCAGCGCCTGCAGCGACGAATCGAGCGCGAACCAGTCGCGGTCGGCCGCGGCCACGGCCTGGCGGTGGTCGCGCTGCACGGCCGTGGTGTCGAAGCACAGCACGCTCAGCAGCGCCTGCGACGCGCGGGCCCAGTAGTCGCGCGGCGCGTGGGCCAGCGCGCTGGTCACTGCCCAGCGCACGCCGCCGAGCAGGGCTTCGGTCTCGGCCGGTGTGGTGTCGCCGCCGAGGTGGGCACGCAGCACGGTCAGCATCAGCGCGTTGATGCCCGAGTAGTGGTGCGACGGGTCGGCCATGAAGGCGTTGCGGTAGGGCGCGATCGCGTCGCCGAGGCTGGCGTCTTCCAGCGTGGCGGCGTCTTTCAGAACCTGCGGATCGGCGCCCGACGTACGCCAGCGGCCGATCCAGCCGTCCTTCTCGACCCGGCCGGCCAGGGCCCAGCACTCGGCGTCGGCCGGGTGCTCGGCGGTCAGCGTCTGCGTCCAGTCGCGGGCTTCTTCGAAGCGGCCCAGCCGGCCCAGGCAGATGGCCTTCTTCTGCTTGGCCGCGAGGTCTTCCGGGTCGATCGCCAGCGCGGCGTCGAACTGCTCCAGCGCCAGCCCGGGCTGCTGCAGCTTGAGCAGGCAGTTGCCCGCTTCGCGGCGCGCCTCGAGCGCCAGCGCGCGGGTCGGCGTCTCGCGGGCCAAGGTCATGATGTCGCCCGGCCGGTTGCGCTGGCGTGCCACCTCGATGCGGCGCGACCAGGTGTTGTAGGCGTCGCTGAACTCGTTGGCGTCCTCCAGCAGCAGCTTGTGCCATTGCGGCTGCTGCAGGTGGGGCAGCAGCGCATAGACCGGGCTCACCTTGCGCCGCGTCGACGTGGCCAGTGTCTCGCGCGCCATCGTGGCCAGGCGCTCGCGGTCGGCGGCCAGGGTCTGCGGGTCGGGCACGCCCCCATTGAGGCGGTAGCGCAGCTTGCGCTCGGTGTAGGTGTCGAAGGCCTTGGCGCTGTCGGCGTCCTGGCCCCAGGCGGGGTCGGCGCCGTAGATCAGCACCACGCCGCGGGCACGCAGCGCATGGCGCACGCCCAGCTCGTACCAGACGTTGGCGTTGGCCAGCGTGAGCTCGGCCACCACCAGGTCGGCCACCAGCAGCTCCTGAAACATGTCGACGCGGATGTCGCCGGCGCGGCTTTCCTCGTCGGCGCGGAAGACCTCGCAGCCGGCGGCTTCGAGCGCCGGGCGCAGCAGGTCGTCGAGCACCCGGTTGAAATCGATCGCCTGCCCGCCCGGGCCGGGCTTGCGGCCGAACGGCATGGCGATGAAGGCGTGCGGTTTCATGGCGACGGCTTGTCGGGTGGCTGGGAGGGCGGCGTGGGCGCCGCCGCAGCGGGCGGCGCACTGGGGCCGAAGCGCGCCACCAGCGTGCCGGTGAGGTGGCGCACGCGCTCGGCCTGGGCCTCGGCGGTGCGGCGCTTGCTCGGGCTGGCGACCGCCGAATCCAGACGGCGGCGCCAGCGGCGCTCGCTCGAAACGTCGCCCAGCGCAATGGCCGCCTGCCACAGGCTCGCGAAGGCCCACCAGCGTGCGCTGGGCGTCGTGTCGCCGCGGCCGGCCACCGGCGTGGCCAGGGCCTGTGCGTCGCGCCAAGTGCGCTGCGAGCGCACCCAGTCGGCCAGCGAGTCGTCAGGCCGCCGCTCGCGCAGCGCGCGGCCGGCGCGCACCTGCAGCAGCCAGGCCAGGTGGGCGGCGTTGTAGTGGTCGGGGCGCAGCGCATGGCCGCGCTCGAAGGCGGCCAGCGCTTCCGCCAGGTCGGCCGGGTCGCCCGCCTTGTCCCAGCGCCGCTGGTGCAGGGCGGCCCACAGGTTCAGCGTCTCGACGTCGTTGGTCTGCGCGGGCGACAGGGGCGCCAGCAGGGCGCGCGCGGCGTCGATGGCCTGCGCCTCGTTGGGCCGGCGTGCGCGGTAGGTGGCCAGCGCCAGCTGCTGGGTGGCGTGCGCGTCTTGCGGGCTGAAGCGACACACCTCTTCCCACGCCTTCACGGCCGCACCGTAGTCTTCGTCGGCCATCGCCCGCTGCGCGGTGGCGAGCCAGTCGCGCGCGCTGGGCGACGGGGCGGTGTCCGCGGCCAGCGCCGGAGCGGGCACCGGCGCGGGCTCGGTGTGTTGCGGCGGCGTGAGGCCGGGCAGCATGGCGTAGACCGGGCTGTCGGTGCGCGCCGCCGCCATCACCGTCTTGATCGCGGCGGCCAGCTCGCGCTCGAAGCGCCGGGCCTCCTTGGCGCCCAGGTCCGGCCCCAGGTGCTCGTAGCGGCGGATGACGATGTGGTTGACATCGAAGGGGCTCTTGAACCTGGCCTCGGCCACCACGATGGTCGTGCGCGGGCGCAGCGCGTAGCGCACGCCCAGCTCGAAGGCGGCGTTGAGGTTGTAGGTCGACAGGTCGGCGATCACCAGGTCGGCCTTGAGCAGTTGCTCGTACATCGGGATGTCGATGGTGCCGCTGTGCACGATCTCGTCGGCGCGCTGGCAGCGCAGCCCGGCCCGCTCGACCGCCTGCTTGATGACGTCGTAGGACGCGTCCAGGTCCAGCACGCGGCCGTCGGTGTAGTCGGTCTTCGGGCCGAAGCCCTGGACGACGAAGCACAGAGGTTTGTCGGCGGGGCTCTTCAAGGCGGCGTTCGTGTCGGTGGCCATGGCGGCCGAGGCTACACGAAGCCGCGCAGGTGCTCGCGCCGCACCGATTGCGCCGCGTAGACGCTGCCCACGCGCTGGATCGCGGGGATGTGGTCGACCGAGTCCATCACCTGCACCGACTTCGCGTCGATGTCGGCCAGGCCCAGTGCGGCCAACCCGGAGGGGCTGACCTCCGGGTCGTAGCGCAGGTAGCTGAACTGCTTGGGCACGGTGGACGTGGGCGCCTCGCCGAGGCCGCCCACCAGCGTGCGCACCTCATGGTCCAGCTCGCCGCCAAAGCGGCAGTCACCGACCACGCGGCAGGCCATGTCCCAGCCGGCGCTGGCGGCGTTCATCAGCGCGCCGGGGATGTTCTTGGCATGGTCCAGCAGCCACAGGTCGTCGGCCTGCAGGTCGGGCCGGGCCTTGGCCGCGCCGCCGGTGCCCACCGACACGATCAGCAGGCGGTCGGCGCCCGTGGGCCAGTTCATCCGGTAAGGCGCGGCGGTGGCCATCTCGAAGGCCAGGAAGGCCGGGTTGTTGTACGTGGTGACGCCGCCGTCGACGAAGACGAACTGGTGCTCGGCCGGCGTGCCGCGGCCCAGCGTCACCACCTCGGGCGGGAAGAAGGTGGGGGCGGCCGTGCTGGCGCGCACCAGCTGCCACAGCGGCAGGTCGAGGTTGCAGTCCTTGCGGTCGCGCTGGTTGTAGCGGGCACGTGGGTTGTTGCTCACCGGCCAGGGCGAGTCGGTGCTGTGGTTGCGCAGCACCATCATCAGCAGCGCGCGCAGGCGCGTGTCGCCCAGCGTGGCGGCCGGCGCGCCGGCCGGGTAGCCCAGCGCCTTGTTCAGCTCGGCACGCAGCTTGGCGGCCAGCGGCTCGTCGTCGTAGTTGAACTTCAGCCGGTTCAGGATGTTGGCCTTGTGGAACATGTCCTGCCCGCTGCCGACATAGAAGCCGCGGATCTGCTCGGTACTCATGCCGGCCGAGATGCAGGCCGCGACGATCGCGCCGGTCGAGGTGCCGCAGCAGAAATCGAACCAGTCGCCCAGCACCAGGGCCGGACGGCCGGTGGCGGCGCGCAGCTCGGCTTCGAGCCGGGCCAGGATCTCGACGCTGATCAGCCCGAGGATGCCGCCGCCGTCGCAGGCGAGGATCTTCTTCGGGCCCGGGGCGTCCAGGCGTTGCAGCAGCAGGTCGTTGTCCATGGTGCGTCCGTCTCCTCAGGTGCCGCAGCCCGGCCGCGTGCGGCCGCCCGCGGCGCACAGGCCTTTGTCGAACCACAGCTCGTAGGTGTCCGTGCCGGGCTGGGCGCGGCGCAGCACCACCAGCTCGGCGGGTGCGCCGGTGGCCTCTTCCAGTGCCCGCTGACACCAGCGGGCGAGGTCGGGGTCGCTGGCCCCTTGCGAACGCACGCTGGGCCGGTCGGGCGCGCGGGCCTCGCCGGTGAGCTCGATGCCGGGTGTCAGGTAACCCGCCTCGGACAGGCGCCGCGCCAAGGCCTCGGCCAGAGGTCGCTGGCTCTCGCGGGCGATCTGCAGGTAGGCCACGGGGCGCCGCGTGAAGCTGCGCTGCAGCGCGTTGGTCAGCCGCGTGGTTGCGCTGGCCTGGGTGGCGGCCAGCGGCGACGCCGCCAACTCGGCCAGCAGGCCACGCAAGGCCGGCTGCACCTCGCGAAGCGAGGCGGGACTGGCGCGCTCGAGCAGGGCCAAGGTGCTGGCCAGGCCCAGCCGCGTGGCCTCGGCCTGCGGTGCGTCGTGCAAGGCCCGCCGTGCCTGGGCGATGGCGGATGGCAGGGCTTCCGCGGCGGCGGTCGGGTCCAGCGTCAGCGAGGTGGTGGCCGCCAGGCGGCTGTCGCGGTCGGCGCTGAACAAGGCCTCGCTGCGGCTGCGCGCGGCCTGCGCCACGGCCGCCGGCGCCTGCACCCGCGGCAGCCGTGTCTCCACGCGCTGGGGCGCGGGCGTGGGGCCGGCCGTGTCGGTGGGCGGCGGTGGTTTGGGGGCGTCGCCGAGTGCCGTGCCGGCACCGCTGCCGCCGGTGGACCCGGTGCCGGTGTCGACCGGCACGGGCCTGTCGGGGGTGGCCTCGCCGGCCGAGGCCAACGCCAGGTCCGATGCGGCGCGGCTGACCGCGGGCGCGGCATCGACCTGGCCCAGCAGCGCCAGCTGGTTGCGCGCCACCACGCGCTGCGCGCCGTCGAGCAGGTCGGCATGGTCCAGCGCCTGCTGGAAATGGCGCCGCGCGTCGGCGCGCAGGGCATCGAGCACCTCGCCGGCGGGGGGCGGGTCGCCGCGCAGCATCAGCTGTGCATAGAGGTGGGCGAGGAAGTAGTGCGCCGGTGCGAGCGCGTCGTCCAGCTCGAGCGCGGCGCCGTATTCGCTTTGCGCGCTTTCGAGCCGGGGCGGGCTGGCGAAATGGTCTTCCAGCGCCTGGCCCAGGTGCGCCACGGCCTCGCGGTGGTTGAAGCGCAGCCAGCCGAAGCTGCCGAGCCCGGCCACACCCGCCGCCGCGGCCAGGCCGCCCAGCAGCACCAGGCGGCGACGCTTGCGGCGGCTGCCCAGCGTGTCCTCGCCGGCCAGGCGGGCCAGGTTGGCCAGGCGCGCGGCCTCGTCGGCGCTGGTGTCGCGCGGGCCGGCCAGGGCCAGGCGTTGGCGCACCTGCAGCAGCAGCGCCTGAAAGCCATCGTCCTCGGGGTCGCCGTCCCAGTGCAACAGGTCCAGCGTGTGCAGCGTGCCGAAGCCCAGCGGCAGCTCGACCTCGCTGATGCGCACCGGCAGCAGCTTCTGCATGTCGCGCGCGCGGCTGGACTCGTCGCGCACGAAGTCCGACAGCACCGACGCCGCCGACCACAGCACCATCGCCAGCGGCGAGGCCCGCAGGTTGCGCTCGATCTCGCTGGCGAAGTCGCCGCCGCCGGTCAGCGCGCGGTCCCACCAGACGTCGATGCCGCGCGCTTGCATCGCCTGGGCCAGGGCCAGGGCGGTGTCGCGGTCTTCGCGGGCGTAGCTGATGAACAGGTCGGGCATGGCGGGCGCCAGCATCGCCCCAAAGCGGCGGCGCCGCAAGACGCCACGGCCCCTGAAAGCAGGGGGGCGGCGTCCCCATGGTGGGGGATGGGTGGTAGCGCCGGTGGGCGGCGCCGGGTGCCCGGCTTCAGGCGATGGCGGTGGCTGTGGGGGTGGCGCGCAGCAGTTCGCTGGCGCCCGCCGCGCCCAGGGGGGCCGCGTAGAGGTAGCCCTGGCCGCGCCGGCAGCCCAGCCCCCGCAGCGCCAGCGCCTGGGCCGGCGTCTCGATGCCTTCGGCGATCACGTCGGCGTCCAGCGCCGCGCCGATGGCCACGATGGCACGCGCAATCGCGTCGCCCTGCGCCGGGCCGCCGAGCTTGCGCACGAAGGCGCGGTCGATCTTCAGCGTGGTGATCGGGAAGCTGTCCAGGTAGGCGAGCGACGAGTAGCCGGTGCCGAAATCGTCGATCGCCAGGCCGAAGCCGGCGGCACGCAGCCGGCCCAGGCGGGCGAGCATGGTGTCGGACCGGTCTACCAGCAGCGACTCGGTCAGCTCCAGCTCCACCGCGCCGGCCGGCAGGCCGCTGGCGGCCAGCACCTGCACCAGGCGGTCCAGCGCCTCGTCGCTGGCGAGCTGCCGCTCCGACAGGTTCACGCTGATCTGCAGCGTGGGGTGCTCGCGGCGCCACTGCACCAGCTGGGCACAGGCCTCTCGCAGCACCCACTCGCCGATCGGCCCGATCGCACCACTGGATTCGGCCAGGGGGATGAACTCCATCGGCCCGATCGCGCCGAGCTGGGGGTGGCGCCAGCGCAGCAAGGCCTCGAAGCCCAGCACGATGGGCGCCTGGCCCGCTGCGCTGCGCTCGGGTGGGATCAGCACCTGGGGTTGGTAGGCCAGGTGCAACTCGCCGCGCGCCAGCGCACCGTCCAGCGCCTGCTCGAGTTGCTGGTGGCGGCTGGGCGGCTCGCTGCCGCCGGCGTGGTAGAGCCAGTAGCGGTTCTTGCCGCGGTCCTTGGCTCGGTACATCGCGCTGTCGGCATGGCGCATCAGGCTGTCGCGGTCATCGGCATCGTCCGGGTAGAGGCAGGCGCCGATGCTGGCCGAGATCTGCGCGCCGCGCTGGTCGGCCAGGCGGTAGGGCGAGGCCAGCACTTCGACCAGCTTGGCCGCGATGGCCTCGACCTGCTCGACATGGCTGTCGTCGTCGACGATGACCGCGAACTCGTCGCCGCCGAGTCGGCACACGCCGTCGGTGCGGCGCAGCGTGTCGGTCAGGCGGCGCCCGACCTCGCGCAGCAGCTCGTCGCCACGGTCGTGGCCCAGCGTGTCGTTGACCTGCTTGAAGCCGTCCAGGTCGATGTAGATCAGCGCGCAGCGGCCATGGTCGTGCGCAGCGCGGGCCACGGCGGTGTCGATGCGCTCGCGGAAGTAGTGCCGGTTGTGCAGGCCGGTGACCGGGTCGAAGTAGGCCAGGTCGTTCAGCCGCAGTTCGGCCTGGCGGCGCTGGTTCAGCTCGTGGTTGAGCCGCTCGTCGCGCTGCTGCAGCTGGCTCATCATCTGGTTGAAGCCGCGCGCCAGCGCGTCGACCTCGCGGCTGCCGCTGGTGCCGGCGCGCAGGCCGAAGTCCTGCTCGCTGCTGACGCGCTCGGTGATCGCCACCAGGCGGGTCAGCGGCTCGGCGACCCGCGCCGCCACCCGCTTCCACAGCGGGATGGACAGCGCGAAGGCCAGGCCGGCGATCAGCAGGCTGGCGGCGATCGTGCCGGCCAGCGCGCGGTAAGTGGAGCCCAGGCCGACCTCCATCGCCACCGTGCCCACGGGCTTGCCGTAGAGCAGGATGGGTCGGTACAGCGTGGCGCCGCACCAGCGCAGGTTCCAGCCTTCGCCGTCGGGTTGCAGGCGGTGGCAGTCGCTGCCGGCGCCGGGCGCGGTGTAGCGGCCCAGCGTGGCGCCGCCGGGCACGAAGATGCGCGCCTGCAGCACGTCCGGCGAGGCGGCGAGCGAGGCCAGGATCTCGTTGGCCTCGTCCTCGTTGCCGAAGGTGACGGCGGCGGCGCTGTTGCGCCCCACGACCTCGGCCAGGGTGTTGAGGCCGGCCTCCAGGCCTTGGCGCCGGTTGGCTGCCTCGTGCAGCACCATGCCCAGCGCGAAGACGATCAGCACCGCCGCGGTGAGCACCAGCCCGAGGGTGGTGATCTGGCGCTGGATGGAGCGGCGGCCGATCTTGAGCATCATGGGGGCGGCGACGCTCAGAGCGTGCCTGCGACGAAGCTGGCCAGCTTCAGCATGCGGGCGCTGAAATTCAGGTTGGCGCGCTTGGCCGGCCGCAAGTTGACCTCGAAGCCCAGGCGCGCCTCGCGCTTGTGGATCTCGATCATCATGCCCTTGTCGGCCAGGCCGTCGCCGTCGGTGATGGTGAGCACGGGCGCCGAGCCCAGGCGGCCCAGCACCTCTTCGGCTTGCGCCCGCTGGCTGTCGTCGATGTACAGCGCGTGGCAGGCGCCGAAGGCGTCGCGCGGGCTGACATGGCGCACGCTGATGTGCAGGCCGCCGAGCACCGGCTTGCCCTCGAGCTTGGCCAACTGCTCGTCCAGCGGCGTCTGGCCCAGCACGCACAGCCGGAAGGGCTCGTCCGGCGGCACCGGCCACTGCGTGAACTGGATGAAGTTGAACAGGTAGGCGGCCTTCAGCGCGCGCTCGTCGACCTGGGCGGCCGCCGGCCCGCAGGCCAGCGACAGCCACGGCAGCAGCAGCCCCCAGAGGCGTCGGCGGTTCATCGGAAGGTCCCCGTCAGCTCGACCCAGGCGAAGCGGCTGCGGCGGTCGGTCGGCGGGCTGTAGTAGTACTCGTCGATCGCCTGCTCGCGCTCTTGCAGCAGGTTGCGCCAGCCGACACGCAGGTCCAGCCCGGCCACGGCGTTGCGCGAGACCACGGTCAGGTCCAGCAGGCTGCGCGCCGGCACGGCGCCGTCGCTGTTGACGAAGCTGCCGGTGCGGCGCAGCGCCAGGCTGGCGCGCAGGGTCTCGCCGGCCAGCGGCGCCGAAGCCTGCAGCTTGGTGACGCTGCGGGGCGAATACTGCAGCGGCTCGGCGCCATCGATGTCGGCGTGTTGCCAGGCCTGGCTGCCGCGCAGCAGCCAGCCGTGCCACTGCCACTCGCCTTCGAGCTCCAGGCCCCGGCCGCGGATGCGGCTGGCAGCGGCCATGCGGCTGTCGGCGCTGTCTGCGCCAACCAGGTCGCCGACGCGGTAGCGGTAGACGCTGCCCAGCAGGCGCAGGCTGTCGTGCTTGTACTCGGTAACGAATTCGGTGGTCGTGACCTGCTCGTCGGGCTGGTCTGGGGCCGTGCCGAAGCCGCGTTCCGAGGTCGACGCGAAGCGCGTTGCGCGCCCTTGCGACAGCTTCAGCGCCCAGTCGGTCGCGGGCTCCCAGACCAAGGCAGCGCGCGGGCTCCAGGTCCAGGGCGAGAAGCTGCGCCGGTCCAGCCGCAGGCCGACGGTGGCGTGCAGGCCGGCGGCCAGCTCGAACTCGTCCTCGCCCGACAGGCCCACGCTGCGGCGGTGGTCGTCGTACCGGTAGACAGTCGTGTCGTAGTCGGTGGTCACATCGCGCAGCACCGGGTCCGTGCGAGCGCGCAGGCCCAGCACCACGCGGTGGCCGGCCAGGCCGTCGTAGCCGAACTGGCCGTCCGCGGCCCACCACAGGCCGTCGTCAGCCTGACGGTACTGGCCATAGGTGGTGTCGTCGTCGCCATAGCGGTAGGCGTAGCGGCCGAACTGCAGGCGAAGCGACGAGCGCCAGTCGGCGGCCGGCTTGCCGTCGTGACCGAGCGTCACGAGTTCGTTGCGGTCGAGGTAGCCATTGACCCAGTCGGGCCGGTAGTCGGTTCGGCTCCTGCGTTGCGAGGCGAGTGCCTCGGCGCTGAAGCCTTCCCATTGGGCCTTGAAGAACACCTGCTGGTCGTGGGCGATGGTGTGGTCGAACAGGTCGCCGATCTCGGCCGAAGGCAGGCCGCTGTTCTGGTGCACGGTGGCCGAGAGCAGCCACTCGGCACCGTTGGGCAGGCGCTGGCCCCAGCTCAGGCGGGTCGTGCGGTCGCCCCAGTCGCCCAGCGCGGCGCTGGCCTGCAGGCCGTCGATGTCGCGGCCCCGCTTGGTGACCACGTTGATCACGCCCAGGAAGGCGTTGTTGCCGTACATGGCCGAGCCGCTGCCCGGCGCGTATTCGATGCGGTCGATCATGGCCACGTCGAGCACGGCGTCGTGGCCCAGGTAGAGCTGGTCGTACAGGTTGTCGACCGCCGGCGTGCCGTCGATCAGCAGCAGCACGCGGCCGGCCAGGCTGCGCGGGCCGCCGATGCCGCGGGCGCCGAGGAACACGTAGTCCAGCGAGTGGCTGACGTGCAGGCCGCGCATCTGGTCCAGCACCTCGCCGAAGGTGCGCAGGCCGAGGATGCGGATGTCCTCGGCCGTCAGCACCGAGACAGCGGAGGCCGCGTCGGTGATCTGGCGCGCGAAACGGGCGGCGCTGACGACGTCGGTCTCCAGCAGGCGCTCGAGCGGCAGGTCGGTCAGCTCGTCGGCGCGCGGGGCGGCCGACAGCAAGGCCAGGGCGAGGGCGGCGGCAGCGCCACGGCAGGTCAGGACGGACACGTTGGGGGTACTTCTGGACGGACGTTGTTCTGGAACGGGCAGGCGCGCAGCAACCGACACCTTGCCGCATTGTCGCCAGTGATTTCGGCGCCGTTCGGCCGAGATGCAGGGTCTGCAGGCGCCTGTTGCCGGCGGGCCTCACTGCAGAACGTGAAAAAAGGCCGCGCCGGGCCGCCAGGGGTTGCTGGCGGGCACGGCGCGGCCGGTTTCAGCTCAGGCGAGGGTCTTCAGCGCACGCGGCCTTCCTTCCAGGCCGACAGCAGTTTGTCGTAGGCAATGGTCTCGCCCTTGGGCTTCTCGTTGGCCAGCTTCTTCCACGGCGCGCCGTTGTCCGACAGCCACTTGTCAGGCGAGCTCTTGGGGTTCAGCTTGGGCGCGCACTTGGCCATGCCGGCGCGCTCCAGCCGGGCCATCACGTCGTCCATTTCCTTGGCCAGGTTGTCCATCGCGCCTTGAGGGGTCTTCTCGCCAGTCACCGCCTGGGCCACGTTCTTCCACCACAGCTGGGCCAGCTTGGGGTAGTCGGGCACGTTGGTGCCGGTCGGGGTCCACGCCACGCGCGCCGGGCTGCGGTAGAACTCGACCAGCCCACCCAGCTTGGGCGCCATGTCGGTCATGGCCTTGCTCTGGATGTCCGACTCGCGGATCGGCGTCAGGCCGACGATGGTCTTCTTCAGCGAGGTCGTCTTGGCGGTGATGAACTGCGCGTACAGCCAGGCCGCGGCGGTCTTGTTGGCGTCGTGGCCCTGGAAGAAGGTCCACGAGCCCACGTCCTGGTAGCCGTTCTGCATGCCCTGCTTCCAGTACGGGCCATTCGGGCCGGGCGCCATGCGCCACTTCGGCGTGCCGTCGGCGTTGACCACCGGCAGGCCCGGCTTGGTCATGTCGGCGGTGAAGGCGGTGTACCAGAAGATCTGCTGCGCGATCTGGCCCTGGGCCGGCACCGGGCCGGCCTCGCCGAAGGTCATGCCGGTGGCTTCCTTCGGTGCGTACTTCTTCATCCAGTCGACGTACTTGGTCAGCGCGTAGACGGCGGCCGGCGAGTTGGTGGCGCCGCCACGCTCGACCGAGGCGCCGACAGGGGCGCACTTGTCCTTGTCGACACGGATGCCCCATTCGTCCACCGGCACGCCGTTGGGGATGCCCTTGTCGGCGGTGCCGGCCATCGACAGCCATGCGTCGGTGAAGCGCCAGCCGAGCGACGGATCCTTCTTGCCGTAGTCCATGTGGCCGTAGATGGGCTTGCCGTCGATGGTCTTCACGTCTTCGCTGAAGAAGGCGGCGATGTCCTCGTAGGCCGACCAGTTCAGCGGCACGCCCAGGTCGTAGCCGTACTTGGCCTTGAACTTGTCCTGCAGGTCCTTGCGGGCGAACAGGTCGGCGCGGAACCAGTACAGGTTGGCGAACTGCTGGTCGGGCAGCTGGTAGAGCTTGCCGTCGGGCGCGGTGGTGAAGCTGGTGCCGATGAAGTCCTTCAGGTCCAGCCCGGGGTTGGTGAACTCCTTGCCCGCACCGGCCATGTAGTCGGTGAGGTTCATGATCTTGCCGTAGCGCCAGTGCGTACCGATCAGGTCGGAGTCGCTGATCCAGCCGTCGTAGATCGACTTGCCGGACTGCATCGAGGTCTGCAGCTTCTCGACCACGTCGCCTTCCTGGATCAGGTCGTGCTTGACGGTGATGCCGGTGATCTCGCTGAAGGCCTTGGCCAGGGTCTTGGACTCGTACTCGTGGGTGGTGATGGTCTCGGAGACCACCGAGATCTGGGTCACGCCCTTGGCCTTGAGCTTGGCGGCGGCATCGATGAACCACTTCATTTCGGCCGTCTGCTGGTCTTTGCTCAGCGTCGAGGGCTGGAACTCGTTGTCGATCCATTTCTTGGCCGCAGCCTCGTCGGCCCAGGCCTGGCCCGCGAGCGCGCACGTGGCGGCCAGGGCGAGCGCGGAATAGCGCAGCTTCATTTGCATGTCTCCTCTAGCAGGCGTCCCCGTTTTGCGGTTGGGTTGACCAGGCCCCGGGGACGCTCCGGGCCGGATTCCCGAGAAGCGAAGTTCAGCCTTTCTTCATCACGAAGGCAAGAAAGGCCATCGACACGACGAAGCTGATCCAGATGCTGGGCTCGGCCTCGAGCGAGAACCACTCTGCGAACTTGCCGGCCAGGCCGATGAAGGCCAGGTTGATGTAGGCGGCGCTGAGCAGGCCGATGAACAGCCGGTCGCCGCGCGTGGTGGCGATGGGCAGAAAGCCCTTGCGCAGCGTAGTGGGCGAGCGGATCTCCCACGCCGTCATGCCGATCAGCATCAGCACGATGCAGGTGAAGAACACGGCCACCGGGGTGGTCCAGACCATCCAGTCAAACATGGCGGGTGATCCCTTGAGAAATGTTGTGGCGGGTTCGGCCGGGGGCCACTTTGACGCGGGAATACAAGCGCGACGCGACGCCACCGACGGTGACCGGCAGGGTGCCGGTGCCCGCGGGGGCGATGTTGAAAGCCCCGCGGAGCGAGCAGCACAGGGCACCCTCGACCGCAGGACGAGGGCGCGGACACCTGAGCCGCGGCGGGTACCGGCACCCTGCCCTCGCCACCCGCGACAACCCGGATGCCCCCATCACACCCGCCCCATCGCGAAGCCCTTGGCGATGTAGTGACGCACGAACCAGATCACGATCGCGCCCGGCACGATGGTCAGGGTGCCGGCGGCGGCCAGCACGGCCCAGTCCATGCCTGAGGCGCTCACGGTGCGGGTCATCGTCGCCACGATCGGCTTGGCGTTGACGCTGGTCAGCGTGCGCGCCAGCAGCAGCTCGACCCAGCTGAACATGAAGCAGAAGAAGGCGGCCACGCCCACGCCGGACTTGATCAGCGGCAGGAAGATGGTGACGAAGAAGCGCGGGAATGAATAGCCGTCGATGTAGGCCGTCTCGTCGATCTCGCGCGGGATGCCGCTCATGAAGCCTTCGAGGATCCACACCGCCAGCGGCACGTTGAACAGCAGGTGCGCCAGCGCCACGGCGATGTGCGTGTCCATCATGCCCATCGTCGAATACAGCTGGAAGAACGGCAGCAGGAACACCGCCGGCGGCGTCATGCGGTTGGTCAGCAGCCAGAAAAAGACATGCTTGTCGCCAAGGAAGCTGTAGCGGCTGAACCCATAGGCTGCCGGCAGCGCCACGGTGATCGAGATCACCGTGTTGATCGCGACGTAGATCAGGCTGTTGATGTAGCCCGAGTACCAGCTCTCGTCGGTGAAGATGGTCTTGTAGTTGGCCCAGGTGAAGTGCTGCGGCAGCAGGCTGAAGCTTGACAGAATCTCCTCGTTGGTCTTGAAGCTCATGTTGACCATCCAGTAGATGGGCAACAGCGCGAAGACGAGGTACAGCGCCAGCAGCACGCTGCGCTTCTGGAAGCGCGGCTCATTCATGGCCACCCTCCTTGTCGGCGGTGCCCACGCGCTGCATCCAGTTGTAGAGCACGAAGCAGAACAGCAAGATGATCAGGAAGTAGATCAGCGAGAAGGCCGCCGCCGGCCCGAGGTCGAACTGGCCCACGGCCTTTTGCGTCAGGTACTGGCTCAGGAAGGTGGTGGCGTTGCCGGGCCCGCCGCCGGTGAGCACGAAGGGCTCGGTGTAGATCATGAAGCTGTCCATGAAGCGCAGCAGCACCGCGATCATCAGCACGCCGCGCATCTTGGGCAACTGGATGTAGCGAAACACCGCGAGCTTGCTCGCACCGTCGATGCGCGCCGCCTGGTAGTAGGCGTCCGGGATCGAGCGCAGCCCCGCGTAGCACAGCAGCGCCACCAGCGGTGTCCAGTGCCACACGTCCATCAGCAGCACGGTGAGCCAGGCCTGGGTGGCGTCGCCGGTGTAGCTGTACTCGATGCCCAGCTTCTCCAGCGTCGCGCCCATCAGGCCGATGTCGGCACGGCCGAAGATCTGCCAGATCGTGCCGACCACGTTCCACGGGATCAGCAGCGACAGCGCGACGATCACCAGCGTGGCCGAGGCCTTCCAGCCTTGCGCCGGCATGGCGAGGGCGAGGCCGATGCCCAGCGGGATCTCCACCGCCAGCACCGCCAGCGAGAAGCGCAGCTGGTTCCACAGTGCCTCGTGCAGGTCCTCGTCGCGCATCACCGAGGCGAACCATTCGGTGCCGACGAAGACGCGCCGCTCGGGCGAGATGATGTCCTGCACCGAGTAGTTCACCACCGTCATCAAGGGCACGATGGCCGAGAAGGCCACGCAGATGAAGACGGGCAGGATCAGGAACCAGGCCTTTTGATTGATGGGCTTGTTCATGCCACCAACTCCTCGTTCGCATAGAAGCAGGTGTGCTCGCCCAGCACCTGCAGCCGCACGGCATCGCCCGCCGCGGGCAACACGGCGTCGGGTGCCAGCCGGGCCTTGAGCACCTGCGCGCCGGCGCGGCAGGTGACGAGCACATAGGTGCCGATGTCCTGCACCTGGGTCACCGTGGCTGGCAGGCCGCCGGTGTCGCCGGGCGCTGCGATGGACAGGTACTCCGGCCGGATGCCCAGCTTCAACGCGCCTTCCGGCAGCGTGCGGCCGGCGTCGCCGAGGGTCTGCCCGTCCACTGCCAGTCGGCCGCCGCTGACCTGCACCGGCAGGAAGTTCATGCCCGGCGAGCCGATGAAATGGCCGACGAAGGTGTGCGCCGGCCGCTCGAACAAGGCGTCGGCCGAGCCCACCTGCACGGCCTTGCCGCGCGTCATCACCACCACCTGCTCGGCGAAGGTGAGTGCCTCGACCTGGTCGTGCGTCACGTAGATCAGCGTCAGCTTCAGCTCGTGGTGGATCTGCTTGAGCTTGCGCCGCAGCTGCCACTTCAGGTGCGGGTCGATCACGGTCAGCGGCTCGTCGAAGAGCACGGCCGACACGTCCGGCCGCACCAGGCCGCGGCCGAGCGAGATCTTCTGCTTCTGGTCCGCCGCCAGCCCGGCTGCGCGCATGTTCAGCTGGTGGCTCATCTCCAGCATCTCGGCGATCTGGCCGACGCGCGCCTGGATCTGCGCCTCGGGCACCTTGCGGTTCTTCAGCGGGAAGGCCAGGTTCTCGGCCACGGTCATCGTGTCGTAGATGACCGGGAACTGGAACACCTGGGCGATGTTGCGGGCCTGCGGCGTGGCGCGGGTCACGTCCTGGCCGTCGAACTTGACGCTGCCGTGCGAGGGCACCAGCAGGCCCGACATGATGTTGAGCATGGTCGTCTTGCCACAGCCCGAGGGGCCCAGCAGCGCGTAGGCGCCGCCGTCGACGAAGCTCATCTTCAGCGGCAGCAGCGCGTAGTCGGCATCCTCTTTCGGGTTCGCCTTGTACGAGTGCGCGAGATCGAGGTCGATGCGGGCCATGTCAGTTCCTTCCCCGCTGTGGCGCGACGAGCAAGGCGCCGGCTTGATCGAACACGTAGACCTGGGACGGGTTCAGGTGCAGCGTGATCGCGGCGCCGAGGTCGAAGTCGTGCACGCCCGTCAGTTGCGCCACCACCTCGCCGACCGCGGTGGCCACGTGGACGAAGGTGTCCGAGCCGGAGATCTCGGCCAGCTCTACCGTGCCGGGCAGGGCCACGTCGCCTGGGCGCGGCTGAACGCGCAGCGCGCTCGCACGCACGCCGAGCGTGAGCGCGCGCGATGCCGCTGCCGGCAGAGGGATCTGCAAGTCCGGCCCGGCGTTCATCTTCACGCCGATGGACGCCGCCTCACCGGCGATCAGGTTCATCGGCGGGTCGCTGAAGGCGCGTGCCACGCGGATGGATGCCGGCGCATGGAAGACCTCGGCCGTGGGGCCGTACTGCAGCAGTTCGCCCGCGTCCATCACCGCGGTGTAACCGCCCAGCAGCAGGGCCTCGCCCGGCTCGGTGGTGGCGTAGACCACGGTCGAATCGCCGCTGGCGAAGAGCTGGGTCAGCTCCTCGCGCAGCTCCTCGCGCAGCTTGTAGTCCAGGTTGACCAGGGGTTCGTCCAGCAGCATCAGCGGCGCGTTCTTGGCCAGCGCGCGGGCCAGGGCCACGCGCTGCTGCTGGCCGCCGGACAAGGCCGCCGGCAGGCGGTCGAGGAACATCTCGATGTGCAGCTTGGCGGCCAGCTCGCGCACGCGCTCGGCCACCCCCTTCTCGCCGCGCAGCTTCAGCGGCGAGGCGATGTTGTCGGCCACCGTCATCGAGGGGTAGTTGATGAACTGCTGGTAGACCATCGCGACGTTGCGCTCGCGCACCGGCACGCCGGTCACGTCGCGGCCGTCCACGCTCACGTGGCCGGCGCTGGGCACGTCCAGCCCGGCCATGATGCGCATCAGGCTGGTCTTGCCGGCCTGCGTGGCGCCCAGCAGCACCGTGACCTCGCCCGGGTGCGGCGCCAGGCTCATGTCGTGCAGCCAGGTCTCGGCCCCGACCTTCTTGCTGATGCTGTCCAGCGTCAGCTGCATGGGGTGTCCTTCATCGTGCTCGTCGTCGCCCAGGGGGCTGTCAGGGGTGGGGGCGCGTGGGCGGCCATCCAGGCCTGCACGCGTTCTCGTTCGGCAGCGCTGTAGTGCAGGCCCAGCTTGCTGCGGCGCCACAGCACGTCGTCGCCGTGGCATGCCCATTCCTCGCGCTGCAGGAAACCCAGCTCGGCTTCGTAGAGGCCTGGCGCCACCTCTTCGCCCAGGCCGTTCAGGCTGCTGGCGTGGCCGATCAGGGCGCCTACCCGCGCACCATAGGCCCGTGCCAGGCGGCGCGCCAGCGGCGCCGGCAGCCAGGGGTGGCGCATGGCCAGGGCCTGCAGCAGGCGCTCGAAGTCGCCGTCCGGCCGGTCGGCCGGGCCGATCCAGGCGCGCAGGTCGCCGCCGGGCAGGAAGGCGCCATGCGTCCAGGCGGGGCGGCGGTCGCCCAGCAGGCGACCCACTTCGTCGGCGGCCTCCTCGGCCAGCTTGCGGAAGGTGGTGATCTTGCCGCCCCACACGCTCAGCAGCGGCGCCGCAGCAGTGTTGGGCTCCAGCAGGTAGTCGCGCGTGACGGCCGAGGGGTCGCCAGCCTCGTCTTCGAGCAGCGGGCGCACGCCGGCATAGCTCCACACCACGTCGGCCGGCGTCACGGGCCGGCGGAAGTACCGGCTGGCCTGCTCGCAGAGGTAGACGGTCTCATCTGCGTCGATCGCGGCACCGCGCGGGTCGCCCTGGATCTCGACGTCGGTGGTGCCGATCAGCGTGAAGTCGCGCTCGTAGGGGATCGCGAAGATGATGCGCTTGTCCGGGTTCTGGAAGATGTAGGCGTGGTCGTGCTCGAAGCAGCGTGGCACCACGATGTGCGAGCCCTTGACCAGGCGCAGGCTCTTGGTGGCCAGCGCCTCGCCGTGGGCCGGCCTCGCCGTGCCGCGCAGGAAGGCTTCGGCCCAGGGGCCGGCGGCGTTGACCAGCGCGCGCGCCTGCACGGTGGTCGTGCGCCCGTCCGCCCCTTGCAGCGTGGCCGCCCAAGCCTGCTCGCCGCGCTCGGCGCGGGTGCAGCGGGTGCGGGTGAAGAGCATGGCACCGTGATCGCGCGCGTCGATGGCATTGAGCACCACCAGGCGCGCGTCGTCGACCCAGCCGTCGGAATAGACGAAGCCGCGCGTGAAGCCCGGCTGCAGCGGCACGCCGGCCGGGTGGCGGCGCAGGTCCACCCCGCGCGAGCCGGGCAGCACCTCGCGCCGCGCCAGGTGGTCGTAGAGGAACAGGCCGATGCGGATCAGCCATGCCGGCCGCAGGAAGCTGGCATGCGGGTCGTGCGGCATCACGAAGCGCAGCGGCCACATGATGTGGGGCGCGCTCTTGAGCAGCACCTCGCGCTCCTGCAGCGCCTTGCGCACCAGCGAGAACTCGTAGTACTCAAGGTAGCGCAGGCCACCGTGGATCAGCTTGGTCGACGACGACGAGGTGTGCGAGGCCAGGTCGTCCTGCTCGCACAGCACCACGCGCCAGCCGCGGCCGGCCAGGTCGCGGGCGATGCCGCAACCGTTGATGCCGCCGCCCACCACGAGCACGTCGCAGCTCAGCGGGTCGGCCGAGGAAGGGGGCACGCCCGGGGGCGCGTCGTTGAACAGGGTGGTCTCCTGAAGCGGGCAGCGGCTGGCCAACACGGCGGCCGAGCGGTTCGTCTTTTTTCGTTTTATCTCAGACCAAGTTCGTTTGCAAGATCGTTTCCGATCATTTGCTTTCGGGTTTGTTCTGATTCGCCGTGGCGGCGTCTGCTCACGACAATCGACGCATGACCCCCAACCCGCGCCAGTCCGACCTGCTCGACGCCGTGCGTGCCCAGGGCGTGGTGACGGTGGAGTCGCTGGCCGACCGCTTCGGCGTCACGCTGCAGACCGTGCGGCGCGACGTGAAGCTGCTGGCCGAGGCGGGCCTGCTGGCGCGGTTCCATGGCGGCGTGCGGTTGCCCAGCTCGACCACCGAGAACATCGCCCACCGCCAGCGCGAGGCGCTCAACGCCGACGCCAAGCAGCGCATCGCCCGCGCCGTGGCGGCACGCGTGCCCAACGGCTGCTCGCTGCTGATCAACCTGGGCACGACGACCGAGGCCGTGGCGCGCGCGCTGCTGCAGCACAAGGGGCTGCGCGTGATCACCAACAACCTGAACGTCGCGTCCATCCTGACCGACAACCCCGACTGCGAGGTCATCGTCGCCGGCGGCGTGGTGCGCCACCGCGACCGCGGCATCGTCGGCGAGGCCGCGGTCGATTTCATCCGCCAGTTCCGGGTCGACATCGGGCTGATCGGCATCTCCGGCATCGAGTCCGACGGCTCGCTGCGCGACTTCGACTACCGCGAGGTCAAGGTCTCGCGGGCCATCATCGAGCAATCGCGCGAGGTCTGGCTGGCGGCCGACCACAGCAAATTCAACCGGCCGGCGATGGTCGAGGTGGCGCGCGTCGACCAGATCGACCTGCTGTTCACCGACCAACCGCCGCCGTCGCCGTATCCTTCGCTGCTCGCCGAGGCGGGCGTGCAGCTGGAGTGCGTTCAACCATGAAGTCGGCCGAGCGCCGGGCCGCTCCCAAGCCGGCCGACATCCCCTCGGGGGATCGGTCGATGTACCCATCGAACGAGGGGCACACATGAGTTTCATCCTCGCCCTGGACCAGGGAACCTCGAGCTCGCGCTCGATCGTGTTCGACGAGCGCGGCCGCATCGTCGCGATGGCGCAGCGCGAGTTCCGCCAGATCTACCCCCAGCCCGGCTGGGTGGAGCACGACCCGAACGAGATCTGGGACTCGCAGCTCGCCACCGCGCGCGAGGCCCTGGCCAAGGCCGGGCTGGCCGCGCGCGAGCTGAAGGCCATCGGCATCACCAACCAGCGCGAGACCACGGTGGTGTGGAACCGCCGCACCGGCCAGCCCGTCCACAACGCCATCGTCTGGCAGGACCGGCGCGCCGAGCCGCTGTGCGCGCAGCTGCGCGAGCAGGGCCTGGAGCCACGGGTGCGCGAAACCACCGGCCTGGTGATCGACGCGTATTTCTCGGGCAGCAAGATCCGCTGGATCCTGGACCATGCACCGGGTGCGCACATCGCTGCGGCTCAAGGCGACCTGGCCTTCGGCACGGTGGACAGCTGGCTGCTGTGGAAGCTGACCGGCGGCCACGTGCACGCCACCGACGTGAGCAACGCCTCGCGCACCATGCTGTTCGACGTGCGCCACAACCGCTGGGACCACGGCCTGCTGGGCGCGCTGCACGTGCCCGACAGCCTGCTGCCGCAGGTCTACCCCAGCAGCCATGTCTTCGGCGAGAGCCTGCCCGAGCTCCTGGGCGCTGGCGTGCCCATCGCCGGCATCGCGGGTGACCAGCAGAGCGCGCTGTTCGGCCAGGCCTGCTTTCGCGCCGGGCTGGCCAAGAACACCTACGGTACCGGTTGCTTCATGCTGATGCACACCGGCGAGCGCTTCCAGACCAGCGCCAATGGCCTGATCACCACCAGCGCCGCGCAGCCCACGACCACGCCGGAGTTCGCGCTCGAAGGCAGCGTCTTCATTGGCGGCGCGGTGGTGCAGTGGCTGCGCGACGGGCTGCACGCCATCCAGTCCAGCTCCGAGGTGCAGGCCCTGGCCGAGAGCGTGCCCGACGCGGGCGGCGTGATGTTCGTGCCGGCCTTCACCGGCCTGGGCGCGCCCTATTGGCAGCCCGAAGCCCGCGGGGCCATCGTTGGCCTGACCCGCGGCACCAACGCCGCCCACATCGCCCGCGCCGCGCTGGAGAGCATCGCCTTCCAGAGCGCGGCGCTGCTGCAGGCGATGAGCCGCGACATGTCAGCCCCTCGCCCGGCGAGTACGCCGGACGGTCCCCCGGGAGGACCCGGGCCGGCTCCGGAGCGGCCGAGCGCTCGGCCCGGAGCGACGGCACTCGGCGGAGTGACCGAGCTGCGCGTCGATGGCGGCGCCTGCGTCAACAACCTGCTGATGCAGTTCCAGGCCGATCTGCTGGGCATCCCGGTGGTGCGGCCGCAGGTCATCGAGACCACGGCGCTGGGTGCGGCCTACCTGGCCGGCCTGGCCACCGGCGTCTGGGCCAGCCTGGACGAGCTCGGCGCGCAGTGGCAGGTCGAGCGGCGCTTCGAGCCCACGCTGCCGCGCGAGCGCGCGGCCGAGCTGATGGCGCGCTGGGAGCGTGCGGTGCGTCAGGCGGTGGCCGCCTGAACGCAGCCGGTCACTCCGCTGCCGCGGTCACCGTGAAGATGAAACGGTAGTGGCAGGCGCAGGTGGCCAGCTCCTGCACCCAGAAGCTGTACTTGCCCGGGCCCAGCGGCGGCGTGCAGCCCTGGGCGCCCGCACCTTCGCAGATGGCCGGCAGGATGTCGGTGCCCTCGTCCGAGGTGCTGTAGTGCGTCCAGCCCAGCAGGTCGGCGGGGTCGGCGGCGTTCGGGTCCACCGTGACCTTGCTGCCCTTTTGCACGCCGATGAACGACGAGTTGCCGCCGATCACGGTCTTGGGGTCCAGCGTGATGGCCGAGAGCTGCTGGCCGGCGCCGATCTTGATCGTGAAGTAGTCGCGATCGACGACGTTGTTGGCCTTGCCATAGTCGCCGTCGATGACGTTGTCACCCAGCTTGAGCTTCACGACGGTCGGGTTCATGCCGTCGTTGCTCAGGTCGCCGGATTTCTTTTCCATGTAGCCAGCGGCCGAGGCGCCGACGCTGAACAGGGCCACGACGAGCGCGGTCAAGACGAGTTTCATGGGATCGCTCCTGTGCTTGGAAGAAGGAGAAAACTGCACCGCCCGGGCGGGTGGTGCGCGGCGGAGAAACTAGCACCCGACCCGTTGGCGCGATAGGGCGCCTTCTAGGGGGCCGCGGGGCACAACCTTTTGCCGTGCGTGCCGCACTCACCGCACTTCGCGCTGCCCATAATCCGGCGATGAGCCTTGCCCAATCGCCCAAGTCGACCGCCTCGCCCGCCGACACCGCCAGCTTCGGCTGGGCCCTGGTGGGCCCCGGCCGCATCGCGCGGCGCTTTGCCGAAGCGGTGCAAGCCTTGTCGGGCACGCACCTGGCGGTGGTGCAGGGTCGTGACCTGCCGCGCGCGCAAGGCTTTGCGCAAGACTGGGCCCGGCCCGGCAAGCCACCGGTGCGGGCCACAGCCGACCTGGCCGACGCCCTGGCCCGCCCCGAAGTGCAGGCGGTGTACGTGGCGACGCCGCACGCCTTCCACGGCGACGCGGTGCGCGCTGCGCTCGAAGCCGGCAAGGCCGTGCTGTGCGAGAAGCCGCTGGTGGCCAGCGCCGCCGAGGCTCGGCCGCTGGTCGAGTTGGCGCGCACCCGCGGCGTGTTCCTGATGGAGGCGGTGTGGACACGCTTCCTGCCGGTCTACGCCCACGTCCGGCAGTGGCTGTCCGATGGCGCGATCGGGCCGCTGCGTGGGTTCCAGTCCAGCTTCTGTTTTGCCATGCCATTCGACCCTGGCGACCGCGTGTTCGACCCGGCACTCGCGGGCGGCTCGCTGCTGGACCTGGGCGTCTACAACCTGACAATGACCCAGTGGGTGCTGGCGGCGTCGTGGGGCCGCTGTCCTGAGCCGCAGCAGTTGCAGGCCAGCGGCCGGCTCGCCCCGACGGGCGTGGACCAGCGCGTCTGGGCCACGCTGGTGTTCGACGGCGGCGTGGCCTCGCAGTTCACCTGCGGCGTCGACGGCATGGCCGACAACGCCTTGCGCATCTTCGGCGAGCGCGGCCAGATCGTCGTGCCGCGCACGTTCTGGCAGGCGACCGAGGCCGAGCTGTGGCGCGAGGGCGAGCCGCCGCAAACGGTGCAGGCGCCTTTCGCGATCAACGGCTTCGAAGGCGAGATCGCAGAGACGCTGCGCTGCGTGCGCGCCGGCCGCGTCGAGAGCCCCCACATGCCGCACGCCGACACCCTGGCCACCCTGGGCTGGATGGATGCCATCCGCGCCCGGCTGGGCGTGACCTACCCCTGGGAATGAGCCAGCGGCGGCGGCGCTGGCGCAAGCCATCTCGGCCGGATTCGCCCCGCTGTTCCAGCCTTTGCCCGGCAGGCCCGCGCGACACACTGCGAACCTGGGCCGCGGTGCGCGGCCTGCCTGGAGCCTTTGCCGTGCCGCGCCGTTTCCGCCGAACCCTGTCCGCCTTCGCGCCTGCCGCCTTGCCGCTGGCGGCGGCGCTGGCCTGCGCCGTGCCGGGCGGCGCCCTGGCCGACCCGGGCTACTACGTGGTCACCGCCTACGACAACGCCGGCCTGCGCTCGGTCGACCTGCGCTATTGGACGGTCAAGTTCCCCGGCCAGGCCGAAACGATCTGGCCCGAGCTCGGCTTCAGCTATGGCGTCAACAGCCGCTGGACCACCGAGCTGCTGTACAGCACCATCGGCCCGTCGAACTGGGACGTGACGCCCGACTACCTGAGCTGGCAGAACAACGTGCTGCTGACCCAGGGCGAGTGGCCGGTCGACGTGGCCCTGCATGCCAACCTGGTCCGCGAGCTGGGGGTGGGCGGCGGGCACTACGCGCTGGAATACGGCCCGGTGCTGCAGACCGACGTCGGCCGCACCCAGCTCAACGCCAACCTGCTTTTCGACGCTGCTGGACTTCGGCGCCCAGGGCTTTGGCGAACTGGGCCGCTGGGACCATTGGGCCACCGGTGGCGATCAATCGCACCGCGCCGGGCCGGCCGTGTTCGGCCACCTGGACCTGGGCAACGGTGACCGCCAGGCCCTGCTGTACCAGGCGGCCTACCTGCTGGGCACGGTGTACCGGCACAAGGGCAGCATGTTCACGCTGCGGGTGCAGTACCAGTTCTGACCCGGCCCAGCGCGGTGTCCGCAAGGCACCTTCGGGAATGACCGGTCGCGCGTCGCCAGAATGGCCCTTGTGGCGCCTGGCGGTAACGGTTACACCGGCGACGTGGATGCCGCCGCCCTGCACGAATCGACCACCGCCCACGCCCACGGCGTCTGGGCACGCCACGCCGCCGGGCCGGCCTCGACGCAGGTGTCGGTGACGGTCGACGACAGCGCGCTCGCCGGCCCCTGGTGCCAGGCCCTGGCCGAGGAAGGCCTCAGCGTCGAGCTCAACGCCATGCCCTCGTTCGGCGCCGGCCCAGACCCCGACCGAGGCCCTGCACCCCCCGCGCCCCCGCAAGCCCTGGTGCTGTTCTGCGCCCAGCGCCTGACCGAGCAACTGGACACGCTGCGGCGCCTGCGCCAGGCCCATGGCAACCTGCCGCTGCTGGCCGTGGGCCGGCAGCTGCGCGAGCTGGAGCAGGTGCTGGCGCTGGAGATGGGTGCCGACGACGTGGTCGACGCCGCCGTCTCGGCGCCGGTGGTGGCGGCGCGGCTGCGGGCCCTGTGGCGCCGTGCCAGCCCAGGCCCGCAGGCGGCGGTCGACCGGCTGGTCTTCGGCAGGTTGTCGCTGCACCTGCGCGAGCGCCGGGTGCAACTGGGGCACGACCGCATCGCGCTGACCGAATGCGAGTTCGAGGTGCTGTGGCTGCTGGCGCTGCAGGCCGGGCGCGCGGTGTCGCGTGCCGACCTGCTGGACCGGCTGCGCGGCCTGCCCTACCAGCGCATTGACCGCTCGATCGACTCGCGCGTCTACCGCATCCGCGCCAAGTTGCGCGACGGCGACGGCACGGCGCAGCACATCCGCACCGTGCGCAACTGCGGCTATCTTTTTTCGCCGGCGAACTGGTAGCCGGTCGACGCCGCCATCTCCGCCAGGCACTGGCCGATCACGACGACCGCGCGCTCGATGGTGAAGGCGTCGAAGGCGCCGTAGCTCACCACGATGCCGTTGCCATGGGACGGGTCCATCGCCGTGGACGACATCGACGCCGCCACCACGCCGCGCTCGCGCATGCGCCGCACCACCTCGCGGTCCGGCAGGCGGGCAGGCACGTGGATGCAGGCCGTGACGCCACCGTCCATCGGCCCCAGCCGGGCCCAGGCCGGCAGGTGGCGCTCGCAGGCCGCGGCCAGCGCGGCGCGGTGCTCGCGGCCGACCCGGCGCAGGTGGCGCAGGTGCGCGGCGAGGTGGCCCTCTTCCATGAACCAGGCCAGGGCCAGCTGCAGCTGGACGTTGCTGCTGTCGGCCAGCATGCCGCGCATCGCGACGAAGACGTGCACCAGGTGTGGCGGCACCACCAGGTAGCACAGCCGCAGCGCGGGGAACATGATGCCCTCGAGCGTGCCCATCATCAGCACCCGGTCGGACTCTTCCATGCTCCACAGCGTGCCGGGCGGCTGGGCGTCGTAGACGATCTCGTCGTTGAAGTTGCCCTCGACGATCCAGGCCCCGCTCGCGTCGGCCCAGCGCAGCAGCTCGGCCCGGCGTTGGGGCGAGGTGCGCACGCCGGTGGGGTACTGGGTGATGGGGTGGAAGTAGACCAGCGCGGCGTCGGGCGCACGGGCGCGGCCGGCCTCCACATCGAGCCCTTCGGCGTCCAGCGGCACGCCGACGATCTGCATGCCCAGCACCTGGAACAGCGAGACCAGGCTGCCGTGCCCCGGCGATTCGAGCCACACCTTGTCGCCCGGCTCCAGCAGCACCTTGGCCAGCAGCTCGAAGGCGTGGGTGGGGCTGTGCACCACCACCACCTGCTGTGGCCGGACTGGCGTCGCGCGGGCCAGCGACAGGTGGCGCGCGATCGCCTCGCGCAGCCGCGGCAGGCCAGCCGACGGGCCATAGTTCAGGTGATCCCGGTAGGCCTCGCCATGGGCCCGCGAAACCAGGCGCCGCCACACGTCGAGCGGGAAGTCCTGCAGCAGCGGCGCGCGCGGGTACAGCGGCTGCTGGGCCAGCATGGGCTGCGGCACTTCCTGCCCCGTCGGCATGCCGAAGTAGGCGGCGAAGCGGTTCACCACGCGCTGGGCCGAGCGGCTCAAGGGACGGGCGGTCGGCGCTGCGCCGTCGGGGGCGGTGGCCGCCGGCGCGAGCGCGGCCACGTAGCTGCCGTCGCCCACCCGGCGCTCGATCAGGCCTTCGATCTGCAGCTGCGCGAAAGCTTCCTCGACCGCGCCGCGGGCATAGCCCCATTCCGCCGCCAGCTGGCGCACCGAGGGCAGCCGCGTACCGACCGGCAAGCTGCCGCTGCGGATCGCGTCGACGATGGTGCAGTAGACCCGCACGCGGCGCGCCATGCGCATGTCGCCCACGATGGGCGGCGCAGCGATCATCACCCCCAAGGCCTGCTTGACCATACGGCGAGCCCCCGTGCGAAGCGCCACCAGTCTAGTGAGCGCGGCACGGGCGTGCCGCCGGTGCGACGAAACCCCTGGCGGCAAGGGTGAATCCCCGCCAGGGGCGACGGTGGCGTGGGCCCGGTGCCCGGGCGAAGCCCCAACGACGTGCCTGCTGCAGAGGATCTCGCGGCAGCCCGTTGTCTACTTGAACTGGTACTCGGCGGCGATGTAGAAGAAGCGCCCGCGCGGGTCGGCGTAGGTGGCGTCGTAGCCGCCCTGGAAGTTGGTGCCGCCGCCGGCGTTGCTGTAGGGCGGGTCGCGGTCGAAGAGGTTGCGCACGCCGAACTTCAGCATCGTCGACTTCAGGCCGCTGTAGCGCAGCTGGCCGTCCCAGACGTCGTAGTCGGCCACGGTGCGCGGCTTGGCCGTCGCCGGGTCATTGGTCGCCGGCAGGTCGTGGTAATGCTTCTGGAACGACTCGGCCAGCGTGAAGCCCCACGAGCCGACGTCCCAGTCCAGCGCCAGCCGGTGCTTCCAGCGCGGCACCACGCCGCTGGTGGCGGAGTTGGTCACGTCCACGCCGCCGGTGAAGCTGCCATCGGGGTTCTGGACATCGAACTTGATGAAGTAGGTGGCCGAGGCCGTGGCCGAGAGCTTGCCCCAATCGCCCAGCGGCCAGGTGGCACGCGCGTCGGCGTCGATGCCCGACACGCGCGACTCGCCCAGGTTGATGTTGGTCTGGTTGATCTGCACGATCGGCCCCGGCAGGCCGGGGAAGTTCGGGTCGGCCGGGCCGCGGGTGACCAGGGCACCGTACTTGGTCAGGTCGCCCAGGATCACCGCTGGCGCGACGCCGTTGACGATGGTGTCCTTCAGGTCGATCTTGAAGAAATCCATCGACAGCGAGAGCTTGTTGGTCGGCGCGATCACCGCCCCCAGCGTCATGTTGGTCGAGCGCTCCGGGTCCAGCGCGGCGTTGCCGCCGAACAGCACGTTGAACTGGGTGCTGCAGTCGCTGGCCGAGCCGGTGGTCGGGCAGCGCAGCGGGTCCGACAGGCCCGACGGCGTGACGCCAGTGGTGTTGGGCAGGTACAGGTCCTGCAGGCTGGGCGCGCGGAAGCCCTTGCCCACCGAGCCGCGCAGCACCAGCTCGGACACCGGCTGCCAGCGCAGGCTGAGCTTGGGCGTGGTGGACGCGCCCACGCCCTGGTAGCGGTCGTAGCGCACGGCGGCGTTCAGCTCCAGCGACTTCAGCAGCGGCGCCACCAGCTCGACGTAGGCCGCGCCCACCTGGCGCGAGCGGTCGGTGACCAGGAAGTTGCCGCCGTAGCCCGAGATGTCGCCCGACTGGATGGTGGGGCTGGGGTCGAACAGGTACTTCTCGTCGCGCCACTCGGCCCCCAGCGCCAGCGCCAGCGCGCCACCGCCCAGCGGCATCAGGTCGCGCGAGACATGGCCGGTGAGGCTGGTCAGGTCAGAGCGCACACGGTAGGCGTCGCCGATGTAGTTGGTGTCGCGCAGCTGTGCGTCGATGTCCGGCGTGTTGGGCCCCCAGAAGTTGACGTTGCCGCTGTTCAGGATCGGCAGGATCTTCGAGTTGGCCGGGAAGCCGCCGTTGACGTGCTCGCGCACGCGGCTCGAGCTGAGCAGCAGCGCGGTCTCGTAGTCCCAATCGCCCAGCGTGCCGCGCAGGCCCCCGGCCAGGCGCGGCGACTCGGAGATGTCGGTGATGTCGCGCATGCCGGTCACCGCCGAGCGGTAGAGGATGGTGATGGGCGGCAGCGGGTCGTTCGGGTTGCCCATCAGCGTGCGCACGTAGGCGGCCGGGTAGTACGGGCTCGACGGCATCATGATGATGGTCGAGGTGCCGGGGGTCAGCCCGGTGGGTGTGCCGTCGGGAAAGAAGCCGTTGTAGGGCGGCAGGTTGTACAGCGGGTTGTTGGGCGGTAACGCGAAGATGAACGAGAACGGCACCGGCTGGATGACCGTGTTGATCTCGTTGCGGTTGTACGAGGCCTCGATGAAGGCCTCGGTGTTCTCCCCGAGCATGAAGTGCGCCGAGCCGAACAGGCTGGCGCGGTTGGTCTTGGGCAGCAGGCCCACCATCGGCGAGGGGTCGAAGGTGCACAGGCCGCTGCCGTCGGTGAACGGCGTGTTCAGCGCGTAGGGCCCCGGGCAGGTGGGCGCGGCCGGGTTGCCGGCATTGCCCACCGAATCCAGCACGATCAGGTTGGCCGGGAAGGTGTGGGCCGAGGTGTTGTCGTTGTTCGCCGACACGCTGTAGCTGCGCGTCGCGAAATCGCGGTCGCGGCCGAACAGCGCGCCTTCGCGCTGCACCATGCCAACGAGCATGAAGTTGTAGCGGTCGGTGGTCAGGTCACCCGTGCCCCAGCTGGCGGTCACGCGGTCGCTGTCGGCGCCGCCTTGCTGGGTGCGGCCGACGTTCAGCCCCAGCTCGCCGCCGACGTAGTCCTTGCGCAGGATGAAGTTGATGACGCCGGCCACCGCGTCCGAGCCGTACACCGCCGAGGCCCCGTCCTTCAGCACCTCGACCCGCTCGATCGCGGCCAGCGGGATGCTGTTGACGTCCACCGACACCGAGTCGCCGGTGAAGCCGATGCCGTAGGGCGCGATGCGGCGGCCGTTCAGCAGCACCAGCGTGCGCACCGATGTCAGCCCGCGCAGCGACACCGAGCTGATGCCACCCGTGGTGGCGCCCGCGGCGCCCGACGCAGTGATCTGGCCCGAACTGGCCAGCGCGGCCACCGACTTCAGCAGCTCTTCGGTGTTCACCGCGCCGGAGCGCTGGATCTCCTCGCGCGAGATCACCTGCACCGGCAGTGCCGTCTCGGCGTCGGTGCGCTTGATCGACGAGCCCGTGATCTCGACGCGCTGGGTCTCTTGCGGCGGCGGTGCCGCCTGCTGGGCCGCCGCGGGCAGGGCGGTCAGCGTGCACACCAGGGCCTGGGCCGCCCGGGCCAGGGCCGTCGGCCGGATGCCGTTTGCCATGATCACCTCCGTTGTTGCTTTTGGGCAGGGCCAAGGCTAGGAACGAAAGCGCTTGCGCGGGGAAGCAAAACATCACAGGGCGGCGACGCCAGGCACGTGCTGTCGCGTGGCGAACCGCGCCGGGGCCATTTGTTGCTGCAGCGACGTGGCGCGACGCACGCGACCCGCGTTGCTCCTCGGGATCAACCCGAGGTGTGGTCGGCGCGGAACGGCCGGCGCGGTCTGGGGCTGCCCGGTGCCGCGCTCAGCGCAACAGGCGCCGCAGCCAGGCGGCGCCGGCCAGGCCCAAGGCCAGCGTCAGCAGCCACACCGGCCCCGAGGCCAGGTCGGCCGAGCCGTCGGCCACGGCGGCGGCCGTGGCCCCGCTGTCGTCGACCGCGCCCAGCAGCGAGACCAGCGAGTTGAAGGCCACGTGCAGCGTGATGCAGGGCAGCAGCGAGCGGGTGCGCTCGTAGAGCCAGCCCGCCAGCGAGCCGATCACCACCGCGACCACGAACTGGTAGATGTTCAGGTGGGCCGCACCGAACAGGATGGCCGAGCCGGCGATCGCCTGGCCGCGCGGGTACTGGCGCAGGAAGCCGCGCAGCACCACGCCACGGAACACCATCTCTTCCAGCACCGGCGCCAGCAGGCAACCGGTGATCAGGCTGGCCGCGTCGGTGGCCGACATCGCATCGAAAGCCTCGGCCTCCCATGCCGACAAGGGCAACACGCGCATCATCCAGTCGTTGGCCACGCCCAGCAGCAACACCAGGGCCGGCGTGAGCATCAGCAGCGGTGGCAGCAGCAGCGCAAAGGTGGCCACCGGTGATGCCGCCGAAGGGTGGATCAGCGCGCGGTGGCCAATGCCCTTGTACTGCAGCACCGCCGTCAGCAGCAGACCGTTGGCCAGCACGCTGTCCAGCGCGCCCAGCGCGGCGTCGTTCAGGCCCAGCGCACCGTTCAGGTCGCGCAGCAACACGCCGACCAGCACCTCGAGCAGGAACAGCGTGACCAGCAGCAGCACGGCCTGCGGCGCGGTGGGGAATTGTTCGTGGCGTTCGTTCATCGACCCGGCGGGGCGAGCGTGGCCGCCGTCGCCAGCGACAAAGGCGGCACCAGCGAGAACACCGAGGCCGCCACGGGTGCACCGTGCAGGAACAGGCGATTGCGCGCCGTGCATTCCCACAGCGCGCCGCTGGTGCGGGCCACGGCGTGGCTGGGCAGGTTGTCACTGGCGACGACGATCTCGACGCGGTGCAGGCCCAGGGCGTCGAAAGCGTGCGCCGCCAAGGCCTGCACCGCGCGCCCCGCCACGCCTTGGCGCTGGCGCGACTGCCGCACCCAGTAGCCGAGATTGCACATGCGGTGCAGGGGGTTGATGAAATTCAGGCCGGCGCCCCCCAGCAGCTCGCCGTCGCGCGCATCGAACAACCCGAACTCGTGCGCGGACCCGGCGGCCAGCCCGTCGCGGCACAGCGCAAACCAGTCCAGCGCGTCCTGCTCGGCATAGCCCTCGTGGCACCATGGCATCCATCGCCCGACGGTGGCCACCGACTCGCGCACGGCGGCCACGAACGCAGTGGCGTCCGCGTCGGCGAACGGGCGCAGCAGCAACCCCTGGTGGTCCAGGTGCAGCGGCCCCGGTGCCGCTGCGTCGTCGTGGCGCGCGCTCACTCGGCCGCTGCGAGCAGGGCCGCCAGCGCGTCGGCCACCTCGGCCTCGGCGACGCCCTCGCCACGGGCGACCGGCGCGCCGGCCAGGGCGGCGGCGCCTTCGGTCTTGAGCTTCTTCACCCATTCGCCCGCGTCGCGGCCGCCGGCAAACCCCTCGCTTTGCAGCAGCACGCGGCCGTCGTGCGCGCTGAGCTTGAAGTAGAAGCGGCCGTCGGCGTCGCGGTACTGCTTGAACACCGGCAGCGCGGCCTTGGCCTTGGGCGCCTCGGCGGCCGCGGCCTTCAGCGGCTGGAAGCGGCGCAGGCCCACCGCCTCGCGCAGCGTGGCCAGCAACGGCGCGGCCAGCGCGCGGGCCTTGCGGGCACCTTCCTGCAGCGTGTCCTCGATGCGCTCGGGGTGGGCCATCAGCGCGTCGTACTTCGCACGCATCGGGGCGATCTCGGTGTCGATCAGGTCGAACAAGCACTGCTTGGCCTCGCCCCAGGCCAGTCCGCCCTGCAGTTCGGCGCGGAAGGCCGCGCGCTGGGCCGGCGTGGCGAAGGCGTCGTAGATGGTGACCAGGGCCGAGCCTTGCGGGTCCTTGGGCTCGCCGGGCAGCTTCGAGTCGGTGACGATGCGCGCGATCGCCTCGCGCAGCGCCTTGGCGCCGCCCTCGAACAGCGGGATCACGTTGTCGTAGCTCTTGCTCATCTTGCGGCCGTCGAGGCCCGGCAGCAGCTCCATCTCGGCATCGACCTGGGCCTCGGGCAGCACGAAGAACTCTTTGCCCGCGCCGAACTGGTGGTTGAAGCGCTGCGCCACGTCGCGCGCCATCTCGATGTGCTGCACCTGGTCCTTGCCGACCGGCACGCGGTGGGCGTTGAACATCAGGATGTCGGCCGCCATCAGGATCGGGTAGCTGTACAGCCCCATCGACACGTTCGCGTCGGCGTCCTCGCCCGCGGCCAGGTTGGCGTCCACCGCGGCCTTGTAGGCGTGGGCGCGGTTCATCTGGCCCTTGCTGGTGACGCAGGTCAGCAGCCAGGTCAGCTCGGGGATCTCGGGGATGTCGCTCTGGCGGTAGAACACCGAGCGCTCGGTGTCCAGCCCGGCGGCCAGCCAGGTGGCCGCGATCTGCAGGCGCGAGCGCTCGATGCGCCCAGGCTCGTCGCACTTGATCAGCGCGTGGTAGTCGGCCATGAAGAAGAAGCTCTCCACACCCGTCTCGCGGCTGGCGATCACACAGGGGCGGATCGCGCCGACGTAGTTGCCGAGGTGCAGGGTGCCGGTGGTGGTGATGCCGGTGAGGACGCGTTGGGGCATGGCAGCGGTGCAAGTGCGCTTGGGGGCCCGCCGGGGCGGCGGCCCGATCGTGCGATTGTGCCCGGCCCTCGTCGCGGCTCGGCTCAGGCCGGCTCGCCCGCCAGCGCCAGCAGCGTGCGCGCGTGCTCGGCCAGGGCCCGCTTGAGCGCCACCGGCTTCTGGATGCGAAAGCCGAAGGGCAGGCGGGCCAGCTCGCGGGCCACCCATTCCAGGTCGTCAGCCTGCACCACCAGGCGCACGCCGCGCGGCGTGGCCTCGGGCAGGCCCATCTCGACGAAGACCGAGCGGCGCGCGGTGGCCAGGTCGGTGTCGAGCACCACCTCCACCTGGTAGGCGCGCGGCAAGCCGGCGATCGAGGATCGCAGGTAGCCGAGCACGTCGAAGCCTTCAGGCCGGCCGAAGCTGGCGGGCTGGGCTTCGACGGCCAGCACCCGGTCGAGGCGGAAGCTGCGCAGGTCCCGGCGCAGGTGGCAGTGGCCCACCGCGTACCAGGCGCCGCCCCGGTAGGCCAGGCCGTAGACGTCGACCTCGCGCTCGGTCTCGGCCTGCTCGCCGCTGCGGTAGCGCAGGCGCACGCGTTGCTGCCGGCGCGCTGCGGCGCTCAGCGCCAGCAGCGGCGCGGTGGCACCCGCGGCGAAGGGGCGCCGCAGGTCGAGCTGCACGGTCTGGTCGACGTCGGCCACGCGGCGCTTCAGCTCGTGCGGCAGCACCCGCTCGAGCTTGGCCTGAGTGCTGGCGATGGCCGGCGTGATGCCGTCCAGCCCCATCTCGGCGGCGGCGCGCAGGCCCACGGCCAGGGCCAGGGCCTCGTCGGCGTTGAACATCATGGGCGGCAGCTTGAAGCCGGGGCGCAGCGCATAGCCGCCGTCGCGCCCGCGCTGGGCCTCGACCGGCACGCCCAGCGACTGCAAGTGCGTCACGTAGCGGCGCACAGTGC
Organism: Burkholderiaceae bacterium; assembly: GCA_044226465.1. Lineage (GTDB taxonomy): Bacteria > Pseudomonadota > Gammaproteobacteria > Burkholderiales > Burkholderiaceae_C > Ideonella. The sequence goes on along the minus strand of JBGAGZ010000006.1, from coordinate 37,959 downwards.
GCCGGTCCACGCCCACGCGGCGGGCCAGCTCGGCCCCGCCCAGGCCCTGGCCGGATTGCAGCAGCTCGAGCACCGCGAGCACGCGGCTGGTGGGTGCGCTCATGCCGCCGATGCTACGCCGCCGCGGGCACGCGCCGGTCCGATATAGGGCGGTTTCTGTCCTCTATGGTTTCTAGACTGCCTCGCATCGACCTGCAAGGAGTCCACCGCACCATGAGCCTGCACCCCGATCTTTGGCTGTTCACGACGCTGGTCTTCGGCGTCATCGTCCTGCCCGGCATGGACATGGCGTTCGTCGCCGGCAGCACCGTCACGTCCGGGCTGCGCGCCGGGTTCGCCGCGGTGGCCGGCATCATGGTCGCCGGCCAGGTGCACCTGTTGGCCGGCGTGGTCGGCCTGGCAGCGCTGCTGCTGTGGTGGCCCGCCGCGCGCATGGCACTGTTGCTCGGCGGCGCCGCCTACATGGCTTGGATCGGCTGGACGATCATTCGGCCCCCACGCTCCCTGCCGGTCGCTGCCCCCCGAGGGGGCTCGCGCAGCGGACCGGCAAAGCCGGATCCGCGCACGCCACTTGAGGTGCAGCGGCCCCATAGGGGCGCTGCAAAGGTCTTTGCTCAGGCGGCGATGACTTGCCTGATGAACCCCAAGGCCTACGCCTTCACGCTGGCCATCCTGCCCTCGTTCATCCACACACCCGATCGCAGCACCGTGGCGCAGACCGCGGCGATGGGCGGAATCATCGCCGCCAACCAGGCCCTGGTCTATGGCGCCGTCGCGCTAATGGCCGCCGGTGCGCGGCCCTGGCTGGCGCAGAGCCAGCGTGCGCAAACCTGGACGGCGCGCGTCGTCGGTGCGCTGTTAATCGCCGCCGCGGCTGCGATGGCCGCTGGCGCCGCCCAGGCCGCGCCGGCCACGGCCTCCCCTTCACCCACCTTACCCACCGACCCCAGGAGCCCCGCCATGAGCGACACCGCTGTTCGCGCCGCCGCGCCCATCCCCGCCTCCACCGCCGACGCGGCCCACGACTTCGACTTCCTGATCGGCCACTGGCAGGGCCGCAACCGCAAGCTGCGCGCGCCGCTCAGTGGCAGCGGCGCCGCCGCCGCGGACTGGGAAACCTTCGACACCGAGCTCGACACCGTCAAGCTGCCCGACGGCATCGGCAACGCCGACCGCTTCGTTGCGCCGGCCTGGCGGCCGGGCTACGTGGGCAGCACCGTGCGGGTGTTCAACCCCCGCAGCGGCATGTGGAGCCTCTATTCGTTCGACACCCGCGGCAACGGCTTCGACGAGAAGACCAGCGCGCTGCTGCCGCCGGTGGTGGGCGGCTTCCACGGCAACGAGGGTGTCTTCGAGGGGCCGGACGAGTTCCAAGGCCGGCCCATCCTCGTGCGCTACCACTGGACGCGCACCGGCCCCGACAGCGCCACCTGGGCGCAGTCGTTCTCGGCCGATGGCGGGCAGACCTGGGAAGAGAACTGGCGCTGCGAGCACCACCGCAAGCGGTGACCGTGGTCGCGGCTAGCGCCGAGCGCGCAGAGCCTGCAGCAGCGCTCGTACCTCCTCGGTCGGGCGCTGCGGCTCTTTCCAGTAGGCCGAGCAGTCGCTCTTGCGGCCCAGCAGGCCCATCTCGACCAGCTCGCGCCGCGGCGTGACGTGGTCGCCGTAGGTCGTCCAGGCCTTCAGCAGCTCGTTGACCTCGCGCTCGGTGTAGGTGCGGCCCGAGTCGAAGCGCAGCCACAGGCCCCACATGGCCAGGCGCTGCACGCTGAACTTGTAGGGCCAGCGCGCCAGGCGGCCGTGCTCGTCGAACTGGGTGAGTGCCTTGGTGGCATGCGGGCCCAGGGCACCCGCAGCGGGCGCCGCCGCCGCGGCGGCGGCTGCAGGCCTGGGCGTGGCCTGAGCGCGCAGCGCCTGCACACTGCGGTGGCCGGCCGCGCGGGCCAGCATGTTGAGCAGCTGCACGTGGCTGGGTGCGGCGCCCGGCGTCTTCTGCAGGTGCTCGCCCAGCTGCTGGCGCAGCGACTTGGCGAACTGCGACAGGTCGTCGCAGTGCAGGGGCACGAGGGAACGGCCGCGTTCGGCGGCGGGGTTGGAAGCGATGGTCGTCGTCATGGTGCGTCTTTCCTTGCGCGCACATGAACCGGCCCGGCGTGGACCCGTGAGGGGCCGGGGGCTGGGGTCGCCGACTTGCAGCCGAGGTTCACGGCGCCGCGATGAAAAACGCAGGCACAGGACCAGGGCAACGAAAACAGGAATCAGGGCAGGTTTAGCTCGCGAAGCGGGGCCTCGCGCGGCGACGCCTGGGTGAACTGCCGACCGGCGCGCATCATAGCGCCGGCCGGCGGGAGAAAGATCAGGGGACGGGCACGAAGGCCGACAACAAGCCAGAGCTGCTGCCGTCCGGGGCGATCAATTCCAGAGCGTCCGCCGACTGCAGGTGATCCACGCTGGTGTTGAGCAGCAGCCACCGGGTACGTTTGCCCTCGTCGGCGCACACCCGGCGACTCAACAGGAACTCGATGGTCTCGCCATCGATCGACCGGCTGGCCTGCTTGCTGGGGACGGTCCCGCCTTGCGTGCCCTTGGGCTTGTCCGTTCGGAAATCAGCCACCAGTTCCAGCGGATGCACGTAGTGATGGAAGCGCAGCTTCGACACACACCCCGAGGCCAAGACGACCTGATAGTGACACTTGCAGAAGCCCACGGGATCCGAAATGACCGTCTGGAGAACTCGACCCACGGCTGGCCCGTCCGACGTGGCGAATCGGAAACCTGTGGTCTTCGTCAGGACGACGTCGCCGTTCAGCTCCTCGGAATCGCGCCTGTTGGTGCCGTCCGTTCGTACCGTGTCGCCGGGGCCGAGCGGGGTTCCGGTCAGCGTCGCGTGGATCGCGTCGTCAACTGCACCGCCGAGGGCCGGCTGCGGCAGCAGGTTGTCATTGCACCTGTGAACCATTGGCCCGTTGCCCGCAGCCTGCACCTGGCCGCTGGCTACGCAGGCCCAGACCAGCAGCGACATGAGCCCACCTGGGGCAGAACGGAACGACGGCTTCATGGGATGCTCCTTCGGCTGAGGTCGACCGCGGCAGGCAGGACGGCGTCACGGGGCCGGCACATGCACCGGGAACAGCACCGGCGCACTCGTGCCGTCACGCGCCACCAGTTCCAGGGCATCGGCCGTGGTCATGTGCAAGATGCTGGTGTTCAGAAGAAGAAAGCGGGTGCTCTCTCCCGCGCAAACGGGCCGCTTGAGCAAGAACTCGAAGGTCAAGCCGTCGTTGGAACGGCTCGCGCGCTTGGAAGGAACCTTGCCTGGCAGATCGTCTCGGAAGTCGGCCACGATGTCCAACGGGTGCAAATACTGGTGAAAGCGGATCTTGGAGATGCATCCCGCAGTCATCGTCAACTTGGTGTGCTGCTTGCAGGTGCCGTCCGTATCGCTGGCCTGGATGGATTCCTTGTAGCTTCCAGCGACAAGACCTTCCGTGGAGGTGAAGCTGAAGCTCGTCGGCGGTGGCAGGATCACGGTGACCCCTGCCAGTTCAGGCGATTCGGTGGGGTTCGTGCCACGAGTCGGCACGCGATGCCCCGGCAACAACGGCACGCCGGTGAGCTCGGGCCGGATCATTTCGGCGAGGACTTCGTTCGTGGCGAACTGGTTGTCGTTGCACTTGTCGGCCAGCGGCCCCTCCGAGGCACTGGCACCCGTTGCCACCCCCGCCAGGGCCAAAATTCGCCAGAGCCGGGTCGCCCGGCGCCAGGTCAGGTTGATGCTTTTGTTCATCGTGTCCTCCATCGGTTGATCGCGGCGGCCTGCGTTGGCCTTGAATGAAAGGACGGATTGGCCACGTCAATCCGGACACGCCGAGGGCGCTCAACGCGGCTCCCACCGGGCTATATCTTGCTCCGTCTGGCGCAGCGTTTGCCAGTACTGCGCGCCTGCCAGCGGCTCGGCGCGCAGTGCAGCGCGCGCCTGAGCCAACTGCGCATGGGCCTCGGCCCAGCGGCCCAGGCCACCCAGGCTGCGGGCCAGGCGCGCTCGCATGGCCGCCAGCCAGGGGTGTTGCGGATTGGTGAGGGTCAACGTGTCGATGAACTGCTGAAAATGCGGCAGGGCGTCGGCATGCCGCCCCGCCGAGGCGAAGCTGAGTGCCGCTGCCTCGTGCAGCAGCAGGACGGTGTCCCGGTAGATTTCCCGGCGATCGCTGCGTGCTGCCTGCGCGAGCAGCGCCTGGGTGGCCGCCAGGGCCTGCGCAGTCCGACCTTGTGCGACCCAGACCATCGCCTGCACCAGCCGCGCACGGTGCTTGGCTGACCCGAATGCCGACTCCACGCCGTCGTCGGTCGCCAGGGCGGCCTCCAGTTCCCGCTCCGCCCCCGAATCGTCGCCGCTCGCCAGCAGGGCTTGTGCGAGCCGCAGCCGCCGCTCGGCAACGTACGGGTGGCGCGCCCCGAGTTGCGCGATGACGGTGTCGCGCAGGCGTTCGTTCGCCGCCACGGCCTGAGGCAAGCGGCCCGTCTCTGTGAGCCACAGGGCGCGCGACTGATCCAGGATCGTTGATGGCCCTGCAGCCGGCCCCAGGCGGGCACGACGAGCCTGAGCCTCGTCCAGCGCCACGCCCGCCTCCTGCAAGCGGCCATCCAGAACCAATGCGTTGGCGAGCAAAGTCTGTGCGGTCACCACCTCCAGCGGGTCAAGCCGGTCGGCCTGGGCAAGCACGGCGCCGTGGGCGTGGCGCAGATGCGCCATCCCGTCCGGGGCGACGCCAACGTAGAACTGCAGGCGCCCCATGTGCAGTTCGCAGCGGGCGCTGGCCACATGCTCGGGCCCCAAGGCCGCTCGCGTGGTCTGCCAGGCAGCGTTCATCTCGGTCTCGGCCTGTTGCAAGTGGCGCAGGTTCCACAGCATGCGGCCGAAGCGGTAGTGCACCTGGGCCAGCCGCACCGAACCTTCGCCCCATTGCTGCCGCCGCAAGGCCAGCGCTTTCTCGAAGTAAGCACGCGCCTCGTCGGGCTGGTTGCGCAGATCGCGAATCTGCGCCAGCAGTTCGTAGGCGTCGGCCAAGTCGTTGCCTGTGCCGGGCAGGCTGGACAGTGCGGCAGGCAGCGGGTCTGCCGCGGCCTGCGCCACGTCGAGATGGCCTTCGAACTTGTCGATCAGCGCACGGTCCAGCACCACGCCGAGGCACAGCGCTTGCAGCGCCTCGCCCCGCGGCTGTTGACAGGCGGGGCCGGTTCGGCCGAGCGCTTCGCGAGCGCCCGCGAGATCGCTCGTGCGGAACAGGCTCTGACCCAGCTCGCGCCACGCGGTCACCTGCTCGACGTCGGGCGCCCGGCGCGCCGTCAGGTCCTCGGCCTGGGTGCGCTGCAGACGAATCGCTGCGGCGTTGATCTCCAGATCGCTCAACAGGCCGCCCACGATCCGGCGCAGGTCGGCCCGCACCTCAGGTTGATCGGCCAGCCCGCTGCCCAGCGCGTCGGCGCTGTGTTCGAGCAACTGCTGCACGCTTTGCTGGCGTTTCTGCAGCCCATCGGCCTGCTCGATGTCGTTCGCGCGGAACAGGCCGACCAGGAAGCCCTGGATGGCGGTGGCGCGCGCGGCCTGGGCGCGGGCCTCGCCGGCCTGCCACAGCGCCACGCCCAGCGCCGTGCCGAGCGCGAGCACGAAGCCACTGGCCAGCGACACCGGCAGCCAATGCCGGCGCATGAACTTGCGGGTGTGGTACCAGCGGCTGTCGGGTTGGGCGCTGACGGGCCGCTGGTCCAGCCAGCGGCGCAGGTCGTCGGCGAAGGCCTGCACCGTCGCATAGCGCTCGGCGGGGTTCTTCTTCAGGGCCTTGAGCAGCACGGTGTCCAGGTCGCCGGACAAGGCACGGCGCGCCTGTGGGTCGGCCGTGCGGTGGCTGGGCCGTGGCGGCTCGGCGGTGAGGATGGTCTCTTCCAGCGCCGCCGCCGAAGCCCGGCGAGGCTGGTAGGGCAACTGCCCGGTGAGCAACTCGTAAAGCACGACGCCGAGCGAATAGATGTCGGCCGCGGTGCCGATGGGCTGGCCCAGGATCTGCTCGGGCGCGGCGTACTGGGGGGTCATCGCGCGCTGGGCGGGTGCCGTCAGTTCGGCGGCGGCCGTGTCCGCGGCGTTGGTGGCCAGCAGCTTGGCGATGCCGAAATCCAGCAGCCGTACCTGGCCGTCGCCGGTGACCAGGATGTTCGACGGCTTCAGGTCGCGGTGCACCACCAGCCGGGCGTGGGCGTGGGCCACCGCGTCGGTGACCTGCAGGAACAGGGCGATGCGCTCGCGCGGGCCCAGCTCGTGCCGGTGCGCATAGGTGTCGATGCGCTCGCCCTCGACGTATTCCAGCGCCATGTAGGGCTGGCCTTCGGCGGTCACGCCGGCGTCGTGGATGCGGGCGATGTGCGGGTGGTCCAGCACCGCGAGGATCTCGCGCTCCTGCGCCATGCGCTCGGCCAGGCGCGGCTGGTGCCAGGCGGCGGCGTGCGGCAGCTTCAGCGCCACCGGCCGGCCGTGCAGCAGGCCGTCGGTGCGCTCGGCCAGCCAGACCCGGCCCATGCCGCCCTCGCCGAGCAGCCGCACGGCGCGGTAGGGCCCGGCCGGCGGGGGCGGCGTGTCGTCGGCAGCGGCCGGCTGGGGCGCCAGGCGGGGCAGGGTGCCGAAGCCGGTGTCGCCCCCCGGGTGGCCGCCGGTGTCGTCGTCGGCATGGGCCAGCAGGGCGCGCAGGCGGGGTTGCAGCGGCTGCTGCTCGGCGGGCAAAGCCGCGAGCCAGGCTTCGCGTTGGGCGGCGGGCAGCGCCAGCGCCTCGTCCAGCAAGCGCCTCAGCGTGGCCCAGTCCGCGGGGGAAAGCTGGAACGGGCGGCTGACCGGGTTGTTCACCGTCCGCTCAGCGAAGGGCTTCCGCCAGGAACAGGCGCGCCTGCTGCCAGTCCCGCCGCACGGTGCGCTCGTTCACGCCCAGGGCCTGGGCGATCTCGGGCTCGGTCATGCCGGCGAAGTAGCGCAGCTCGACCACCTGGGCCATGCGCGGGTCGAGCTTGGCGAGCTCGTCCAGCGCGTCGTGCACGCGCAGGATCTCGGCCTCGCCCGCGTCGGCGCCCAGCGACTCGCCGAGCTGGGTGTTGAGCGTCACGTGGGCCGCGTCGCCGCCGCGGCGCTCGGCCTGCCGCTCGCGCACCAGGTCGATGATGACCGAGCGCATGACGTGGCCGGCGTAGACCATGAAGCGCAGCTTGTCCTCGAAGGCGATCTCGCCGTGCTTGGCCAGGCGCAGGTAGCTCTCGTGCACCAGGGCGGTCGTGTCGAGCACGGTGTTGCGCCCGCCGCCGTGCAGGCGCGCACGGGCCAGCCGCCGCAGCTCGCGGTAGGCATCGGCGTACAGCGCGTCCAGTGGCGGGGGGGTGGGTGGCGAGGCGTCCGGGGTAACCATCACTGGTGATTGGATGCCGCCCGAAGGCGGTGCGCAATCCCTTGCTGCCATGACGTTGTCAGCAGGGGTGACGCAGCATCGGTTCCGTGCCGGGGCGCTGCTGCCACCGGCCCGACAAACACCACCACCGAAGGAGCTGCCGACATGACGACCGACACCACCACGACCACCACGACCGCCACGACCACCGCGACGCTCGCCCAGGCCATCCACTGGTTCGAGATCCCCGTGCGCGACCTGGACCGCGCCCAGCGTTTCTACGAGACCCTGTTCCACCGCAGCCTGCGCCGCGAGGCCATGGGCCCCGAGACCACACTGGCCGTGTTCCCCTATGAGCAAGGCAACGGCGTCGGCGGTTGCCTCTATGCCGGCGCCAACGCGCCGGCGCCGACCACCCAGGGCACGGTGGTCTACCTGAACGCCGAACCCTCGCTGAACGCCGTGCTGGCGCGCCTGGCCGAGGCCGGCGGCAAGCTGCTCGTGCCCCGCGTGGACCTGCCCGGCGACATGGGCGCCTTCGCCCACATCGAGGACAGCGAAGGCAACCGCGTCGGCCTGCACGCGCTGAAGTGAGCGCTGCCCCTTCTGTCGAAGAGTCGCTGTCCGCGCGGCGCCCCCTTCGTCCCTGGCTGGGCTGGCCGTTGCGCGCCGCGACCGTGGCCGACGAGCCCGCCCGCACCGCCGGCCGCGGTGCCGCGCGTCGTACGATGCGCGGCCCGGCCCTGGAGACCGCCGCCATGCGTTTCGCCTACACCATCGTCTACGTCGCCGACGTCGAGGCCTCGCTGGCCTTCTTCGAAAAAGCCTTCGGCCTGGCGCGCCGCTTCGTCGCCCCAGGCGGCGGCTACGGCGAGCTGGAGACCGGCGGCACGGCCCTGGCTTTCGCCCAGCACGACACGGCGCGCGGCAACCTGGGCCACGACTACGTGGCGGCCGAGCACTCGGCCGCGCCGCTGGGCGTGGAGGTCGGCTTGGCGACCGGCGACGTGCCGGCGGCCTGCGAGCGTGCGGTGGCCGCCGGCGCCACGCTGCTGGCCGCGCCCAAGACCAAGCCCTGGGGCCAGACCGTGGCCTACGTGCGCTGCCCCGACGGCACGCTGGTCGAGCTCTGCACGCCAATGGGCTGACGCCCGTCGAGTGCCTTGCGCCGCGCCGATCGCCTCTTCCAGATCGTCCAGCTGATCCGCGGCAGGCGGCTGACCACGGCCGCCTTCCTGGCCGAGCGGCTGGAGGTGTCGCTGCGCACCGTCTACCGCGACGTGGCCGACCTGCAGGGCCAGGGCGTGCCGATCGAGGGCGAGGCGGGCGTGGGTTACCGGCTGGGCACGGGCTACGAACTGCCGCCCCTGATGTTCTCCACCGACGAAGCCAAGGCCCTGGTCGCCGCCGTGCGCCTGGCCCAGCCACGGCTCGACGGCGAGCTGGCCGCGGCCGCCGAGGGGGCGTTGTCGAAGATCCTGGCCGTGCTGCCCGCGGCGGCACGCGCCGCGGCCGAGAGCCTGGCCATCTACGCCCCGTTCTACGGCGGCCCCGACCCGGTGAAGGAGCGGCTGGAGCGGCTGCGCGGCGCGATCGAATTGCGCCGCAAGGTGGCGCTGAAGTACCGCGACGAGAGCGGCCGCGACAGCCAGCGCACCATCCGCCCGCTGGGCTGCTTCTACTGGGGCGCGGTGTGGACGCTGGGCGCCTGGTGCGAGCAGCGGCAGGACTTCCGCAACTTCCGCGTCGACCGCATCGCAGAGCTCAGCCTGCTGGACGAGCCCTTCCGCGACGAGGCCGGCAAGACCTTGTCGGACCTGCTGCGCGCCGTCGAGCGTGACTGATTGCGCAGGCCGCCGCCCGAGCGGCCGGCGACCGTCGCGCAGATGACACCGACCCGAAAAGGCGGCTGCTAGAAGTGCGCTCCACGCCCGCGCCGAAGACGGGCGCCACCCCTGGAGACACCCGCCATGCAGAACACTTTCCGCCGCCGCGACGGCCTGGCCGCGCTCGGCGCCCTGGCCGCCAGCCCCTGGCTCGGCAGCCGCGCCCAGGCCGCCGACACCGGCGACATCGTCATCGGGCAGAGCGCCCATCTCAGCGGGCCGCTGGCCGGCACCATGAAAGCCGTGATCCGCGGCCAGGAGCTGGCGCTGGACGAGTTCAACCGCCGCGGCGGCGTGGCCGGCCGCCATGTCAGGCTGGTCACGCTGGACGACGCCTACGACGCCAAGCGCTGCGTCGAGAACGTCAACACCCTGATCGAGCGCGACAAGGTCACGGCCCTGTTCGGCCTGGCCAGCACGGCCAACGTCGGTGCGGTGCTGCCGATGCTGGCCGAGAAGAAGGTGCCGCTGGTGGGCGTCTACACCGGGGCGCCCGCCTTGCGCGCCAAGCAGCACCCGTACTTCTTCACCACCATGGCCAGCTACCGCGACGAGGTGGTGCAGATGGTGCGCAACCTGGCCACCGTCGGCCGCAACCGGCTGGCCCTGGCCTACCATGCCAGCCCCTTTGGCCAGCTGATGCTGCCGGTGTTCGAAGAGGTCTGCAAGGAGCTGGGCTCCACGCTGGTGGCCAAGGCGGCGCTGGACATCCCGGGCAACGAGTCCGCCACCGTGACGCAGACGCTGGCGGCGGCCAACCCGCAGGCGGTCGTCTTCATGGCCTTCGGCCCGGCCCTGGTGCCCTTCGTGCGCGCGGCGCGGGCCTACCTGAGCGTGCCGGTCTACGCGCCGTCGATCGCCAACTCCAAGCAGCTGCTGGATGCCTTGGGCGACGAGGCGCGCGGCGTGGCCTTCACCCAGATCGTGCCCTACGCACTGCGCGCCACCTCGACCCTGACGCGCGACTACGCCGCGGTGATGGAGCGCGCGAAGCTGGTGGCCGACTTCGACCACTTCTTCGGCTACATCAACCTGCGCCTGGTGCTGGAGATGCTCAAGCGCGCCGGCAAAGCCGTCACGCCGCAAAGCCTGGTGACCACGATCGAGGCCATGGGCAAGGTCGACTTCGGCGGCTACACGCTGAACTTCGGGCCGCAGAACCACCACGGCTCCAGCTTCGTCGACCTGCTGATCGTCGGCCCCGGCGGGCGCTTCATCCACTGACGCGCCGAGGACGGCGCGCCCGCCGCCAGCGGCCTCAGATCTCGCCTGGCCAGCCGGCGCCCAGCGCGTCGAAGCGCTGGCGGATGTGCGCGTGCAACTCGGCCGGCAGCGGCCCCTTGGCCGCCAGCGCCACGTTGTGCCGCAGGTGGTCGACCGAGGTCGTTCCGACGATGGCGCAGCCCACCTCGGGGCAGTGGGCGGCAAAGCGCAGAGCCAACTCGTCCCACGGCAGGCCGGCCGTGTCGTAGGCCAGGGCCTGCAGGCGCTGCCAGTAGGTCTCGCAGTAGTCGCCCACCGGGCGCTGGGCGAAGCGCCAGGGCGCGTTGCCCAGCGCGCGCTTGGCGATCACGCCGATGCCGCGCTCGCCGGCCTGCACCAGCGGGCCGCGCAGGCTGCCCTGGTCGAACAGGTTGACCGAGCATTCGACGCCGCCGAAGCGCCCGCTGGCCACGGCCCAGGCCAGGGCCTCGTTCTCGCCCGAGTAGGCCACCGTGCCCAGCTTGCCGGCGCTGCGGGCGCGCTCCAGTGCGTCGATGACCTCGCCCTGCTGCAGCACCGCCAGCGGGCAGGAGTGCAGGTGCACGATGTCGATGAAGTCGGTGCGCAGCCGTTGCAGGGCGGCGTCGACCCCTGCGGCGACGCAGCCGCCGGTCCAGTCGTCATGCCCCGGGATGCCGTAGCCGACCTTGGTCGACAGCAGGAACTCGGCCCTCCGGTGGGCGAGGTGGCGGCCGATGCGCTCTTCGCTCAGGCCGTAGCCGCGTGCGGTGTCGATCAGCGTGAGCCCCAGGTCCAGCGCCTCGTTCAGCAGGCGCGCAGCCCGGGCCTCGTCGAGCGCGGCGTCGCCGACCTGGCCGGCGCCAAGGCCGACGATGCTGCAGTGGCGGCCCGTGCCGCCATAGGGTTTGAGTTGCATGGGGTCGTGAAGAAAAAAGGCGGTCAGGCGGCCAGGTCGCACCACATGTGGACCTTGCTGCCGAAGCCGTCGCCGAGGCGGAAGGCCAGCGGCTCGATGCCGAAGGCCGCGAAGCCGCAGCGCTCGTACAGGCGGCGGGCGTTGTCGTTGCCCTCTGACACGGTGAGCTGCACCAGGCGGGTCGGCGGGTGCTGGCGCGCCAGCGCGAGCGCGGCGTCCACCAGGGCGCGGCCCAGGCCCTGCCCGCCATGCCGTGCCGGCACGTACATGCCGAACAGCGTCGCCTTGTGGCGGGTCTTGTCGCGGGTCTCGAAGCTCAGGCCCACCGTGCCGGCCAGCGTGCCGCCCAGCCAGGCACCCAGCACCAGGTCGGACGAGGCCGGCACGGCGCCCAGGCGTTGCTCCCACCAGGCCAGCGGCAGCACGGCCCGTTCGCTGGCGCTGGAGGTGAAGGCCTCGGGATGGCGCTCGTAGCCTTCCAGCATCAGCGCGCGGTAGGCCGGCGCGTCGGCGGCGCCCAGGCGGGCAATGCGGGGCGGGGCGGAGGGGGTCGTCACTTGGCCGGCACGGCAGGGGCCTTGGCCCGCGTCGGTACCGACGCGTTGCACAGGCCGATGTGGCGCGGGCTGTGGACGAACCAGTCTTCGCGGCGCACGCGGCGCGCGTCCAGCAAGGCGGGCCAGGTGGCGCTGTCGGTGCGCAGCACTTCCAGCGCCGGGCGCTCGGCCTCGGGCACGTCGGCCAGCAGCCGCACGCGGTGGATGCCGGTGCGCTGCGCCGGCTCGGCGTAGAAGCCCATCTCGGCCGTGCCGCGCGGCAGGCCGGCGAGCCACTGCATGCCTTGCAGCACACGGCCGACCACGGTGATGTTCAGGTCCAGCCCGCGCGGCGACTGGCCGATCACGGTGTAGAGCTCGGCGCCGTTGCTGCTGTCCACCGCCATGTCGCGGCCGGCGCCCACCACGCCGTAGCAGTGCGCCAGCCAGGCCTGGCCGGTCTTGGGGTCGGCGGCCACGGGCATGCCGTCGACGAAGCCGGTGATCGGCGTCCAGCCGTCGGCGTCCGGCAGCCGGGTCAGCGGCAGGCCCTTGAGCGGCACCGAGAACTCGGCCGGCAGCTTGGGCGACGCGCCGCCCAGCGGCTTGGCCTTGTCTGGCGTCTCGGCGTTCGGGTCGCCCCACTGGGTGACGTAGTTGTCCTGCACGCGCAGGATGGCCAGGCCGTCCCAGTAGCCCTCGTGGGCCAGGGTGCGGATGTTGGCCACGTGGCGCGGGGCGAAGCGCGGCGCCAGCTCGATCAGCACCTGGCGCGAGCCGTCGGTCGCCAGGTCCATCACCAGCGTGTTCTGCGGGTCCAGCGGGCGCCAATCGGCGGCGGGCGAGCGCTCGAGCACCTGGGCCACGGTGGGCGGCGCCGCCTTCGTGACGACGGGCTTGTCCGGCGCGGCGGCGAGCGCCGGGCCGGCGATCAGGGCGGCGGCACACCAGCCGGCGGGGAAGGTCGCAAGGCGAAAACGCATCGAGGCTCCTGGTGGGAGAAGGTCAAGGCCCGTCGGGGTCGCGGGGCGGCGCGTAGTGTGCCGCCAAGTGGCGGCCACGGCCATCCGGCGGGCACCCGGGGGCGGATGGGTTAGCCTGTGCGGCCGCGTTGTTTGCTGACCGCCGCCGCATGACCCCCTTCCAAGACCTGCGCATCGAGACCCCCCGCCTGCTGCTGCGGCCGCTGGAGGAGGGCGATGCCGACGACCTGTGGTCCATCTTCTCGGACCCGGGCGTGATGCGCTACTGGTCCAGCACCGCCTGGACCGAGCGCGCGCAGGCGCTGCGCATGATCGCGGCGGACCGCGAAGCCCTGGCCGAGCGGCGCGACCTGCGCTTGGGCCTGGTGCTGAGCGACAGCGGGCGCCTGGCCGGCACGCTCAGCCTGTACAAGATCGACGCGCCCTGTCGCCGCGCCGACATCGGCTACGCGCTGGGCATGGCGCACCAGGGCCGGGGCCTGATGAACGAGGCGCTGAAGGCGGTGGTCGACCTGGCTTTCGATCACCGGCCCGGCGCCGCGTTCGACGACCTGCGGCTGAACCGCATCGAGGCCGACATCGACCCGCGCAACGGGCCGTCGTGCCGCTCGCTCGAGCGCCTGGGCTTTCGCCTCGAAGGCACGCTGCGCGAGCGCTGGTGGGTGGCGGGCGAGGTGTCGGACTCGGCGATTTACGGCCTGCTGCACCAGGACTGGCTGGCGTTCAACCCGCTGGCCGCAGGTCGAACAGCCACGCCAGCGCGCTGAAGCTGACGAAGGACAGCGCTGTGGACGCCAGGATGATGCGCGCCACGCGGCCGTTGTCGGCACCGTAGCGCTCGGCCAGCAGCGCCACGTTGCTGGCGCTCGGCAAGGCGGCGGTCAGCGTCAGCGCGGTGAGCTGGAAGTCGCTGAGCGGCGCGCCCAGGTGCCGGGCCGCGCCGCCCAGCAGCAGGATCAGCAGCGGGTGCAGCAGCAGCTTGATGGCGGCCACCGGCGCCACGTCGCGCAGTGGCGTGGGGGGCGGAAAGGGGACGGACGCGTCGGGCACGTCGACGCTGCGGTGCGCCGGGTCACCCGAGCGCCACAGCACGGCACCGATGGTGAACAGCGCCACCGGGCTGGCCGCATCGCCCAGCATCTTGACGATGGTCTGCACTGGCCCGGGCAGTTGCAGCGCCGCGAGGCCGGCGGCCGCGCCGAGCAGGATGGACCAGGGCAGCGGGTTGGACAGCGCGCCGCGCAGCGCCCGCCCGGCCGCGGCCCGCCCGCCCGCCATGCCGGCTCCACCGGCCCCGCCGGCCTGGGCCAGGCCCAGGCACAACGAGCTGGTGACCAGCATGTCGGCCAGCACGGTGCAGATCACCGGCCCGGCTGCGGCGGGGCCCATCACCGCCACCAGCAACGGCACGCCCATGAAGCCCGAGTTCGGAAAGGCGGCGACCAGGGCGCCGAAGGCGGCGTCCTTCAGCCCGATGCGCGCGGACAAGGTGAGCGCGATCGTGAAGAACACGATCAGCACGGCCGACACCAGGTAGATGCCCAGCACCGTGGGGTTCAGCAACTGCAGCAGCGGCGTGCTCTGGCCGAAGCGGAACAGCATGCAAGGCAGGGCGAAGAACAGCACGAAGGCGTTCAGGCCGGGGATGGCGCTGGCCGGCAACAGATGCCGCTGCGCGGCCAGGTAGCCGCACAGCACCAGGGCGAAGAAGGGCAGGGTGACGACGAAGATCGAGGACATGGGCTCAGGCGGCCTGGGCTCCGGGGTGACCGGCCTCGACCGCGAAGCGGGCCACCACGTCGACCCTGCTCGCGGCGTCCAGCGGGTCCGCCACCGCCAGCAGGCGGGCGTCCAGGCGTTTGGCGTCCAGCGTGAAGGCGACCGCGCCGCGCTGGTCCGCCCGACCGTACTTCACGTGCGGGTTGAACGCGCGGGCGGCCTCGACCTTCTCCTGCGCCAGGCCCTTGCTGGTGATGGAGGTGCCGCAGAACTCGGTGGCCAGCGTGGCCGAGCGCGGGTCACCAAAGTCGGCTTTCAGGTCGGTCACGTAGTGGGCGTGCACGTCGCCGCCCAGCACCACGGCGCCGCCCAGCTTGCGCTCGGCCACCGTGGCCAGCAGTCGCTGGCGCGAGGCGGCGTAGCCGTCCCAGCCGTCGGTCCAGTACAGGCCGCCGTCGGGCCCGGCCGGGTCGGCCCAGGCGAAGCGCGCCATCAGGGTCTGCTGGGCCAGCAGGTTCCAGGGCCGGTCGGCGGCCCAGGCCTGGGCCAGCCACTGTTCCTGGGCCATGCCGAGCAGGCTGCGCTTCGGGTCGGCCAGCGCCGGGCAGTCCTTCAGCGTGACGTTGCCCGAGCCGCCGCGGCCCGTCTTCTGGCAGGCCTGCGGGTCGCGGTATTGGCGGTCGTCCAGCAGCAGCACGCGGGCCAGCCGGCCCCAGTCGAAATGGCCGTAGATGCGGGCGTCGCCATTGAGGGGGCGCAACGCCTTCGGGAACGGCAGGTGTTCCCAGTAGGCCTGGTAGGCGGCGGCGCGCTGGGCCGGGAAGTCGGCCTGCAGCAGGTTGCCCTGCAGGCCAGCGTAGTCGTTCTCGACCTCGTGGTCGTCCCAGACCATGACCCAGGGGCAGGCGGCGTGCGCGGCCTGCAGCTGCGGGTCGCGCTGGTAGGTGGCGTAGCGGGCGCGGTAGTCGGCCAGCGTGCGCAGGAAGCCGCCCTCGTGGTAGCGCGGCGCGATGGGCGGCGACGGGTATTCGTAGACGTAGTCGCCCAGGAACATGACCAGGTCCAGCGGCTCGGTTGCCAGGTGGCGCCAGGCGGCGAAGCGGCCATGGTCGTAGCGCTGGCAGCTGGCGATCGCGAAGGCCAGCGGCGCGGTGGCATCCGGCGCCGGCGCGGTGCGGGTGCGGCCGGCGGCGCTGCGCGCGCCGAGCGCCTCGAAGCGGTACCAGTACCAGCGCCCCGGCGCCAGGCCGGCCGGCTCGGCGTGGACGCTGTGGCCCCAGGCGGCCTCGGCCACCTCACTGCCGCGGGCAACGATCTTGGCAAAGGCCTCGTCCTCGGCCAGCTCCCAGCGCACCTCGGCGCGCTCGGGCAGGTCGGTACCGGTCAGCATCGTCCACAGCACCATGCCGTCCGGCCGGGGAAAGCCGCTCGCCACGCCCAGCTCGAACCGGGGCAGATCGGCTGCACGGGCCTCACGCAACCAGGCCGGTGCGGTGCCGGCGGCCAGCGCCGCGGTCAACAGGGCGCGGCGCCGCGGGTCAGTGGGGGTCGAGTGCATGGGGCTCTTGGCGCGGTGGCACCGAGGCAAGTGGGGGTGGCGTGGCGGGCAGCGCTTGCAACAGGCGTACCGCGTCGCCGGGGTGGGCCAGGCGCGTGACGCGCGCATGAGCCAGCGCGGGCTCGTCGGCCAGCCGGGCGTAGCGCGCGTGCCGGCTGGCCCAGGTGCGCCAGGTGTAGCGCAGCACGCCGTCTCGGTGGAACAACCGGCTCAGCTGCTCGTGGTTGCCGTTGCAGCAGGGCTCGCCGGTGAACGCCCGCCGGGCCGTGCGCCAGAGCGCGCGGCGGGTCAGCAGCGAAAGCGGCAGGTCCAGCACGACCAGCCACTGCACGCGAGGCCACAGCACGGCCTCGCTGCTGGCGAAGTAGTTGCCGCTGACCACCCAGCCGGGCCGGGCGGCCACGGGTGCCAGGCGTCGGCGCAGCTCGTCATGCCCGGCCTCGACCCAGCCCGGCGACCACCACAGCTCGTCCAGGTCGACGAAGGGCAGGCCCAGGCGCGCCGAGAGCGCGCGCGCCAGCGTGGTCTTGCCGGCGCAAGACCCGCCGATGATCTGGATGCGCGTGGGGGCGGGGGGGTGCAAGGGGCGGGCGGTCGGGAGGCCGTGGGCGCCCGAGCTTACCCCGTGGGTCGGTGCGGCACCGCCGCCGTTGGCAGCCTGGTCAACGCACCAGGGCCGCCTCGATCTCGGCGAAGCTGCGCGAGCGCAGTCGCGGCGCCAGCTCGATGCCCAGCGCACGCTCGAGTCGGCGGGCCGAGAACACGCCCCGGATCTGCATGCCCTGCTCGTGCCGGTCGGCGACCAGCAGGTACTGCAGACCGTGCTCGCGCATGGTGGCGGCCACGTTGCCCAGGCGGCTGTGCTCGACCTGGAAGGCATCCAGCACCTGCCAGCGTGACAGCGGCACCATCACATGGTCCAGCGTCAGGTCCTCGACCCGCACGTGGTCGGCCATGGCGCGCAGCATCGGGCCTTCGCCCTGAAGCTCGTCGGCGGTCACCAGGCCGATCAGGGCGCCACCCACGCCGGTGACGAAGGCCATGCGCACGCCGGCGCGCTGCATCACGTGCAGCGTGCTGGCGACGCCGTCCAGGTGGTCCACCGTGACGCGGGCGCCGTGGCGCAGGTCGGTCAACAGGCTGGTAGCGGGGTCGGTGAGCGTGGCCTTCTGGCCGACCTGCGGCAGCTGCGCCGGGCCGGCCATGGGTGTCAAGGGGAGGAGTTGGAATTCGACGAGAGAGGGCATGACGCGGCCTTTCCTCGGCGGGGTGGCCCGCCATGGCGCCTGCAGCGCAGGCGCCTGCGGCTGGCACTTGGGCCCCGATGATCCGGAGCGCCCGGCGGTGGTGTCAGCCTGTGCGCCACCGGGTGAAACGAAGCATCTGCCAAGGGGCATCAGGGCCGCATAAGGATAGCCATGCGCCGTATCCAACGGCAAGGCGCGCATCAATTCACGGACGACCGAGGGGTGGCTGCCACTCATCGGCAACACGTCGCCGCCGGTCGGGCCGCTGCCCCTCGGCCAAGGGCTGCTGACTACATTGCACACGTCTGAAACGAAAAGTCACACCTAACCGGACGTTTGGGCAAACCCATCGAAAGGTGGGGGCGCAAAGTCGCGGGCCTACCGACAGACCTCGTCTGTCCATGGCAGCCGGACCGCCAGACCTGGTGAATCGCCTCCGTTCTTTCATGGGCTCCTTCGACCTTTCCCTTGGAGCTTCCATGAAATCCCGTTCTGCTTCCGAATCCTTCCTCGCCCACTTCGGGCTTTCCGCGCTCGGTGCCGCCTTGCTGTTCGGCCTGGCCGCCTGTGGTGGTGGCGAGGCGGCCCCCGCCGCTGAGCAATCCGCGGCGAATGCTGCGACCTCCGGCCGCGAATCGACCCTGCAAGTGACAGGCACAGTCACCGGACTGGGCCAGCTCAGCGTCGACGGCGTGCGCTACCGCACTTCTGGCGCCACCGTGCGGCGCGAGGCGGACCCGTCCGCCCCGGCCGAGACCACCGCGCAGGCCTTGCAGCTCGGCCAGCGCGTGACGCTGCAGGCCAGCAACGGCCAGGCAACCGAGGTGGTGATCCAGCCCAGCCTGTTCGGCCCGGTGGGTGCGATCAGTCTCGACAGCCGCAGTTTCACCGTCTATGGCCAGACCGTGGTCGTGCGCACAGAGGGCGAGGGGCGCACGGTCTTCGCCGGTGTCACCGGCCTGGCCGCGCTGGCTGCCGGCGACGCGGTGGAAGTGCACGGCAACCTGCAGGCCGACAAGAGCCTGCTGGCCACCCGCGTCGAGCGCAAGGCCAAGACCGAGCTCGGCAAGGGTGTCAGGGTGGGTGGCCGCATCGCGGCCCTGAACCTGGACACGCGCCGCTTCAAGTTCAACGACATGACGGTGGATTTCAGCGCCGCCACCGTGCTGCCGCTGGGCGCCACGCCCCAGGCCGGCCAGCTGGCGATCGTCTATTCGCGCACCCTGCCCGGCGCCGGCGGCCTGAAGGCCGACACGCTCAAGCTGGTCACGCCGGCCGATGGCAGCGGCTTCGTGCTGGGCGGTGGGGTCACGGCGTTCGGGTCGATCGCGAACTTCACCGTCTCGGGCATCCAGGTCGATGCCAGCCAGGCGCGCGTCAGCGGCAGCGGCAGCGTGGGCCTGGGCGCGGTGGTGAGCCTGGAAGGCACGGTGGTCGACGGCGTGCTCAAGGCCAGCGCGATGACGATCGTCAAGCCTGCGCCGGTGACCGAGGTGCCGATGACGCTGGAAGGCACGATCGGCGACTGGGTCTCGGGCGCGAAGTTCAAGGTCCAGGGCCAGTGGGTCGACGCCAGTGCGGCCAGCTTCGTCGGCGGCGTGGCGGCGGACCTGGGCAACGGCGCGCGGGTGCTCGTCACCGGCACGGCCAAGGGCGAGTGGCTGAAGGCCAGGACCGTGACCTTCAAGGCACCGCCGGTGGCCCAGACCGTGAAGCTGATGGGCGAGGTCCGCGAGTACAGCGCGGCGGCCGGCAGCTTCGAGTTCCTGGGCGTCACGCTGAAGCTGGCCGACGGCGTGGTCTTCGTTGACGGTACGCGCGACACGCTGGCCAACGGCAAGCGGGTGCAGATCACCGGCGTGGCCGACAAGGCCGCCATCGTGTGGGTCAGCCGGGTGGACTTCCTGCCCGACCTGGCCAAGCAGGCGGCGGTGGCCGGTGGCCGCATCAGCGACCTGGCAGCCGGTGGCTTCA
The DNA here is from genome assembly GCA_044226465.1 of Burkholderiaceae bacterium. GTDB lineage: Bacteria > Pseudomonadota > Gammaproteobacteria > Burkholderiales > Burkholderiaceae_C > Ideonella. The sequence continues at coordinate 18,495 of JBGAGZ010000006.1, read as the reverse complement.
AGCTGCCCGGCATGGCCGTGAGCTTCAACGACGACACGGTGTTCGAAGGCGGCAGCCGCGCCGACCTCGCCAACGGCCTGATGGTGCTGGCCAAGGGCAAGTTCAACGCCACGACCCGGACGGTGGCCGCGACCTGGGTCGAGCTGATCACCGAAGACGCCTATCTGCCGCGCGTGGCCGGTGGCATCAGCGAGTACAAGTCGGTGGCCAACTTCAAGATCGGCCCGCAGCGCATCGATGCGTCCAAGGCGGTCTTCGTCCACGGCTCGGCGGACGACCTGGCGGTGGGCGTGCTGGTCGAGGTGGTCGGCCAGTTGGTCACCGTGGACGGGGTACGGGTGCTGCAGGCCAGCAAGCTGCGCTGCCTGACCGAGTGAACGCGGCAGCTCGCTGAAACGACGAAGCCCGGGCATGCCCGGGCTTTTCTTCGTCGGCGGGGACGGGCCTCAGGCCACGCGGCGCAGCTTGGCCCGGGCCGGCGCGCCGCCCAGCACGCCCCCGAACAGGTCCTTAGGGTCGTCCAGGCGCGGCACCAGGTCGATCTGGCGCGCGGCTTCGCGCTGCTCCTTCAGCAGCAGGTGCAGGAAGCGCAGGGCCGAGAAGTCTTCGAGCGCAAAACCGACCGAGTCGAAGATCGTGACCTGGCTGCCGCTGCTGCGGGCGCTGTGGCCCGAGGCCACGATGTCGGCGAACTCGGTGACCGGGAAGTCGGCCGGCAGCTGCTGGATCTCGCCCTCGATGCGCGACTGGGGCTCGTATTCGACGATCACGCGGGCATCGGCGCGCAGCAGGATGTCGCGGTGCAGTTCGGTCTTGCCGGGGCAGTCGCCGCCGACGCCGTTGATGTGCACGCCGGGCTGGACCATCGCCGGCTCGAGGATCACGGCGTTGCGCTTGTCGGCGGTGACCGTGGTGATGATGTCGGCGCCTTGCACCGCCTCGGCGGTCGAGCCGCAGCGGGTGATGGTCAGGTCCGCCAGTTCGGGCAGCGCGCGCAGGTTGCGTTCGAGCTTGGCGCTGGCTTGGGGGTCGACGTCGTACAGGCGCAGCTCTCGGATGCCCAGCATGCGGTGGAACGCAATGGCCTGGAAATCGCTCTGGGCGCCGTTGCCGATCAGCGCCATCACGCGGCTGTCGGGCCGGGCCATCCACTTGGCGGCCAGCGCCGACATGGCGGCGGTGCGCAGCGCGGTGGTGACGGTCAGCTCCGACAGCAGCACCGGGTAGCCGGTGGCCACGTCGGCCAGCACGCCAAAGGCCGTGACGGTGAGCAGACCTTCCGAAGTGTTCTTGGGGTGGCCGTTGACGTACTTGAAGGAATACAGCGCGCCGTCGCTGGTCGGCATCAGCTCGATCACGCCGACGTCGGAGTGGCTGGCCAGGCGGGCAGACTTCTCGAAGGCGGCCCAGCGCCGGTAATCGGCCTCGATCTCGCCGGCCAGGCGCTCGATGAAGGCGCCGGCGCCGATGTGCCGGACCAGGCGTTGGATGTCGGCAATGCCGATGTAGTCGACCATGGGACTCTCGTCTTGCGGTGCGTTCGCCGCGTTGTGGGCCGGGGTTTGTCTCGAATGGGCGATTCACCCCGTGTGAGTGAGCGCCAACAGCGCTGCACGCGGCCCCCGTGCAATGCCTTGATTGGATTTTCGGCAGGAGTCCAGCCAACAAGAAGACAGCAAACTGTGCAATCTGCAATGCCAATTGAGCAGAACGCTAGAATCGGCTGCCACTTTGAATAAAACCATGGACGACGTCGACCAGCACCTGTTGAGCCTGTTGCGCGAAGACGCGCGCGCCTCGGTGGCCTCGCTGGCCAAGGCGCTGCGCGTGGCGCGCGGCACGGTGCAGAACCGCATCGCCAAGCTCGAAGCCAACGGCACGATCGTCGGCTACACCGTGCGGCTCAAGCCGCAGACCGAGGCCAACCGCATCGCCGCGCTGATGACGATCGCGGTCGAGGGCAACGCCGCCGACGCGGTGATCCGCGCGCTGCGCGGCGACCCGGCCGTGCAGACGCTACACACCACCAACGGCCGCTGGGACATCGTGGCCGAGCTGCGGGCCGACAGCCTGGAGGCCTTCGACCGCGTGCTCAGCCGCATCCGCCTGATCGAGGGCATCGCCCACACCGAGACGAGCCTGCTGCTGTCCACACACAAGCTTTGAGTTTTTCGTTTTGAACGCCCCCGCTTCGTTGAATGCGGCCCAGATGGAGGCCGTGCACTACCTTCGTGGCCCCTGTCTCGTGCTGGCCGGTGCCGGCTCGGGCAAGACCCGCGTCATCACCCACAAGATCGCCCGTTTGCTGCAGGCCGGGCTCGCGCCGAAGCAGATCGCCGCGATCACCTTCACCAACAAGGCCGCGCTGGAAATGCGCGAGCGCGCCAAGGCCCTGGTCGGGCCGAAGGCGGCCAAGGACCTGGCGATCAGCACCTTCCACAGCTTGGGCGTGCGCATGCTGCGCGAGGATGGCCAGCAACTCGGCTTGAAGCCGAACTTTTCCATCCTCGACGCCGACGACGTGCTGGGCGTGATCCGCGACGCCGGCGCCTGCACCGACAACGCGCTGGCCCGCCGCTGGCAGTGGACGATCAGCCTGTGGAAGAACCAGGGGCTGAACAGCGACGGCGCGGCAGCCATCGCCAAGGACGACGACGAGCGGGTGGCCGCCAGGGTCATGAAGCTCTACGAAGAGCGGCTCACGGCCTACCAGGCGGTGGACTTCGACGACCTGATCAGCCTGCCGCTGAAGCTGGTCACCACCTGCCCCGAGGCCAAGCAGAAGTGGCTGAACCAGTTCGGCCACGTGCTGGTCGACGAGTACCAGGACACCAACGCCGTGCAGTACGAGCTGCTCAAGGGCCTGGTCGATCACCCGGACGACTTCAAGCGCGGCATGTTCACCGCGGTGGGCGACGACGACCAGAGCATCTACGGTTGGCGCGGCGCGACGATCGAGAACCTGAAGAAGCTGCCCGAGGAATTCCCCAAGCTCAAGGTCATCCCGCTGGAGCAGAACTATCGCTCGACCAGCGCCATCCTGCGCGCGGCCAACGAGGTGATCGCAGGCAACCCGAAGATCTTCGCCAAGAAGCTGTGGAGCGAGCACGGCGAGGGCGAGCCGGTGCGCGTGGCCGAATGCGACGGCGAGGAGCACGAGGCCGAGCGCGCGGTGGCGCGCATCCAGGCCCTGCGCGGCAACGACGGCCGCATCAAGTTCGCCGACTTCGCCATCCTCTACCGCGCCAACCACCTGGCCCGTGCCTTCGAGCAGAAGCTGCGCGCGGCGCAGATCCCCTACAAGGTCTCGGGCGGCCAGAGCTTCTTCGACAAGGCCGAGATCAAGGACTTGTGCGCCTGGCTGCGCCTGCTGGTCAACCAGGACGACGACCCGGCCTTCCTGCGCGCGGTGACCACGCCCAAGCGCGGCATCGGCCACACCACCATCGGCAAGCTGGGCGAGTTCTCGGCGCGCTGGAAGACCAGCATGTTCGAGGCCTTGTTCGCCGAAAGCCTGGGCACGGCGCTGCCGGCCAAGGCCATCGGCTCGCTGCACGAGTTCGGCCGCTACGTGAACGACCTGGAGCACAAGGCCCGCACGACCACCGGCGCCGAAGACGCCAAGGCGCTGCTGTTGGGCTGGCTGAAGGACATCGGCTACGAGCAGCACCTGTACGACAGCGAGGACAGCGAGAAGCTCGCCGCCTCGCGCTGGACCAACGTGATGGACTTCGTCGACTGGGTGGCCCGGCGCTGCGGCGGCGAGATCACGCAGGAAGGCGGCACGTTCGAAAGCGAGAAGAAGAGCGTGCTCGACGTGGCCCAGACGATCAGCGTGATCCTGAGCTTGGCCGAGCGCGGCGACGAGCAGGACCAGGTGACGCTGTCGACCCTGCACGCCAGCAAGGGCCTGGAGTGGCCGCACGTGATCCTGGCCGGGGTCAACGAGGGCCTGCTGCCTTTCAAGGCGGACGACGAGGAAATGACCCCCGAGAGGCTGCAGGAAGAACGGCGGCTGATGTACGTGGGCATCACCCGGGCCCAGAAGACGCTGGTGGTCGACACCCTGCGCCGGCGCAAGAAGGGCCGCGACACGGTGGTCGGCGTGCCCAGCCGCTTCATTGCCGAGATGAAGCTGCACCTCGCGCAGGACCAGGGCGACCCGAAGGAGCGCCTCAAGCGCCTGCGGGCGGAGTTGGCGGCCAAGGCTGGCGCGCCCGCCTCCGGCGACGCGCCCTGATGCCATCCTGACGCGGGAGCGGTTAGCCTCCCGGTCATGACCGCCACCACCCTGACCAGCCCGGCCCGCGCGCTGCAGGCGCTGCTGGCACCGCCGCCGCCGCGCGCCGGCTGGCGACGCCGGCTGGCCAGCACGGCCGGGGCGCTGGGCCTGTGGGCCCTGGCCTGGGCCGGCGCCACGGTGATGGACCATCACGTGGACCTGGCCAACCAGGCGATGTTGTTCGTCATCGCCTCGGTGCTCGCCAGCACCTGGTTGTCCGCCCCGGCCGCCTTCGCCTTCGCGCTGGCCTGCACGATGAGCTTCGACTGGCGCTTCGTGCCGCCGCGCGGCGGCTTCGGGGTCGAGCACCAGCGCCATGCGGTGCTGCTGGCGGCGATGCTGGTCGTGAGCTGGCTGATCGCGGGCCTGGTCTGGCGCCTGCGGGCCCAGGCGGCGGCGGCTCGCGACGCCGCGCGCTGGGCCTCGCGCCTGCAGGCCGTGGGCGAGGCCTTGCGTGACAGCGCCGACCCGCTGGCCCAGGCCGGCCCGGTGGCGCAGGCCCTGTCCGAGCTGGGCCGCGCGCCGGCCGCCTTGCTGCTGCTGCGCGACGAGCTGCCACCGGCCGACCACGACGGTGACGTCTGGTTGCACGGAACGGTCGACCCCGACGAGCGCGCCGGGCTGTGGCTGTGCCTGCGCCAGTCGCAGGCCTTCGGCCCCGGCACGGGCCGGCATGGCGAGCAGCCCGCCTGGTACCTGCCGCTGCGTTCGCGCGGCGCCAGCCACGGGGCGGCCCTGGTGCGGTTGGCCGAGCCCGATGCGGCCGACGATGCCGTGAGGGCGCGTGCGCAGGCCTTGTGCGATCTGCTGGGGGTGGCCTTGCAGCGCGCGATGCTGGCGCGGCAAGGCGACAGCGCCCGCGCGCTGGCACAGACCCAGTCCGTGCGCAATGCGTTGCTGGCCTCGATCTCGCACGACTACCGCACCCCGCTGGCGGTGATCCTGGGCGCGGCCTCGTCGCTGCAGGACCAGGGCGAGCGCCTGTCGGTGGCACAGCGCGCGCGCCTGGCCGGCCAGATCGTCGACGAGGTCGAGCTGCTCACCCGCATGACCGACAACACCTTGCAGCTGGCCCGCCTGGACGCGCCTGGCGTGGTGCTGCGGCTGGACTGGGAGTCGGCTGAGGAGATCGTCGGCACCGCGCTGGCCCATGCCCGCCGGCGCGACCCGGACAAGCGCGTGCACGCACGCCTGGAGCCGGGGCTACCGCTGCTGCGCTGCGACGCGATGCTGCTGTCGCAGCTGCTGGACAACCTGGTCGACAACGCCTTGAAATACAGCGACGGGCCGGTCGAGCTGGTGGTTCGCCAGCAGGCGCCGTTGCCGGGAGAAACCAACGTGGCACAGATCGTGATGGCCGTGCGCGACCGCGGCGCCGGCATCGCGCCGGTCGACCGGCGCAAGGTGTTCGAGGTCTTCCAGCGTGGCGAGGCCGCCGGGTCGGCGCGCGGCGTGGGCGTCGGGCTGGCCGTCTGCCGCGCCATCGCCCGCGCGCATGGCGGCGAGTTGAAGCTGCGTGGGCGGGCCCACGGCGGCAGCAGCTTCGAGCTGTGGCTGCCGGTGGTGCCGGGGCCGCAGGAGCAGGCCTCGTGATCCGCGTCCTGCTGGTCGAAGACGACCGCGATCTGCGCAGCACGCTGCGCGACGCGCTGGCGCTCGAAGGCTACGAGGTCAGCACCGCCGCCAGCCTGAGCGAGGGCATGGCCTTGTGGACGCACGCCCGCCCTGGGCCGGACCTGGTGCTGCTGGACCTGGGCCTGCCGGACGGTGACGGCGAGTCGCTCCTGGCGGCGTTGCGCCGTCGCGAGGCGACGCCGGTGGTCGTGATCTCGGCCCGCCAGGCCGACGGCCAGAAGATCGGCCTGCTCGACGCCGGTGCCGATGACTACCTGGTCAAGCCCTTCAGCGTCGGCGAGCTGCTGGCGCGCCTGCGCGTGGCGCTGCGCCACCGCGGCACCGCGCTCAAGCCGGCGCTGACCCACTACGAGGCCGATGGCCTGGTGGTCGACCTGGGTGCCCACCGCGTGGATCTGCGCGGCGAGGCCGTGCACCTGACGCCGACCGAGTTCAAGCTGCTCGCGCGCCTGGTGCGCAGCACCGGCCAGGTGGTCACCCACCGCCAGCTGCTGGCCGATGTGTGGGGCGAGGAGTACACCGAACACACCCACTACCTGCGGCTGTACATGGGCCAGTTGCGCGCCAAGCTCGAGGCCGACCCCGCCGATCCGCGCCGGCTGCTGACCGAGCCGGGCGTGGGCTACCGGCTGGCCGAGCCACCGGCCTGAGCCGGCTTCCAGGGCTTTACCTATCTTTATGCGTTCCTGACGCGGGCGTCGCGACGATGGCGCCCTGTTCCATCAGGGATCCCGCCATGAGCACCACGATTGCAGGACCGGCCCCCGCGCCGCTGACTGCGTCTACCCACTTGCAGCGGTCGTCGCTGGGTGCGCTGACGCTGGGGGCGATCGGCGTGGTCTATGGCGACATCGGCACCAGCCCGCTCTACACCGTCAAGGAGATCTTCTCGCCGGCCTCCGGTGTGGCGATGACGCCTGACAACCTGGTCGGTGCGATCTCGGTGATTTTCTGGGCGCTGATGTTCGTGGTCACGCTCAAGTACGTCACGCTGATCCTGCGGGCCAACAACCGCGGCGAGGGCGGTGCGCTGGCGCTGACCGCGCTGGCCGCCCGTGCGGTGGCGAACCGGCCGCGGCTGCACTTGGCCCTGCTGACCCTGGGTGTGTTCGGCGCCACGCTGTTCTACGGCGACAGCGTGATCACCCCCGCCATCTCGGTGCTGGGCGCGATGGAGGGCCTGACGATCGTCTCGCCCGATCTGCAACGCCTGGTGCTGCCTTTCACGGTGGTGGTGCTGGTGGGCCTGTTCGTCGTGCAGCGCCATGGCACCGCGGCGGTGGGCCGGGCCTTTGGGCCGGTGATCCTGCTGTGGTTCGGCGTGCTGGCCGTCACCGGCGTCGTGCAGATCGCCCAGCAGCCGGCCATCCTGGCGGCGCTGAACCCGGCGCGCGCCGCGCAGTTCCTGGCGCAGCGCGGCTGGCAGGTGTTCGCCACCGTGGGCGCCGTGGTGCTGGCGCTCACCGGCGCCGAGGCGCTGTACGCCGACATGGGCCACTTCGGCCGCAAGCCCATCCAGCTGGCCTGGACCGGCCTGGTGCTGCCCGCACTCGCGTTGAACTACCTGGGCCAGGGCGCCTTGCTGATGGTCGACCCGGCGGCGATCGAGAACCCGTTCTACCGGCTGTTCCCGGCGGCCGCCGTTCTGCCGGCGGTGGGCCTGGCGACGTTGGCGGCGATCATCGCCTCGCAGGCCGTGATCTCGGGCGCCTTCTCGATGACGCGCCAGGCCATCCAGCTTGGCTACCTGCCGCGCATGACGGTGCGCTTCACCTCGGCGCGCGAGATGGGCCAGATCTACCTGCCGGCCGTGAACTGGGCGCTGCTGGTGGGCGTGCTGGGTGCGGTGCTGGGCTTCGGCAGCTCGTCGGCGTTGGGCGGAGCCTATGGCATCGCGGTGACGCTGACCATGCTGATCACCACGTTGCTGACCTTCTTCGTGGTGCGCGAGGGCTGGCGCCTGCCCGCCCCGCTGGCTTGGGGCGCGACGCTGTTCTTCCTGGCGGTCGACCTGCTGCTGGTGGCCGGCTGCGCAATCAAGCTGTTCGACGGTGGCTGGTTCCCGCTGGCGCTGGGTTTGGCGCTGTTCCTGCTGATGACCACCTGGGCGCGTGGCCGCGCGCTGATGCTCGACAGCATCCAGCGCGACGGCATCGCCCTGGCGCCCTTCATCGCCAGCCTGGACCCGTCCGACCTGCAGCGCAGCGGCCGCACGGCGGTCTACCCCGTCGCCAACCCCGAGATGGTGCCGCAGGCCCTGCTGCACAACCTGAAGCACTACCAGGTGCTGCACGAGCGCAACCTGATCCTCACGGTGCGCTACGAGGAGGTGCCTTTCGTCACGCCCGAAGAGCGGGTCAGCGTGCACGCGCTGGGCAACGATTTCTGGCGCGTGGGCCTGCACTTCGGCTTCATGGAGACGCCGGACGTGCCGCAGGCCCTGGCCCTGGCCGAGAAGAAGGGCCTGCGCGTGCCGGCCTTCGAGACCAGCTATTTCCTGAGCCGCGAAACCGTGGTGCCCACGCCGGGGGCCGGCATGGCCGGCTGGCGCGAGCGGCTGTTCGCGGCCCTGTCGCGCAACGCCAAGAGCGCGGCCCAGTACTTCCGCCTGCCCGACAACACGGTGGTCGAGCTGGGGACGCGCGTGCAGATTTAGTCGTAGGTTTCCGCGTTCGGGTCGGTCGCTTCCAGCTCGTAGGCGGCCGCCAGCATGGCCAGCCGGCCGATCACGCCATACATGTAGAAGCGGTTGGGCGCGCTGGCGCCGGGCTTCTCGCCGGGGCGCGGCAGGTGGTGGCTCTCGTCGAAGGCCAGCGGCACGAAGCTGGCGCCGGGGGCGTTCAGGTTCTCGTCGATGCCGCGGTCGGCGTGGATGCGGTAGAAGCCGCCGACCACATAGCGGTCGATCATGTAGACCACCGGTTCGGCCACGGCGTCGTTGACGCGCTCGTAGGTGGGCACGCCTTCCTGGATGATGACCTCGCTCGCCGGCTCGCCGGCGCGGGCGGCCATGGCCTCGCGCTGGGCCGTGCTCAGGTTGTCCAGTTCCTTGGCGTCGCGCACGGTCATGATGCCCATGCCGTTGCTGCCGTTGTCGGCCTTGACGACGACGAAGGGCTTCTCGTTGATGCCGTATTCCTTGTGCTTGCGGCGGATCTTGGCCAGCAGCGCGTCGGCGTTGCTCTGCACGCAGTCCAGGCCGTGTGCCTCGTGCCAATCGACCTGGCCGCAGTGGCTGTGCATCGGGTTGATCAGCCACGGGTCCATGCCCAGCAGCTTGGCGAACTTCTTGGCCACTTCCTCGTAGGCCTGGAAGTGCTGGGTCTTGCGCCGCGTGCTCCAGCCGGCATGCAGCGGCGGCAGCAGGTACTGCTCGTGCAGGTTCTCCAGCACCTTGGGCACGCCGGACGACAGGTCGTCGTTGAGCAAGATCGTGCAGGGGTCGAAGTTCTTCAACCCCAGGCGGCGCTTGCTGCGCAGCAACGGCTCCAGCGTCAGGTGGCTGCCGTCGGGCAGGTCCAGCGTGGTCGGCTCGGCGATGCCGTTGTCCAGCGTGCCCAGGCGCACATTCAAGCCGGCCAGCGAGAAGATCTGGACCAGCCGCTGCAGGTTCATCAGGTAGAACTTGTTGTCATTGCCCTTCTCGGGCAGAAGCAGCAGGTTCTTGGCCTCGGGGCAGATCTTCTCGATCGCCGCCATCGCCGCCTGCACGGCCAGCGGCAGCATGTCCGGCGTCAGGTTGTTGAAGCCGCCCGGGAACAGGTTGGTGTCAACCGGTGCCAGCTTGAAGCCGGCGTTGCGGATATCCACCGAGCTGTAGAACGGCGGGGTGTGCTCCATCCATTCGAGCCGGAACCAGCGCTCGATGGCCGGCATCGATTCGAGGATGCGCTGCTCCAGCTCGTTGATGGGGCCGGTGAGCGCGGTGACGAGGTGCGGGACCATGGCGGTGGCGGGGTGTCGCGGGGGCGGATGGATAGAAGATTCTGGCAGATGGGGTGGGCGGCCCGGTTTGCAACGCCTGGCGAGAGGCGCGAATGAAAAAGGGCTGCGCGCAGGCCGCTGAATGAAAAAAGGGCTGCCCGAAGGCAGCCCTGGGTGGCCGGCGGCGGAAGTCCGCCACCGCCGGCTCGAGAGGAAACCGAACCGCTTACTTGTTGTAGGCCGTCTCGCCGTGCGAGCTGATGTCCAGGCCTTCGCGCTCCTCGTCTTCCGGCACGCGCAGGCCGATGACCAGGTCGACGATCTTGTAGGCCACCACCGAGACGATGCCCGACCACACGATGGTGATCACCACGGCCTTGAGCTGCACCCAGACCTGCGAGGCGATCGAGTAGGCGTCCGGCGTGATCATCGCGACGGTCGTCCAGTCGGCCACGGCGCTGGGGCCGCCCAGGTTGGGCGAGTTGAACACGCCGGTCAGCAGCGCACCCAGGATGCCGCCCACGCCGTGCACGCCGAACACGTCCAGCGTGTCGTCGGCGCCCAGCAGTTTCTTCAGGCCGGTCACGCCCCACAGGCAGGCGAAGCCGGCGACCAGGCCGATGATCAGCGCACCACCGATGCCGACGTTGCCGGCGGCAGGGGTGATGGCAACCAGGCCGGCCACCGCGCCGGACGCGGCACCCAGCATCGAGGCCTTGCCCTTGTGCAGCGCTTCACCGGCGGACCAGGACAGCACCGCGGCGGCCGTGGCGACGAAGGTGTTGATGAAGGCCAGGGCAGCGTAGCCGTTGGCTTCCAGCGCCGAGCCGGCGTTGAAGCCGAACCAGCCCACCCACAGCAGGGCGGAGCCGACCATGGTCAGCGTCAGGCTGTGCGGGGCCATCGATTCCTTGCCGTAGCCGATGCGCTTGCCCACCATGAAGGCGCCCACCAGGCCGGCGACCGCCGCGTTGATGTGCACCACGGTGCCGCCGGCGAAGTCCAGCGCACCCATCTGCCAGATGTAGCCGGCCTTGCCGTTCATCTCGTCGACCACGGCGGCGCTGGCATAGGCGTCGGGGCCCATCCAGAACCAGACCATGTGCGCGATCGGGGCGTAGCTGAAGGTGAACCACAGCGCCATGAACAGCAGCACGGCCGAGAACTTGATGCGCTCGGCGAACGAGCCCACGATCAGCGTGCAGGTGATGCCGGCGAACGTGGCCTGGAAGGCGGCGAACACGATCTCGGGGATGTAGACGCCCTTGCTGAAGGTCGCGCCGTTGGCGAAGGTGCCGGCGACGTTGTCCCAGATGCCCTTCATGAACAGCCGATCGAAGCCGCCGATGAAGGCGTTGCCCTCGGTGAAGGCCAGGCTGTAGCCGTAGATGGCCCACAGCACGACGATCATCGAGAACGTGACCATCACCTGCATCAGCACCGACAGCATGTTCTTGCTGCGCACCAGGCCGCCGTAGAACAGCGCCAGGCCGGGCACGGTCATCATGATGACCAGCAGGGTGGAGACCATCATCCAGGCGGTGTCGCCCTTGTTGGGCACCGGTGCCGGGGCGGCAGCGGCCGAGGCCGCTTCAGCAGGGGCCGCGGCCGCGCCAGAGGCGGCAGCCTCGGCGGCGGGCGCGCTTGCGGCAACGGCCGTGGCGGCAGGCGCCGAGGCCGCCGCGTCCTGCGCGAGGGATACCCCGGCGAAGCCCAGGGCGGCCAGGCCCAGGGCGAGAGAGGCAATGAGTTTTCTCATGGTTGCTTTGTCTCGGGTGGTGTTCAGAGAGCGTCCTTGCCGGTCTCGCCGGTGCGGATGCGGACGACTTGTTCGAGCGTGGAGACGAAGATCTTCCCGTCGCCGATCTTGCCGGTGCGGGCCGAGGCCTCGATGGCCTCGATCACGCGATCGACGAGCGCGTCGTCGATCGCGGCTTCGATCTTCACCTTGGGCAGGAAGTCGACCACGTACTCCGCGCCGCGGTACAGCTCGGTGTGGCCCTTTTGCCGGCCGAAGCCCTTGACTTCGGTCACCGTGATGCCTTGCACGCCGATGGCGCTCAGGGCCTCACGCACTTCGTCGAGCTTGAAGGGCTTGACGATCGCGGTCACCATCTTCATGGTTGCTGCTCCAGGTTGGGGGCTTCAGAAGTTGTACTTGACGCCCAGCACGAGGCTGGACTTGCCCAGGTCCTTGCCCGCCGGGCCGAGGTAGTTGGGCGTGCTGGTGCCGACCAATGCCAGGCTCGGCACGAGGCCGCTGAAGTCCTTGCTGACCGTCAGCGAGTAGTCGTTGTAGCTGGCAGCCGGAAGACCTTCGACGCGCTGGTGGCCCGCGTGCGGCGTGATGGTCGTGCCCCAGGGGCCGTTGAACGTGGCCGCGACCTCGAGGTACCAGCTGCTCTTGCTGTCGGCGAAGCCGAACAGGTTGGTCACGCTGTGCGAGTACTTGGCCGTGACGATGTCGTAGGTCAGCGCACCGTAGAGCTCGAAGGTGTTGGCGCTGGGGTGCAGGTCGTTGCTGGGGTACTGGTAGGCCAGGCCGCCGACGTCCAGCGTCAGGCCCTTGTAGACCTCGCCCTTCCAGCCGCCGTACAGGTCGAGCTCGAAGTCGGCGTTGCCGCCGGCGTCGCTGATCCACTTGATCTGCGAGGCCCAGGTGCCGGCGTAGAAGCCCATCGGCAGCGTCAGGTCGATGCCGCCCTGGACGGCAGGGTTCAGGCGGGTCTGCGAGATGCCGCGGTAGCGGTAGTCGGTGACGGCGCCGACGTTGAACGCCACCGAGGTGTCGTCTGCCAGCGCGACGCTGGGGGCCAGGGTGCCGGCGGTGACGACGGCGGCGAGCAGGGCGAGGGTCTTGTTTGTCATGGGCGGGCACTCCTCAAGGGGGATGGGGGATCGGGACAGTCTTTGCAGCTTCCGTGCCACATGCCGGCGGCCCAAGCGGGCTGGCGGGGCGGCGCCTCGTGGTGCATACGTGACAGCCGGTAACGCACCAAAGTCGTGTGATTCCCGCAAAGCGCGCCAACCTGGTGCGCAATCGGGCCCCCCCATGCGGGGGACAGCCGCGCCAGGCCTCGGTCTGCACAATCCCGGTGAAGCCCAGCAGGCCGGCGATGCACCGGTCCGGCAGGCCCCGAGGGAGGATTCATCACATGTCGTTGGCCGTTGTCGGCAGCCGCGCCCTGGACGGGTTGGCGGCGCCGGAAGTGCTGGTCGAAGTTCACCTGGCCAATGGCCTGCCCAGCTTCACGCTGGTCGGCCTGGCGGACACCGAGGTCAAGGAGGCCCGCGAACGCGTGCGCGCCGCACTGGCCGAGAGCGGCTTCGCCTTTCCGCACAACAAGCGCATCACCGTCAACCTGGCGCCGGCGGACCTGCCCAAGGAGTCCGGCCGGTTCGACCTGCCGATCGCGCTGGGCATCCTGGCGGCGCAGGGTCTGATCGACCCGGCCCGGCTGGCGGGGCAGGAGTTCGCCGGCGAGCTGTCGCTGGCGGGCGAGTTGCGGCCGGTGCGCGGCGCGCTGGCGCTGGCCTTGGCCGCGCGCGAGCGCCAGCCACGGCCCACTCTGGTGCTGCCGGCCGCCAGCGCGGCCGAGGCAGCGCGGGTCGACGGGCTGGACATCCGCGCGGCGCGCCACCTGAGCGAGGTGGTGCAGGCCTTGCTGCCGGCCGAGGGCGGCGTCACGCCACAGCCCTTGCCAGTGGCTCGCGCCGAGCCGGTGAGCGAGCCAGCCGGGACGGCGGACTTGCGCGACGTGAAGGGCCAGGCCGCTGCCAAGCGGGCGCTGGAGATCGCCGCCGCCGGCGGGCACAGCCTGCTGCTCGTCGGTCCACCGGGTACCGGCAAGTCCATGCTGGCCCAGCGCCTGCCCGGCCTGCTGCCGCCCATGGCCGACGACGAGGCCTTGTCGACGGCCGCGCTGCACAGCATCTCGATCGGTGGCTTCGACGCGGCGCAATGGCGGCGCCGGCCGGTGCGCGCGCCCCACCACAGCGCGAGCGCCGTGGCCCTGGTGGGTGGCGGCTCGCCGCCGCGGCCGGGCGAGATCTCGCTGGCCCACGGCGGGGTGCTCTTCCTCGACGAGTTGCCCGAGTTCCCCCGCATGGCGCTGGAGGCGCTTCGCGAGCCGCTGGAAACCGGCCAGATCACCATCTCGCGCGCGGCGCGGCAGGCGCACTACCCGGCGCGCTTTCAGCTGGTGGCGGCCATGAACCCCTGCCCGTGCGGCTGGCTGGGCGCTTTCGCGTTCACTGGCAAGACCTGCCGCTGCACCCCGGACGCCGTGGCGCGCTACCAGGGCCGGCTGTCCGGTCCGCTGCTGGACCGCATCGACATGCAGGTCGAGGTGCCGGCCATGGCGCCCGATGCGCTGCTGCAGGCGGCCGACGGCGAGCCCAGTGCGGCGGTGGCCGAGCGCGTCGCGCGGGCGCGCGAACGGCAGTTGGCGCGGCAGGCGGCGCCCAACCACGCCATCGCCACCGGCGACCTCGATGCGGCCTGCCGCCTGGAGACGGCGGCGGCGCAGTTCCTTCAGGCGGCGGCGGGGCGGCTGGGCTGGTCCGGCCGCAGCCTGCACCGGGTCATGAAGCTGGCCCGCACCGTGGCCGATCTGGCAGGCGCGGACACGGTCGGCGTGGCCGCCGTGGCCGAAGCGGTGCAGTACCGGCGCGCCTTGCCGGAGGGTTGATCAGGCACCGCCCAGGCGCTGGCGGGCGGCGTTCACCAGGGCGGCGCGGCCCGGTGCATCGGCCACCCAGCGCAAGATGGCCTCGACCCAGGCGGCCGGGTCTTCGGGCAGCAGGACACCGTCGACGCCATCGCGCACATAGCCTTCGTAGGGCGCGATGCGGCTGTACAGGCCGAGGGCGCCCTGGCGGGCGTAGTCGACGAACTTCACCGGCCCGCGCCCGGCGTTGAACACGCCCGGCAGCAACGGCGCCAGGCCGACGTCGGCGCGGTGGTGGGCGGTGTGGGCGAGGTAGCTGTCCCAGCGCATGGGGTGCAGCACGGCGACCCGCGGCAGGTCGCGGAAACGCCGGTTCACCGGCAACTCTCCGAACAGCTCGAACTCGGTGTCGGCGCAACGCCGCTGCACCTCGGCCACCACCGGGTGCAGCCAGTCGATCTCGCGCTGGTGCGACGCCGTGCCGTGGTAGACCACCCGCACCAGCGGCCGCGGCGCGGCCAGCGCTGCGGGCGGCGCGAAGGGCAGCATCGTGGGCCGGGCGTCGGCGTACTTGGCGGCCAGAGCTTCGGTGGCCACCCACCACTGGCTGCCCAGCTGTTCGAACCAGGGACGCTGGCTGGTCGCCAGGCGGCGGATCTTGCGGGCGTAAGGCGCCGCCAACTCGGGCAGGGCCTGGGGGTCGAGCAGGTCGTCGTCCAGGAACCAGGCCAGGCCGGTCAGCTCTTGCCGCTGGCGCTCGATCGCCCGCCGCCAGGGTGCATGCAGGTAGCGCTGCACCACCACGAAGTCGCCCGGCGCGAGTTGGCCGGTGTGCGGTGGCTGCCGGGTGTCCAGGCGTACCACGGGCGGGCCGAGCGAGGCCAGGAACGGCAGCAGGATGTAGTCGCCGCTGGGCGAGGCGCCTTCGTCCAGCACCACCAGGCGGCGCGCGGCGGCCGCCTCGGCCGGTGTGCCGGGTACGCCGGCGGTCGCCCGGGTGCGACCGCCGAGCAGGCGCCGCCAGATCACGCCCGCCCCCGGGCCGTCATACCGGTTGCCCCATCACCTGGCCGAGCAGCGCGCGCCAGCGCGGCAGGCAGACCTGCCGCAGATCGCAGCGCTCGACCACGGTGCGGCGTGCCGCGGCGCGCAAGGCCGCATCGCCCGGCGTGCCGCGCGCATGCACCACGCGCTCGACCGCCGCGGCCAGCGCAGGGGCATCGAAGAAGTCGACCAGGCTGCCATTGACACCGTCCTCGATGTAGTCCTGCACCGGGGCCGTGCGGCTGCCCACCACGTGGCAGCCCGCGCTCATCGCCTCGAGGCAGCTCCACGACAGCACGAAAGGGTAGGTCAGGTAAACGTGCGCGGCCGAGATCTGCAGCAGCTTCAGGTAGCTGGCATAGGGCAGCTGGCCGAGGAAGTGCACGCGCGACAGGTCGAGCCGGCCGGACACCTCGTCCAGGAAGCGCTGCTTCCAGGTCGTGCCCTTGGGTGCAGCGGCGCCGTAGCTGACGCCGTCGCCGCCGACCAGCAACACCCGCGCTTCGGGCAGCCGGCGCTGGATCTCGGGCAGGGCGCGCATGAACACATGGTAGCCGCGGTAGGGCTCGAGGTTGCGGTTGACGAAGGTGATCACCGGCTCCGCCGCGGTCAACACCCCGGGCAAGGCCGGGTGCGCGAACTGCGCCGCCGGGTCGGGGCGAACCTGGTCGGTGTCGATGCCATCGAAGATCACCTCGACGCGGTGCCGGTACTCGGCGGGCAGCCGCGAGGCCTGCCAGGCCGTGGGCGCCACGCCCTGGTCCATGGCCAGCAGCGACTCGACCAGGGGCAGGTTCTTCAGCCGATGCTTCATGCGCGCCTCGATCGACGGCGCGCCGAACTCGGGGTCGAAGCCGAAGTCGGCGTCGGGCGTGCCGTGGAAGAACTCCAGCAAGCTCACCAAGCGGGCCTGGGGGAACACATCCTTGACGAACAAGGCCTCGCCCCAGCCGGGGTTGGTGATCACCAAGTCTGGCTTGTACCCACCCTTGGCCAGGTGCAGCATGCCCGCGGCACAGGCCTCGGCCCGCAGCACCTTGGCCTCGGCCTCGCGCAGCAAGGGGTGCACGTCCTGGCCCGGGCGGCGGGTCACGCCGTACACGTGCTGGGTCACGCCGCGGGGTGGCGGCCGCTGGTGCATGGCCAGGGCGTCGACACGGTGTCCGGCCTCGGCCAGTGCCGGGGCCAGGTGCCTGAACTGGCCCGGGAAGTTCTGATGGATGAAGAGGATGTTCATGGCCGGCGCCGCGCATTGTCGTCGCCGCAAGGTGTGACGTTTGACCGCTCCGTTGGCGGGCGGGCCCCCCAATTCGTGGGTAACGGGCAACAAGTCCGAGGGCACAATGACCCGCGGACCCCCTGCCGCCCGAGCAGCCGGGGGACCCAGCCGTGGAGGGACCCGTGCTGATACTTGCTGACAGACGAGCGGGCTGCGCGAAGGCAGCGTCGGATAGAGTCTGCGACTGGCCGCAGCCGGCCGGCGGCATGTTGCGTGCTTCGGTGGCCGCATGAGCGCAAGTTCCCTGGCCGGCCCACCCGCCCGACGAGGCCTTCAACCCGACATGAAACGAACTTCCTGGCAGATCGAAAAAGCGGTCGTTTTCGCGCTGATCCTCCGCGAGCTGAAGACCCGTTTCGGCAACCAGATGGTTGGCCTGTTCTGGGTTCTCTTCGAGCCCATGGCCAACATCGGCAGCGTGCTGGTGCTGCGTGTGGTGGTGCGCCAGCGCACGGCCGGCGTGCAGATCGAGCCGGCTGTCTACCTGGTGGTGGCGATGCTGCCGTTCTTCGTCTTCCGCAACATCTGGTTCCGGATGATGAACGCGGTCGACGCGAACGCGGGCCTGTTCGGCTACCGCCAGGTCAAGCCCGCCGATGCCATGGCCAGCCGCGCGATCATGGAAACCACCATGTACGGCCTGATCTTTGTGGCCTTCATGCTGGTCTTCGCCTGGATGGACTACCGGTCCGTGCCGGCGCGGCCGCTGGAATACCTGGGTGTGTGGGGCATGTTCATCCTCTGGGGCGTGGGCCTGGGGCTGATTTCGGTCGTCGGCTGCCGCAAGATGCCGGCGCTGAACACCTTCCTGCAACTGACCTCGTTCCCGCTGTACATCACCTCGGGCGTGCTGATCCCGATCAACTCGTTCCCGGCCACGGTGATCCCCATCCTGTTGTGGAACCCGTTGCTGCACATGGTCGAGTTGTCGCGCTGGGCCTTCTTTCCCACCTACCACCCGCTGATGGGCGTCAACGTCGAGTTCCCACTGATGTGGGGCATGGTGCTCCTGTTCATCGGGGTGTCGCTGTTCTTCGTCAATCGGCAGCGCCTGATGGTGCGCGAGTGAAGGCGCGAGCCAAGCCATGATCGAGTTGCGCAACCTGACCAAGTCGTACCCCACGCCCAAGGGACGCAAGTACGTCTTCAAGGACCTGACCTTCAAGTTGCCCACCGGTTCGGGCGTCGGCCTGATTGGCCGCAACGGGGCGGGCAAGTCGACCCTGCTGGCCCTGCTGGCAGGGCTGGACTACCCGGACCGCGGCGAGGTGATCACAGACCAGCGGATCTCCTGGCCCGTGGGCTTGGGCAGCGGCTTCCAGGGCTCACTCAGCGCACGCGACAACGTGCGTTTCGTCTGCCGCGTGTTCGGTGCCACCGGCCCGGAAAAGCGCGAGAAGATCGAGTACGTCGAGAGGTTCGCCGAGATCGGCAGCTATTTCGACCTGCCTATGCGCACCTACTCGCCCGGCATGAAGTCGCGCGTGGCCTTTGGCATCAGCATGGCCTTCGACTTCGACTACTACTTGATCGACGAGGTCATGGCGGTGGGCGACCCGATCTTCCGCAAGAAGGCCGGTGCGGTGTTCCGCGAGAAGCTGGCCGGCGCCGGCGTGATCCTCGTGTCGCACAACCACAAAGATATCAAGGACTACTGCAGC
>JBGAGZ010000103.1:0-13872 GCA_044226465.1 Burkholderiaceae bacterium | reverse complement strand
GCCACCGCCCTGGCCGCAGCGCCAGCCGCGGCTTGGCTGGACCACGCCGTGCCCGCCGCCGCGGCCACCTTCGGCCTGGCGGCGGACGAAGCCGCCGTGGCCCGCCGCGCCGCCCAGGCCGTGTTCTCCAGCCCGGACTGCCGTGGCTTGCTGTGGGGCACGGCCATCGCCTGGGCGGGCGACGAGGTGCCGGTGGCCGACGCGGGCGACGCGTTGCGCATCGACCGCCTGGTGGCTGTGGACGAGCCTGGACAGCCGCGCACCTGGTGGGTGCTGGACTACAAGCTCGAGCCTCGTCCCCAGGACGACGCCGAGAACCTGGCCCAGCTCGAGCGCTATCGCCGCGTCGTGGCCGCCCTGCAGCCGGGCGAGCCTGTGCGGGCCGCTTTCGTCACCGGTCGGGGCGAGCGGGTGGATTTGCCGCCGCTCACTTGAGCGCGAAATGATCACGGTTTCCGGCCCACTTCGGGGCACCGGCTTGGAGCGCTGCGCGGTTCAATCCCCCAAGTACCCGCGCCCCGACCGATGGTTCCACCAGTCACGCCCCCCGCCGACGCCCGCCCAGCCGCCAGCCCGAACACCGGGGCGGTGCGGATGTTCGGCCGCTACCAGTTGCTGCGCCTGCTCGGCAAGAGCGAGCGCGGCATGCTCTGGCTCGCGCTGGAC
Organism: Burkholderiaceae bacterium; assembly: GCA_044226465.1. Taxonomy (GTDB): domain Bacteria; phylum Pseudomonadota; class Gammaproteobacteria; order Burkholderiales; family Burkholderiaceae_C; genus Ideonella. Next base: position 13,206 of record JBGAGZ010000103.1, on the reverse strand, counting down.
CCCGGCAGCAGCCAGGAATACATGCTCGCCATGCCGCGCCACCAGCCCGGCGAGGGCGCCGCGGCCTGGCAGCAGGCGGTGCGCCGCGCGGCCCGGCTGAGCCACCCCCGGCTGGCCAAGCCGCTGGACATTGGCGAGTTCGAGCGCTGGCCTTACGTGGTCTACGAGCGCGGCCAGAACGTCACCTGGGCCGAGAAGATCGGCGCCCAGGGGCTGGGCGGCACCGAGCTGGCGCACTGGGTGGCCCAGGCCGCCCAGGGGCTGGCCTTCGCCCACGAGGCCGGCTCGGCCCACCACGACCTGCAGCCGTGGTGGCTGCTGGTCGACGAAGAACAACGCGTCAGCGTGATCGGCCTGGAAGTGGCCGGCGCGCCGCGCGCCTCGGTCACCCAGCCGGGCGGCCTGGACGAGCTGCGCGCGGTGCGCGACGCCGCCGGCCAGGATGTGCTCGCCCTCGGCCTGATCGCGCACGCGGCCCTGGCCGGCCAGCCGGCGCTGGACGAGCCAGACGTCGGCCGCGTGATCGCCCGCATGCCGCCGCTGGGCAGCGAGTTCGTGCGCCTGCCCTGGTCCGTGCCGCGCCCGGTGCCCGAGCCGCTGCGCGCTATCGTCAACCGCGCCACCGACCGGCAGGAACGCCACCGCTACCTCAACGTCCGCACGCTGCAGCGCGCGCTCGAAGGCTGGATCAAGACCACCACCGAGCAGGACGGCGGCCCGCTGGCCCTGCTGCTGGACCGCCTGCGCCAGGTCGGCACGCTGCCCGCCCAACCCGGCGGTGCCGACCGTGCCGCCCATCTGGCGCTGATGGACAGCGCCCGCACCAGCGACTTGGCCGACATCGTGCTGGACGACATCGCGCTCAGCTTCGAGCTGCTGCGCATGGTCAACAACGCCCAGGTGCACGGCGCCCGGGTCTCGGGCGACGGGCCGGTGCTGATGCTGCGCCGCGCGATCGCCATGCTGGGGCTGGACGGGGTGCGCCGCGCCGCTCTGTCGCTGCGCCGCTGGCCGGGGCCGATGAACGAGCAGGCCGCTGCCGAGATGGAAACGCTGATGCGCCGCGTCAAGCGCGCCGGCCGCGTGGCCACCCGCCTGGTGCCCGCCGGCTACGACGGCGAGGTCGTGTTCCTGATCGCGTTGCTGCAGAACCTGGGCCGCCTGCTGGTGCAGTACCACTTCCCCGAAGAGGCGGGCCAGATCCGCAAGCTGATGCAGCCCACCATCGTCACCCACCATTCGAAGACGCCGGGCGTCGAGCCTGAGCAGAAGGAAGAGCCGGGCATGAGCGCCGAGGCCGCGTCCTACGCCGTGCTGGGGGCCGACCTGGAGGCGCTGGGCGCCGCGGTGGCCCGCCACTGGGGGCTGGACGATTCGGTGCAGCACATGATCCGCCGCATCGCGCCAACCGCGCCGGTGCGCACGCCCGAGTCCGACGCCGACATCCTGCGCGCCAGCGCCAGCTGCGCCAACGACCTCGTCGACGCGATGGGCCAGCCGGCCGGCCGCGCCACGAAGGCGCTGAACGGTGTCGTGCAGCGCTATGCCCGCCCGCTGGGGCTGACCGGGCGCGACATGCAGGAGGCGCTGCAGGGCGAGGGCGCGGTGCGTCGCCCGGCTCCGGCCACTTCCGGCGACAACAAGCCCGCCGCATCGGCCAGCCAAGCGGCGGCCGCAGCCGCGGCCAAGGGCGGCCCGCCCAAGGACGCCGGGCCCTGGGCCGGCGCCATCGCAGGGACCTTGTCTTGAGCGTCGCCGTCGGCACCCCGAACGCCACCCGCGGCACCCAGCAGCGCCTGGGCCGCTTCGAGCTGCGCCGCCAACTGGGCCGCGGGGCCCAAGCCACCGTCTGGCTGGGCTGGGACCCGAAGCTCGAGCGCGAGGTGGCGGTCAAGGTCATCGACGCCGCCACGTCCGCCGCCGCGATCGCCGAATGGCTCGCCGAGGCCCGCGCCGCGAGCGCGTTGGCCCACCCCGGCATCGTGCCCGTCTACGAGGCGGACCAGGCTGGCTCGGTCGCCTTCCTGGTCTTCGAGCGCGTCGACGGGCCGACCCTGAACGAGAAGCTGCGCGGCCTGGGCCCGATGCCCGCGCACGAGGCCGCCGGCCTGATGCGCGAGGTGCTGGACGCACTGGCCTTTGCCCACGCCCGCGGCGTGGTGCACCGCGACCTGAAGCCGTCGAACATCCTGATCGGCAGCGATGGCCGCGCGCGGGTGATGGACTTCGGCATCGCCGCCAAGCTGTCTGAAGCGCACGACGGCCGCATCGTCGGCACGCCGGGCTACATCTCGCCCGAGGCCGCCGCCGGCCGGGCGCCGACCCCGGCGATGGACGTGTTCGCCGCCGGCATGATGCTGGGCCAGTTGCTGCTGGGCGCGCCGCTGCGCACCGTGGCGGCCACGGCCGAGGGCGCGCTGAAGCAGGTCATCGAGCAGGACATCGCCTGGCCCGACGAACGCCGCGTGGCGGTGGACGACAAGCTGCGCACCATGGTCATGCGCGCCGTGGCCCGCGCGCCGGAAGCGCGCTTCAGCAGCGCGGCCGAGTTCCGCGACGCGCTGGCACGCTGGCTCACCCCGCCCGAGGCGCCGCCGCAGCCTGGTGGCCACGGCACGCTGGACTTCCTGCTGCGCCGCATGCGCCTGCACGGTGACTTCCCGGCCTTGTCGGACTCGGTGGTGCGCATCCAGCGCGTTACCGCTTCGGAGAAGGAAAGCCTGAACGCCTTGTCCGCAGAGATCCTGAAGGACGTGGCGCTGACGCAGAAGCTGCTGCGCCTGGTCAACACCGCGCACTTCCGCCACGTGGGTGCGGGCGAGATCGCCACCGTGTCGCGTGCCACCGCGCTGATCGGCTTTGCCGGCATCCGCAACATGGCCTTGTCGGTGGTGCTGCTCGAGCACATGAAGGACCAGACCCATGCCCAGCGCATGCGCGAGCTGTTCCTGCAGGCCTTGCTCACCGGCACCCTGGTCGACCAGCTCTCGCCGCCGTCGCGCGAGCGCGAAGAGGCCTTCCTGGGCGGCATGCTCAGCCACCTGGGCCGCATGCTGGCCGAGTACTACTTTCCTGAAGAGGCTGCCCAGGTGCGCCAGCGCACCGGCCACAGCGGCCTGCGCGACACGGGCGCCGACACGGGTGCCCAGCAGGAAGCGCGAGTGGCCGCCGACGTGCTGGGCCTGAGCTACGACGACCTGGGGCAGGGCGTGGCCCAATCCTGGGGCCTGCCGGACAGCCTGCGCCGCATCATGAGCACGCCGCTCGAAGAGGTGCCAGGCCGCCAGGTGGAGTCGGCTGTCGAGCGCATGCGCTGGCGCGTGCGGGCCTCGCGCGAGCTGGTGCAGGTGCTGCTCGAAGGCGACCCCGCCCAGACCGACCAGCGCGTGCTGGTGCTGGGCGAGCGCTATGCGCGGGCGCTGGACATGCGGCCCGAGGCCTTCGGCACCGCCTTGCAGGTGGCGCGCGGCCATTTGTCCGAGATGGCGGCGAGCCTGAAGATCGAGCCCGCCGCGCAAGCGCGCGCCCGGCGGCTGCTGGCCACGATCGCGCCGCCCGCCGCCGTCGCGGCTGCGGCGCTGCCCGATCCCGCGGCGGCTGCGGCCTCGGTGGCCGGCGACGCCACGCTGGTGCTGCCGGCGCCGGCCGGCGCGAAGCGTGAGCCGTCCGAGGCGGTGCTCACGGCCGGCATTGCCGACGTCACCACCTCGATGGCCCGAGACAGCTTCAAGCTCAACGAGGTGCTGAAGCTGATCCTCGACACGATCTACAACGGCCTGGGCTTCGACCGCGTGGTGTTCTGCCTGCGCGACCCCAAGACCGGCCACCTGACCGGTCGCATCGGCCTGGGCGAGGGCGCCGACGGCCTGGCCAAACGCTTCGACATCGACGCCCGCGGGCCCCAGCCCAGCGACCTGTTCAGCGCCGCATGCCTCAAGGGCGCGGACACGGTGATCACCGACGGCCATGCCGCGAACCTGGCGCCACGCCTGCCGGCCTGGTACCGCGGTGCGCCGGCCCAGAGCTTCTTGCTGCTGCCGTTGATGCTCAAGGGCGCGCCCTTTGCGTTGATCTACGCCGACCGTGGCCAGCACGCCATCGACTTCGGCGAGCGCGAGCTGAGCTCGCTGCGCACCCTGCGCAACCAGGCGGTGATGGCTTTCAAATCAGCTTAGCCCATACGGCCCCTGGCGGGGCCTGCCCCGGGGACCACGAAGGGGTCCTTCGGCCCCCTGGGGCTCGCGCAGCGGACCGGCAAAGCCGGATCCGCGCACGCCACCGGAAGGCGGCGGCGCTGCGCCCGCCGCGACAATGCGGGCCGATGGCCGATCTTTCCTTGACTCCACGCCTGCGCGACCAGCACGACTACCTGCGGCTCCTCGGGGCGCGCGTGTGTGGTACCTCCGGCCAGCAGATGCTGATGGTGGCGCTGGGCTGGCAGGTGTACGACCTCACGGCGAGCGCGTGGGCGCTGGGGCTCGTCGGGCTCGCCCAGTTCCTGCCGGCCTTGTTGTTCACGCTGCCGGCCGGGCACCTGGTGGACCGGCACGACCGGCGGCTGATGCTGGCGACCAGCCTGTCGCTGCAGGCCCTGGTGGCGCTGACGCTGGCCTGGGGCAGCGCCGAAGGTTGGGTCAACGCCAGCTGGATCCTCGCCACCTCGGTGCTGCTGGGCATGGCACGGGCCGTGCAGATGCCCTCGGTGCAGGCGCTGACGCCGTCGCTGGTGCCCGCGGTGCTGCTGCCGCGTGCGGTGGCGGCCAGCAGCTCGGTGATGCAAGGGGCCATCGTGCTCGGGCCGGCCTTGGGCGGTGCGCTCTACGCCTGGGTGCCGGCGGCGGTGAGCAGCCGGTTCCCGACCCTGTCGACCGCGGCCTTGGGCGCAACGGGCGTGTACGCCGTGTCGCTGGCCCTGCTGCTGCTGGCCGTGGGCCAGGCGCTGGCCTTGCGCCACCGCACCACGCACCAGCGCACCGCGTCCGCCAGCTGGGACAGCGTGACCGCCGGCCTGCGCTTCATCTGGCAGCGGCCCGTGCTGCTGGGCGCCGTGTCGCTCGACCTGTTCGCCGTGCTGCTGGGTGGCGCAACGGCCTTGCTGCCGATCTTCGCGCGCGACATCCTGCATGCCGGCCCCGAAGCCCTGGGCCTGCTGCGCGCCGCGCCGGCCGTGGGCGCGGTGCTGGTCGGCCTGGTCCTGGCGCGCCACGGCATCCAGCGCCGCGCGGGCACCTGGCTGCTGGGGGCGGTGGCGGTCTACGGCGCCGCGACCATCGGCTTCGGTCTGGCGCGCACGCTTCCGCTGGCCTTCGTGCTGCTCGCGGTGGCGGGTGCGGCCGACATGTTCAGTGTCGTCATCCGCCAGTCGCTGGTGCAACTGGAGACGCCGGACGACATGCGCGGCCGCGTCGGCGCGGTGAACTCGGTCTTCATCGGTGCCAGCAACCAGCTGGGCGAGTTCGAATCGGGCGCGACGGCCGCGCTGCTGGGCCCGGTGGGCTCGGTGCTGCTCGGCGGCGTGGGCACGCTGGCCGTGGTGGCGCTGTGGTGGCGGTTGTTCCCGGCGCTGGCCCGGCGTGACCGGCTGCGCCCCGAAACGCCTAACCCCTGACCTGCCCGTGTAGCTGCTTGCGCTCGGCCGTGTAGGCCCACCAGGGCTTGGGCGCGGCGCCGTTCATGAAGTCGACGATGGCCATGAAGGTGTCGAGCACGCAGGGGTCTTGCCGCTGGCCGGTGGCGCGCTCGAGCGCGCGGTACAGCGTGTAGGCGTCGCGCCCGCGCAGGTCGGCCGGGTGGTTCAGGCCCAGCAGGCGCAGGTCGCCCGCCATGGCCGGGCCCACGTTGGGCAATTGCTCGAGCGCATGGCACTCGCTGGCCGAGGCGGCCTTGGGCGCCTTGATGAAGCGCGCCGGCAGCGTCGAGGGGAAGCTGCGGCCCATGGTCAGAACAGCATGTGCTGCCGCACCAGGCCCACGGCGATGCCCTCGATCGCGAACTCGACTTCGCCGGGGGCGATGACGATGGGCTCGAAATCGGGGTTCTCCGGCAGCAACTCGATGGTGTGGCGCGTGCGGCGCAGGCGCTTGACGGTGACCTCGTCGTCGAGCCGCGCGACCACGATCTGGCCGTTGCGGGCATCGGGCGTCTTCTGCACGGCGAGCAGGTCGCCGTCCATGATGCCGGCGTCGCGCATGCTCATGCCCTTGACCTTCAGCAGGTAGTCGGGCCGGCGCGGGAACAGGCTGGCTTCGAGCAGGTAGGTCTGGTCGATGTTCTCTTGCGCGAGGATGGGGTTGCCGGCGGCCACGCGGCCCACCAGCGGCAGCGTGAGCTGCGACAGGCTGGGCAGGGGCAGCGAGAATTGCTTGCCGCGGGCCTCGTTGAGCGCACGCAGCGTGCTGGACTGCAGGCGGATGCCGCGCGAGGTGCCGCCCACCAGTTCGATGACGCCCTTGCGGGCCAGGGCCTGCAAGTGCTCTTCAGCGGCGTTGGGCGACTTGAAGCCCAGCTCGGCGGCGATCTCGGCCCGGGTGGGCGGGGCGCCGGTGCGCTCGATGGTGGTCTGCACCAGGTCGAGAATCTGCTGCTGGCGGGCGGTGAGCTTGGGGCTTTCGATCATGGCGGCCGGGCGTCGCGCGGCGAAGCGCGGCTGAGGTTGCATCCAGTATCTGTATTTTTATCCAGACCTTCCAAAAATGCAAAGCAAATCAACGGGTTCGCCCACAGCGTCGCCTCTGGTCGTCATCCTGGGCACCGGTGGCACCATTGCCGGCCGCGGCGCGGACGTGGGCTACGTGGCCGGCCAGGTGGGTGTGCGGGACCTGGTGGCCGGCGTGCCGGCGCTGGCCAGCCGCGCGCTGAAGGCCGAGCAGGTGGCCCAGGTCGACAGCAAGGACATGAGCCACGCGATCTGGCAGCGGCTGGCGCAACGCGCCGCGCACCACCTGGCCCGGCCCGAGGTGGCCGGCGTGGTGGTCACGCACGGCACCGACACGCTGGAGGAGACCGCCTACTTCCTGCACCGGGTGCTGGCGCCGGGCAAGCCGGTGGTGCTGACCGCGGCGATGCGGCCGGCCACCTCGCTGTCCGCCGACGGCCCGCAGAACCTGCTCGATGCGGTGACCCTGGCCGCGCACGAAGGCGCCGCGGGCGTGCTGGTGGCATTGCACGGGCGGGTGCACGGCCCGGTCGAGGCGCGCAAGACCCAGCCCTTCGCGGTGGACGCGTTCAGCTCCGGCGAGGCCGGCCCGGTGGCGCTGATCGAGGAAGGCCGCATCCGCCTGCTGCGCCCCTGGCCGCACGGCCCCGCGTTGGGCCTGGACGCGGTGGCGGCCGACCCGGCGGATTGGCCGCGCGTGGTCATCGTGCCCAGCCATGCCGGCGCAGACGGGGCGGTCGTCGACGCGCTGGTCGGCATCGGTGCGCGCGGGCTGGTGGTCGAGGGCACCGGCAACGGCTCGGTCCACCAGTCGCTGCTGGACGCGATCGAGCGGGCCCGCGCCAGTGGCGTGCAGGTGCTGCGCGCCACGCGCTGCACCGGCGGCGCCGTGGTCGGTGCGCCGGCGGGGGCGCTGCCCTCGGCCGGCGAGCTGTCGCCGGCGAAGGCCCGCATCGAGTTGATGTTGAGTCTGCTTACTTCGACTTGAACTGCTGCGGCTCGTAGACCGAGCCGGCCAGGTCCGCGTCGTCGAAGGCGAAGACGAAGAACAGGTTGGGGTTGGGCAGGCCGCCCGGCGCCACGGCCAGGAAGTCGTTGTCGTTGCCGACGTAGAGGGTGTGCTTGGTGACGCCGTCGACCACCACGTCTTCGCCAAAGGCGATGCCCTCGATCTTGGCGGGGATGTGCGCGTCGTCGATGCCGGCGGCGTTCATGATCGCGCGCAGGTCGGCGAACAGCGTCTTGGCCGGCGCCTTGGCCAGCAGGGCGGTCGCGCCTTCGAGGCCGCTCACGTCTTCGGCGCCGGCCAGGTCGACCTTGTACAGGCGCTTGACCACGGCCACCGAGCCGTCGCCCAGGCCCTTGCCGTCGCGCTCGAGCACGAGGAACTCGTGGCTGTTGATCGCCAGGATCTCGCTGCTGTTGTAGGCCTTGTTCAGCGCCTCGCCGATGAAGTTGTCGTAGGCGTACTGGTTGACCGTGCCGCTGGCGATGTCGATCTCGACGATGCGGTTGGCGCGCCCGCCGTCGCCGCCGTCCTGGATCAGCGGGCTCTGCACGAAGCCGAACAGGGTCTTGCCGTCCGGCGAGATGGCCAGGCCTTCCATGCCCTTGTTGGCCACGCGGCCGCGGGTGTTGCCACTGATCTCGGTGGCGCCGAGCGGTGACTTGGCGGCGACCGCGAAGGTCGAGTCCGGCAGCGCGAACACGCCGGTGCGTTTGCCGGTTTCGCGGCTGAACTCGTAGACGTAGGGGCCGTACTCGTCGGTGATGTAGACCTTCTTGCCATTGCGCGAGACGCGGATGGCCTCGGGGTCGAAGCGCGCATCCAGCGGGCTCAGCGAGTCGGTGGCGGGGTCGAAGTTGTCCGAGCGGCCCGAGAAGTAGGCGTGGCCCTTGCGGTTGCCCGGCGGCACGGCGGGGCCGTAGACCAGTGCGTCGCGGCTGTACAGCGTCGTGGTCGCGGTGAGCTGAGGCGTCAGCGTGAACGGCAGGTTGCCGTCGGCCACCGGCGCCAGGGCCATCGTCAGCGTGTGGAAGCGCGGCACCCAACTCGTGGTGTTGTCGATCTCGGCGTTCCAGACGGTGGCGTTCGGGCCGCGGTCAGGGACCGACAGGAAAGTGTTGCCACCGGCCCAGGCAAGCCCGGAGCCGGTGCCGCCCAGCAGGTTGGCCGGCAGGCCGTTCTCCGGTGTACGTCAGGCCCGACAGGTCGGCACCGTTCGGGTCCAGCGTGCCCTTGGCGATCAGGGTGACGGCGGCTTGCACCGGCATGCAGGCCGCGGCGCAGGCCAGCGCCAGGGCGGAAACGATGTTCTTGTGCATGAAAAAAGCTCCTCGGGTCGATACAACCCGAGGAGCTTCGCGGGGCATGGTGACGGCGTCGTGACCCGTGCGTGACGGGCCCGTGACACCGCGGCCGGGCGAACTGGCGACGATCAGACGATGGTCAGCGCCACGTCGATGTTGCCGCGCGTGGCGTTCGAGTACGGGCAGACCTGGTGCGCGGCCGCGACCAGCGCCTCGGCAGCTGCACGCTCCATGCCCGGGATGCTGATGGCCATCGCGACCTGGATGCCGAAGCCGGCCGGGATGGGGCCGATGCCCACGTCGGCGGTGATCGACACGTCGGCCGGCAGGGCGACCTTCATCTTGCCGGCCACGGCCTTCATCGCGCCGATGAAGCAGGCCGAGTAGCCGGCGGCGAACAGTTGCTCGGGGTTGGTGCCTTGGCCGCCGTCGCCACCCAGTTCCTTGGGCGTGCTCAGGGTCAGCGTGAGGCGGCCGTCGTCGGTCTTGGACGTGCCGGTGCGGCCGCCGGTGGAAGTGGCGTGGGCGGTGTAGAGAACCTTGTCGAGAGCCATGGTGCTAGTCCTTGTGGGGTGGGTGAGCGGGTCAGGCCTGCTGGGCCTGGCTGAGGTTGTCACGCAGGGCCCGCAGGCGCTGCGTGAGCTTGGAAACTTCGTCGAGCTGGCAGTCGGTGGCGCACAGCACCTGCCGTGGAATGGCCTGTGCCTTCGCCTTCATCGCCCGGCCGGCGGGCGTGAGATGGATCAGCACGCGGCGCTCGTCGGCCGCGTCGCGCAGGCGCCGCAGCAGGCCGGCGGCTTCGAGCCGCTTGAGCAGCGGGGTGAGCGTGCCGGAGTCCAGCGTCAGCCGCTCGCCGATCGCGCTGACCGGCTGGCCGTCCTGTTCCCACAGCACCAGCATCACCAGGTACTGCGGGTAGGTCAGGCCCAGCGGCTCCAGCATCGGCTTGTAGAGCTTGGTCATGGCCAGCGAGGCGGAATAGAGCGCGAAGCACAGCTGCATGTCCAGCGCCAGCCACGAGGCGGGCGTGTCGGCACGGGAAGGGGCGGGCTGGCGTGGCATGGGGTGAACTGTAGCTGGCAATTTAATTGCACACAATTTATATGGGTATTGGCGTGACGGCTGCCCGCGCAGGCGGGCCGGCAAGCCGCTGCAGCGACCGCTTCAGTCCGACTCGGTGATGCGCAGGACGCGCCTGTCGTCTTCGCTCAGGTAGCAGGTCAGGGCGACTTGGCCGAGGGGCATGCCGGTGGGCGAGACCGCGGCCAGTTGCACCACGTACTTGCGGCCGGCGACGGCCTGACCGGCGTACTGGACCACGCCCGTGCCCGCTGGCCGGATGCCCTCGACGCGCAGCTTCGACCCATCGTTGCGCGAGGCTGCGCTGATGGCCGCGGACGAGCAGGCCTGGCCAGCGCCACCACTGGCCTGCGCCGGTGCTGGCGCCGAGGCCTCGCTCGGTGCTGCGTTGGCCGGCACCTTGACCGTGGTCGCGCTGTCGCCGCACGGCTTCTGGCTGAAGGTGTTTCCGCAGCGGTACATGGTCTGAGCGCCAGCCAGGCCGGTGGCGCACAGCAGCGCGGCGCCGACGAGGGCGTGCTGGGCGTTTGTCATCTGAGTTCCTCCCTACGAGCCCCGAGCATAGCGGGGTGCCCGGCCGGCGCTGATCCCTCTGGCGGGGGAAGCCGGTCTCAGATGTCCAGCGTGTAGACCACCGCCGCGGCGCGCTCGGCCGCGCTGTGGCCTTCGAGAGCCTGGTCCCACTCGGGCGCATCGGCGCCGCTGCCGGGCTTCAGGCGCTGGGTCATCACGGCGACCTCTTCCGAGCCGGCGTCGAACTCGGCCGTCGGCGCGCGGGTGGCGGTGAACAAGCGTGCCACTGTGCTGCCGCCAGCGTCGATCAGCAACAGGTAGCGGGCCGGCGGGCGGTGCGCGTTCGCGGGCTGGCCGCCATGGGCCTCGATGCCAAAGCCGTTGTTCATGCGGCCATCATGCCACCACGCCCGCTTCCCGCAAGGCGGTGATGTCGCCATCGGCATAGCCCAGCGAGCGCAGCAGCGCGTCGGTGTGCTCGCCCAAGGCCGGCGGTGGCTCGCGCAGCGGCAGCCGCTCGCTGCCCAGCGTCAAGGGCAGCAGGGCGGTGCGGGTGTCGACCGCCCGGCCGGCGCCGCTGCCGTCGGCGGGCACGGTCATCGGCGCCAGGCCGCCGGTGGCCAGCAGGTGCGGGTCGTCGAACAGGTCCTGCGGGCGGGTGATGGGCGCGTAGGGCAGGCCCGCACCTTCGAAGCGTCGGCCCAGCTCGGCCTTGCCGAAGGCGGCGAAGCGCTCGCGCAGCGCCGGCAGCAGCCAGTCGCGGGCGCGCACCCGGTCGTTGTTGCTGGCCAGGCGGGTGTCGGCCAGCAGGTCGTCGAACGCGAACTCGCGGCACATCGCGGCCCACTGGGTGTCGCTGACCGCGGCGAGGAAGATCTGCTCGCCGTCGCGGACGGTGAACACGTCGTACACGCCCCAGGCCGAGATGCGGCTGGGCATGGGCGCGGCGGCCTGGCCGGTGACGGCGAACTGCATCATGTGCTGCGCCACCAGGAACACGTTGTTCTCGAACAGCGCGCTTTGCACCGCCTGGCCGCGGCCGGTCTTCTCGCGCTGCTGCAGCGCAGCCAGCGCGCCAATGGCGCCGAACATGCCGCCCATGATGTCGTTGACCGAAGCCCCCGCGCGCAAGGGCCGGCCCTCGGGCCCGGTCATGTAGGCCAGGCCGCCCATCATCTGCACCACCTCGTCCAGCGCGGTGCGGTGGTCGTAGGGGCCAGGCAGGAAGCCCTTGTGCGACACGTAGACCAGCCGCGGGTTCAGCGCCGACAGTGCCGGGTAGCCGAAGCCCAGGCTGTCCATCGCGCCGCTCTTGAAGTTCTCGCAGAACACGTCGGCGCCCGTGCACAGCTTGAGCACGATCTCGCGGCCGCGCGGGTCCTTCACGTCCACCGCCAGGCTGTGCTTGTTGCGGTTGAACAGGGCGAAGAAGCCGGCGCCCGAGCCGAGCAGGCGGCGCGTGTTGTCGCCGGCCAGCGGCTCGACCTTGATCACCTCGGCGCCCAGGTCGCCCAGCACCATGCCGCAGGTCGGGCCCATGACCATGTGGGTGAATTCGACGACGCGGGTGCCGGCCAGCGGCAGCTCATGGGAGGGGGTCATGCTTTGGGCCGGTCGGGGTTGGCGTAGGCGAAGCCCGGCGGCAGGCCGGCCTCGGGCGTCATGCCGTAGAGCGGCTCGCCGGGCAGGCCGGCGGCCAGCACGGCACGGGCCTCGGCCAGGCGCGCGAGGTCGACGCCGGTGTCCACGCCCATGGCCTCGAACATGAAGACCAGGTCTTCGGTCACCACGTTGCCCGAGGCGCCGGGCGCGTAGGGGCAGCCGCCCAGGCCGCCCTGGCTGGCGTCGAAGGTGCGCACACCCACGTCGAAGGCCGCCAGGCAGTTGGCCAGGCCCAGGCCGCGGGTGTTGTGCATGTGGGCGGCGCCGGCGCGCTCGCCCAGCGCGACGCGCAGCTGGGTGAACAGCCGCCGCACCTGGGCCGGGTGGGCCATGCCGGTGGTGTCCGACAGGCCGACCTCGTCGGCGCCGGCCCGGGCCAGCGCCTCGGCCAGGCGGATCACCTCGTCCTCCACCACCGGGCCCTGCAGCGTGCAGCCGAAGGCGGTGGAGATGCCAACCTCGACGGCGACGCCCGGGGCCCGTTCCCGCCGCAGCGCCACGATGGCGCCCACCTCGTCGACCATCTGCTGCGGCGTCTTGCGCACGTTGGCCTGCGAGTGGGCGGCGCTGGCCGACACCGGCACGGTGAGCTTGTGCGCGCCGGCCGCGATCGCCGCTTCGGCGCCGCGCAGATTCGGCACCAGGGCCATCACCGTCAGCCCGGCATGCCGGCGCGCATGGCGCACCACCTCGGCCACGTCGGCCATCTGCGGCAGCAGCCGCGCCGGCACGAAGGAGCCGACCTCGATCTCGCGCAGGCCGGCGGCGAACAGCACATCCACCCAGGCCAGCTTGTCGGGCGTGGGCAGGGTGCGGGTGATGCTCTGCAGGCCGTCGCGCGGGCCGACCTCGCTGATCAGCACGCGGGCTGGGGTTGACGCCATCTGGTCGTTCTGTAAGATAGAACCATATTCCGTTCAATGAAATAATAGCCGGAACCCGCCATGCCCCGCAAGGCCGCCCAGCCCGCTGCCGCCGATGAAAAT
>JBGAGZ010000102.1:0-14223 GCA_044226465.1 Burkholderiaceae bacterium | reverse complement strand
GCCTGGCGCCTGCGCCAGCGGCTGCTGGCCTCGGCACCACTGCATGCCGGCCACCGGGCCGCCCTGGTCGACGATGCCGCCGCCACCGCCACGCTGGCCTTGTCGGCCGGCCAGAGCCAGCTCGCGCTGGAGGCCGCCCAGTCGGCCCACGACGAGTGGCAGACGCTGCTGCGCGACCCGGCCGCCGGCGCCTTGCTGGGCCTGAACGGCAGCGCCGGGGCTTCGGCCAAGGCGAGCACCCTGGGCCCGACGCTGGCCGGCCTGCTCGGCAGGGCGCTGGCCGCCACCGGCCAACCGGGCCAGGCCAGCGGCGCCCTGCCGCTGCTGGCCAAGGCCCTGGCCCCACTGGACGCGGCCTGGTCCCGCGCCGCCGACCCGTCCCTGGCCGCGCCCCGCGCAGAGCTGATGCTGGCCCAGGCGAGGGCCATGCAGGCGCTGGGCGACGCCAACGGCGCGCGCGCCCGCCTGGCGGCCGTGCTGGCCGACCTGGCCCCGTGGGACGAGCAGCCGGGCGCTCGCGCCGTGTGGCTGCTGATGGCCGAGGCCCAGCTCGCGATGGCGCCGCTCGAGCCACGCCGGCGCGCCGACTGGCTGCAGCGTGCCGCGGCGAGCTATGCCCGCGCCCATGCCCAGCAGCCCTTGCAGGGCGAGGCCTTGCGCAGCTACCAGCTGGCGGGCGGCCGCGCCTGAGAGCCTGCTTGAAGCCCGACGGCCGCGACACCCCCCTCGCCAGCGACTGGCCCGCCATCCGCCGGCTGTTCGACGAAGCGCTGGACCAGCCACCCCCCGAGCGTGAGCGGCATGTGCGCGACAGCGGCGCACCACCCGCCGTGCAGGCCGAGGTGCTGAGCCTGCTCGCCCACCTGCCGGACGAACCGGCCGCCGCGGCTCCGCCCGTTCTGGCGGCGGCCCACGAGCCTCCCCTGCTGCCGACCGGCCTGCGCCTGGGCGCCTGGGAGATCGTCGCCCCCCTGGGCCAGGGCGGCATGGCCGAGGTCTTCCTGGCCCGGCGCGCCGACGGCGCTTGGGACGGCGAGGCCGCGGTCAAGGTCATCAAGCGCGGCATGGACTCGGCGGCCGTGCTCGCGCGCTTCGCGCAGGAGCAGCGCGCCCTGGCCCGGCTGGCCCACCCGCACATCGCCCGCCTGCTGGACGCTGGCCGCACGCCCGACGGCCTGCCCTACTTCGTGATGGAGCGTGTCCGCGGCCTGCCCATCGACCAGGCCTGCGCCGGCCGCAGCGTGGACGAGCGGCTGGGGCTGTTCCTGCAGCTGGCCGACGCGGTGGCCTTCGCCCACCGCCAGCTGCTGGTGCACCGCGACCTCAAGCCCAGCAACGTGCTGGTCACCGACGAGGGCCAGGTCAAGCTACTGGACTTCGGCATCGCCAAGGCGCTGGACCCGACCGAGAACGCCGGCCCCGAGCAGACGGCCGCCGGCCAGCGCCAGTTCACGCCGCACTACGCCAGCCCCGAGCAGGTGCGTGGCGAGCCAGTCGACACCGGCACCGATGTCTACAGCCTGGGCGTGCTGCTGTACGTGATGCTGACCGGCGTGCCGCCCTACGGCCGCGGCGCCAGCACGGTGTTCGAGGCCATCCGCGCGGTGCTCGAAGAGGCGCCGACCCGGCCCAGCGGCCTGGCCCACCCGCTGCTGGCCGACGACCCCGGCTGGCTGGCCACGCGCAAGCGTCTGGCGGGCGACCTGGACAACATCCTGCTCAAGGCCCTGAGCAAGGCGCGCGAGGCCCGCTACCCCAGCGCCGAGGCGCTGGCGGCCGACGTGCGTGCCCACCTGGCGGGCTGGCCGGTCAGCGCCCACCCGCCGAGCTGGGCCTACCGCAGCGGGCGCTTCCTGCGCCGCCACCGGCTGGCCGCGGGCCTGGCCTCGGCGCTGGGGCTGGCGGTGGTCGGCGGGGCGGGTGCAGCGCTGTGGCAGGCCCACGAGGCACGTCTGGCGCGCGATGCGGCACAGGCCCATTTGGCCGAGCTGCGCCGCCTGGCGCACGCGATGATCTTCGAGGTCAACGACGCGCTGCAGGCCGGCGCCACCGAAGGCCGCCGCATGCTGGTCAAGACCGCCGCCGACTACCTGGAGCGCCAGGCCGCCGGGGCCCCGCCCGGCGACGGCGAGGCGATGGAGTTGGCCGAGGCCCTGTCCGGCCTGGCCAAGCTGGAGGGCCACGCCTACACCGACAACGTCGGCCAGTTCGCCGCCGGGCTCGCGCACTACCGGCAGGCGCTGGCCCTGCTGCGGCCGCTGCAGCCGCGCCACGAAAACGACCCGGCCTGGCAGGGCGCGATGGTCGCCGCGCTGGAGGGCACTTCGTCCATCGAACGCCAACAGCGCCACCTGCCCGAGGCCTATGCCGCGATGCAGGAGGTCAGCCTGCACGCGGCGCGCGCCGCAGCGCTGCAGCCGCAGGACCTGCGCTCGCGCGTCTATGCCTGCGCCGCGCTGCTGGAGCTGTCCTCGCACAACTACATGGTCGAGCGCGACCACGGCCTGAACCGGCTCGACGACGCGCTGCCGCCGGCCGGGCAGGCCCTGGCCTGCACCGAGCGCCTGACGGTCGACCTGGCCCAGCAGCCGCGGGCCTGGAAGCTGCGCAGCTACGCGCTGCACACCCATGCCGGGCTGCTCGCCATCCAGGGCCGGCTGGCCGAGGCGCTGGCTGAGGAGCGTCAAAGCCTGGCCGCGGCCGAGCACGCCTACACCCTGCCGGGCGGCGCGGCCCAGCGCTCGGCGATGGTCGTCGCCTCGCACCTGCACCTGGCGCTGATCCAGCTGAAGATCGGGCCGGACGACCAGGCGCGGGCCGAGCTGGGCATGGCGCTCGACGAGGCGAGTCGGGCCATGCAGGCCGACCCGAGCAACCAGCGCCTGCGTGCCGAGTACCTGGCCGTGGCGCGCAACGTGGTCGACCATGCCCTGCGCTTCGGTGCCTACGAGCGGCTGGCCGGCATCGACGCGGCCCTGCGCACGTTGCCTGGCCCGGCCGATGCGCGCGACGACACGGCCACCACGCGGGCGCACCTGGACGCACTGCGCGCGCTGGCCGCCTTCCAGCGCGGCGACAACGTGCAGGGTGGCAGCCTGGTGCAGCAGGCGCGGACCTGGCTGGGGCCGGACCCCGAGGCGTCGCTCGACGTCGCGCACAACCCGAACGACGCCGAGTTGCTGGCGGCGTTGCGCAGCGCCGAGGCCGCGGCGGCAGGCCACGCGGGCGACGACAACACTGCGCTGCGAACTGCGCGCGAGGCGCGCGCGGCGCTGGCGCAGATGCGTGCCGGCCGCGACCCGCGCGACGTGGCCGAGCGCCTGCTGGCTGCCGAGCAGCTGACCCGGCTGGCCCGGCTGCCGGTGGGCCGCTCCCCTGAGGCGCTGGCGTGGCGAGCCACGGTTGGCGCCGAGGCGCGCCAGCTCTTCCAAGCCTTGGCCGAATCGAAGATCATCGACCCGGCGGCGCGCCCCGAATGGCCCTGGCTGCTGGGGCTGCCCGGCCATGCGATGCCGCCCGCGGCCATCGCGCCAACCGCCAAGCCATGAGCACCCAGAACCCGCCGCCCTCGACCTGGGCCGACGTGAAGGCCTTGTTCGAGCAAGCCTTGGCTTGGCCGGCCGACCAGCGCGAGGCCAAGCTTCGCGACTGCAGCGCGAGCCCCTGGGTCCTGGCCGAAGTGCGCAGCCTGCTCGCCCATGCCGATGCGGACGGCAGCCGTGACTGGCTGGCGGGGCCGGCCACGGCGCCAGAGGACGACGAAGCCCCGCCGTTGCCCGCCGGGCTGCGGCTGGGCCCCTGGGTGATCGCCGGCCCGCTGGGCCGCGGCGGCATGGCGGAGGTCTTCCTGGCACGCCGGGCCGATGGGGCCTGGGAGGGCGACGCGGCGGTCAAGGTCATCCGCCGTGGCATGGACTCGGCCGGGGTGCTGGCGCGGTTTGCCCAGGAGCAGCGCGCGCTGGCGCGCCTGGCCCACCCGCACATCGCCCGCCTTCTCGACGCCGGCCGCACGCCGGATGGCCTGCCCTATTTCGTGATGGAACGGGTCGAAGGTGTGCCCATCGACCGCGCCTGCGGCGGGCGCACGGTCGAAGAGCGGCTGGCCTTGTTCCTGCAGCTGGCCGATGCCGTGGCCTTCGCGCACCGGCAGCTGCTGGTCCACCGCGACCTGAAGCCCAGCAACGTGCTGGTGACGGCCGATGGCCAGGTCAAGCTGCTGGACTTCGGCATCGCCAAGGCCCTGGACCCGACCGACAGCGCACAGGCCGAGCTGACCGCCGCCGGGCAGCGCCCGTTCACGCCCCACTACGCCAGCCCGGAGCAGGTGCGCGGCGAGCCCGTGGGCACGGCCACCGACATCTACAGCCTGGGCGTGCTGCTGTACATGATGCTCACCGGGCTGCGGCCTTACGGCCGCGATGCCGGCAGCGCCCAGGCCGCCTGCCGCAGCGTGCTCGAAGAGGCGCCCACGCGCCCGAGCAGCCTGGGCGCCGGCACGCCGCCCGATGCCAATTGGCCGATGAACCGCAAGCGCCTGCGTGGCGACCTGGACAACATCCTGCTCAAGGCCTTGGAGAAGCCGGCGGAGCGCCGCTATGCCTCGGTCGATGCGCTGGCCCAGGACCTGCGCTGGCACCTGGCCGGGTGGCCGGTCACGGCCCGGGCCCCGAGCTGGCGCTATCTGGCCGGCAAATTCGTGCGACGCAATCCGGCGGCCGTGGCCGCCACCTCGGCCCTGGTCGTCGCCCTGGTCGTCGGCATGGCCGGCATGGCCTGGCAGATGCGCCAGACCGAGCTGGCCCGTCGCACGGCCGACCAGCGTTTCGCCGACTTGCGGCGCATGGCCAACCGGTTGGTGTTCCAGTACCACGACCAGATCGTGAACCTGCCCGGTGCCACCAAGGTGCGCAGCGAGCTGCTCGACGATGCCATCGGCTACCTCGACGACCTGCACCAGCATGTGGGGCAGGACAAGGGCCTGGCGCGCGACCTGGCGGAGGCGTATTTCCGCATCGCTGTGCTGCAGGGCGAAGCCTTCTCGCCCAGCCTGGAGCGGCTCGATGCCGCCCAGCGCAACCTGGGCCGGGCCCAGGCCCTGTTGCCCCTGTACGTCGACGACCCCGAGCTCGACATCGACGGCCTGACCCAGGCCGTGGACATCTGGCTGGCGCAGGCCAGTCAGGCCAGCCGCCGCGGGCAACTGGGCAGCGCCCGCGATGCGCTGGAACAGGCCCGTGGGCTGGCGCAGCGTGCCTTCGCCCGGGCCCCCAACGACCTGCAGGCCCTGTCTCGGCTGGGCACCCTGGAAGGCCAGCTCGGCCTGCTGGTCGGGGGCAGCGCGACGGCGGCCTGCCTGGGCCGGCCGGCCCAGGCGGTGCCGCATTTCGAGGCCGCGCTGCGCCACATGCAGGCGCTGCGGCAGCGCGAGCCGGCCGAGGCCGAGTGGGTTCACCAGCTCGCGTGGGCCTACTTCATCGCGGCCAATGCGGCCACGCTGCGCGGCCAGGCGCGCGAGGCCGTGCCCCTGGCCGAGCAAGCGGTGGGCTTGCGTGACCAGGCCGCCAGCATGGCGCCGGACAACGCGCACTTCCGCCACCAGACGGCTGTGGCCCGCTTGTCGCTCGGGGTGGCGCTGGCGGTCGCCGGCGAGCACGCCCGGGTGCCGGCCCTGATGGACGAAGCCCTGGCCATCGGCCGGGCCAGCGTGGCCGCCGACCCCGACAACCAGGCCGCCCGGCGCGATCTGCGTGCCATGGGCCTCACGCGAGGCCGCACGCTGGTGCTGGCCGGGCGCCATGCCCAGGCCCGGCAGGTGCTGGACGAGGCCCTGCGTGGCATGCCCCGCACCACCCTGGCCGAGGACTTCTACGCGGTGCGGGCCCGGGCCGAGACCCTGGTCTGGGCGGCCCGCGCCTGGCAGCCCGGCGACCCGACCCGGGCCGAGGCCCTGGCGGACGAGGCGCACGCGCTGATGCAACCGGTGGCGGCCGGCAACGCCAGCCATTGGTGGATCGTGGCCCAGGCGCTGGGCGAGCGCGCGCAGGCCCGGGCGGCCAGCGGGCGGCAGGCCGAGGCCCAGGCCGACGCGCGCCAGGCCGTGCAGGCCTGGGCCGAGGGCTCACCCGAGGGGCAGCCGCCCGGGCTGTTCCAGGCGTGGTGGCGGCGCGACCAGCGGCTGGCGGGCCAGGCCGCGATCTGAAGCGAATCCGAGCGTGACCAGCGGGCGGCGTGAGCCGTCCGGCGCGGGAAGTCGGCGTAGTTCGAAGAGAGCCGAACTTTCAACCCGCAGGAGACCCGCACCATGCACACCTCTCGGAACCCGATGACCACCGCCCTGTCCGCCCTGACCCTGGCCGCCGCACTGGCCGGCTGCGGGGGTGGCGGCGGCGACGGCTCGGACGACAAGGCCTTCACGGCCAGCTGCAAGACCGACGCCTACGCCGCCGGCAGCGTCGAGCTGCCCACGGGCGACCAGATCAAGCTGATCGCCGGCACCTACAACGGCGACGAAGGCAGCTACGACATGAGCGGCAATTTCACCAAGAGCGGCAGCGCCACCCTGGCCATTGCCGACAACGGCCGCGTCACCTACAAGGGCGCGGCCTACGAGCCGACGTCGCTGTGCATCGACAAGACGAGCGGGACCTACGGCAAGATCCTGTACTTCATCGTCGACAAAGGGGGCTTCGACGTCGCCGACAAGGTCGACAGCGCGCTTGGCCAAGCCTGGGGCGTGTCCCCTGCCGATGGCACGACCATGTTCGCCAACGGCCGCAAGTGATGCCGACGGGGCCGCGGGCAGCCGCCCCGGCCCGCGCCCTCAGCCGCGACGGGCCTTGACTGCGTCGCTCAAGATCTGCAGCACCGTGAGCGAGTCGTCCCAGCCAATGCAGGCGTCGGTGATGCTCTGGCCATAGACGAGCGCAGACGGCTCGTCCTTGCCGGGGGTGAACTTCTGCGCCCCGTCCTTCAGGTGGCTCTCGACCATCACGCCGAAGACCTGGCGGCTGCCGCCGGCCAGCTGGCCGGCGATGTCCCGCGCCACATCGACCTGGCGCTGGTGCTGCTTGCTCGAATTGGCGTGGCTGCAGTCGACCATCAGCGTCGGCGGCAGCTTGGCCTCGACGAGAGCCTGGCAGGCGGCGGCCACGCTGCCCGCGTCGTAGTTGGGCAGCCGCCCGCCACGCAGGATGACGTGGCAGTCCTTGTTGCCCTTGGTTTCGACGATCGCGACCTGGCCGTTCTTGTGCACCGACAGGAAGTGGTGCGGCCGTGCTGCGGCCTGGATCGCGTCGCAGGCGATCTTCAGGTTGCCGTCGGTGCCGTTCTTGAAGCCGATCGGCGCCGACAGGCCCGAGGCCAGCTCGCGATGCACCTGGCTCTCGGTGGTGCGCGCGCCGATCGCACCCCAACTGATCAGGTCGCCGATGTACTGCGGGCTGATCGTGTCCAGGAACTCGCTGCCCGCCGGCACACCCAGGCGGTTGATCTCGACCAGCAGCTGGCGCGCGATGCGCAGGCCTTCGTCGATGCGGTAGCTCTCGTCGAGGTACGGGTCGTTGATCAGCCCCTTCCAGCCGACCGTGGTGCGCGGCTTTTCGAAGTAGACGCGCATCACGATCTCCAGCGTGTCGGCGTACTTTGCGCGCTGCTCGGACAGGCGGCGGGCGTAGTCCAGCGCGGCGGCCGGGTCGTGGATGGAGCAGGGCCCGATGATGACCAGCAGCCGGTCGTCCTTGCCCTGCATGATGTGGCGCACCGCTTGCCGGGTGCGCTTGATCAGCTTCTCGGGCGGCGTGCCAGCGATCGGGAAGAAGCGGATCAGGTGTTCGGGCGGCGGCAGCGGGGTGACGTCCTGGATGCGCTGGTCGTCGGTCTCGCTGGTGCGCTCACTGAGCACGAGGCCGGAGCGGGGGCTGTTGTCGCTGGGGGCGGTGGCTTTGGCGTTCATCGGGCGTCTCTCGGCTGCTGAGCCTTGGGCACCGGCGAAAAAAAACCGCCGGGGCTGCCGGCGGTCTTTCGGGGTGTTTCGCGTTACGTTTGCTTGCGCGCGATTGCCTCTCCAGCCGCCGATCGGGGCGAGAACCAAAAGTAGGCAAAGAAAAATCGCGGGGCGCGCATCACGGTAAGGAATGTAGCACGGGGTTCGAACGAAACAATTCTTCACCGCCGCGTCGCTATGCTGCCGCGTCCGGATCACCCGGCCTGGAGCGAGCGTGAATCGACGCGACGTACTTCGACTGGCCGCCCTGTCGGCCGTGATGCCTGGCTGCGGGGGTGGCCAATCCGGCCCGGTCGCGAGCGAGACCACCCCCAACGTGCTGTTCATCGCCGTCGACGATTTGAACGACTGGGTCGGCTTCCTGGGCGGGCATCCGCAGGTCCAGACGCCGGCCATGGACGCGCTGGCCGCCCGCTCCACGGTGTTCAAGCGCGCCTATTGCAGTGCACCGCTGTGCTCGCCGTCGCGCGCCAGCGTGCTTTCCGGGCTGTCGGTGCAGAACACGGGCGTCTACGACGACGAGCACACTTTTCGCGGCGTGAACCCTGGCAAGCGACAGCTCGACGACATGTTTGCCGCAGCGGGCTACACCCCGCAGCGCTACGGCAAGGTCGACCACGTGTACTCGACGCATGTGGACCAGCCCTTGCCGGCGCCCATGCCGCATGCGAACCAGGTCTGCCCCGCGCCATTGGGCGAGGGGGCGTTCGACTGGGGGCCGGCTCCGGGCGACGACGCGGCCCAGCCCGACTACCAGTACGCGCAAAGCGCCATCGATTTCCTGGCGCGCCCGCATGACCGGCCGTTCTTCCTGTCGGTGGGCTTCGACCGGCCGCATGTGGGTTGGTACGTGCCTCAGCGTTTTTTCGACCTGTACCCGCGGGACGGCATCGTCTTGCCGCCCGCGCCGCCGGACGACCTCGACGACCTCGGGCCTGCGGGCCGGGCGGTGGCGTTGCAGTTCGATTTCCACGAATGCATCACCAGCCAGCACCTGTGGGCTGACGCCGTGCAGGCCTACCTGGCGAGCATCACCTGGGCGGATAGCCAGGTGGGGCGCCTGATTGCGGCACTGGACGCCAGCGCCCATGCCGGCAATACCTTGGTCGTGCTGTGGAGCGACCATGGCTTCCACCTGGGCGAGAAATTCCACTGGCACAAGCTTGCGCTGTGGGAACGGGCAACCCGGGTGCCGCTGTTGATCCGCCAGCCAGGCCAATCGTCCCGATCCGATGTCGAAGCCTGCGTGAGCCTGTGCGATCTGGCGCCGACGCTGCTGGACCGCTGCGGCATCAAGCCGGCCTACGCGATGGACGGCCTGAGCCTGAAGCCTTTGTTGGCCAACCCCACGATGGCCTGGGACCACCCGGTGCTGACCACCAAGGACCAGCACGACCATGCGATCCGCACGCGCGACTGGCGATACATCCGCTACGCCAGCGGCGAGCGGGAGCTGTACGACGAGAACGCGGACCCGGGCGAGCTGAACAACCTCGCCGGCAATGGCCAGCACGACGCCCTGATGGCCCAGTTCGATGCCCTGATGCCGCCCAAGCCCTGAGCTTCGGCAGGCGAGCGCGCGCACCCGCGCTCGCCCTGGGGGCAGGCGTTCCGCAGGCCGGTTCATCGGCCGATTCGCGCTGGACTTGAGCAGCAAAAGAGCAGGCTGAACCCCACTTCTTTCATTCAGCGCAGCCTCCCCTGCGCCGAAAGAACCCGCATGCGCGGCCGCCATTGCGCCGCGCGACAGCCAGTCGGGGTCGGCCATGCGGGCAATCGGGTACAACGGTGCATCTTTCACTTCGGCGTCGCCTCGACGGACTCGCTTGGCTTCGGTCATCGCCATTGCCTTGCTGGCTGCTGCCTGTGGCGGCGGGGGCGGTGGCGGCTCCGCCCCGGTCACCGACGGCGGCGAGCAGCCGCAGGACACCGGCAACAGCACCGGCCCCACGCCGCAGGACGGCCCCGATGCCCTTTACTTCCGGCCTGTGTCGGCCCTGGCCGCCGCGGGCGCGCTGGACAAGGTGTCGGGAGGCAACGCCTTGTTTGCCGCCTGGAACCCGAAAGACCCGAAGACCGCGCTGAAGCCCGGCATGAAGGTCATGTTCTTCGGCACGGCACAAGGCTGCGCCGCGGGCACCCAGGGCCCGCTGACGGCACTCTCCGACACGCGCCTGGCCAAGGTGGCCGGCCTGACGACCCTGCCCGCCGCGGCGACGCCCAGCGCGCTGCGCTGGACGCCCGCCGGCAACGCCGAGGGCTGCGACACCCAGGCACAAAGCCGCGACGGCGCGTCGGCCGTCTTCGTGAACGCCGACGACACTTCGGGCGCCGTCGGCATGCTCACCACCTCAGGCAAGCAGGACGACGGCAGCGCCCCGTTCTTCGGCCCCTACGGTGCCGGTGGCCAAAACGGCGCGGGTACCAACGCCTACATCACCGGGACCTTCGTCAACTTCCGCCAGGCCTGGTGGGCCGCCGACCCGCTGCAGCCCTGGGTCGGCAGCGCCAAGGCCCGCGTGCGCAGCGTGCAGAGCATGGGCGCATTCCAGCTCGACACCGCCGGCGCGGCCGTGCAGGCCAAGCAGCAGATGATGGCCAGCTTCCTGAACACGACCTGCCAACGCACCGTGTCCGGCCAGCCTTGCCAGGTCCAATACCTGTTCAACACCGCGATCGCGCGCTCCGGCGTCAGCGACTGGAGCACGGTGAGCTGGTTCCAGCATGGCGATGTCTGGTTCGACCCGGCGCAGGGCGGCATCCCCATCGTCGACGGCCCGATCTACGCCAGCGGCCAGTCGACCGTCGAAAGCAAGACCGGGTTGTCCTTGTTCGCCTCGCAAGGTTCGGCCACGCAGCACCAGGCCTTTTCCGGTCGCACCTTCGACGTGACCATCGGCTTCGACCAGCTGCAAAGCGTGCTGCGCATCGTCACCGGGCGCAAGCTCTCGGTGGACACCGCGGCCGTGACCGACGAGCAATTGGCCAGCGTCTGGGGCAGCGCCTGGAACGATCGAAACGCCTGGGTGATGTTGTCCGGCGATGTCGGCCAGGAGGTCTACAACCCCGACAGCACCCGCAAGGTGCAGATCGGTGGCGGCTTCAAGAGCCTGTACGTCGGGCCCCAAGACTAGGGGGTGCCGAGCGGCGCGGGGCGCCGCGGGCTCGCTTACCATCCGAAGGCTCGCCGATCGCTGCGGGCCTTTGGCGTTTTCGCGTGCCGCCCATGCTCGACCAACCCCTGCTGCTGGAGCCCTTGCTCCGCCTGATGCCGCTGCCGCCCACGCTGGTGCGGCATGCGTCGCTGTCGGTGGAACGGCGCTTGCGCACCATGCGCCTGGCCGACACGCCGATGGCCCAGGGGCTCAGTGCCAGTTTCGACGACAGCTGCAAGCTGACCATCGCCGAGGACATGGAGCCCGGCCAGGTGCCGATCAAGCTGTCTTCCCACGGCCACAAGCGGCAGTACAGCGGCGTGCACATCACGATGCTGAGCACCAAGGGCCAGCTCAACGTGGTGCTGGGCGACAACCAGTGCCGCGTCTTCATCGGCTCCGAAGCGGTCGTGCGCGGTGGCATCCAGCTCTTCAATCGCGCATCGGTCTTCATCGGCGACCGCACCGTCGTCGGCCACTCGCGCATGATCGTCAACAACGCCGACCTGGTGATCGGCGAAGACTGCCACCTGGTGGAGGACGTGCTGCTGCAATGCAACGACCCGCACCCGATCGTCGACCTGAGCAACGGCGAGGTGCTCAACGGCGAGCGGCGGCGCATGTACCTGGGCCGCCATGTGCTGGTCAACCGCCGCGCCACACTGATGCCGGGCGTGCGGGTCGGTGATGGCGCCATCGTGCAGGCGGGGGCACTGGTGCTGCTGGACGTGCCTCCCAACACCCTGGTCGGTGGCGCCCCGGCCGTGGTGCTGCGCGAGCAGGTGGCCTGGCAGCGCGAGCAGCCCCTGGCGTCCGCTGCCAAGCGCGCGGCCGGCAGCACCCCGCTGCCCCAGCCGGTGGCGGCGATCAAGCGGCGCCCGGCCGCCGGATAAGATCCCCGGTTTCCGCCTGCTGGCGCGGCACCTTGGCGCCCGCCTGTCGACGTCGCCCCATGTCCCTCCAGATCAAGTCCCTCGAGCCCTTGCTGCGTCTGGCCGGGATGCGGCCCGACCTCGTCCGCTTCGCCCCTCAGTCGCACACGCGCGAGCTTCAGACGGTGCGCCTGGCCGACTCGGCCCTGGCCCAGGGCCTGGCGTCCACATTCGACGACACCTGCTTTCTCACCGTGCCCGCAGGCGAGCTGGACAAGCTGGCCCACGTGAAGCTCGCCGCCCACGCCGGCAAGGCCCGCTTTGCGGGTGTGCACCTGGCGTTCCTCAGCATGCGTGGGCAGATGACGGTGGTGCTGGGCGACGACCAGGCCAAGCTGATCGTCGGCTCGGACACCAACGTGCGGGCCAACATCCAGCTCTTCGGCAAGCCCAGGCTGTTCATCGGCGACCGCACGACCATCGCCCAGGCACGGCTGATCGTGGCCAACGCCGACGTGGTGATTGGCGAGGATTGCCTGTTCGCCGACGAGGTCATCCTGCAGTCCAGCGAGCAGCACCCGATCACCGACCTGGACACCGGCGAGCCCATCAACGCGCACCGCCGCAGCGTGCACGTCGACCGCCACGTGCTGGTCGGCCGGCGCGCGATGCTGCTGCCCGATGTGCGCCTGGGCGAAGGCGCCATTGTCGAGGCGGGCGCGGTGGTGACGCAGGACGTGCCGGCCAACACCCTGGTCGGCGGTGCGCCGGCGCGGGTGCTGCGCGAGCGCGTGGCCTGGAGCCGTTAGCCGCAGGCCTCTGGCTGGCTCAGGCCGTGCCGCCCACTGTGATGCCGTCGATGCGCAGCGTCGGCTGGCCCACGCCCACCGGCACGCTCTGGCCGTCCTTGCCGCAGGTGCCCACGCCGGTGTCGAGCTGCAGGTCGTTGCCGATCATGCTGACGCGGGTCATGGCCTCGGGGCCGTTGCCGATCAGCGTGGCGCCCTTGACCGGGTAGAGGATCTTGCCGTTCTCGACCCAGAAGGCCTCGGACGCCGAGAACACGAACTTGCCGCTGGTGATGTCGACCTGGCCGCCGCCGAAGTTGGTGGCGTACAGACCCCGCTTGATGCTGGCAACGATCTCTTCCTTGGTCTTGTCGCCGGCGAGCATGTAGGTGTTGGTCATGCGTGGCATCGGCACATGGGCGTAGCTCTCGCGGCGGCCGTTGCCGGTGGGCTTCACGCCCATCAGTCGCGCGTTCATGCTGTCTTGCATGTAGCCGCGCAGGATGCCGTCCTCGATCAGCACATTGCGTTGTGTCGGGTTGCCTTCGTCGTCGATGTTGAGCGAGCCGCGGCGGTCCGCGATGGTGCCGTCGTCGAGCACGGTGACGCCCTTGGCCGCCACGCGCTGGCCCATGCGGCCGCTGAAGGTGGACGAGCCCTTGCGGTTGAAGTCGCCCTCCAGGCCGTGGCCCACGGCCTCGTGCAGCATCACGCCGGGCCAGCCCGAGCCCAGCACCACGGTCATCTCGCCGGCCAGGGCGGGCCGGGACTCGAGGTTGGTCAGCGCGGCATTGACGGCTTGGTCGACATAGGCCGTCAACTGCGCGTCCTGGAAGTAGCCCAGGCCGAAGCGCCCGCCGCCGCCGCCCGAGCCGACCTCGCGGCGGCCGTTCTGTTCGGCGATCACGGTGATCGACAGCCGCACCAGCGGCCGCACGTCGGCGGCGCGGGTGCCGTCGGCACGGGCCACCATCACCACGTCGTACTCGGCGGCCACGCCGGCCATCACCTGCACCACGCGCGGGTCGCGGGCACGCGCCATCTGCTCGATGCGCTCCAGCAGCGCCACCTTCTGCGTGCTGTCCAGCGTGGCGATCGGGTCCATCGGCGCGTACAGCGTGCGGCTGCCCGCCACCTTGGTCGGGCCACCGACCTTGATGCGCTTGCTCTGGCCGGCTGCCGCGATCGCGCGCACGGTGCGCGCGGCATCGAGCAGCGCGGCCTCGGAGATGTCGTCCGAGTAGGCGAAGGCGGTCTTCTCGCCGGCCACCGCGCGCACGCCCACGCCCTGGTCGATCGAGAAGCTACCGCTCTTGACGATGCCCTCCTCCAGGCTCCAGCCTTCGTGGCGGGTGTACTGGAAGTACAGGTCGGCGTCGTCGACCCGGTGCTCGGCGATGGTGGCC
>JBGAGZ010000101.1:0-14319 GCA_044226465.1 Burkholderiaceae bacterium | reverse complement strand
GACGCCCGGGCCGACGCGGTCGGCCAGGACTACCCGGAGGTGAAGGTCGACAAGCAGCACATCGACATCCTCACCGCCCGCTTCGTGCTGCAACCGCAGCGCTTTGACGTGGTGGCGGCCACCAACCTGTTCGGCGACATCCTGTCCGACCTGGGGCCGGCCACCACCGGCACGATCGGCCTGGCGCCGTCGGCGAACCTGAACCCGGAACGGCGCTTCCCGTCCCTCTTCGAGCCGGTGCATGGCTCGGCGCCGGACATCTATGGCCAGAACATCGCCAACCCGGTGGCGATGATCTGGTCCGGCGCCCTGATGCTGGACTTCCTCGGCGAGAAGGCCGCGCACGACGCGATCGTCAAGGCCATCGAAACCGTGCTGGTCGAGGGGCCGCGCACACGCGACCTGGGCGGCACGGCGAGCACCACCGAGATGGGTGAGGCCATTGCGCGGCTGATCTAATGGCGGGTCTATGAGACCCACCATCATCACCGCGCCACGGGCCGAGCGCCGGGCCGCTCCCAAGCCGGCCCGCATCCCCTCGGGGGATCGGACGATGTACTCATCGGGCGAGGGGCTCCAATGAGCGCTTACAGCACCGAGAAGGTCACCCACGTCCACCATTGGAACGAGTCGCTGTTCACCTTCCAGTGCACGCGCGATGCCGCGCTGCGCTTCGAGAGCGGCCAGTTCGTGATGATCGGCCTGATGGTCGACGGCAAGCCGCTGATGCGCGCCTACAGCGTGGCCAGCGCGCACTACGACGAGCGGCTGGAGTTCTTCAGCATCAAGGTGCCCAACGGGCCCCTCACCTCGCGGCTGCAGCACCTGCGGGTGGGCGACTCGGTGTTGGTCGGCCGCAAGGCCCATGGCACGCTGCTGATCACCGACGTGCTGCCCGGCCAGCACCTGTACCTGTTCGGCACCGGCACCGGCCTGGCACCCTTTCTCAGCATCATCAAGGACCCGGCGGTCTACGAGCGCTTTGCCAAGGTCGTGCTGGTGCACGGCGTGCGCACCAAGAGCGAGCTGGCCTATGCCCAGATGATCGAGGAAGAGTTGCCCGGCAACGAATTCTTCGGTGAGGACGTGCGGGCCAAGCTCATTTACTACCCCACGGTCACGCGCGAGCCTTTCAAGAACCAGGGCCGCTTGACCGACCTGATGCACAGCAACAAGCTGTTTGCCGACATCGGCCTGCCGCCGCTGGACCCGCAGAAGGACCGCGCCATGATCTGCGGCAGCCCTAGCATGCTGAAGGACACTTGCGCCCTGCTCGACGAGTACGGCCTGAAGGTGTCGCCCCGCTTGGGCGAGCCGGGTGACTATGTGTTCGAGCGCGCGTTTGTGGAACGTTAGGTTCCGCGGCTCACACATCGACACAAGCTCTGCAGCAGAGACAAGGTCAAGATTTTTCTCCGAGGCAGGGAACACCCGCTGTTGGCGGCAGGGTGTGTGCTCCTCTATTTCGGCGGCCGCTGCCCACACGGCAGCGGCAACGCGAAACCAACAAGCTGATGTCCAGGAGAACCCCATGATTCGAATTGCAGGATGGACCGTTTCCGCGCTGGCCCTGGCGGCCAGCACCGGCGTCCTGGCCGCGCCGCGCGACAAGCTCGACGTGCAGCTGTCGCTGGCCCAGGCCGTGGTGCAGGGCGACAGCGACGTGGCCGTCGACGTGGCCATCACCAACCCCACCGGGCACGCGGTGCGGGTGCTGAAGTGGCAGTTGCCGGTGGGCAAGCTGCACGGCCAGTTGTTCCGGATCACCAAGGAAGATGGCAGCCCCGTCCGCTACGTGGGCCCGTTGATCAAGCGCGCCGCGCCGCGCGCCGCCGACTACGTCAGCATCGAAGCCGGCGCCACGCTCAGCTACCGCGTCGAGCTGAGCGGGCGCTACGAGCTGGGCAACGGTCGCTACGCCATCGAGTACGTCGGCAAGGGTCGCCATGGCGAGGAGGCCGAGCTTGCGTCGACCGCACCGATCTACCTGTGGACGGAGGGCCGCAGTGCCGCACCGGCCGCGCCGGACACCGAGGGCGGCGTGCACACCGAGGCGTCCATCACCTACACCGGCGCCTGCACCTCGTCCGAGAAAACTGCGCTGGCCAGCGCCGTGACGGCCGCGACCAACTACGCCACCTCGGCTTACAACTACGTCTCAGGCATCTCGTCGGGCACGCAGCGCTACGTCAAGTGGTTCGGCACCTATTCAGCCAGCCGCAAGAACACGGTCACGACCCATTTCGCCAACGAGGTGACGGCCTTCACGACCAAGCCGCTGACGCTGGACTGCTCGTGCAACGACCGCGGCACCTACGCCTATGTCTACCCGACCCAGCCGTACAAGATCTACCTGTGCGGCGCCTTCTGGAGCGCCCCGATGACGGGCACGGATTCCAAGGGCGGCACGCTGGTGCACGAAATGTCGCACTTCAACGTGGTGGCCAGCACGGACGACTGGGCCTACGGCCAGACAGCGGCAGCGGCGTTGGCCAAGTCGAGCCCGACCAAGGCCGTCGACAACGCGGACAGCCACGAGTACTTCGCCGAAAACACGCCCTACCTGCCCTGACCGACTGAGGCCCCGATGAGGACGAGACGCGCCGCAACGACGACCCTGCTGACCTCGATCGCCATGGCCGCCTCGTCCCCCGCCTTCGCCGCCCCCGCCCTGCGCTGCACCCTCGTGGCGCCGGCGCAGGTGCTGGTGGGCGAGCCGGTGCGGCTGCAGTTCAAACTGAGCAACCCCGGCCCGGCGCCGCTGCTGGTGCTGCGCTGGAACACGCCGTTCGAAGGCGCCTGGCTGGCGCCGTTCGTTGAGCTCACACGCGATGGCCGACCCGTGCCCTACCAGGGCCCGATGGTCAAGCGGGCCGAACCGGGGCCGGACAGCTACCTGCGCATCGAGGCGCGCTCGGTGGCCAGCGCCGAGATCGAGTTGGCGCCTGCCTTCGACGTGTCGCTGCCGGGCCGCTACCGCGTGCAACCTCGGCTGCACCTGGCCGATGTGCGTGTGGCGCATGCGGGGCCGGTCGAGCGGCCACGCGCCGAGCATGTCGGCAGCGACCTGGCCTGCCCGGCGGTGAGCTTCAGCGTCGTCCCGAAGCCCTAGCCTTCCAGGTTCTCGTGGTGCGCGCTGGCACCGCGCTTCCAGTAGGCCGCGGCGCGGATCGCCCGCTTGTCGTGGCCCTTCTCGTCGACCAGGATGCGGCGCAACTCGGCCATCTCGCTGGCCTCGCCTGCGGCCCACACATAGCCCTCACCGGCGGGCAGGTCCCAGGTGCGCAGCCAGGCCAGACACTCGGCGCCATCGGCCACCCAGGCGACCTGCGTGTCGGCCGCGCTCGGCATCACGCGGCGGTCGGCAACGTCCGGCACCTGCAGCAGCACCTGCACGCGTGCGCCAGCGGGCATTTCCTCCAGGCGGCGGGCGATGGCCGGCAGCGCGGTCTCGTCGCCCACCAGCAGGTGCCAGTCGTAGTCCAGCGGGATGATGAACGAGCCGCGGGGCCCGCCGATGCGCACCTGTTGGCCCGGTGCGGCCTGCGCCGCCCACTCGGCGGCCGGGCCATCGCCGTGCAGAACGAACTCCAGCGTCAGCTCGCGAGCGGCGTTGTCGAAACTGCGCGGGGTGTAGTCGCGCCGGGCCGGCTCGGCGCCAGCGCCCGTGTCGATGAACAGCTTGACATGGTCATCGAACGAGGGGCTGGCGAAGTCGGCCAGCGACTCGTCGGTGAAGGTGACGGCGCGCAGGTGGGGTGTCACGTCCCGCACGCGGGCGACGCGCAGGTCGCGGAACTTGAGTTCGTGCCGCACGCGCTGCACGCGGCCCAGGATGCTGCTCATGGCAAAACGATCTTGATTGATTGACAATGTCATCTATCATGAGCAAACAGATTGACAATGTCAACCAACCCGCTGCAAAGCCCCCATCGAGGGCGCAGGCAAGCGGCGACGAGCTGGTGGAGCTGGTGCACACCGTCATGCACCAGCTGCGCTCGCAGCAGTACCAGGCGCTGCGCGACAGCCCGCTGGCCGTGACGCACATGGAAAGCAAGGTGCTCGGCTATTTCGGCCGCCTGCCCGGCGCCACGCAGAGCGACCTGGTGCAGCACAGCGGCCGCGACAAGGCGCAGCTGGCGCGGCTGATCAAGGGCTTGCGCGAACGTGGCCTGCTCGACGCCGAGGCCGATGCGGTCGACCGCCGCAACCTGCGCCTGCGGCTGACGCCCCAGGGCCAAGGCCTGCTGCGCAGCCTGCAGCAGCAGGCCCGCAAGCTCAGCACCCAAGCGGTGTCCGGCCTGAGCGCGGCCGAACGTGACCAGTTGCGCAGCTTGCTGCAGCGCCTTCGCGACAACCTGGGCGGCTCGGGCTGAGAGGGGCCCCGGCGGCTAGAATTCGCCCCTTCGTGCGGCCCGCCGTCCGCGCCCTTGAGCGGGCCGGCCCGAGCCGCGAGCCCTTCCACAGCCACTGGGTCAACACCATGCACCGCTGTGCAGATCCCCGCCCCGCGCGCCGCGCGGCGCTTCGTTCCCTGGTCCTCGCCGCCGTGTCGCCGCTGTTGGCCACCTGGGCCTTGAGCGTGCGCGCGCAGACCCCCGCCGTGCCGCAGCAGCGCATCCCGCGGCGCTTCCCGCGCAATGCGCTGCGGGGCGAGATGGGCTTCGCGTCCTACCCCGAGCTGCTGCTCAACGGCAAGCCGGCCCGATTGGCGCCCGGCGCCCGCGTGAAGGATGCGAACAACCTGGCCGTCATCCCGAACCAGGTACAAGGCCTGAAGTACATCGTCAACTACACGCTGGACACCACCGGCTTCGTGCACGACGTGTGGATCCTGCGGCCCGACGAGATCGCCAACCCCTGGCCGCGCTCGCCGCAAGAGGCCCAGGGCTGGATCTTCCAGGAAGCGACCCAGACCTGGGTCCGCCCCTGAGCGCGTGGAGGGCACGACCATGACCACCCCCACCGACAAGTCCGGCAAGGCCGGCAAGAAGGTCTACATCCGCACCTTCGGCTGCCAGATGAACGAGTACGACTCGGACAAGATGGCCGACGTGCTGCGCGCTGCCGAGGGCTACGAGCCGACCAACGACGTCGAGCAGGCCGACCTGGTGCTCTACAACACGTGCTCGGTGCGCGAAAAGGCCGCCGAGAAGGTGTTCTCGGACCTGGGCCGCATCAAGCACCTGAAGAAGAAGGGCGTGCTGATCGGCGTCGGCGGTTGCGTGGCCAGCCAGGAGGGCGCGGCCATCATCGAGCGCGCGCCCTACGTCGACCTCGTCTTCGGCCCGCAGACGTTGCACCGCCTGCCGCAGATGATCGAGGCCAGGCAGGCGCAGCGCCGGCCCCAGGTCGACATCAGCTTCCCCGAGATCGAGAAGTTCGACCACCTGCCGCCGGCGCGGGTCGAAGGTGCGAGTGCCTTCGTCTCGATCATGGAAGGCTGCTCGAAATACTGCACCTACTGCGTCGTGCCCTATACGCGTGGCGAAGAAGTCTCGCGCCCCTTCGAGGATGTGCTGACCGAAGTGGCCGGCCTGGCTGACCAGGGTGTCAAGGAAGTGACGCTGCTTGGCCAGAACGTCAATGCCTACCGCGGCACGATGGGCGGGAAGATCACGAGCGTCACGAGTGCCGCGGAGATCGCCGACTTCGCCCTGCTGCTCGAATACGTGGCCGAGATCCCCGGCATCGAGCGCATCCGCTACACCACCAGCCACCCGAACGAGTTCACCCAGCGCCTGGTCGACGCCTATGGCCGCATCCCGCAGCTGGTGAACCACCTGCACCTGCCGGTGCAGCATGGCTCGGACAGGATCCTCTCGGCGATGAAGCGCGGCTACACCGCGCTCGAGTACAAGAGCACGATCCGCAAGCTGCGCGTGGTGCGACCGGACATCGCGCTGAGCTCGGACTTCATCGTCGGCTTCCCCGGCGAGACCGAGGACGACCACGCGAAGACCATGAAGCTGATCGACGACATCGGCTACGATGCCTCGTTCAGTTTCATCTACAGCCCGCGCCCCGGCACGCCGGCCGCCGCGCTGCAGGACGACACGCCCCACGAGGTGAAGCTGGCACGCCTGCAGGACCTGCAGGCCAAGCTCGAAGACAACGTTCGCCGCTACAGCGCCGCGCGGGTCGGCACGGTGCAGCGCATCCTCGTCGAGGGGCCGTCGCGCAAGAGCGCCGCCGAGCTGATGGGCCGCACCGAGTGCAACCGCATTGTCAACTTCGCCGGCCCAGCCCGCTTGGTCGGCCAGATGGTCGACGTGACAATCACCGAGGCACTGCCGCACTCGCTGCGCGGCATGGTGGCGGTGCGCGAGACCGCCGTCATCTGACGTGCCGCCCCCCTTGCCACCACAGCGCCAGGGCGGTGGTGGCGACGACCATGCCGTAGGTGGCCATGCGGCCATCGCGGCCGAAGAGCGCCAGGCCGGCGACCAGGGCCAGCGCGCCGGCGGCGACCGCCCACAGCGCCAGGCGGCGGTAGGCCACGGTGCGCAGGGCTCGCCACCAGACAAGCTTGCAGAGGCCCGCCGAGATCAACCCCACGCCGACGGCCGGCCCGAAGAAGTTGATCAGGTGCCAGAGTGCGTCCAGGGGTCCCATCGGGCGAGCAGCGGGTGATAAGCGGGGGTGAGGGGCGGCGGTCGCCAGGTGCCCCAGGCGCCGGGCGGCCGGGCGCGTTGGCTTGACATGCGTCAAGCTCGTGCTCAGGCGTCCGCAAGACTTCGAATTTTATAATCGACCCATGAGTGTCTTCGCGCTCGGCTTGAACCACACCACTGCGCCGCTGGACCTGCGCGGCCGGTTCGCGTTCGCGCCGGAGCAGTTGCCGCCCACCTTGCGTGCCCTGAGCGAGCAATGGCGGCGCGCGGCACCCGAAGCCGCGATCCTGTCCACCTGTAACCGCACCGAGCTCTACGTGGCCGCTGGCACGGGCCGCAGCCGCGAACTGGTGCGCCCGGCCATCGACTGGCTGGCCGCCCAGGGCGGCGTCGATGGCGGCAAGCTCCTGGCGCACACCTATGTGCTGGAAGGGCGCGACGCGGCCCGCCACGCCTTCCGGGTCGCCTCGGGTCTGGACTCGATGGTGCTGGGCGAGGCGCAGATCCTGGGCCAGCTCAAGCAGGCGGTGCGTGGCGCCGACGAGGCCGGCACGCTGGGCACCACCTTGCACCAGTTGTTCCAGCGCTCGTTCTCGGTCGCCAAGGAGGTGCGCACTTCGACCGAGATCGGCGCGCACTCCATCAGCATGGCCGCGGCCACGGTGCGCCTGGCCTCGCAGCTGTTCGAAGACCTGCGAGGCATCAAGGTGCTGTTCGTCGGCGCCGGCGAGATGATCGAGCTGGTCGCCACGCATTTCGCGGCCCGCGAGCCCAAGATGATGGCGGTGGCCAACCGCACGCTGGAGCGTGGCGAGAAGCTGGCCAGCCGCTTCGGTGCCCAGGCACTGCGACTGGCCGACCTGCCGGCGCGGCTGCATGAGTTCGACGCGGTCATCTCGTGCACCGCCAGCACCTTGCCCATCATCGGGCTCGGGGCGGTGGAGCGTGCGCTGAAGGCCCGGCGCCGCCGGCCGATGTTCATGGTCGACCTGGCCGTGCCGCGCGACATCGAGCCCGAGGTGGCACGGCTGTCCGACGTCTACCTCTACACCGTCGACGACCTGACCGACGTGGTGCAGACCGCCGGCGAGAAGCGCCAGGCCGCCGTAGCCCAGGCCGAGGCCATCATCGACGCGGGCGTGCAAAGCTTTTCTCACTGGCTGGACCAGCGCGCCAGCGTGCCACTCATCCAGGCGCTGAACGCGCAGGCCGACGAGTGGCGCGCGGCCGAGTTGGGCCGGGCCCGCAAGCAACTGGCCCGCGGCGACGATGTCGAGCAGGTGCTCGACGCCCTGTCGCGCGGCCTGACGCAGAAGATGCTGCACGGCGCGCTGGCCGAGCTGCGCGCCAGCGAGGGCGAGTCGCGTCACTCGACCGCCGAATGGGTCTCGCGCCTGTTCCTGCGCCAGAGCCCGCGCAGCCCGGCCGCCGACGAGCGCGAGCCGGGCGACAAGCTGTAGCGACGCGGCCGTCCGAGCCGCCAGCCCGGTGCCTGCCGGGCCCACCCGTCGCCCACCTTTCCTGCCGCCGGCCCGCGCCGGCCCCCACCCGATGAAAGACTCGCTCCGCCAGCAACTGCAGCGCCTGCAGATGCGCCTGGCCGAACTGGACGCCAGCCTGGCCGACCCGCAGGTCACGGCCGACATGGGGCGCTACCGCACGCTGGCACGCGAGCAGGCCGAGGCCGCCGAGGTGGTCGGGCTCTTTCGCCGCTACGAACAGCGCGAGCGCGACCTGGCCGCCGCCCGCGAGATGCTGGCCGACCCCGACATGGCCGAGATGGCACGCGAGGAAATCGCCGGCGCCGAGTCCGAATTGGCCGAATTGCTGGCCGCCCTGCAGACCGCCTTGCTGCCACGCGACCCGGACGACCGCCGCAACGCCTTCGTCGAAATCCGCGCCGGCACGGGTGGCGAGGAGTCCGCCCTGTTCGCCGCCGACCTGGCCCGCATGTACACCCGCTACGCCGAGGCCCAGGGCTGGCGCACCGAGGTGATGAGCGAGAACGCGTCCGACCTGGGCGGCTACAAGGAAATCGTCTTCCGCTTCGAGGGCGACAAGGTCTACGAAAAGATGAAGTTCGAGTCGGGCGGCCACCGCGTGCAGCGTGTGCCCGAGACCGAAGCCCAGGGCCGCATCCACACCAGCGCCTGCACGGTGGCCGTGATGCCCGAGCCGGACGAGGCCGCCGAGGTCACGCTGAACCCGGCCGACCTGCGTATCGACACCTTCCGCGCCAGCGGCGCCGGCGGTCAGCACATCAACAAGACCGACAGCGCGATCCGCGTCACGCACATCCCCACCGGCCTGGTGGCCGAGTGCCAGGACGACCGCTCGCAGCACCGCAACAAGGCCAAGGCCCTGGCCGTGCTGCAGGCCCGGCTTCAGGACCGCGAGCGCAGCGCGCGCGAGGCCAAGGAGGCCGCCACCCGCAAGGCCCTGGTCGGCTCAGGCGACCGCTCGGACCGCATCCGCACCTACAACTTCCCCCAGGGCCGGCTGACCGACCACCGCATCAACCTGACGCTGTACAAGCTGGGCGCGATCATGGACGGCGACCTGGGCGACGTGGTGGCCGCCCTGCAGGCCGAGCGGGCCGCACAGCAGCTGGCGGCACTGGAAAGCGGAGGCGCCGCGTGAGCAACACGGTCGGTGCGGCGCTGGCCCGCGGCCGCGACGCGGGCCTGGATCGCCTGGACACGGTGTTGTTGCTGGGCCACGTCCTGGGCCGGGACCGCGCCTGGCTCGTCGCCCACGACGACGATGCGGTGTCGGCGGACGATTCGACGCGCTTCGCCGCCCTGTGCGCCCGCCGCGCCGCCGGCGAGCCGCTGGCCTACCTGGTCGGCGAGCGCGAGTTCCACGGCCTGAGCCTGCAGGTCAACCCGGCGGTGCTGGTGCCGCGACCGGACAGCGAGACCCTGGTGGACTGGGCCCTGGATGTCCTGACGGGTGACCTGGCTCGCAGATCGACCCCCTGTGTCGTGGACCTGGGCACTGGGAGTGGCGCCATCGCGCTGGCGGTCAAGCATGGCCACCCGGCCGCTGGTGTGGACGCGGTGGACCTGAGCGAAGCGGCCCTCGCTGTCGCGCGGGGCAACGCCGAACGGCTGGGCCTGGCGGTGCGTTTCCTGGCTGGAAGCTGGTGGCAGCCGCTGGCCGGGCGGCGCTTCGACCTGGTCGTGAGCAACCCGCCCTACATCGCCAGCGACGACCCGCACCTGGTGGCACTGGCCCACGAGCCGACGTTGGCGCTGACGCCGGGGGGCGACGGGCTGGATGCGATCCGCACGATCGTGGCCGGCGCCCCCGCGCACCTGAACAAGCACGGCTGGCTGCTGCTCGAACACGGCTGGGACCAGGCGGAGGCCGTGGCCGCCCTGCTCGACGCCGCCGGCTTCGCCGATGTCGGCCACCGGCAGGACCTCGCAGGCCATGTCCGTTGCACGGGCGGTCGCAGGCCGGGTTGAGCCCCCAGCCCCCCCACGATCAAAGGGCTTCGCCACATGTAATGGCCCGAAACAGCCCCTTGGACTGGCCATTTTTCACGCCCACAAATCTGGCAGCGGGGAGTAGCATCATTTCCAACAAGGGCGGCCTTCGCCGTCCCGAGGCGCAGGAGGGTCACCATGCGGTTGCATCACCTCGTTGCCATGTCCTTGACGGTGGCGCTCGGCGGCGTCGCCCATGCGTCGACGGTCGGCGATGGCTTGAAGGTCGGCGCGGAGCCCGAGGCGTGGTCCCCCTGGCAGGCCCGCTTGGCCATCGCCACCAGTTCCAACTTGCCGCTTTGGACCAGCCTCGGCGCGGGCGCTCAGCCCTCTTCGGCACTGCTGGCCGGCGACCGCTACCTCGGCTGGGGCCGGCTCGGCGACGGCGGGGGCCTGCGGGCCACCGGTGCGTTGCTGATGGGTTCGTCGGCACTGTCGCTGGCGGCGCCGTCCGGCGTGGGCCACGGCGAAATGCTGTGGAGAGGCATCGGCAGCAGCATCGGCCCGAACGACCAGGACAGCACGGGCGCCATGCCCTACCTGGGCCTGGGCTACAGCGCCTGGTGGGCGCGCGCGGGCGTCGGCGTGTCGGCCGACCTGGGCCTGGCGGCGCAGCGGCCCGGGCAGGCGGTCCGTTTCGGTCGTGCCTTTTCAGGCGCTGAAGGCTTCGACGACGTGCTGAAGGCGATGCAGATCTCGCCCATGTTGCAGGTCAACCTGTCCTACGCTTTCTAGGCCATCTGTCAGGTCTTGCCGCCGCCGCGCCACCCGCGCGGCGGCTTTGCTTTATAAAGTCGTTTTGGCCCAGACTTCGGGGCCGCGTGACCCACATCGATATTCCAGAGCATGCCCATGAGCGACGTCCAGCAACGCATCGACCAAATCGTCAAAGGCCACAAGGTGGTCCTGTTCATGAAAGGCACGGCCCAGTTCCCGATGTGCGGCTTTTCCGGCCGCGCTGTGCAAGTGCTCAAGGCCTGCGGCGTGAACGACCTGACCACCGTGAACGTGCTCGAGGACGAAGGCATCCGCCAAGGCATCAAGGACTACGCCAACTGGCCGACCATCCCGCAGCTGTACGTGAACGGCGAGTTCATCGGCGGCTCGGACATCATGATGGAGATGTACCAGGCCGGCGAACTGCAGCAGGTGCTGGCGGCCTGAGTTGGCTGCACCGCGCGTCGTCGTCGGCATCACGGGCGCCTCGGGCGCGGCCTACGGCGTGCGGCTGCTTCAGAGGTTGCAAGCGCTCGGCGCCCATACCCACCTGGTGGCCACGCCGGCTGGCGTGCTGAATGTGCACCATGAGCTGGGCCTGGACCGAGCGGCCCTCGAGGCGCTGGCCAGCGAAGCGCATGCCGCTGGGGATATCGGCGCCTGCATCGCCAGCGGCAGCCACCACACCGACGCGATGGTCGTCGCGCCCTGCTCGATGAAGTCGCTGGCAGCCATCGCTCATGGCTTCGGTGACAACCTGCTGACGCGCGCGGCCGACGTGACGCTGAAGGAGCGGCGGCGCCTGGTGCTGATGGTGCGTGAGACGCCGTTCAACCTGGCGCACCTGCGCAACATGACGGCCGTGACCGAAATGGGTGCAATCGTCTTCCCGCCGCTGCCGGCGTTCTACCACCGGCCCCAGACCATCGACGAGCTGGTCTCCGACACGGTCGAGCGGGTGATCGAGCTGTTGGGCGTAGACCAGGCCGCGCCGCAGCGCTGGTCAGGCCTTTGACGCCGCGGAGGCCGGCGCCGCCGGCTCGGCCACGGTCCACTGCTTGCGCGCGCCCAGCACCGCATTGGGGTACTCGGGGCGGCCGCGGCTGCCGTTGTAGCGGCCCAGGGCCATGAACAGGTCGCCCTGCTCGCGCTCCAGGTAGTGGCGCAGGATCACGCAGCCGAAGCGCAGGTTGGTCTGCATGTGGAACAGGCGCGAAGCGTCGCCGTCGCCGATCAGCCGTGCCCAGAAGGGCATCACCTGCATGTAGCCGCGGGCAC
Organism: Burkholderiaceae bacterium; assembly: GCA_044226465.1. Classification (GTDB taxonomy): domain Bacteria; phylum Pseudomonadota; class Gammaproteobacteria; order Burkholderiales; family Burkholderiaceae_C; genus Ideonella. The sequence continues at coordinate 2,219 of JBGAGZ010000101.1, read as the reverse complement.
CGGCACTGCTGATCGCGTACTTTCGAAAGCCGCTCTCGACCTGTACCAGGCCCAGCACCAGCTCGGGCTGCAGGCTGGCGCGCTTGCTTTCGTACCACAGCGTCTCGAGGAACTCGATGCGCGTCTGCCGCTCGGCCTTGCGGGGCTTGAGCTTGTCACTCATCGCACCCAGCCAGCGCAGATAGGCCAGCCGGTCTTCGATGCGGGCGAAGCTGGGCTTGGGCGGCGCGCTGTTGGCGATCGACGCTGACAAGGCCGTGCGCACGGCGTCGGCCAAGGGCTCCTCGGCCTGTGTGCCGGCCTGCGCCCGGCGCCCGGCCAGCGGCCCCAGCAGCAACACGGCCACCCCGGCTTGAAGGCCGAGGCGACGGCCGGCCAGCGGCGGCGGGGCCATGCGGGGGATGCTCAAGTGCCCAATCGGGCCTTCACGGTGGCGGCCACCTCGGCCACGGCCACCTTGGCCGCCTCGGCGTCGCGCCGGCCCTGCACTTCGAGCAGGCCTTCCTTCAGGCCGCGGTCCGAGATCACCACCCGCTGCGGCACGCCCACCAGCTCCCAGTCGGCGAACATGGCGCCAGGGCGCTCGCCGCGGTCGTCCAGCAGCACGTCGACGCCGGCCGAGGCGAGCTCGTCGTGCAGCCGGTCGGCGGCGGCCTTCACCTCGGCCGAGCGGTCGTAGCCGATCGGGCAGATCACGGCCGCGAAGGGCGCGATCGCCGCCGGCCAGATGATGCCGCGCTCGTCGTGGTTCTGCTCGATGGCCGCGCCCAGGATGCGTGTGACGCCGATGCCGTAGCAGCCCATCTCCATCGGCTGCGGCTTGCCGGTCTCGTCCAGGTAATTGGCACTCATCGCCGCGGAGTACTTGGTGCCGAGGTAGAACACATGGCCGACTTCGATGCCACGCTCGATGGCCAGCACGCCCTGGCCGTCGGGCGACGGGTCGCCGGCGACGACGTTGCGGATGTCGGCCACCAGGTCGGGCTCGGGCAGGTCGCGACCCCAGTTGGCGCCGGTGTAGTGGAAGTCCGCCTCGTTGGCGCCGCAGACGAAGTCCGCCATGTGGGCGACCGTGCGATCGGCCACCACCTTGACCGGCCTCTTCAGGCCGATGGGGCCGAGGTAGCCTGGCTTGCAGCCGAAGTGGTCTTCGATCTCGGCGATGGTGGCGAAGCGGAAGCCGCCCTTCAGGCCCGGTACCTTGCCGGCCTTGACCTCGTTCAGATCATGGTCGCCACGCACCAGCAGCAGCCAGACGGTGGTCTTGGCGATGTCGCCCTTGTCGTTGAGCTCGTCGGTGGCCAGCACCAGCGACTTCACCGTCTGCGCCAGCGGCGAGCCCAGCAGCGTGGCCACGTCCGCGCAGGTGCTCTTGCCGGGGGTCGGCGTCTTAGTCAGGCCCCGGGTGGCCACACCGCGCGCGGCCAGCAGGGCCACGCCCTCGGCCAGCTCGATGTTGGCGGCGTAGTCGCTGGTCGGGCAATAGACGATCGCGTCTTCGCCGGTTTGTGCGATGACCTGGAACTCGTGCGAGGCGTCGCCGCCGATGGCCCCAGTGTCCGCGGCCACGGCGCGGTATTGCAGGCCGAAGCGGTCGAAGATGCGCTTGTAGGCGGCGAACATGACCTCGTAGCTCTTCAGCGCGGAAGCCTTGTCGCGGTCGAACGAGTAGGCGTCCTTCATCGTGAACTCGCGTCCGCGCATCACACCGAAGCGGGGCCGCCGCTCGTCGCGGAACTTGGTCTGGATGTGATAGAAGTTTTTCGGCAGCTGCTTGTAGCTGCGCAGCTCCTGGCGAGCGATGTCGGTGATGACCTCTTCGCTCGTGGGCTGGATGATGAAGTCACGCTCGTGCCGGTCCTTCACGCGCATCAGCTCGGGGCCGTACTTCTGGAAGCGACCCGTCTCCTGCCACAGCTCGGCCGGTTGCACCACCGGCATCAGCAGCTCGACCGCACCGGCGCGGTTCATCTCGTCGCGGATGATGCCCTCGACCTTGCGGATCACCCGCAAGCCCATCGGCATGTAGTTGTAGATGCCGGCACCGAGCCGCTTGATCATGCCGGCACGCATCATCAACTGGTGGCTGACCACCTCGGCGTCGGCGGGCGCTTCCTTGAGCGTGGAGATGAAGAACTGGCTGGCTTTCATGGGCGGCTTGTCAGAAGGCGAGCGACCGCGGCTTTTCGCTTCGGGAAAGCGAGGGTCTGTGCCCTGTC
>JBGAGZ010000100.1:0-14471 GCA_044226465.1 Burkholderiaceae bacterium | reverse complement strand
GGCTCTAGTCGCGGCGCCTAGCTGGGGGCATATTTGGGGGCATATCTGCCTACAAGAACGAACCGAAGCCAGCATTCATGCGACTTTCCGGTCGTAGTTCGATAGACCCCGGCCCACCAGACAAAGGTCCAGAGCGGACCGCAAAGCATCAAGCCCCTAAGTAATTCAACAACTTAGGGGCTTTTTCACGTCTGCATGGGGCCGGGCATGACCGCTTGAACATGCCCCCTACTGGGGGCATCGTTCCCTCGGCGATTCTCCCCACGGGTTCGTGCTGCCTTGGCCGTCCATCGTGTGGCGCAATTGCGATACATTGCTGGCATGAAGACCGCCACGATCCCGTCCGTCCGCGTCGAGCCCGATTTCCGGGCCGAGGTGGAGTCCGTGCTGGCCGAAGGCGAGACCTTGTCCGAGTTCGTCGAGGCGTCGGTCCGAGCCAGTGTCGAGCGGCGCCGCGTCCAGGCGGAATTCATCGCGCGTGGGCTGCGCTCGCGCGACGAGGCCCGCCGGACGGGCGACTACGTTGACGCCGACATGGTCCTCCAGGGCCTGCAGCGCAAGCTCGACGCCGCGCGTGCGAGCCTGGCCAAGAAGCGCAAGTGAGTTTCAAGGTCCGCCTGACGCGGGGCGCCGAGGCGGACCTCGAGCGGCTGTTCGACTTCGTGCTCGAGCGCGAGCTGGCGCGCGACGGCGGGGACCTGACCCTGCCCGAGCAGGCGCTGGCCGCGTTGCGCGCGGGCATCGCCACGCTCAAGACCTCGCCCTTCACCTGCCGCAAGGCGGGCCAAAGCCCTTTTCTGCGGGAACTGATCATCCCCTTTGGCCATTCGGGGTACGTCGCGCTGTTCGAGATCGAGGACGCCTCGAACGTGATCGTCGTGGCAGTGCGGCACCAGCTGGAAGACGACGACCACCACTGAAGCGGCGAGCGATCGCACGCAGGGTCGGCACTTGTCGCGCGCACACGTTGCGCAAGCATGTGAGGGAGCACGACACGACCAGCAGCCTCGCGCGACAAGGCACACAGCTTGCCGCCAAGGCATCGTCCGACACGCGCGCGGCCTGCGCGCCGACAGGGGCGGCTGAACGGCCCACCTAAGCTGGCCGGCATGGGCCAGGCAAACATCTCGGGGAACGCCGCCGCCGTCGCGCCAGCGCCGCCTTCAGCATGGCGCCGGCCAGGCTGGGTCACGGCCCTGGGGCTGCGCGTGGCCGGCTCGTGGGCCGACGCGCGGCTCACCGTGCAGTTCGTCGGCGAGGTCTTGCTGTCCGTGCGGCGCCTGCTGTCAGGTCGGTCGGCCATGCGTTGGGCTGACCTGCTCTGGCAACTCGACCAGTGCGGCCCGCGCAGCGTGGCCATCGTTTCGCTCGTGAGCGGCTTGGTCGGTGTGATCCTGGCCTACATGGGCGCCGTGCAGTTGCAGCGCTTCGGCGCGCAGACCTACATCGCGGACCTGGTCAGCATCGGCGCGGTGCGCGAGGTGGCGGCGCTGATGACCGGCGTGATCCTGTCCGGCCGCGTCGGTGCGGCCTTCGCAGCCCAGCTTGGCAGCATGCAGGCCAACGAAGAGGTCGACGCCTTGCGGGCCTTCGGCATCGACCCGATGGACCACCTGGTGCTGCCGCGCGTGCTGGCGTTGCTGCTGGTGGCCCCGCTGCTGACGGCCTTTGCGGCGCTGATGGCCATGCTGGCCGGCTGGCTGGTGGCGGTGACCATCTTTGCGGTGCAGCCGTGGGAATACCTGGTCGAGAGCCGGCATGCGCTGACCTTGCCGCACGTGCTGATCGGCCTGGGCAAGGGCACGGTCTACTGCACCCTGGTCGCGCTGGCCGGCTGCCGGCAGGGCCTGCACGCCGGGCGCAGCGCGCGGGCAGTTGGCGAGGCGGTGACCGCGTCGGTGGTGCAGGCCATTGTGTGGATCGTCGTCGCCGCCTCGCTGTTGACGATCGCGTTGCAGAGGCTGGACTGGTGACGGCCGCCGTTTCGCCGCCCGGCGCCCCCCAGGTGAGGGTGGAAGGCCTGACCATGGCCTACGGCAGCAAGCTGGTGCAGCGCGACCTCGGCTTCGCGGTGATGGCGGGCGAGGTGCTGGCCATCGCGGGGGCCAGCGGCTGCGGCAAGAGCACCTTGCTGCGCCACATGGTCGGCCTGCAGCAGCCGGCCGCGGGCCGCGTGCTCTACGGCAACGACGACATCGACACCGACGATGCCGATCTCCAGGCGCGCCTGCGCCGCCGCTTCGGCGTGGCCTTCCAGTCCGGCGCGCTGTGGAGCTCGATGACCGTGGGTGAGAACGTCATGCTGCCGATGGAGATGTTCGCGCGCCAGCGCGCCGCCGAGCGCGAGCAGCAGGCCCGCGAAAAGCTGGCGCTGATGGGCCTGGCCGACCAGTTCGACGCCGAGCCCGCGGCGCTCAGCGGCGGCATGCGCAAGCGCGCAGCGATCGCGCGGGCCATGGCGCTGGACCCACCGCTGCTCTACCTCGACGAGCCCTCGGCCGGGCTGGACCCGCTCGCGGCCGCCCAACTCGACGAGCTGATCCTGCAGCTGCGCGACGACCACGGCACCACCGTGGTGATGGTGTCGCACGAGCTGCACAGCATCTTCACCGTCGCCGACAGGCTGCTGTTCCTCGATGCCGACGAGAAGACGATGACCGCGCTGGACACGCCCCAGGCCCTGCTCGAGAACGGGCCGGACAAGGTGCAGCGGTTCCTGCGCCGGGGCCGAGAGCCATGAAACGCCGCGGCAACGCCACCTTGATCGGCGCCTTCGCCGTGGCCGGGCTGCTGCTGGTGCTGGCCGGGGTGATCGCCGCCGGCGGCGGCAAGCTCTTCGCGCGCAAGGAGCGCGTCGTCATGAACTTCAACGGCTCGGTCTACGGGCTGCAGGTGGGGGCACCGGTGGTGTTCAGGGGCGTGCGCCTGGGCAGCGTCACGTCGATCGGGCTGGTCTACGACAAGGCGTTGGACGACTTCATGATCCCCGTGGCGGCCGATCTGGAATCGGCTTCCATCCTGGGCCTGGCGGAGTCGAAGGGCGACAGCGGCGCGACGGTGCTGGCGGGGCTGTCAGCGCGCGGCCTGAGCGCGCAGCTGGCGATGCAGAGCCTGCTGACCGGGCAGCTCTATGTCGACCTCGACCTGCGGCCGCAGAAGCCCTCGCTACTGCGCGGCAACGCGGGCCGGGCGCTGGAAATTCCGACCTCGACCACCGCGATCCAGAACCTCAAGAACCAGATCGACGGGCTGGACTTCCGCCGCCTGCTCGACGACGTGTCGGCCATTGCCGCCTCTGCCCGCACCGTGGTCGCCGGCCCGCAGCTGAAGCAGGTGATGGACGACGCCGCAGCCATCACGGCGAACCTGCGCAAGCTCAGTGGCCGGCTCGATGCCCGCTTCGGCCCGCTGGCCGATGCAGCTACCGCGACCCTGGGCGATGCGCGGCGCGCCGCGACGCGTGTCGGCACCGCGGCGGACGGCGTGGCCGACACCGCCCAGCGCCTGGGCGGGACCGCCGACCACGTCAGCGCGCTGGTGGCGCCGGATTCGCCGCTGGTGCACAGCCTGAAGGAGTCGGCCAACGAGCTGGCCCAGATGGCCGGCTCGCTGCGGCGGCAGACGGGCGAGGACTCGACCCTGATGCAGGACGCCGACCAGGCTTTGCGCGACGTGTCGCGCGCCGCCCGGTCGCTGCATGAGCTGGCCGACCTGCTCGACCGGCAGCCCGACGTGCTGCTGCGGGGCCGCCCGGCGCCAGCCCGGGCCGACCCCACCGATGCCGCCACGGGCCCCGGTGCCCGCGAGGAGATGCCCCGATGACTTTCGCTCGCCCCGCCAACGCCTTGGCGCTGGCGTTCTGCCTCGGGCTCGCGGCCTGCAGCAGCCCCCCCGCGCCGCCCCTGCGCTACCACCCGCTGCGGCTCGACCCGCCAGCAGGCCAGTCGGCCGCAGTCGTGCCGGGCCCGGCGGCGGACCAGGGCGTGTGGCAACTGATGCTGCCGATCAAGATGCCCGAGTACCTGGACCGCGATGCGCTGTGGGCGGCCGTGGGCAGCAACGGCTTGCAGCCGCTGGACGGCCACCGCTGGGCCGAGCCGCTGCGCAGCGCGGTGCCGCGCACGCTGGCGAATGACCTGGGCGCATGGCACGGCGCAGGCCTGGTCTGGAGCGGCACCCCGCCCGCGGGTGTGGTGGTGGCGCGCCAATGGCGCGTGGAACTGCTGGAGTTCGCGCCCAGCTCGGACCGCAAGGGTGTGCACCTGCGTGCGCGCTGGTTGGTGAACGACCCGCGTGACACGGCGCCCGCACAGGCCGGCGAGGCCGACATCGAAGCGCCCATGGCCGGCCCGCAACCCGATCAACTGGTGGACGCGTACCGGCTGGCGCTGTGGCGGCTGGCCGAGCGCATGGCGGCGTCGGTCAACAGCGGCCCCTGAACAGGCCGGACCACTCGCCGACACCCGCACCTGTCGCCACACCCAAGGAGCCCACATGCCCCGAACCGCCTGGAGCGCCAAGCGCGAGCGCCAATACGCGCACATCAAGGACAGCCTGGTCCACCGTGGCAAGCCCGAGCCGCTGGCCGAGGAGATCGCGGCACGCGTCGTCAACAAGGAGCGGGCGCAGCATGGCGAGTCCGTCGAGGCGAGCGCGTCATCGCTCAACGACATGCCCGCCAGCCGCCGCGGCGGCCTGCGCTCGCATCGGGGCGCCGGTGGCCGCACCGTGCGGCAACTGCGCAACGAGGCCCGCCAGCGCGGGCTCAAGGGCCGCTCGTCGATGAACAAGGCGCAGCTCGAAAAGGCCTTGGCGCGCTGAGCGGGCCGGTGGTGCGACGAAGGCTGGCGCTTCGGCTCAGGCCAGCGCCACGCTGAGGCCCGCGCTCACCACCGCGACAACCAGCACCGCGCCGGCCCACCAGCCCGACAGGCGCTGCGCCTGCCCGCCGCGGTGGAACAGGCGGCGCCGAGAAGGCCAGTGCAAGGCGCCCTGGCTCATGAGGCTGCCCCCGACTCGGCCACCGCGGCCGAGGGGGCAGTGGCGGGCGCGCGGGCCGGCGCCATGACCTGCGCCATCCACAACTCGGCGGCCAGGGTGGGCTCGAGCAACTGCCAGCTGGCTTCACGCCACAGGCCATCGGCCACGTGCTCGGCGTCGGCCTCGTCCAGGTGGGGCCAGCGCGCGGCCAGGCGCTGGGCAAAGGTGTCGATCCAGGCTTGTCGCAGCCGTGCGGTGGTGTCGTCCATGGCGGTTCCCTGTCTTGAACCGATACTGTACACAAACACAGTCTTTCGGCAAGCGGGTGGCCGCGGGCGTGGCTTAGGCGTCGCGCACGTCGGCCACCGGGTTGTGGCCGAAGTCTGGGCGGTCCAGGTAGGCCAGCACCTTGGCGGCGGCCGCCGCGGGCGAGTCGAGCTGGCCCTGGCTCTTGAACTGCATGAAACGCTCGCGCTCTGGGAAGGCGCCGGGGTCGGCGCTGCGCAGCTGCACCTGCATGTCGGTGTCGATGATGCCGGGCGCCAGCGAAACCACGCGCACGCCATGGGGCTGCTCGGCCTGCTCCAGCGCCAGAGCACGGCTGAAATGGTCCATGCCGGCCTTGGCCGCGCAGTAGACCGCGCTGCCCGCCATCGCCCGCCGGCCCAGGCCGGACGAGATGTTCAGCAGCTTGCGTGGCGCGGGCCAGCCGCGCGTGCCGCGAACGAAGACGGCGCTCAGCACCAAGGCCGCTTCCAGCCCCACGCGCAGGCCGCGTGCCATGTCGGCCAGCGGGGTGTCGTCAAGCGGGCCGGGCCGGGTGACCACGCCGGCGTTGTTGATCAGCGTGGCGCTGGCGAACTGGTGGCCGTCCTGCTGTGCCAGCCAGCCGGCCAGTTGCTCGGCCACGCGTTCGGGGTCGGCGAGGTCGAAGCTCCACTGGTCCAGCGTGGCTTCGTGCTCGGTGGCCAGTGCCGCGAGCGCGGGCGACGCCTGGCGCGCGATGCCGATCAGGCGATGGCCTTCGCGCAGCCGCTGGGCGGCCATGGCTTCGCCCAGGCCGCGCGACGCGCCGGTGAGGATGGTGAGGTGGTGTGTGCTCATGGGCGACGAGCATAGCCGCGGCGACAATCCGCGTCATGCCTGTGAACACCCCCGTCGAGCGCCCACCCGTCCACCGCCGCCCCTGGTGGCAAAGCGCGCCCGTGCTGTCGCTGGCGGCGGTGCTGCTGCTGCTGGGCCTCACGCTGGCCTGGGCCTGGTGGCGCGGCGCCGCGCAGGCACCCGGGCCCACGGTGGGCCAGGGCCTGCCCTGGCAAGTGCAAGTGGCGGCCGACGGCGGCAGCGAGGTCTTCGGCCTGCGCCTGGGCCGCACCACCGCGGACGAGGCGATGCGCCGCTTCGGCGACGACCTGCGCCTGTCCCTGGTCGAGCGCAGCGGCCAGCCGCCGGCGCTGGAAGCCTATGTCGAGACCTTCCAGGCCGGCTTCATCGGCGGCAAGCTGGTGCTGGCCTTCGACGCCGACCCCGCCTGGCTGCAGGCGGCCGCTGCCCGCGCCACCCGCAGCGAGCGCGGCGGCGACGACGGCCTCAGCCGCTTCAAGGCGTTGGCCGAAGCCGACCTGCCTCAGGCAAGGCAACAGCCCGTCGCGGCGCTGGCCTTCCTGCCGATGGCGCGGCTGGACGCCCAAACCGTGGTGCAGCGCTTCGGCCCGCCCGCCGAGCGCCTGACCGGGCCGGCGGGCGAGCAGCAGTTGCTGTACCCCGGCATCGGCCTGGCCGCCGTGCTGCCGCCGGCCGAGGGGCCGCAAGCGCGCGCGCGGCCGGTGCTGCAGTACGTGGCGCCGCGCGACTTCGAGCCGCGGTTGCGTGCGCCGCTGCTGCAGGCGGCCGCGGCCAGCGCCGCGCGCTGAGGCTCAATCGTTGCCGTTCACCGGCGCGCCGGTGGCGAAGAAGTGCCCGCCAGCGATGTGGTGCAGGGTGCGCATCTCGTCCGGCCGGCCGTCGAAGTGCCAGCGCCCGGCGTTGAAGACCTGGTCCAGCGCCCAGGCGCCGGTCACCTGGCCGAGGAAGAGGTCGAAGCGCTGCTCCTGCTCGGGCTGCGGCAGGCGCTCGCAGTCCAACCAGGCGACGCAGCCGCCGATCAACGGCGACCGCGCCGCGGGCTCTTCCAGCGCCTGCACGCCGTACTCGGCGAACTTGTCGATCTCGCGGCCGCTGTGGTTGCCCACCAGGTTGACCAGGCGGGCCTGCGCCACGCAGGGAACGTTCAGGGCGAAGCGGTTCGAGCGCTCGACCAGCTCGCGGGTGTAGGTGCTCTTGTCCAGCACCACGGCCACCTTGGGCGGGTCGAAGTCCAGCGGCATGGCCCAGGCCGCGGCCATCAGGTTGCGGCGGCCATCGTGGGCGGCACTCACCAGCACCGTGGGGCCGTGGTTCATCAGGCGGTAGGCTTTGGGCAGCTCGACGGGCAGGCGCATGGTCAGTGTCAATGAGAAGCCAGGCTAGAACGGGCAGGGCGCGTGCAGCGCCAGCGACCGGCCGTCGGCCGGGTGTGGCAGTGTCAGCGACTCGGCATGCAGCAGCAAGCGCGGGGCCATCGCGTGCACGCTGGCCGGCGCGTAGAGTTCGTCGCCGACGATGGGGTGGCCGATGGCCGACAGGTGCACGCGCAGCTGGTGCGAGCGGCCGGTCAGCGGGCTGAGCGCGAGGCGGCTGGTGGGCGTGTCGCTCAGGGTGGCCGGCAGGCGCTGCAGCACCTGCCAGCGCGTGGTCGAGGGCTTGCCCCTGTCGTGGTCCACCATCTGGCGCGGTCGGTTGGGCCAGTCGCAGATCAGCGGCAGCTCGACCAGGCCTTCGTCCGCTTCGGGCCAGCCCGCCACGATGGCCAGGTAGCGCTTGACCACCTTGCGCTTCTCGAAGGCAAGGCTGAGCGCGCGCTGGGCTGCCGCGCCGCGGCCGAAGACCAGCAGACCCGAGGTGCCCATGTCCAGCCGGTGCACGATCAGCGCGTCGGCGAACGCGGCCTGCACACGGCGGGCGGCGCAGTCGGCCCGGTCGGGGCCGCGGCCGGGCACCGACAGCAGGCCCGGCGGCTTGCCGATGGCCACCAGGTGGTCGTCGGCGAAAACGACCGTCAGGCCGTCCACCATGTCGTCCACCGCGCTGTCCAGCAGGCAGACCTCGCTCACCGGGCGGGCGGCGTCGTGGCGGGCGCGGGCAGTTCGAACAGCGCCGCGAGGATCAACGGCAACTCGCGCCGCCACGCGGCCTCGTTGTGCTCGGCCTCGGGCACCAGGTGCCAGGTCACCGCGCCGGGCTCGGGGCGCTGCGCGGTCATCACGGGCAGCATGCGCTCCGCGTCGGGCACCATGCTGCCGCCCTCGCGGCCGCCCATGGACATGTAGACGCGCGCGCCTGGGGCCAGCGGGTGCGCCTTGGCGTAGTCGTAGACCGCAGGGGCAGCCGTCCAGTAGGCCGGCGAGACGACGCCGGCGCGGCCGAAGACGGCGGGGTAGCGGTGGATCGCATAGTCCGAGATCAGGCCACCCATCGAGCTGCCGATGATGGCGGTGTGCGCCGGGTCGGGCAGGGTGCGGTAGATGCCGTCGACCCAGGGCTTGAGCGTGTCGACCATGAAGGCCAGGTAGGCCTCGCCCTCGCCGGTGCCGAAGCGCGGGTGGTCGAAGGGGTTCAGCTCCTGCATGCGGTGCTCGCCGCCGTTGTCCAGGCCCACCACGATGGCCTCGAAGCCGTTGCTCGCGGCCATCGCGTTCAGCGTCTCGTCCACGCCCCATTCGCCGGCGTACGAGGTGGCGTCGTCGAACAGGTTCTGCCCGTCGTGCATGTAGATCACCGGGTAGCGTTTGTCCTTGGCGCTGGCGTAGCTGGGGGGCAGGTAAAGCCGCACCGTGCGCGGGCGGTTCAGCCCGGTGATGACGAAGGTCGTCGGCAGCACCTGCACCCCCGGCCCGGCGGAAGGCGCGCGCGGCGCTTGCGAGGGCTGGCTGCACGCCGCCAGCAGGGCGAAGAGGGTGAGCGCGAGGGCGATGCGTGGCTTCATGGCGGGCACTCTACACGCAGCAGGCCGGTCGATACACTGGCCGGATGAGTGCGTCGCTTTCCTCCTGGTTTCCCTTCGGCTGGGCCCACTATCTGGCGGGTGGGCTGGTCATCGGCGCCGGAGTCGGCCTGCTGTTTCTTCTCACCGGCCGCATCGGCGGCATGAGCACGGTGTTCTCGTCGACCTGGTCTTTCGTGTCGAAGCGGCCGTTCTTCCAGCAGGAGCGTTTCACCGGCAGCCGCGCCTGGCGCCTGGTCTACGCCGTGGGGTTGGTGCTCGGCGCGGCGCTCTGGTGGTGGGGTTTCGGCCCGCCGCAGGCCTTGCACACGGCCGTACCGGGGTGGCAGTTGCTGCTGGGCGGCCTGCTGGTGGGCTACGGCGCGCGCCTGTCCAACGGCTGCACCTCGGGCCATGGCATCTGCGGGCTGGGTTCGCTGCAACTGCCCTCGCTGGCCGCGGTGCTCACCTTCATGGCCACCGGCTTTGCCACCGCGCACCTGGTGCTGTGGTGGAAGGGGGCATGATGATGCGTGCCTCGCAGGTGTTGGTTGTGCTGGCTTGTGGCGTCTTGTTCGGCTTCGGCCTGGCGCTGTCGACCATGGTGCGGCCCGAGGTGGTGCTGGGCTTCCTGCAGTGGCGCGACTTCGGCTTGATGCTGGTGATGGGCGGCGCGCTCACCGTCACGCTGCTGGCCTACCAGCTCGGGCCCCGCGTGCTGAAGCAGCCGCTGCTCGGCGGCAGCTTCGGCCACCACGTGGCGGTGATGGACCGCGACACCCTCGTCGGCGCGGCGCTCTTCGGCATCGGCTGGGGCCTGTGCGGCGTGTGCCCGGGCCCGGCCATCGCGGGGCTGGGCACGGGCAACGTCGACCTGTTGTGGGCGCTGGCCGGCATCGCCGCCGGGGCTTGGGTGCAGGGCCGCACGGCACGCGCGCCGGGCTGAGCCTCGGCGTCACTCGTGGCGCAGGGCCTCGATCGGGTCCAACTGCGCCGCGCGCCGTGCCGGGAAGTAGCCGAACACCACGCCGATGGCCGCCGAGAAGGCGAAGGCGAGCAGGTTGATCCCTGGGTTGAAGAGGTAGGGCACCTGCATCACGCTGGCGAGCAGCACCGAGGCCAGCGTGGCCAGCACGATGCCCACCAGGCCGCCGAGCGACGACAGCACCACGGCCTCGATCAGGAACTGCATCAGCACCTCGCGCTCCAGCGCGCCGATGGCCAAGCGCACGCCGATCTCGCGGGTGCGCTCGGTCACGCTGACCAGCATGATGTTCATGATGCCGATGCCGCCCACCAGCAGGCTCACGGCGGCCACCGCACCCAGCAGCGAGGTCATCAGCCGCGTGGTGCCGGACAGCGTCTGCGCGATCTGCGCCGTGTCCAAGACGTTGAAGTTGTCGTCGGCGCCGTCGGCGATCTTGCGGCGCTCGCGCAGCAGGCTGGTCAGCGCGGCGGTGATGCGCTCGGGCTCGGCACCGTCGCGCATCGACACCAGCAGGGTGTTGACGCGGGTCGAGCCGGTGACGCGCCGCTGCGCGGTGCGCAAGGGCACGATGATGGTGTCGTCCTGGTCCTGGCCCATGGCGGCCTGGCCCTTGGCGCCCAATGTGCCGATCACCTCGCACGAGAAGGTCTTGATGCGCACCTGCTGGCCCAACGGGTCGGCACTGGCGCCGAACAGCTCGCGCTTCACGGTGGCGCCGATCAGGCACACCGCGGTGCCGCTCGCCAGCTCGTCGTCCGCAAAGGTGCGGCCGCTGGCGATGGTCCAGTTGCTGGTGGTGAAGTACTCGTTGGTGCTGCCGGTCACCGTGGTCGCCCAGTTCTTGCCGTTGGCGATGACGGTGACGCCCGAGCGCACCTCGGGCGCCACCGCCTTGAGGCCACCGATCTGCGAAGCGATGGCCTCCACGTCGGCCTCCTTGAAGGCCGGCGCACCCGCGCCGCCCATGCCCGGGCCCAGGCGCTGGCCGGGCCGCACCATCAACAGGTTGCTGCCCAGGCTGCTGATCTGGTCACGCACGGCCTGGGTGGCGCCGTTGCCGAGCGTGACCATGGTGATCACCGCCGCCACGCCGATCACGATACCCAGCACCGTGAGGAAGGACCGCAGCAGGTTGCGCCGGATCGCCCGGAATGCGAGGAAGAAGGTGTTGGCCCACATCAGGCGGCCCCTGCGATCGCGGTGAGTTGGTCCGCGGTGGCGGCGACGGCGGTGATCTCGTCGCGCTCGACCTTGCCGTCGCGGAAGTGGACGATGCGCCGCGCGTGGGCGGCCATCTCGGGCTCGTGGGTGACCATCAGCACGGTGATGCCGTGGTCGCGGTTCAGGGCGTCAAGCAGGGCCATGATCTCCTGGCTGCGCGCGGTGTCCAGGTTGCCGGTGGGCTCGTCGGCCAGCAGCACCGTGGGCTGGGTGACGATGGCGCGGGCAATGGCCACGCGCTGCTGCTGGCCGCCGGACAGCTCGGCCGGCGTGTGCGTCTCCCAGCCGGCCAAGCCCACCTGAGCCAGCGCGGCGCGGGCAGCAGCGTGGCGCTTCGCGGCGGGCTCGCCGCGGTAGAGCAGCGGCAGCTCGACGTTCTCGAGCGCCGAGGTGCGCGCCAGCAGGTTGAAGCCCTGGAACACGAAGCCGAGGTGGCGCCGGCGCAACCGGGCGCGTGCGTCGCGGTCCAGCCGCTCGACCGGGATGCCGTCGAACAGGTAGCTGCCGCTGGTGGGCGTGTCCAGGCAGCCCAGCAGGTTCATCGCGGTCGACTTGCCCGAGCCGCTCGGGCCCATGATGGCGACGAACTCGCCGGCGCGCACGTCGAGGTCGACACCCTTGAGGGCCTGGAAGGCGATCGCGCCCTGGCCGTAGGTCTTGGTGACGCCGCGCAGCCGGATCAGCGGCTGGCCTGGTGCCGCGTCATTGCTCACGGCTTGGCCCCGCTCTGCTGGTCGACGATGACGGCCATGCCTTCCTTCAGCTCGGGCGACTCCACCTCGGTCAGGCGCCCGTTGGACAAACCCGCCGTCACCGTGATGGCCTGCGGCTTGCCGTCCTGCAGCACCCACACGCGCCGCTGGCCGGCGGACTTGCTGCCCGCGCCGTCGGTGGGCTTGGCCCGCTTGGTGGCCTGGCCGCCCGGCGGGCGCGGCATGAGCTGCGAGACGATGCCGCCACCGCTGCCGGCGGCGGCCGCCGCGCGGCCGCTGGCGGCGTTCGGGTCGAAGCTGAAGGCGGTGTTGGGCACGCGCAGCACGCCCTTGTGCTCGGTGGCCGCGATGATGGCGGTGGCGGTCATGCCGGGCCGCAGCGTCAGGTCGGGGTTGTCGACCAGCAGCTGGGTGGTGTAGGTGACCACGTTGTCGGTGGTGGTCGAGCCATAGGCCACGCGGGTGATCTTGGCCGGGTACTTGCGGCCAGACCAGGCGCTGACGCTGAACTGGGCCGACTGGCCCTCTTTCACCTGGCCCACGTCGGCCTCGTCGACGTTGACCGACAGCTTCATCTGCGTCAGGTCTTCGGCCATCGTGAAGAGCGTGACGGCCTGCAGCGACGCAGCCACCGCGTTGCCCGGGTCCACCGAGCGGGTGAGGATCACGCCGTCGATCGGCGCGCGGATCGAGGCCTTGCCGAGGTTGGTGCGGTCGGTGCGCAGCGTGGCCTGGGCCTGCGCGACGTCGGCCCGTGCACTGCCCTCGGCCGCCTGGGCCTTGGCGTAGGTGGCGCGCGCGGTGTCCAGCTCGCTGGCCGCGGGCAGCTTGCCGCCCGAGATGCGCTTGACCTCTTCGAGCCGCTGCAAGGCCGTCTGAGCCTCGCGGGTGGTCGCCACGGCCTGGGCCACGGCGGCCTCGCTGGCCTGCAGCGCGGCCTCGGACTTGGCGACCTGGTCCTGCAGCTTGGCGGTGTCCAGACGCACCAGCACCTGGCCTTTCTTGACCCGGTCGTTCACGTCGACCAGCACCTCGCTGACGGTGCCCGACAGCTCGCTGCCGATGTTGACCGAGCGTGTCGGCTGCAGCGTGCCGTTGGCGGTGACGGTGAGCGCGATGTCGCCGCGGCTGATTTCTTCGGTGAGGTAGCGCGGGGCGCCGGCACTGGCCTGGGCGCGCCACCAGGCGATGCCGCCAGCGGCCAGCGCGAGCACGAGCACGACCGCCACCCAGGTGGACGGGCGCTTGAGAAAGTGGCGTTGGTCGCCGTGCAGCCAGTCGGGCAAGGCGCGGTCGGCGCGGGGTTCTTGTTCTGTGGTCATGGTGAGGGTGGGGTCGGTCAGCGGGTCTCAGGCGTTGTCGTCGGCGTCCCAGCCGCCGCCCAGGGCCTTGAAGAGCGTGATCAGGTTCAGCGACAGGTCGGTCTGCGTGGTCTGCAGCGCCAGCAGCGCGCTCAGCTCGTTGCGCTGGGCTTCGAGCAGGGTGGCGAAATCGGTCAGGCCGGCGTCGTGGCGCACGCGTGTCCAGTGCAGCGTGGCAGCCGCGGCGTCGGCCGCCTGGCGCAGGCTTTCGGCGCGGTCGCGGTTGCCGCCGAGGGCGACCACGCTGTCTTCCACGTCCTTGACGGCACCGAGCACCGCGGAGTCGTAGGCGACGCGGGTGCCTTCCAGTGCCGCGCCGGCCTGATCGACCTGGGCCTGGCGCAGGCCGTTGTCGAACAGCGTCCAGTCGACGCTGGCTGCCAGCGCGGCCACACCGGCGCTGGCCTGGCCCAGTGCGCCGAGGGTCAAGGCTTGCAGGCCGATCGAGCCGTTCAGGTTGAGGCCGGGCCAGCCAGCGCGCCGGGTCTGCTCTTGCCGGGCCCAGGCGGCGCGCACGCGCGCCTCGGCGGCACGCAGGTCGGGCCGGCGGCGCAGCAGGTCGGCCGGCAGCCCCAGGCCGAGGCGGGCGAGTGCCGGGCCGGCCAGCGGCACGCCAGCCGGCGTGATCGGG
This sequence comes from Burkholderiaceae bacterium, assembly GCA_044226465.1. GTDB lineage: Bacteria > Pseudomonadota > Gammaproteobacteria > Burkholderiales > Burkholderiaceae_C > Ideonella. The sequence continues at coordinate 517 of JBGAGZ010000100.1, read as the reverse complement.
TTGGCGGACTGCTCGGCCAGCCATTCGCGCGGCGAGCGGCCGGTGAGCAGCGCGATCTGGTGCTCGTACTGCGCGATCTCGGTGGCCAGGCTGGGCAGGCTGGCCCGGGTCTGCTCGACGGCCAGGCGCGCCTGCTCCACGTCCAGCGCGCTGGCGAGGCCGGCCTGGGTCTTCCAGCGCGCCAGCTCCAGCGTCTGCTCCAGGCTGGCCAGGCTGGCGGCCGTGATGCGTTGGCGGGCCTGCGCGCCGCGCCACTGCACATAGGCAAGCCCCAGCTCGGCGCTGATGGTCATGCGGGTGGTGGCCAGGTCCCCACGGGCGGCGTCCAGGTCCGCATCGGCTGCGGCCAGGCCGCTGGCCTGGGCGCCACTGAGGTCAGGCTCCCAGCTGGCGCTGAAACCGAGTTGGTAGAGGTTGCTGGCCCGGGTGCCACCGCCGCCGGCACGGCTGAAGCTGCGGCTGGCACCGGCCGAGGTGCCGACGGTGGCCCCGCCGCTCGCCTCGGTGGCGGCCCGGG
>JBGAGZ010000099.1:0-14992 GCA_044226465.1 Burkholderiaceae bacterium | reverse complement strand
CAAGCTGCTGCGCGGCGCGGGGATGGCTGCGTTGCGCGACGCCGACCTGCACGCCGCCGACCTGAGCCACGCCTACACGCCCAGCTTCGGGCTGATGGGGCACGAGTCGCTGATCATGCAGCAGAGCGACATCGGCGAGATCGCGAACTCGGTCAAGGACTGCCTGCGCTGCGGCAAGTGCAAGCCGGTGTGCGCCACCCATGTGCCGCGCGCCAACCTGCTGTACAGCCCGCGCAACAAGATCCTGGCGACCTCGCTGCTGGTCGAGGCCTTTCTCTACGAGGAGCAGACGCGCCGCGGCGTGTCGATCAAGCACTGGGAAGAGTTCGAGGACGTGGCTGACCACTGCACGGTCTGCCACAAGTGCCTGTCGCCCTGCCCGGTGAAGATCGACTTCGGCGACGTGTCGATGAACATGCGCAACCTGCTGCGCAAGATGGGGCAGAAGAGCTGGCGGCCGGGCAACGCGGCGGCGATGTTCATGCTCAACGCCACCAGCCCGCAGACCATCAAGTTCGCCCGCACGGCCATGGTGGGCGTGGGCATGAAGGCCCAGCGCCTGGCGCACGACGTGCTGAAGCTCGCTGCCCGCAAGCAGACCAGCGCGCCGCCGGCCAGCGTGGGCGCGGCGCCGATCCGCGAGCAGGTGATCCACTTCGTCAACAAGAAGATGCCGGGCGGCTTGCCGAAGAAGACGGCGCGCGCGCTGCTGGACATCGAGGACAAGCACTACGTGCCCATCATCCGCAACCCGGCGGGCACGACGAGCGAGACCGAGGCGGTCTTCTACTTCCCGGGCTGCGGGTCAGAGCGTCTGTTCAGCCAGGTCGGGCTGGCCACGCAGGCCATGCTCTGGCACGCCGGCGTGCAGACCGTGCTGCCGCCGGGCTACCTGTGCTGCGGCTACCCGCAGCGCGGCTCGGGCCAGTTCGACGTGGCCGAGAAGATGATCACCGACAACCGGGTGCTGTTCCACCGCGTGGCCAACACGCTGAACTACCTGGACATCAAGACCGTGGTCGTTTCCTGCGGCACCTGCTACGACCAGTTGCAGGGCTACAAGTTCGAGGAGATCTTCCCCGGCTGCCGCATCATCGACATCCACGAGTTCCTGCTGGAAAAGGGCATCCGGCTGGACGGCTCGAAGGGCGGTTTCCTCTACCACGAGCCCTGCCACAGCCCGATGAAGCTGCAGGACTCGCTGAAGACCGTGCGGGCCCTGGTGGGCGAGGGCGTGGTCAAGAGCGAGCGCTGCTGCGGCGAGTCCGGCACGCTTGGCGTGAGCCGGCCCGACATCGCGACCCAGGTGCGGTTCCGCAAGGAAGAAGAGGTCCGCAAGGCGGAAGCCGAGTTGCGGGCCAGCGGCGCGGTCGGCGCCCAGGACGACCTGAAGATCCTGACCAGTTGCCCCAGCTGCCTGCAGGGCCTGACGCGCTACGGCGACGACCTGGCAACCGGCCTGCTCGAAGCCGACTACATCGTGGTCGAGATGGCGCGCCAGATCCTGGGGCCAGGCTGGATGGAAGACTATGTCGGCCGGGCCAACGCCGGCGGCATCGAGCGGGTGCTGGTCTGATGAGGGCCGTGGCCGGCTGCGAGCTTTGCGCGGCCCAGAGCCCGGCCGCGTGGGCCGAGGTGGCCGCCAGCGAACGCCTGCGCGTGGTGCGCGTGCTCGATGCGCCCGAGTTTCCGGGTTTTTACCGGGTGATCTGGCGCGACCACGTGGCCGAGCTGAGCGACCTGGCCCCGGCGGACCGTGCCCATTGCCTCGACACGGTGGTGGCCGTCGAGCAGGCGCTGCGCCAGACACTGCGGCCCACCAAGATCAACCTGGCCGCGCTGGGCAACATGGTGCCGCACCTGCACTGGCACGTGATCGCCCGTTTCGACTGGGACAGCCACTTCCCGCAGCCCATCTGGGGCCAGCGCCAGCGCGAGCCCCGGCCAACGGCGGCCGAGCGCCTGGAGCAGCCGATGACAATGCTTGACCAGTCCGTCCGCGAGGCGGTACAGGCGGCTTGGTTAGCATCAGGTGCTTGAGCCTTCCCCGACCTGCCCGCCCGCCCGCCACCTTGCCAGCACCATGATCCGCTCCACCGCCACCCTGCTCCTCGCCCTGACACTGGCTGCCTGCGGGGGCTCCGACAGCGGAAGCTCGGCCGGCTCGAACGCCGACATCTCCGTCACCAATGGGGGCGAGGGCGAGGTGAATGCCGGCGACACCATGACCTTCGTCGCCACGGTGGCCAACAATGGGCCGGCCGTCGCCACGGGCGTCACGATCACCCACCACCTGGATGGCGCTCCGGCGATCGGTGGCATCGTCTGCGCGGCCACGGGCGGTGCCGCCTGCCCGGCGGCGCTCGGCGAGTCGATGACGATCGACAGCTTTCCCGCCGGCGGTGGGCTGGTCTTCACGATCACGGTGCCCGGAGCACCCGACCGGCCGGGCGCAGTGACCAGTTCGATGAGCGCCACCGCCGCGGCGGACCAGGACATCACCAACAACCGGGCCGAAGCCACGACCATCGCGCTGGACCTGCGCAACGACACCTACACCATGTTCGGCAGCAACGGCCGCCAGTACACCCTGGTGCTGGACTTCAACGTCATGAGCTACCACGTCTTCGGCTCGGGGGTGAACTACGAGGGCGACTTGGCCCATGACCCGGACGGCGTGGGCTACCTGTTCAACGGCGCCGGGACTGCGCGCTTTCGCACTTCGGCCGACCTGGTCGTGGGCGGCTTCGACTTCGACGCCAGCGACCAGCCCTACGACATGGGGGTGCGCCCCTTCGTCGCCACCCGGCGTTTCGTGACCAATGCCTCCACCCTGGTGGGCCGCAGCTTCAACCTGATGGGGGTGAACCTGCGCAAGAACCGGCTGCAGCAGTCGGTGGTCATCCCCGCCACCTTCGTCAGCGCCACCCAGCTCACCGCCTGCGTTGCCCCGGTGCCGGTGAAGGTGGCGGACTGCCCGGCCCAATACAAGACCGACTACACCCTGACCCAGAACGGCTCGACCTTCATCGGCACGGCCGCGGTCGAGACCGAGAACATCCGCTTCAACGTGGCCCAGTCGGGCGACGCCCTGATCTTCCTGCGCGCCGAGGACGCTGCCGACAACACCGGCCGCCATTTCCGCGTCGGGCTGGAAGAGTCCGCCGGGCTGGCTGGTGGCAGTTTCGTGGCCAGCAGCACCCGTGCCGCCTGGGGCAGCACGACGCTCACGGACACCCACTACGCTTACGACGCCGTGACCACCGCGGGCATCGCCATCAACGAGGCCGCCGACCTGACGTCGGTCAGCGCGGTGGCCCCGGCCGGCCTGCGGCGCGGCAACCGGTCGACCGACACCGCGCCGATTTTCCTGACGCAGGGTGACCCGCTGTACCTGATGCTGGGCGAGCGCGGCGGGCTGGCTGACGGCCAGATCGACATCGGCATCCATTGAACCACCATGACGAGTGACCGCAACCCCCAGCCCACGGCCCTGATGGTGCACCAGGCCTCGCGTGTGCTCGAGATCAGTTTTGACGACGGCCGCCATTTCCGCATCCCGTTCGAGCTGATGCGCGTCTATTCACCGTCGGCCGAGGTCCAGGGCCACGGCCCGGGGCAGGAGGTGCTGCAGACCGGCAAGCGCGATGTCGTCATCGAGGCGGTGGAGCCGGTCGGCCACTACGCCGTGCAGCCGCACTTTTCCGACGGCCACGACTCGGGTATCTTCACGTGGGCGCATCTGTACCGTTTGGGCGCCGAGCAGGACACGTTGTGGGCACAGTACCTGCATCGCCTGCAGGAGGCCGGGTTGGACCGCGATGCCGCCATGGCCGACAAGGCGGGTGGCGCCTGCGGCCACCACCACTGAGACCAGGTCAACGAGCAGGTTCGCGCTGGGAGGCGTCACCACATGTCACAAACCCATTTCGGTTTCCAGAACGTCGACGAAGGCGAGAAGGCCCAGCGCGTCAAGGGCGTGTTCGATTCGGTCGCGTCGAAGTACGACGTGATGAACGACCTGATGTCCATGGGAATGCACCGGGTCTGGAAGACGTACACGGTGGCAGTGGCCAACTTGAAACCCGGAGACCAGGTGCTCGACATCGCCGGCGGGACTGGCGACCTGGCGCGCGCCTTTGCCCGCCAGGTGGGCGAGCGTGGCCGCGTCGTGCATACCGACATCAACGAGGCCATGCTGCGCACCGGACGCGACCGCCTGCTCGATGAAGGCCTGGCCTTGCCCACGACGATCTGCGACGCCGAGCAACTGCCGTTTCGCAGCGGCAGCTTCGACCTGGTCAGCGTGGCTTTCGGGTTGCGCAACATGACGCACAAGGAGCAGGCCCTGGCCGAGATGGCGCGCGTGCTGCGCGACGGCGGCCGCCTGATGGTGCTCGAGTTCTCCAAGGTCGCCGAGCCGCTGCGCAAGCCCTACGACTGGTATTCGTTTAAGGTCTTGCCCAAGCTGGGCCAGTGGGTGGCCGGCGACGCCGACAGCTACCGCTACCTGGCCGAGTCGATCCGCATGCACCCGGACCAGGCGACGCTCAAGGCCATGATGAAAGCGGCGGGCTTCGGGCATGTCGACGTTCACAACCTGACCGGCGGCGTCGTGGCCTTGCACGTCGGCATCAAATGTTGACGACCGTCGCGGCGGCCTCGGGGCTGGGGACCCTGGTCGCCAGCTTCGGGCCGGCAGCGGCAGCGGCCTGGCCCGCCGAACTGGGGCCGGACCTGCTCGATTTCCCTTACGTGGCAGAGTCCGCCCTTGCCCTGCTTTTCATGATTTGGCAATCGGCCAGGCTGGTGCATCCCGAAAAGGGCTGGTGGTCGCTGCTGCGGCGCCTGCGTTACGCCGCCATTGCCTGGTGGACGCGGCCGGACTGGCGCGCGCTGCGCGAGGAGCCGGCGCACACCCAGTTCGGCCAGATGCTGCGCGCGCGTGGTGGCCGCATGCACCTGGTGGCCTGGGCCTACCTGCACTGCCGCTGGACCGTGGCTCAACGGGTCGAGGCGGTGCGCCAGCACTATGCCTACGTCGAGCGGACACCTTGGCTGCAATTGCCGCTGAGCGGGCGGCAGGTCGTGGCCCGGTTGGACGAGGCCTGCCCGGGTCTGAGCCTTCAGTTCGAGCGGCCCGAGTGGATCGAGAACGAAGGCGAACTCGCGCTCAGCCTGTTCAAGGGCCACCAGCGGCTGTACACAGTGGCGCTGGTGTTCGGTCCCTGCCGTGGCCGGCAGGCCATGTTGATCGGCGCGATCCAGGGTGTCAGCTGGGAAGGGGCCAACGCCACCTACGCCGAGCTGACCAAGCAACTGCACGGCTGCCGGCCTCGCGACCTGATCGTGCATGCGTCGCTGTGCGTCGCCGAGGCGCTGGGCCTGCCCAAGGCCTACGCCATCAGCGACGCTTGCCGGCACCACCGCGCCGCGCGTTTCTCGCGGGCCGAGCGCCCGCCCACGGCCGACTACGACGAGGTCTGGAGCGACCGTGGCGGCGTGGCCGGCGACGACGGCTTCTACGAGCTGGACACCGATTTCCACCCGCGCGACCTGGCCGAGGTGCCCTCGAAGAAGCGCGCGATGTACCGGCGCCGGTACGACATGCTCGGCGTGCTGCGCGCCGACATCCGCCAGCTGGCACAGGACAACCGACGCCCGGTCGGCCTGGTGACCGAACCCGCCCAATGACACCCTGACCGGCCGGCCGCCGGCTGCGCCTCGATTCCCATGCCGACCATCCTGCTCACCGGTGCCACCGGCTACATCGCTTCGCACACCTGGCTGGCCTTGCAGGCGGCTGGCTTCTCGGTCGTCGGCGTGGACGACTTCTCCAACAGCTCGCCCGAGGTGCTGGCACGCCTGCAGGCGCTGAGCGGTGTGGCCCCGGTGTTCGAGCGCGCCAGCGTTTGCGACGCCGGGGCGCTCGACGCCATCTTCAGGCGCCACCGTGTCGATGCGGTGGTGCACTTCGCCGCCTCCAAGGCCGTGGGCGAGTCGGCACAGCAGCCGCTGGCCTACTACGCCAACAACCTGGGCGGCCTGGTGGCCACCTGCCAGGCCATGCAGCGGCACGGCGCGAGGGTGATGGTCTTCAGCTCCAGCGCCACGGTCTACGGCACGCCGCAGTACCTGCCTTACGACGAGGCGCACCCGCTGTCGGCGATGAACGTCTACGGCCGCACCAAGCTGATGGGCGAGCAGATCCTGCGCGACCTCGAGGCCTCGGACCCGAGCTGGAAGATGGCCTGGCTGCGCTATTTCAACCCGGTGGGTGCACACGAAAGCGGCCGCCTGGGCGAAGACCCGCGCGGCGTGCCCAACAACCTGATGCCCTACGTGACCCAGGTGGCGGTTGGCCGGCGCGAATACCTGCAGGTGTTCGGCGGCGACTACGACACGCCGGACGGCACCGGCGTGCGCGACTACCTGCACGTGGTGGACCTGGCCGAGGGCCATGTGGCCGCGCTGCGCTACCTGCTGGACCGCCAGCGCTCGATCACCGTCAACCTGGGCGCCGGCCATGGCCACAGCGTGCTCGAGCTGGTGCGTGCCTTCGAGCGAGCCAGCAACCGGCTCATCCCCTACCGCATCGTCGACCGCCGGCCTGGGGACCTGCCGGCCTTCTGGGCCGACGCCACCCTGGCCAGGCGCGAGCTCGGCTGGCAAGCCGTGCGCGACCTGGACGCGATGTGCGCCGACAGCTGGCGCTGGCAGAGCCTGAACCCCGACGGCTACGCGTAGCGTCTGCGGGCCCGCGACGGCCCTTGCTTGAACTGCGCCAGCCGGCGGCCTACCCCGGCTCCTACAATCGCCGACCATGGCGAACCCCGTGACCGACCTGCTGCTGCCCGCGGCGACCGACCGTTTCATCCTGCTGGCCAACCATGTGCTGACCAGCGCGCCGGCGGCCACCGATCGGCTCAAGGCCCATGCGGGCCGGCTGCTCCGCATCGAGGTCGATGGCTGGCGCGTGCCGCTGCCCCCGCCACCGCCGATGGCCCTGCGCATCACCCCCGCCGGCCTGCTCGAAGCCGCCGACGCGTCGGCAGACGCCTCGCCCGACCTGCGGCTGCGGGCCGACGCATCCCGTCCGCTCGACGCCGCCCGCCGTGTGGTCGCCGGCGAATTGCCGCCGCTGCAGATCGAGGGCGACGTGACCCTGGCCGCCGACGTCAACTGGGTCGTGGCCAACGTGCGCTGGGACATTGCCGCCGACATCGAGCGCGTCTTCGGCCCGCTGGTCGCCGGCGGCCTGGCCCAGGCCGGCGAGAAGATCGCCAGCACCGCGCGCAGCCTGGCGGAAAGTGCCGCCAGCGTGCTGCGCAAACCCTAAAAGCGCCTGCCCGGCATGCGCTTCTTCCTGCGGCTGGTCCGCATCGTCTTCACGCTGCTGCGCTTCGGCGTCGACGAGCTGGCGTTGTCGGCCTTCAAGCAGCGCTCGGTGCGCTTGCTGGTGCGCGTGGCCACCATCGGCCGGCGCTTTACCGCGCCACGCGGCGAGCGGCTGCGCATTGCGTTCGAGCACCTGGGCCCGATCTTCATCAAGTTCGGCCAGGTGCTGTCGACCCGGCGCGACCTTCTGCCGCTGGACGTGGCCGACGAGCTGGCGCGGCTGCAGGACCGGGTGCCGCCGTTCCAGGCGGCGCAGGCCCGCGCCATCATCGAGGCCGAGTTGCGCCAGCCCATCGATGCCGTGTTCTCGCATTTCGACGACGTGCCGGTGGCCAGCGCCTCGGTGGCGCAGGTGCACTTCGCCACGTTGAAGGACGGGCGCGAGGTGGCGGTCAAGGTGCTGCGGCCCGGCATGCTGGCGGTGATCGACGACGACCTGGCGATCCTGCACACGTTGGCGCGATGGGTCGAGCGCTTCTCGGCCGACGGCAAGCGGCTGCGGCCGCGCGAGGTGGTGTCCGAGTTCGACACCTACCTGCACGACGAGCTGGACCTGGTGCGCGAGGCCGCCAACGCCGCCCAGCTGCGCCGCAACATGGCCGACCTGCCGCTGATCATCGTGCCCGAGATGCACTGGGACCTGTGCACCGAGCGGGTGTGCGTGATGCAGCGCATGACCGGCGTGCCGATCAGCCAGATCGACCGGCTGCGCGAGGCTGGCGTGGACCTGAAGAAGCTCTCGCGCGACGGCGTGACCATCTTCTTCACCCAGGTCTTCCGCGACGGCTTCTTCCATGCCGACATGCACCCCGGCAACATCCAGGTCAGCCTGGACCCGGCCACCTTCGGCCGCTACATCGCGCTGGACTTCGGCATCATCGGCACGCTCACCGAGACCGACAAGGAATACCTGGCGCAGAACTTCATCGCCTTCTTCCGCCGCGACTACAAGCGTGTGGCCGAGCTGCACGTCGAGTCCGGCTGGGTGCCGCCGAGTACGCGGGTGGACGCGCTGGAGCAGGCCATCCGCGCCGTCTGCGAGCCGCAGTTCGACCGGCCGCTGAAGGACATCTCGCTGGGCCAGGTGCTGTTGCGGCTGTTCCAGACCTCGCGCCGCTTCAACGTCGAGATCCAGCCGCAGCTGGTGCTGCTGCAGAAGACCCTGCTCAACATTGAGGGCCTGGGCCGCCAGCTCGACCCCGACCTGGACCTGTGGACGACCGCCAAGCCCTTTCTCGAACGCTGGATGCACGAGCAGGTGGGCGGCCGTGCCCTCTGGCGCCGGCTGAGGGACGAGGCGCCGCTGTACGCCAAGCTGCTGCCCGAGCTGCCGCGGCTGCTGCACCAGGCGCTGGCGGCCCGCCCGGGGAACGACCCGGCGATGCTGGCCGCCTTGGTGCGCGAGCAGCGCCGCACCAACCGCCTGCTGGCGGGCCTGCTGTGGGGCTTGCTGGGCTTCCTGCTGGGCGCCGTCGCGGCAAGGGCTCTGCTGCTGTGGTCCGGTCACGGATGACGACGCCTCGGCACGAAGTCCTTGGCTCTAAACTTGCGTCCGCTCCGCTTCTTGTCCCGCCCCGTCTGATCCGCCGCCATTGCCAGACCGCGCCATGCTCATTGCCTTCGTCACCCTCTATCTGCTCGTCACTGTCGGCGTCGGCCTGTGGGCCGCGTCCCGGGTCAAGTCGTCCACCGACTTCGCGCTGGCGGGGCGCACCCTGCCGCTGGCCATGGTGATCACGACCACGTTCGCCACGTGGTTCGGGTCCGAGACGGTGCTGGGCATCAGCGCGCGGTTCGTCAATGGCGGGCTGGGCGAGGTGGTGGAAGACCCCTTCGGCGCGTCGATGTGCCTGGTGCTGGTCGGGCTGTTCTTCGCCGGCAAGCTGTACCGGATGAACCTGCTGACGCTGGGCGACTACTACCGGACCCGGTTCGGCAACTTCGTCGAGGTGTTCTGCTCGCTGGTCATCATCATCAGTTACCTGGGTTGGGTGGCGGCGCAAGTCACGGCACTGGGGCTGGTGTTCCACCTGTTGGGCGGGGATGCCATCAGCCTGCAAGGCGGCATGGTGCTGGGCACCGCGATCGTCCTGCTGTACACAATCTTCGGCGGCATGTTCTCCGTGGCGTGGACTGATTTCATGCAGATGATCATCATCGTCATCGGGTTGCTGGCCATCGCATTCATGGCCGGCAACCTGGCCGGTGGCCCCGACAAGGTCCTGGCCATGGCGCAAGAGCGTGACCTGTTCAAGTTTCTGCCGGACTCGAACGCACACGACCTGACCTTCTTCTTTGCGGCGGGCATCACGATGATGCTGGGGAGCATCCCTCAGCAGGACGTGTTCCAGCGCGTGATGGCAGCCAAGGACGAGAAGACCGCCCGACGCGGCCCGGTGATTGGCGGCCTGGCCTACCTGGCCTTTGCCTTTGTCCCGATGTTCATCGTGGCCTGTGCCACGCTGATCATGCCGGAGGAAGCCAAGGCTCTGCTGGCCGACGACCCGCAAAAACTGCTGCCTACCCTGATCATGAGCCACATGCCGCTGGTGGCCCAGGTGTTCTTCTTCGGCGCGCTGATCTCCGCCATCATGTCGACAGCGTCCGCGACGATGCTGGCGCCGTCGACCACCTTTGTCGAAAACATCCTGCGCCACCTGATGCCCCACATGGGCGACAAGCAGATGCTGCGTGCCTTGCGGTTGACGCTGCTGGTGTTCACGGTGCTGGTGCTGGCCTACAGCATCGCGATGCAAGGCACGTCGATCTACGAACTGGTGTCCGGCGCCTACCAGGTGCCCCTGGTGGGCGCGTTCGTGCCGCTGGTGTGCGGCCTGTACTGGAAGCGGGCCACAACCCAGGGGGCGGTGATGGCGATCGTCTTCGGTGTCGTGACCTGGGTGCTCTTCTTTCCGCAGCTGACCAGTTGGGGCGACCTGTTCCCTGGCCAACTGGCGGGCTTGATCGCCGCTTTCGTCGGCATGGTGCTGGGCTCGCTGCTGCCTCAGATCCTGAAGAACCGCCACGGCGCCAGCCACCATCTGCCCGGGGTGCGTCATGAGCGCGCTCCCGGCGCGCATTCCCACCCTTGAAAGGCCGACGGGGCGCCACAAATGAACGCCCGTGGGTGAGGCCCATCCGGTCGTCCGGAGGGGCAGCTTTATAATTTCCTGTTTTGAATCAAGGGTTTGGTCATGCCGATCTACGCTTATCGCTGCGCCGCCTGCGGCCATTCGCGTGACGTGCTGCAAAAGCTGTCCGATGCGCCGCTGACGGTATGCCCCGCTTGTGGTGCCGAGCAATTCGCCAAGCAGCTGACGGCCGCCGGCTTCCAGCTCAAGGGCTCGGGCTGGTACGCGACCGACTTCCGTAACAACGGCAGTAGCTCTCCTGCGGCGCCGGCCGCCAAGCCAGAAGCCGGCAGCACCGGCGCATCTGACGGTGGCGGCAGCACGCCGTCATCGTCCGGCAGCACCGAGTCGGCATCTTCCGCTTCCAGCGGCGGCACGGCCTGCGGCGGCTCCTGCGCCTGCCACTGAGGCATGGCCGCCCGCCGAGCCCCCACCTGCCCATCCCTGGACACTCCTTGAGAAAATACCTCATCGCCGGCCTGCTGACCTGGCTGCCCCTGGCCATCACCATCTGGGTGCTGCTGTGGGTGCAGGGCCTGCTGGACGGCGTGTTCCGCGGCATGCTCAAGGTGACCGCCGTCGTGCTGCCCGAAGGTGCGCGCGAAGGCGTCGAATGGCTGGGCCAGTGGCCGGGCCTGGGCGTGGTCGTGATGGTGGCGCTGATGCTGCTGACGGGTGTCTTCGTCACCAACATCTTCGGCCAGTGGTGGTTGCGGCAGTGGGACTCGGTGGTCAGCCGCATTCCCATCGTCAAGTCGATCTACAGCTCGGTCAAGCAGGTCTCGGACACGCTGTTCTCCAGCAACGGCAACGCCTTCCGAGAGGCCGTGCTGGTGCAGTACCCGCACGCCGGCTCATGGACCATCGCCTTCGTCACCGGCAAGCCCGGCGGCGAGGTGGCCGCGCTGCTGCCCGGCGAGCATGTCAGCCTGTACGTGCCGACGACGCCGAACCCGACCTCGGGCTTTTTCCTGATGATGCACCGCACGGCGATCCACCCGCTGGACATGAGCGTGGACGAGGCCTTGAAATACATCATCTCGATGGGCGTGGTGGTGCCGCCACCACCTGCGCCCCCGGCCGGCCGCGTGGCCGTGCCGGAGGGGGCCGACCCCAATCGGGCGGGCTGAGCAGCCGAAAGCGTCCGGCGCTCAGTCCTGAGGGTTGACCACCCCGCCCCGACAGCCTTTCAATTCGATCCTTGCGCGCCGCGGCACCAAAAGCCGCTGGCGCGTCACCGACACAGCAAGAAGCACTGGAGTGCACACATGAGAACCACCTACTGCGGCCTGGTCAGCGAAGCGCTGATGGGCCAGACCGTGACCCTGATGGGCTGGGCCCACCGCCGCCGCGACCATGGCGGCGTGATCTTCATCGACCTGCGCGACCGCGAGGGCCTGGTGCAGATCGTCTGCGACCCGGACCGGCCCGAGATGTTCAAGGCCGCCGAGGGCGTGCGCAACGAGTTCTGCCTGAAGGTCATCGGCAAGGTGCGCGCGCGGCCGGCCGGCACCGAGAACGCCAACCTCGTGTCCGGCAAGATCGAGGTGCTCTGCCATGAGCTCGAGGTGCTGAACCCCTCGGTCACGCCGCCGTTCCAGCTCGACGACGAGAACCTGAGCGAGACCACGCGCTTGACCCACCGCGTGCTGGACCTGCGCCGCCCGCAGATGCAGAAGAACATGATGCTGCGCTACCGCGTGGCCATGGAGGTGCGCAAGTTCCTCGACGCGAACGGCTTCATCGACATCGAAACCCCGATGCTGACCAAGTCGACGCCCGAAGGTGCGCGCGACTACCTCGTGCCCAGCCGCGTGCACGACGGGCACTTCTTTGCGCTGCCGCAGTCGCCCCAGCTGTTCAAGCAGTTGCTGATGGTGGCGGGCTTCGACCGCTACTACCAGATCACCAAGTGCTTCCGCGATGAAGACCTGCGCGCCGACCGCCAGCCCGAATTCACGCAGATCGACATCGAGACCTCGTTCCTGAACGAGGAAGAGATCCGCGGCATGTTCGAAGGGATGATCCGCACGGTGTTCCGCAACACCATCGGCGTGGACCTGCCGGGCTACCCGGTGATGACGTATGCCGACGCGATGCACCAGTACGGCTCGGACAAGCCCGACCTGCGCGTCAAGCTGCGCTTCACCGAGCTGACGGACGTGATGAAGGACGTGGACTTCAAGGTCTTCTCCACGCCCGCCACCACCAAGGGTGGCCGCGTCGTCGCGCTGAAGGTTCCGGGCGGCGGCGAGATGAGCCGCGGCGAGATCGACGGCTACACCGAGTTCGTCAAGATCTACGGCGCCAAGGGCCTGGCCTGGATCAAGGTCAACGACGTGGCCAAGGGCCGCGAAGGCCTGCAGTCGCCGGTGGTGAAGAACCTGCACGACGCGGCGATCGCCGAGATCATCGCCCGCACCGGTGCCTGCAACGGCGACCTGATCTTCTTCGGCGCCGACAAGGCCAAGGTGGTCAACGACGCGATCGGCGCGCTGCGCGTGAAGATCGGCCACAGCGAGTTCGGCCGCAACCATGGCCTGTTCGAGGACAAGTGGGCACCGCTCTGGGTGGTCGACTTCCCGATGTTCGAGCACGACGAGGCCGAAGACCGCTGGAACGCGGTGCACCACCCCTTCACTGCGCCCAAGGACGGCCACGAGGACCTGATGGACACCGACCCCGGTGCCTGCATCGCCAAGGCCTACGACATGGTGCTCAACGGCTGGGAGATCGGTGGCGGCTCGGTCCGTATCCACCGCGCCGAGGTGCAGAGCAAGGTCTTCAGCGCGCTCAAGATCGGCCCGGAAGAGGCGCAGCAGAAGTTCGGCTTCCTGCTGGACGCGCTGCAGTACGGCGCGCCGCCGCACGGCGGCCTGGCCTTCGGCCTGGACCGCATCGTCACGATGATGACCAAGGCCGACTCGATCCGCGACGTGATCGCCTTCCCCAAAACGCAGCGCGCCCAGTGCCTGCTGACCGGGGCGCCCAGCGCGGTCGACGAGAAGCAGCTGCGCGAGCTGCACATCCGCCTGCGCAACGCGGTGGCGGCGGGCTGAGCCTCAGCCGATTCGCTGAACACGGAGGGCCCTGCGGGGCCCTTCTTCATTTTCGCGGCCGTGCTCAGGCCGTGCCGTGCTTGGTCTCGAAGCGGATGCCGATGTCCTTCAGCAGCGGCGTGGGCAACACGCCGGGCTGAGCCTCAGCCGATTCGCTGAACACGGAGGGCCCTGCGGGGCCCTTCTTCATTTTCGCGGCCGTGCTCAGGCCGTGCCGTGCTTGGTCTCGAAGCGGATGCCGATGTCCTTCAGCAGCGGCGTGGGCAACACGCCACCGGCGCAGACGATGACCTCGTCGTTGGGCAGCACGGTGGTCCGGCCGTCCGGGCGGCGCAGCGTCACGTCGCGCGGCGTGATCGCCTGCACTTCGGTGTTCAGGTGCACGTCGACGCGGCCGGCTGTCTGCAGGCCGGCGAGTCGCTCGCGGTTCCTGGCCTTCACGCGCGAAAAGGCCTCGCCGCGGTACGACAAGGCCACGCGCGCGCCCGGCGTGTCGCCCATGGCCTCGGTCAGCGCAATGGCCGCTTCCAGCGCGCTGTCGCCGCCGCCCACCACCAGCACCGCCTGTCCGCTGTACTGGGCCGGGTCGATCAGCCGGTAGGCGACCTTGGGCAGGTCTTCGCCGGGCACCTGCAGCGTACGCGGCGTGCCACGGCGCCCGATGGCCAGCAGCACCGAGCGGGTGCGCACCGCCCCGCGCGAGGTGGTGACGACGAAGCCGTCGCCCTGTTGTGCGATGCCTTCCATGCGCTCGCCGAAGTGGATGGCGAGCTGGAACTTCAGCACCACGCCGTGCCAGAAGGCCAGCAGCTTCTCCTTGCTGATCTCGGTGAATCGCACCGGCCCGACCAGGGCCAGCTTCACCGGCGCCGTCATCGCCACCTTCTGCCGCGGGTAGTGGAAGATCGAACCGCCCAGCGAGGCCTCCTGCTCGAGGATGCGGTAGCGCAGCCCCTGGTCGATGGCCGTCAGCCCGGCGGACAAGCCCGCCGGCCCGGCGCCGACGATGACCACGTCCAGCGCATCGGCCTCGGTGGACTTGCCGCGCGCGGCGATCGCCTCCATGGCCTGCCGCCCCTGCTCGGCCGCCTTGCGGATCAGGCCCATGCCCCCCAACTCACCGGCGATGAAGATGCCCGGCACGTTGGTCTCGAAGTTGGGTTTGAGCAGCGGGATGTCGACCCCGCGCCGGTCGGTGCCGAAGACCAACGAGATCGCGTCGAAGGGGCAGGCGGCGTGGCAGGCGCCATGGCCGATGCAGGCGGCGGCGTTGACCAGGGTGGCCTTGCCGTCGACCATGCCCAGCGCGTGCTCGGGGCAGACCTTGACGCACGAGCCCGAGCCGATGCAGCGCGCCGGGTCGACCACCGGGTGCAGCGTCGGGGGCTCGTTCAGCCCGGCTTC
>JBGAGZ010000005.1:0-139478 GCA_044226465.1 Burkholderiaceae bacterium | reverse complement strand
GCGCGAGGGCGGCCAGGGCCGAGCCCGTCGCGCCGTAGGCCATCGCCCACGCCAGCGGCGCCCAGCCGCTGACACCGTCGCGCTGGTATAGCGCCGCCGCGGTGGTGGACACGCTGGAGAGCAGCACCGCCGCCGCCGTGAGCGCCGTGCCCGCGACCACTTCGGCCGACGCCTGCAGGCGGGCGAACTCCTGCGCGAAGATCAGCGCCACCCCCAGCAGGCCCACCAGGCCGCCGGCCGCGATGCGGCGCGACATCGGCGTAGCAAGGAAAAGGCGGGCCGTGACCAGGCCGATCAGCGGTGAGGCCGCGTAGCCGACGGCCACCACGCCACTGACCACGAAGCGCTCGGCGTGGTAGATGCAGATGTAGGCGGCACACAGGCCGGTGAGCCCCTGCAGCGCGAACATCGCGTGCCAGCGCGCCGCATGGGCCAGCGCGATGCCGCGCCAGCGGCACCAACCCATCAGCAGCGCAGACGCCAAGCCGAAGCGAACGGCAACGCCGACCTCCGGCGCGATGGCCGCGACCTGCGCGGTGATGGCGAACCAGGTCGTGCCCCAGACGAGCACGCAGACGGCGTACAGGGCGGCGGTCGGCATCGGCCGCAGTATCGCCGCGGCGCGCGGCGAAACCGCGTCGGCGTCAGTCGTCCAGGCCGAGTTCCTGGATCTTGCGGGTGATGGTGTTGCGGCCGATGCCCAGCTTCTGCGCGGCCTCGATGCGGCGGCCCCGCGTGATGCCGAGTGCCGTGCGGATCAGCCGGGCCTCGAACTCGCGCGTCAGGCTGTCCCACACGTCGGTGCGGCCGGCTTCGAGGCGGCGGCGGGCCTCGGTCTCGAGGTCGCCCAGCCAGCGCGCGTCGAGCGCCACGCCGGTGTCGGTGGCTGCCGGCGCGGGCGCGTCGGCAGGGGCCGCGGCGGCGCGCGGCGCGGTGTCGGCCGGCGGCGCGCTCGGTGCCGCCACGCGCTCGGGCGGGGCATCTGCTGCACGCTGGGTGAGCTCGGCGGGCAGGTCCTTGGCCTCGATGAGCTGCGCCGGCGCCATCACGGTCAGCCAGTGGCAGACGTTCTCGAGCTGGCGCACGTTGCCGGGAAACTCGAAGGTCTTGAGCTGGGCCAGCGCGTCGTCGCTGATGCGCTTGGGCTCGACGCCAAGTTCCTTGGCGCTCTTTTGAAGGAAGAAGCGGGCCAGTGCCGGCACATCGTCCGAGCGCTCGCGCAGCGGCGGCAGGCGCAGGCGGATCACGTTCAGGCGGTGGAACAAGTCTTCGCGGAACGCGCCCTGGCGCACCCGCTCTTCCAGGTTCTGGTGGGTGGCGGCGATGACCCGCACGTTGGCCTTCAGCGGCTGGTGGCCGCCGACGCGGTAGAACTGGCCGTCGCTGAGCACGCGCAGCAGCCGGGTCTGCAGGTCGAACGGCATGTCGCCGATCTCGTCGAGGAACAGCGTGCCGCCGTCGGCCTGCTCGAAGCGGCCGCGGCGCATGGTCTGCGCGCCGGTGAAGGCACCGCGCTCGTGGCCGAAGAGTTCACTTTCGAGCAAGTCCTTCGGGATCGCCGCGGTGTTGATCGCGATGAACGGGCCCTTGCTGCCCGCGTCGCCGCGCGGGCTGTGGCGATGCAGCGCGTGCGCGACCAGTTCCTTGCCGGTGCCGGACTCGCCGGTGATCAGCACGGTCACGTTGCTCTGCGACAGGCGGCCGATCGCGCGGAACACGTCCTGCATCGCCGGCGCCTGGCCCAGGATTTCGGGCACGGGCGCGTGACGCTCGTCGTTGATCTCCTCGCGCAGGCTCTCGTCCACCGCGCGGCGGATCAGCTCGACCGCCTTGGTCAGGTCGAAAGGCTTGGGCAGGTACTCGAAGGCCCCGCCCTGGAAGGCCGAGACGGCACTGTCCAGGTCGGAGTAGGCCGTCATGATGATGACCGGCAGGCCGGGCAGCCGCTCCTTGACCTTGGCCAACAGGTCCAGCCCCGAGCCACCGGGCATGCGGATGTCGCTGACCAGCACCTGGGGCTCGTCGTCGACCAGCGCGGCGAGCACGTCGCGCGGGTTGGCGAAGCTGCGCACCGGCAACTGCTCGCGGGCCAAGGCCTTCTCGAGCACGAAGCGGATCGATTGGTCGTCGTCGACGATCCAGATGGGTTTCATCAACTGGTTTCCACGCGTCAGTGAAGGGCCACCCCGGGCTGGCCCGGCCCCTCGTGGGGGTGGCCACCGCCGTCAGCGACCAGGCGCCCCAAGGTTCTAGGGCAACGGAATCACGATCTTGAAGACCGTGCGTCCCGGCTCGCTGTCGCATTCGATCGTGCCCTGATGTTGTTGCACGAAGGTCTGCGCCAGCGTGAGCCCGAGGCCTGAGCCACCGTCCCGCCCTGACACCAGCGGGTAGAAGATGCGTTCTCTCAGGTGATCGGGGACGCCCGGTCCGTTGTCCTGGATATGCAATTCCAATGCCAGTCGATTTCGCTGCTTGCCGATGGTCACCTGCCGCGCGACGCGCGTGCGCAAGGTGATCACTGCGTCGCCCTGGTCGATGCGCTCGGACAAGGCCTGCGTCGCGTTCTGCACGATGTTCAGAACAGCCTGGATCAACTGCTCGCGGTCGCCGCGGAATTCGGGGATCGAGGCGTCGTAGTCGCGCACGACACGCAGCCCGCGCGGGTGCTCGACCAGCACCAGCGAGCGCACCCGCTCGCAGACCTCGTGGATGTTCACGTCGCCCACCACGTGGGGCTTGCGGTGCGGCGCCAGCAGCCGGTCGACCAGGGTCTGCAGCCGGTCCGCCTCGTGGATGATGACCTGGGTGTACTCGGTCAGCTCGGGCGAGGTCAGGTCCAGCGCCAGCAGCTGCGCCGCGCCGCGGATGCCGCCCAGCGGGTTCTTGATCTCGTGGGCGAGGTTGCGCACCAGTTCCTTGGTGACCTCGGCCTGGCCCAGCACGCGCTCTTCGCGGTCTTGCCGGGTCTGCTGCTCGATCTCGATCATCTCGACCAGGATGCGGCCGCCGATGCGATCGGTCTGGCTGACGATGATGTGCACCGGCAGCGGCTCGGTGTGGACCACCGTGGCGCGCCGCAGCGCGCCCTCGAAGCGGCGGGTGGAAAACTCGTTGCGCGCGACGGCGTCGATCGCTTCCAGCAGGGCGGCTGGCTCGCGCAGCCATTCGTGCAGGTGGCCGCGCGTCAAGGTGCGGCGCGACAGGCCGATCACCGATTCGAGCTGGGCGTTGACGAACAGGCACTCACCGCCGGGCTGCACCACCGCCACCATGGTGGCCAGCAGGTCCAGCGCCTCCAGGCCCTGGTGGTCCTGCCGTCGCGGGGCCGCGTCGGGGCCGGCGGTGTTCACGAGTCCAGCTTGGCCAGCTCGCGCTTGATGGCGGCGATGTCCGCCTCCTGGCGCGCGATCGCGGCCCTCATCTCGGCCACACGGTCGAGGTACTTCTGGTTGTTGCGGACTTCGTCGCCGCGGCGGCCCGGGTCTCCGTTGTTGAACTCGCGCTGCATCTCTTCGAGCCTTTCCTCGGCGCGGCGCAGCTCTTCTTGCAGGATGCGGCGGGCGTCGCTGTCGCGAGCGCGCTGCTCGCTGGAATCGATCTTGTCGGTCGACGCGGCCTTGCCGGGCGGGGTGGCCACCGGGCGCGGCTTCGGGCCGGCGATGGTCGTCGGCTGCTGCGCCTCCTTGGCCTTGCAGCCGCGGGCGTCGGCTTCCTTCTGGGTGATGGTGTTGGTGAACACGTTGCCGGGGCAGACGTAGTACACCGACGGGGTCTCGGCGCCGGCGGCGTGGCCGGCAGCCCCCCCGAGGGTCAACAGCACCAGCGGCGCGAGGCGAGCGAGGCCGGGAAGGCGAGCAGGGCCCAGGGTCATCATGCGGGGATTGTGACGCCAAACCCCGTCAACGCCGCGGCCAGCCACCGCGCCGACCGGGCCGGCAAAGAAAAAGGGCGGCCGAGGCCGCCCTTTCCCGTGACAGGTGCCGCAGCACCGATCACAGCGCGTAGTACATGTCGTACTCGACCGGGTGGGTCGCCATGCGGAAGCGGGTCACTTCCTGCATCTTCAGGTCGATGTAGGCATCCAGGTAGGCGTCGGTGAAGACACCGCCCTTGGTCAGGAAGGCGCGGTCCTTGTCCAGGTAGTCCAGCGCCTGGTCCAGGCTGTGGCAGACGGTCGGGATCTTCGCGTCCTCTTCCGGCGGCAGGTGGTACAGGTCCTTGGTGGCGGCTTCGCCCGGGTGGATCTTGTTTTCCACGCCGTCCAGGCCGGCCATCAGCAGCGCCGAGAAGGCCAGGTAGGGGTTGGCCGAAGGATCGGGGAAGCGCGCCTCGATGCGGCGGCCCTTGGGGTTGGCCACATAGGGGATGCGGATCGAGGCCGAGCGGTTCTTGGCCGAGTAGGCCAGCTTCACCGGGGCTTCGAAGCCGGGCACCAGGCGCTTGTAGCTGTTGGTGCCGGGGTTGGTGATGGCGTTCAGCGCACGGGCGTGCTTGATGATGCCGCCGATGTAGTACAGCGCGAATTCGCTCAGGCCGGCATAGCCGTCGCCGGCGAACAGGTTCTTGCCGTCCTTCCACACCGACTGGTGCACGTGCATGCCCGAGCCGTTGTCGCCGACCAGGGGCTTGGGCATGAAGGTCGCCGTCTTGCCGTAGGCGTGGGCCACGTTGACGATGATGTACTTCTGCAGCTGCAGCCAGTCCGCGCGCTGGACCAGCGTCGAGAACTTGGTGCCGATTTCCATCTGGCCGGCGTTGGCGACCTCGTGGTGGTGCACTTCGACCGGGATGCCCATCTGCTCGAGCAGCAGGCACATTTCCGAGCGCATGTCCTGGCCGGAATCGACCGGGGGCACCGGGAAGTAGCCGCCCTTGACGGTGGGCCGGTAGCCGGTATTGCCGTGCTCGTATTCCTTGCTCGAGTTCCAGGCGCCTTCCTCGGACTCGATCTTGAAGAACGAGCCGCTCATCTCGTTGCCCCAGCGCACGCTGTCGAACACGAAGAACTCGGGTTCAGGGCCGAAGAAGGCGGCGTCGCCCAGGCCGGCGCTCTTCATGTAGGCCTCGGCGCGCTTGGCCAGCGAGCGCGGGTCGCGCTCGTAGGGCTTGCCGTCGCCCGGCTCGATCACGTCGCAGGTCAGCAGCAGCGTGGGTTCTTCGAAGAACGGGTCGATGTTGGCGGTGTTCGGGTCCGGCATCAGCAGCATGTCGGAGGCTTCGATGCCCTTCCAGCCGGCGATCGAGGAACCATCGAACGCGTGGCCCGAGGAAAACTTGTCTTCGTCAAAGTGCGACACGGGCACGCTGACGTGCTGCTCCTTGCCACGGGTATCGGTGAAGCGGAAGTCAACGAACTTGACTTCGTTGTCCTTCACCATTTGCATCACATCGGCGACGGTCTTGGCCATCAAAAAGGCTCCTGGCGGATGAGTTGTTTCAACGGGAACTGGGGTCGACGCCACCACGAAGCCCTGCCTTGCCGATGCCGACCGACGGACCTCCGTGGCGAGCACGGCGCGGGCAATGTAGCAGAATCCATGCCCACAAATGGGGATCGCCAGCGCCCCGCCATGGGCATGGCTGACAAGGGTCAAGCCATCGGGAAAGACCGCGCCATCAGGCGCAGCGCCTCGCCGTTCGGTGGCATGCGGACCTCGCCTTCGTCGACGAAGCCCAGGCGCGTCAGCAGCCCGATCGAGGCCGCATTGTCGGGTGTCGCGATGGCCACGATGCGTGGCAGCTTCAGGCGCGCCTGCGCCCAACCCAGCACGGCCTCGGCCGCCTCGCGAGCCAGCCCCTGGCCACGCGCCATGGGCAGGAAGGCAAAGCCCAGGTCGACGTCGGGCAGCGTGTCGCGCCGGATCAGGCCGCACAGGCCGATCGGCAGGCCGTCGACCAGGCGTTCGACCAGGTACAGCCCGTGGCCCAGCCGCTCGCACATGGCCCTTGGCCCCTCGCGAAGAAAAGCCTCTGCCTGTTGGCTGGTACTCACATCGCGTTTGCTGATGTAGGTGATCCAGTCAGGGTCGTTGACCAACTCAATGACGAAGCGCTGGTCCAACCCGCTCGTGGGTTCGACCCAGCGCATACGCAGGCGGGCGGTTCGCAGCACCTCGTGATGCACATCTATAGTGCGACTCAATGCACCGTCTTGGTGACCCTCTCGCGCACTCATTCGGTGCCGAATACCACGCCCGGCAACACCGTCAAACCGGCCTGCAAGGCCGCGAAGGCCGGTTCGACCAGCTCGGGGGCGCCCTTCACGCCCAGCTCGACGTGACGCCCGCGCTGCGGGTGGTCGACACTGGGCAGGCTGAAGATGCGCACGCCGGGGTGTTCGGCCTCGATGGCCTCCATCAGCGGCGTCAACGTCGCCTCCATGCTGCCCTGCACGTAGACCGCGCGCTCGACGTGGGCCGCCGGCTTCAGGTGCCCGTAGCGCTCGTCCAGCAGCCACTCGATCATCGGGTGGGCCATGACCGGAAAGCCGGGCACGAAATGCAGGTCGCCCAGGCTGAAGCCCGGGATGCGGTTATAGGGGTTGGGGATCAGGGTCGCGCCCTCGGGGAACACGCCCATGTTCAGGCGATGGATGTTGTCCGGCCGGTCCGGCTCGAAGGCGACGCCCTGCTCGGCGGCCACGTCGCGCATGCGTTGCTCGATCAGCAGCTTGGCCTCGGGGTGCAGGGCCAGCGGCCGGCCGCTGGCCGCCGCGGCGCACTGGCGCGTGTGGTCGTCCGGCGTGGCGCCGATGCCGCCGCACGAGAACACGATGTCGCCGCCGGCCAGCGCGTCCTTCAGTGCCGCGGTGATCTGCGACCGCTCGTCGCCCAGGTAGCGCACCCAGGCCAAGGCGTGGCCGCGGGCGTTGAGCAGCTCGATGACCTTGGCCATGTGGCCGTCCTTGCGTCGGCCTGAGAGGATCTCGTCGCCGATGATGATGAGGCCGAAGCTCACGACATCGGCCCCCGCAGATCATGCAAGGGCGCCGCCGCGGCACCAGGCGTTTCGGGCGCGACAGGCGCCTCGGGCGTCACCGCCGGCTCGGCCTGGACCCCGGCCGCCGCGGCGCGGTGGGCATGGAGCGCCGCCAGCAGGTAATGCGCGAACCACAGCGACGAGAAGGCGAACACCAGCGTGTACAGCCAGACCGTGGCGGCCACGATCAGCGGCGCCAGCACCAGGGCCATGGCGCTGAAGGCCCAGATCAGCGTCGGCGCTGCGCCCAGGAAGCCGGTGACGATGCCCAACAACAGCAGCTGCCAGCGGTGCTCGGCCAGCAGCGCGCGCCGCTCGTCGCCGCTGGCGTGGTCGGCCAGCACGTCGAAGCTCATGACCCGCGCGGTCAGCCAGCCCCAGATCAAGGGCGGGACGATCAGCACGGCGCCCGGGATCAGCCACAGCGGCAGCGTGACGAAGATCGCCACCAGCGCCAGCAGCGTCGCGCCAATGGACCACAGCGTGCTCTGCCAGAAGGCCGCGCCGTGCTTGCGCTCGAGCTGCGGGAAGCGGCGCTCGGCCACCAGGCTGACGATGGCCGGCGTCATCAGCAGGGCCACGAGCAGCAGCGAGGCGACGATCACCAGCGGCGCCGCCAGCGCGATCAGGATGACCACGACGATCATTGCGCGGAAGTGCGGGCCCATCACGCTCTCGACCCACTTCAGGCCGGCCTCGATGAGGTCCCAGCTCTCCAGCGTGAGGCGCACCTGGTCGTAGGCCGCGTCCCAGAAGAAGTAGGCCAGGCCCATGGTCAGCCCGCCCGCGATCAGCAGCGGCATCAGCGACAGGCCGATGATGCGCGGCATCAGCAGGTAGGCCGCAGCCCGCCAGAAAGAGTCCAGCAGCAGTCTCATGGGGGCGAGCATACCGCTCGCCCTCCGGCGCACACGATCAGCGCAGGTTGCCGGTGTGGCCCAGCGAGTAGCGGCCAGGTTGCGGCCAGACGGTCAGGCCGTGCGGCTCGGCGCCGACCTTCACCTGGGCGACGTCGCCGGTGGTGGTGTCGAAGCGGTAGACCACGTCGTCGTAGCGGCCGCCCAGCCACAGGTACTTGCCGTCGGCGCTGACGTTGCCCATGTCCGGGCTGCCGCCGCCGGGCACGGCCCAGCGCGCCACCACCTTCTCGGTGGCGAAGTCGACCACCGTGACGCCGCCGTTGGCCAGTCGGGGTCCGTGGATCTTGTGCGAGCCGCGGTTGACGACATAGAGCTTCTTGCCGTCTCGGCTGGGGTACAGGCCATGGGCGCCGATGCTGGTCGGGATGAAGCCGACCTGCTTGAAGGCGTCGCCGTCGACCACGTGCAGGCCGTCGGCGTGCATGTCGGCAATGTAGAAGCGCTTGCCGTCCGGTGAGCTGCGGATGTCCTGCGGCATGCCCTTGTCGACCGTGCAGATCTCGGTCTCGCCCGGCTCCCAGACCTTGCCGGCCTCGGTGCGCGGGGCCTTGGTTTCCTTGAAGCGGGTGGGGGGCATCTGCAGCTTCAGGTAGCCCAGCATCTGGCGGTTCACCAGGTCGACCTTGACCAGCGAGCCGGTGAACTCGCAGGTGAAGATGGCGTAGCGGCCGTCGATCGCGAAATCGGCGTGGTTGATGCCTGGGCAGGCGGGCACGTCGATCGAGTACTGCAGCGCCATGGTCTTCGGGTCGCGGAAGTCCAGCCGCTTGCGCGCCTCGGCCACCACGATGGCCGACTTGCCGTCGGGCGTGGCGTACATGTTGTATGGGTCGTCGACGGCGACGGCCTTGCCCGGCTTGCCGGTGCGCGGGTCGATCGGGGTCAGGCTGCCGTCGGTGCGGCCCTCGGCATTGTTGGTGACCCAGAGCGTGCGCAGGTCCCACGACGGCACGATGTGCTGCGGGCCGATGCCGACCTTGAAGCGGTCGACCACCTTCAGGCTCTGCGGGTCGATGACGTAAACGTCGCCCGAGCGCAGGTTGGGCACGTAGACGCGCTCCAGGTCACCTTGGACCGCGGGGCTGAGCTTGCCGACAGCGATCTCGCTGTACAGGTTGCGGGGGTCGACCACCGGCGGCATGCCGGGCACGGTGGTGATGGCGGGCGCCGCGGGCACCGCCGAGGCCGCTTCGGGCTGGCCGCCCTGGGCCTGGTGCACCAGCAAGAGGCCGGCGCCAACCGTGACCGCCAGGCCGAGGCCCAGCGCGCGCTGGAGGCTGCGCTTGATCGTCATGGGAACTTTCAACAACTCGTCTCGGGAAGGGAAATGGGAAGGTGGCAGGTGCCGCACCACGCGTCAGCGCGGCAGGGCGCCGCGGCGGCGGATCTCCGCGACGCTAGTGTCCACGATGAGCTCGACACCGACTTGTCCCAGGTCAGCCGTGGCGCGCCGGGGGTCGCCCTGCACGCCGTCGCGCTCGCCGGGCTTCGGCGCGCGGGCCAGCAACTCGCTGCGCACCATGGCGGGCTCGGTCGCCAGGGTCAGCGCCGTGTCGGCCAGGCCGGCGTGGGTGCCGATCTCGTCGGCGGTGAAGCCGCGGGCGCGAAGTGCGTCTGCATAGGTTTGCGTGGCGCGGTAGTACTCGGTCAGCGCGTGGGTGCGGCAGGCCGGGCGCGCCGAGCGCGGGCGCTCGCGCTCCAGCTTGGCGGCCACGCGCTCCAGGCTGCGCTGGTAGCCACCGTGGTCGCCCAGCAGCACCACGTCGCGAAAGCCGTGGTGGCACAGGCTCTTCGCCGTGGCTTCGAGCACCGCTTCGAAAGCGGCTTCGGGCACCGAGATCGTGCCCGCGTAGCGCATGTGGGCCTGCGGCGGCTCGATGCCGCCTTCGGGCACGTAGGCCATCACCGGCGCCACCAGGGCGTGGCCCAGGCGCTGGGCGATGCGCTGCGCCAGCGCGCCAGCGCGGGCGTTGTGTTTGCCCAGCGCGAGGTGGGCACCGCTCTGCTCGGTGCCGCCAATGGGCACCAGCACGGTGGTGTCGCCGCCGGCGATGCGCTCGCGCAACTCGGGGCTGGTCAGCGCGTCGAGCTCGATCGTGGCCGGTGCAGCGTGCAGGGATGCCGCCGCAACGAGCGCAGCCAGGGCCGTCAGCGTGCGGATGCGCACCTCAGTCGTCGTCGCCGCCCAGCACCGCGCCGAGCAGGCCGCCGGCACCGAAGCCGCCCAGCACCGAGCCCTCTTCACGGCTGCCGCCGCGCTGCGGCGCGGCCGCAAACACGCGCGAAGCCAGGCGCGAGAACGGCAGGCTTTGCAGCCACACCGTGCCGGGGCCGCTGACCTTGGCAAAGAACAGGCCCTCGCCGCCGAACAGCGCCGTCTTGACCTTGCCCACGTACTGGATCTCGAAGTTGACGTTGGGCGTCATCGCGACGATGCAGCCGGTGTCGATCAGCAGCGTCTGGCCGGGCAGCAGATCGCGCTTGAGGACCGTGCCGCCCGCGTGGACGAAGGCCAGGCCGTCGCCGTCGAGCTTCTGCATCACGAAACCCTCGCCACCGAAGAAGCCGACCGACAGCTTCTGCTGGAAGTAGATGCCCAGCGAGACACCCTTGGCGGCGCAGAGGAAGGCGTCCTTCTGGCAGATCAGCGTACCGCCGAGCTGGCGCAGGTCCATCGGCAGGATCTTGCCCGGGTAAGGTGCGGCGAAGGCCACGCGCTTCTTCGTCTCGCCCTGGTTGGTGTACACGGTGGTGAACAGCGATTCGCCGGTGATCAGCCGCTTGCCCGCACCCATCAGCTTGCCGAGAAAGCCGCCTTGGCTGGCCGAGCCGTCGCCGAACACGGTGTCCATCGCGATGCCGGCGTCCATGTACATCATGCTGCCGGCCTCGCCGACCGCCGCCTCGCCCGGGTCGAGCTCGACCTCGACGAACTGCATCTCGGAGCCCTTGATCTCGTAGTCCACCACGTCCATGGCCATATGGATTTCCCTTGTTCCGGTGAGGCGGCACTTGCCGCAGAGGGGCGAATGGTACTGAAATCGGCACCCGCCATGAGCCGACCCACACCCGCCCAAGCGCCCCGGCGCCGCACAGCGCTCGTTGGCATTGCCGTGCTGTGCCTGGCGGGCCTGGGTGCTGCGCTCTTCCTCGCGCGGCCACCCAGCGCGGCACTGCGGGCAGCGGCCTTGGCCCTGGCGCCAACGCCTTCGAGCCCCACGGAGTCGTCATCACCCCTGCTCGACCCTGACCAATGGGCCCGCTTGACGACAGGCCTGGCCGACCTGCCGGACCGCGACCAGCAGACCGCGCACATCGTCGAGTTCCTCGGCTTCCAGCGCAGCGTGCGCATGCTGCAGGCCCAGCGGCAGGCTGGCCCGGTGGACCCAGTGCTGGCGCGCCGACTTGACGCGGACCTCCCCGCCCGCGTGACGCGCGGCGAGCTGAGCGGGCCCGAGGCTGTGCGCCTGAAGGCCGCGCTGCTGGAGGCACTGGAGCCCGACCCCAGCCGCCGCGCCGCAGCCCTGGCCGATTGGCGTGCCGAGCTGGCCCGCGCCCATCCGCCGGCCAGCGACCCGCGCGACGCGCAGCTGATACAGGCCCAGCAGGCGATCGTCGCGCACTGGCGCGCCACCGCCGCGCCGGGCACGCCCCCCGATGCCTTGCTCGCCGAGCTGGAAGCAGCCCGGCAGCGCATCTACGACGACAAACCCCACACAGGAGAGACCCGATGACTGCACGCACCCTGCTGCGCCGCCTGATCGCGGCGCTGGCCCTGATGGCCCTGGCCCCCATGGCCCAGGCCGCCTGGTTCGTCTGGGAGACGATCACCCTGCCGCTTGACAGCGGCGCGGCCTGCGGCAACGGCACGCCGTACCGCTTCTTCGTCAACCGAACGCCGCTGAACAGCCACCTGGCCATCACCTTCGAAGGCGGCGGCGCCTGCTGGGACCAGGACGCCTGCGAAGGCATCGGCCAGTACAGCGCCACCAACCCCGATGGCATCCCGGCCAACTACATGAGCCTGCCGAACGCGGCGGCCGGCGGCCTGGTGACGCCGTTCTCGGCCCGGGTCGACCCCTTCGAAGCCGTGCGCACGCAGGACTGGACCCTGGTCTACATGCCCTACTGCACCGGCGACGTCCACACCGGCAACCTGGTCCACGTCTACGACGACCAGCGGCCCGATCAGCCGCGCGTGCAGTACCACCGCGGGCAGGCGAACGTGAAGGCCGCCGCCGACTGGATGCGCCAGCACCTGGGCCGGCCCGGCAACCTGCTGCTCACCGGCTTCTCGGCCGGAGGCGTGGGCTCGACCGCCAACTACGCCGTGCTGCGCGACAAGCTCGCCCCGACGGGCCGCGCCACGCTGATGGCCGACTCGGGCCCGCTGATGAACGCGCCGCGCGGCAACACCAAGGAGCAGTCGCCTTCGCAACCGCTGCACGAACTGATCCGCGCCAGCTGGGGGTTGGACCTGCCCGGCGGCATGATTCCCACGCTCGCCGCCAAGCTGCCGGCGCTGGACGTGAACAACATGGGCAGCCTGAACGGCGCGCTGGGGGCCAAGTACAAGAAGGACCGCTTCGGCTACCTGGTGTTCCAGGAGGACGGCATCTTCTCGGCCTTCAGCTACCTGGACTTCTTCCCCGACGTCGCCGGCGAGCCGGACGAGCACAAGCGCAAGCAGATGCTCAACGCGCTGTGGCGGCAGGACCTGGCGGCCTGGCTGCCGCTGCTGGACGCACAGCCCAACGTGTCATACCACGTACCCTTCTTCCGCGACTTCAACGAGTCGCACTGCGCGACCATCGTCGACTTCTCGGGCACCGGCATCCAAGAAAAAGGCATCGCCAGCGCCGAGACCTTCGTCAACAACGCGCTCGACCGCAAGCCGCCGATGCGCAACGTCGAGCAAGACCAGGTCAGCGACCTGACCCAGCCTTTGTCGCTCGCGCTGGAGATCCTGGCGATCGTGCTGGACTTTTTCGGCTGACGGCCGGCGCCGCGGCGGCTGCCGCGGCACGCGCCTGCAGGCCGCCGAAGGTGGTGGCCAGCAGCAGCTCGACGATGCGCTCGTCGGCATAGCTGCCCGAGGCCTTGAGCACGGCCAGTACCGGGTCGCAGGCGCGCGCATACAGCGTGTAGAGCACCAGTTCGGGCGGCAGCGCCGGGTCCAGGTCGCCATCGGCCTGGGCCTGGGCGATCCACTCGCCCAGCCGGTCGCTGACTTCCATCAGCTTGCCGAGGTAGCCCTGGTCGGCCATCAAGGCCGAGCGCAGCGTCGAGTTCTGCGCCGGCAAGGCCGGCATCTCGCCGGCCAACTGCTCCTGCATCGTCCAGCGGGCCACCGCCTTCAGCCGGTCCAGCGCGCCGGCCGGCGTGGCGGCCAGTTCGTCCAGCCGGGCCTGGGCGCGCTCGAGCACCTTCACCATGGCCGCGGCAGCCAAGGCCTCTTTCGAGCTGAAGTGCTTGTAAAGCACCGCCTTGGCGATGCCGACGTCGGCGGCCACCGCGTCGATGGTCATGCCGTCGTAGCCACGCTGGGCCAGCAGCCGGTTGACCGAGGAAACGATCGCGTCCTCTCGGGCGCGGAGCACCTGTTCGCGAAATGAAACCCTTGCCATTCGCCGAGTGTAACCAAGCGTCCGCGCCGTGACCACAAGATGCAATAAATAGCATCAATAGTTCACACAATAACCATACGGTTGACTATGTGAACTGCACAGTTCACATTTCGCACCATCGAGTTCACAGCCCGGCGGTTCCCTGGCCGCCGCCCTTGTTCAACCCTCGGAGGTTCTTCCCATGCTTCATTGGTTTCAACGCGCCGGGCTGGCAGCAGCCTTGGTCGCCGGCACGCTCTTGTCGGGCTGCTGGGGCGAAGATTCGAACGATCCGAAGAACATCGTCGAGATCGCGCAGGCCGACCCCAACCTGAGCATCCTCGTCGAGGCCGTGGTGGCGGCCGACCTGACCAGCACCCTGAGCGCCGACGGCACGCTCACCGTGTTCGCGCCGACCAACGCGGCATTCAACGCCCTGTTCACCGAACTGGGTACCACCAAGGACGCACTGTTCGCCGACAAGGAACTGCTGACCGCGGTGCTCACCTACCACGTGCTGGGCAGCGAGGTGAAGGCGGCCGCCATTCCTGTGGGCAAGCCCATCACCACCCTGCAGGGCAGCTACTTCAAGATCGACGGCACGCCTCTGGCCGTGACCGACGGTCGCAACCGCGTCAGCGGAATCGCCAAGACCGACATCGACGCCTCGAACGGCGTTGTCCACGTCATCGACAAGGTGCTGCTGCCGCCTGACAAGACCGTCGTCGGCACCGCCGCGGCGCTGGCCGCCGCCGACCCGCCCGAGTTCACGCTGCTGGTCGAGGCGCTGCAAACCACCGGCCTGGACGCCACGCTGAACGGCACCGGCCCCTTCACCGTGTTCGCGCCGACCGACGCCGCCTTTGGCGCCCTGCTGACCGAGTTGGGCCTGACCAAGGACGAGCTGTTTGCCGACACCGCGCTGCTGACCAACGTGCTGACTTACCACGTGGTGCCGGCGCTGGTGCTCAAGGCCGACGTGCCGGTGGGCTCGGCGATCACCACGGTGCAAGGCGGCACGTTCACCGTCAACGGCTCGCTGCAGATCACCGATGCGCAGGCCCGCACCTCGCAGATCACCGCCACCGACGTGCTCGCCAGCAACGGCGTGATCCACGTCATCGACAAAGTCATCCTCCCGGCGCTCTGACGCCTTCGTTCACCAAGGAATCACCATGAAGAAATGGATTGCCACCGCAGCCCTGCTCGGCGCCGCGTTGGGCGCCCAGGCCAAGGACATCGTCGACACGGCCGTCGCGGCCGGCCAGTTCAAGACGCTGGCCACGGCGCTGCAGGCGGCCGGGCTGGTCGACACGCTCAAGGGCCCCGGCCCGTTCACCGTGTTCGCGCCGACGGACGAGGCCTTCGCCAAGATCCCCAGGGCCCAACTCGATGCGCTGCTGGCCGACAAGGCCAAGCTCACCGCGGTGCTCACCTACCACGTGGTGGCCGGCAAGGTGATGGCCGCCGACGTCAAGGCAGGCCCGGTGAAGACGGTGCAGGGCAAGGACCTGACGGTCTCGACCAGCCCGTCGGTGATGGTCAACAACGCCAAGGTCGTCAAGACCGACATCGTGGCCGACAACGGCGTGATCCACGTGATCGACACCGTGGTCTTTCCGCCGATGTAGTCAGAAACGACGCGTCAAGAAAACGGCCACCCCGAACGGTGGCCGTTTTTCCAAGCGACGAGGGCCTACTTGAGCGCCTTGAATCGCATACGGTGCGGGCGGGCACCCTCTTCGCCCAGGCGGCGCTTCTTGTCGGCCTCGTACTCCTGGTAGTTGCCTTCGTAGAAGTACCACTGCGACTCGTCTTCCACCGCCAGGATGTGGGTGCAGATGCGGTCAAGGAACCAGCGGTCGTGGCTGATCACCATGGCCGAGCCGGCGAATTCGAGCAAGGCGTCTTCCAGGGCACGCAGGGTTTCCACGTCGAGGTCGTTCGACGGCTCGTCCAGCATCAGCACGTTGCCGCCCTGGGCCAGGGTCTTGGCCAGGTGCAGGCGACCGCGCTCACCACCGGACAGCGAACCCACCAGCTTCTGCTGGTCGTTGCCCTTGAAGTTGAAGCGGCCGATGTAGGCACGGCTGGGCATCACGAACTTGCCGACCACGATGTTGTCCAGCCCGCCGGAAACGTCCTGCCACACGGTCTTGTCGTCGGCCAGGCTGGCGCGGCTCTGGTCCACGAAGGCGAGCTTGGCGGTCTTGCCGACCTTGACTTCGCCCGAATCGGGCTTCTCGCTGCCCTGGATCATGCGGAACAGGGTGGACTTGCCGGCCCCGTTCGGGCCGATGATGCCGACGATCGCGCCGGCCGGCACCTTGAAGCTCAGGTTGTCGATCAACACCCGGTCGCCGAAGCTCTTGGTGACGTTGACGAACTCGATCACCTCGTTGCCCAGACGCTCGGCCACCGGGATGAAGATCTCGTTGGTCTCATTGCGCTTCTGGTATTCGACGTCGCTCAGTTCCTCGAAGCGGGCCAGGCGCGCCTTGCTCTTGGCCTGGCGGCCCTTGGCGTTCTTGCGCACCCACTCCAGCTCCTGCTTCATGGCCTTGGTGCGGGCGTCTTCGGTCTTCTGCTCCTGCTCCAGGCGCTTTTCCTTCTGGTCCAGCCAGTCGGAATAGTTGCCCTTGTACGGGTAGCCCAGGCCACGGTCCAGTTCCAGGATCCACTCGGCCGCGTTGTCCAGGAAGTAGCGGTCGTGGGTGATGGCCACCACGGTACCGCCGAAGCGCTTGAGGAACTGTTCCAGCCATTCCACCGACTCGGCGTCCAGGTGGTTGGTCGGCTCGTCGAGCAGCAGCATGTCGGGCTTGCTGAGCAGCAGCCGGCACAGCGCCACGCGGCGCTTCTCGCCGCCCGACAGCTGGCCGATGACCGCGTCCCAGGGCGGCAGGCGCAGCGCGTCAGCGGCGATGTCGAGCTGGTGCTCGGTGTTCTCGCTGCCGGCCGCGGCGATGATGGCCTCCAGCTCGGCCTGCTCGGCGGCCAGCTTGTCGAAGTCGGCGTCGGGCTCGGCGTATTCGGCGTAGACCTCGTCCAGCCGCTTCTTGGCCGCCAACACGCCGCCGATGCCTTCTTCCACCGCCTCGCGCACCGTCTGCTCGGCCTTCATCTGCGGCTCCTGGGGCAGGTAGCCGATCTTGATGCCCGGCATGGGCGTGGCCTCGCCCTCGATCTCCTTGTCGAGGCCGGCCATGATCTTCAGCAGCGTGGACTTGCCCGAGCCGTTCAGGCCCAGCACGCCGATCTTGGCGCCGGGGAAGAAGGACAGCGAAATGTCCTTGAGGATCTGCCGCTTCGGCGGCACGATCTTGCCGACGCGGTTCATGGTGAAGACGTACTGAGCCATGGTGAGCTGGGTCCTGGGTGGGCCCGGTCATGCCGGGCGCCGGCGTGGCGCCGGCAACAGCCCCTGGGCCGGCCGCGGCGTTGCGCGGGTGCGTTGGGGCAAACGCCGATTATCGCCCGGCGGACGCGGCGCGGGGCAGCGCGTCCAGCGGCGCTTGCATGGTCTCGGGCAGGTCGGTGGGCTGCGTGCGCTGCGTGCCGCCCCAACCGTCCAGGAAAGGCTGTAGCCGTGTCATGGGCATGGGCCGAGCCACCAGGTAGCCCTGGATCATGCGGCAGCCGGCCTGGTTCAGCACCTCGAGCTCGACCGGCTCCTCCACCCCCTCGGCGATGGTTTGCATGCCCAGCGTGGTGGCCAGTTGCACGATGGTGCGCACGATGGCGCGCGCATCGTGGTGGGTCATCAGCTCGCGGACGAAGGCGCGGTCGATCTTGAGCGTGTCGAACGGGAAGCGCCGCAGGTACTGGAAGGCGGAATAGCCGGTGCCGAAATCGTCGAGCGCGATGCGCACGCCCAGCGCCTTCAGCGCGTGCAGGTGCGACAGCGCCGCGTCGGTGTCGTCCATGAAGACCGATTCGGTGATCTCCACTTCCAGCCGAGAGGCAGGCAGGCCCGAGTGAGCCAGCGCCCGCTCGACCGTGGCCACGAAGCCCGGCTGCATCAGCTGGACCGGCGACACATTGACCGAGATCGACAGGCCCGGCCGCGAGCGCTGCGCCTCCTGGCAGGCCTGCATCAGCACCCAGGCGCCCAGCTCGCCGATCAGGCCGCACTTCTCGGCCACGGTGACGAACTCGGCCGGCGGCACCGGCCCCAGCTCGGGGTGATGCCAGCGCAGCAACGCCTCGGCACTGACCACGCGCCAGACCGACGCGTCGACCTGCGGCTGCCATTCCAGGCTCAGCTCGTTGCGGCGTAGCGCGTCGCGCAACGCCGTTTCCAGCTGCACCACGCGGCGGCTGCGCTGGCCCAGCCAGGGCGCGAAGACCTCGAAGCGGCCGCGGCCGCGTTCCTTCGCAGCGTACAAGGCCAGATCGGCGTTGCCGAGAACCTCGTCGATCGTCTGCCCATGCTCGGGGATCAGCGCCACGCCGATGCTGGCGCCCAGCGGCACGGTGCGGCCGCGGATTTCGGCCGGCTTGTTCAGCACCTCGACCAGACGCTGGGTGAGCTGCAGCACCTCGTCGTCGCTGCGCACGTCGTCCAGCACCACCGCGAACTCATCGCCGCCCAGGCGGGCCAGCAGGTCGCTGCGGCGCACCACCGACTGCAAGCGCTTGGCCGCGTGGCGCAGCACCGCATCGCCCACCGAGTGGCCGAGCGAGTCGTTGATGCTCTTGAAGTTGTCCAGGTCCAGGCAGATCAGGGCGCTGCGGCGCGGCGGCTCGCCGGGCGCTGGCAGCGACTGGCTGAGCCGCTCACGCAGCTGCACCCGGTTGGCCAGGTCGGTGAGCGAGTCGAAATGGGCCAGGTAGGCCAGGCGCTGGTGCGTCAGACGTTGCTTGGTCACGTCGCTGATCACGCCACGCCAGCCGGTGGTCCGGCCGGCGTCGTCGAGCAGGGGCTTGGCCGTCACCGACCACCACGCCGCCGCATCGCTGCCGCCTTGCTGATGGCGCACGCGAAGCACGATGTCGCGGAAAGGCTTGTCCAGCAGCAGCGCGCGGCGCAGACCACGCAGACCGTTGTGCTCTTCGCCGTCTTCGCAGCGAGGCGCCAGGGTGTCGACCAGCGTCGCAGCCTGCAGCGTCTCGCGCTCGTGGCCGAGCAAGGCCACCAGGCGTTCGGACACATGGGTGAAGCGGCCCTGGCGATCGACCTCCCACAGCACGTCGACAGAATGCTCCTCGAAGTCGCGCAGCAGCAGGCCGACCATCTGCCCTTGCCGCTCGGCCTCGCGCTGGGCACCCAGGCGGGCTCCGAACAGCCGGCCGACCGCCAGCACCCCGGCCACCACGATGACCATGTAGACCACGATCATCAGCGACAGCAGCGCCAGCACCGGGTCGCCGGTGCGCAGCAGCGAAACGATGGCCGAGCCGCTCAGCACCACGATGTGCGCCAGGCTGGCCGGCAGCAAGGTGGCGAGCACGAAGGCACCGGCGCAGAGCACGCCGCAGGTCAACACCGACAGCAGCAGTTGCTGCGGCGGCGTGGCGCTGGGCAACCACAGCAGGGGCACGGCGGCCCACAGGGCGCTCATCAGCGCAGCCTGCACCGTGGCGCGCAGCACCGCCTGCGGGGCCACCTGCACCACGACACGGTGGCGCCAGCGCCACCAGCTGTGCAGCGCCAGCAGGCTGGTCAGCCCGAGCAGGGCGGACCAGACCGCCAGCTCGACGGCCGACACGCTGCCGCCCAGCGCAGCCGCCACGAGGGCGGCGTTCAACACATTGGCCAGGATGACCAGGGGGGCCAGGCGCAGCACCGCCTCGAGATGACGTGCCCGCACCTCGGCCGCGGCCGCGTCGGCCGAGGCGTAGAGCCAGCGCTCGTGCTGCCAGAGTCGGCGCAGGCGCTGCAGCGGGTTGTTGGCGGTCCTCACGAATTCTTGTCGATTGTTGGTCGGCGGGCCGGCGGGCGACGTTGCCCCAAGGCAAATCGAAGCGATCCACCCTTATCGACCATACCTTGCCCGAATGAAGGCCGGGCCATCAAGGCCGTGAAGGCTGCCACGCCGCCGCCATCCTCAACAAGCGTCATCGCCACACCCGGCCGCGGGGCGCGCCGCTGCGCCGCGGCCGGGCGGCTGACCACAATCGTTTCGCGACGCTGGCCACCCCGGCGCCGATGCCAAGAAGTTCACGATGGAACCCACCCGACCCATGAGCATGACTTTCCGACGCGCGCTGATCGCCGCGGCCGCCGTTTCGGCGCTCGGCGCCACACCGCCCGCACTGGCCAACCCCGCCCAAGTCGACGCCGACCTGCAGCGCGCCGAGCTGCGCTATGTGGCCGGCGAAGTGCTGGTCCAGTTCCGCCCCGGCCAGGCCGGCTTCGCCCGCGACGCCGCGTTGCGCGCGCTGGGCGCCCACTCGGCCGAGCTGCTGCGCCACGCGGCGCTGGACGGCGAATTGCATCGGGTGGCGCTGCCGCCCGGCGTGGCCGTGGCCGACGCCGTCCGCCACCTGCGCGCGCAGCGGGCGGTCCGCTTCGTCGAGCCGAATTGGCTCTACGCAACCCAGGCCGCACCGAGCGACCCGTACTACCAGGACGGCAGCCTCTGGGGCGTCTACGGTGACAACTCGCCGCTCAGGCAGAACGCCTACGGCAGCCAGGCCGCCGAGGCCTGGAACGCCGGCAAGGACTGCTCAGCCAGCGTGGTGGTGGGCATCATCGACGAAGGCGTGATGACCACCCACCCCGACACCCAGGCCAACATCTGGCACAACCCGTTCGACATCCCCAGCAACGGTATCGACGACGACGGCAACGGCTTGGTCGACGACGACACCGGCTGGGATTTCGAGAACAACGACAACTCCACCTTCGACGGCGTGGGCGACGACCACGGCACCCACGTGTCGGGCACGATCGGCGCGGTGCGCAACAACGGCATCGGCACCGCCGGCATCTGCGGCCAGGTGAAGATGGTCAACGCCAAGTTCCTGGGCGCCAACGGCGGCACCACGGCCAACGCGATCAAGGCGATCGACTACATCACCGACCTGAAGACCCGCCACGGCCTGAACCTGGTGGCCACCAACAACAGCTGGGGCGGCGGCGGCTTCTCGCAGGCACTGAAGGACGCGATCGACCGCTCCGGAGCGGCCAACATCCTGTTCATCGCCGCGGCTGGCAATGGCAACCTGTTCGGCATCGGCCAGAACACCGACAAGAAACCCAACTACCCGTCGGCCTACACCAGCGAGAACATCATCGCCGTGGCGGCCATCAACAAGAAGGGCGCCAAGGCCGGCTTCTCGAACTACGGCCTGGTGTCGGTGGACCTGGGCGCACCGGGCGTGGGCATCTGGTCCACCGTGCCCAAGCTGGTCAACGGCGTGCTGACGCCCAGCTATGCCAGCTACGACGGCACCTCGATGGCCACGCCGCACGTGACCGGCGCCGTGGCGCTGTACGCGTCGCTGCACCCGGGCTCGACCGCAGCCCAGATCAAGGCCGCGATCCTCGCCGCCGCCGTGCCCACCACCTCGATGGCGGGCAAGACGGTGACGGGTGGCCGGCTCGACGTGAGCGGTTTCTAAAGCAAGACCCGATGCCTTGTGGAGGGCAGCGGCGCCGACCAGGCGCACGATGACAACAATGACAGGCCGGTCGCGAGACCGGCCTTTTCTTGCGCGTGGCAATGCGGCGTTTTCCCCTCCCTAGGGTGAAGGGTCGACAGCGCGCAGGCCCTTGCCGACGATGAGTGTCCCTCAAGGGCCCGCCGCCGCCCCGGCCCCAAACCGGCAGCGCATCACCGATGCGCCGGCTTTTCTGCCCAACATCCCTTTTCCAGGAGCTTCGCCATGCGCGTCATGACGCCTCGCTTTTCCTATTCCCTGATCGCTTCTGCCCTCGCCGCCTTGAGTGGCGCCAGCTGGGCCGGCGGCCAGCCTGACAAGGTGGTCGCCGAGTTGCAGCAATCGCAACGCGAATACGTGCGCGGCGAGATGCTGGTGCAGTTCAAGCCTGGCGTGGTGCAGGCGGCGCGCGAGGCCGCGCTGGCCCGTGTCGGCGGCAAGCTGCTCGAGCGCATTCGCGGCGACCTGCACCGCATCAGCGTGCCGCAGGGCACCACGCTGGCCGGCGCGGTGCGCGCGCTGCATGCCCACGAGGCGGTCGACTTCGCCGAGCCGAACTGGATCTACCGCACGACCAAGGTCTCCGACGACACCTACTACGTCAGCGGCGCACTCTGGGGCATGTACGGCGACACCTCGCCGCGGAACACCAATCAGTACGGCAGCCAGGCTGGGGAAGCCTGGGACAACGGCCACGTGAGTTGCAAGGGCGTGGTCGTCGGCGTGATCGACGAAGGCGTGCAGTACGAGCACCCCGACCTGAAGTCCAACCACTGGACCAACGCGGCCGAGATCGACGGCAACGGCGTCGACGACGACGGCAACGGCTATGTCGACGACACCCACGGCTGGGACTTCGACGGCGGCAACAAGTCGGTCTACGACGGCACCCAGGACGACCACGGCACCCACGTGTCCGGCACCATCGGCGGCAAGGGCCACAACGGCGCAGGCGTGGCCGGCATCTGCTGGAAGGTCAAGATGGCCCACGTCAAGTTCCTGGGCGCAGGTGGCGGCACCACGGCCAACGCGATCAAGTCGGTCGACTACCTCACCGACCTGAAGACCCGCCATGGCCTGAACCTGGTGGCCACCAACAATTCCTGGGGCGGCGGCGGCTTCTCGCAGGGCCTGAAGGACGCCATCGACCGCGGCGCCGCGGCGAACATCCTGTTCGTGGCGGCTGCCGGCAACAACGGGTCGAACAACGACACCAGCCCGTTTTACCCGGCCAGCTACACCAGCGACGGCGTGATCGCCGTGGCCTCGCTGAACAGCAACGGCACGATGTCGAGCTTCTCGAACTACGGCGCCACCTCGGTCGACCTGGGCGCGCCGGGTGCCGGCATCTGGTCCACCGTGCCGACCAACTCCTACTCGTCGTACAGCGGCACCTCCATGGCCACGCCGCACGTGACCGGCGCCGTCGCGCTGTATGCCAAGTACCACCCGGGGCTGACGGCGGCGCAGCTCAAGGCCGCGATCTTGGGCACGACCACGGCCACGGCGTCGATGGCCGGGAAGACGGTCACCGGGGGCCGCCTGAACGTCAGCACCTACTGACGACAGCGACGACATCTGATCCGACAGGGCCGGGTTTGCCCGGCCCTTTTTCATGCCTCAGCGAGCGTGGTGACAACCCTTCCCCCTAGGCCAAAGGGTCGACAGCCGCCATCCCCAACCCGAGCATGGGGGTCCCTAATTTGGCAATCTCTGCGCCGGTGAACCAGCCGCTGCGGTGCTGCCTCTGCCCACCGAAATAGGAGCGATTGATGCCCCGTTCTTCCCGTCATATCCCGCGCCTGCTGGCGACCATCGCGCTCGGCGTGTTGTGCGGCACCGCCCTGGCGGGTGGCCGCCCCGACAAGGTGCTGGCCGAGTTGCAGCAGCCTTCTCGCCAGCACACGCCGGACGAGTTGCTGGTGCAGTTCCTGCCCGGCCTGTCCGAAAACCTGCACGCCGAGGCACTGGCACGCGTCGGCGGCCGCTTCGTCGAGCGCGTCAGCGGCGACCTGCACCGCATCGCCCTGCCCAAGGGCACCGACCTGTCGGCCGCCATCCGCATGCTGCATGACCAGGCCGGCATCGACTTCGCCGAGCCGAACTGGCTGTACTTCCACGACGCCGTTTCCGACGACACCTACTACACCACCAACCGCCTCTGGGGCATGGAGGGCGACACTTCGCCGCTGTTCCAGAACCAATACGGCAGCCAGGCCGCCGAGGCCTGGGACGCCGGCCACACCGATTGCAGCAAGGTCATGGTCGCGGTCATCGACGAAGGCGCCCAGTACAAGCACCCGGACCTGAAGCACAACTTCTGGGAAAACCCGGCCGAGATCCCCGACAACGGCATCGACGACGACGGCAACGGCTTCATCGACGACACCCGCGGCTGGGATTTCTCGCGCGACGACAAGAGCACCTACGACGGCCCGCAAGACGACCACGGCACCCACGTGTCCGGCACCATCGGCGCGCGCGGCGGCAACGGCAAGGGCGTGGCCGGCGTCTGCTGGAAGGTCAAGATCATCGACGTGAAGTTCCTGGCCACGGCCGGCGGCTCCACTGCCAACGCCATCAAGTCCATCGACTATGTCACCGACCTGAAGACGCGCCACAACCTGAACCTGGTCGCGATCAACGCGTCCTGGGGCGGCGGTGGCTATTCGCAGGGCCTGAAGAAGTCCATCGAGCGCGCCGGCAAGGCCGACATCGTCTTCGTGGCGGCTGCCGGCAACAACGGCGCCAACAACGACACCGACCCGCACTACCCGTCCAGCTATGACAGCCCGACCATCATCTCGGTGGCGGCCATTGGCAGCGGCGGCTTGCTGGCGAGCTTCTCGAACTACGGCGTCACCACCGTCGACCTCGGCGCACCGGGCGTGGGCATCAGTTCCACCGTGCCGGACGGCACCTACGCCTCCTACAGCGGCACCTCGATGGCCACGCCGCACGTGACCGGCGCAGTCGCGCTGTACGCCTCGTCGCACCCGGGGCTGAAGGCCACCGAGCTGAAGGCGGCGATCCTGTCGACCGTGACACCCACGACCTCGCTCACTGGCAAGACGGTGACCGGTGGTCGCCTGAACGTGAGCACCTACTGAGCCGCAGGTAGTTCACTTTCTGCATCCAAGGGCCGGGTCCACCCCGGCCCTTTTTCATGGTGCCGGCTCAAATGACCTGCCGGCCGCCGCCTGATCGGTGGATAGGCCCGGGGGCGGCCTGTTACACTGCGGGTATCCCCTCAAGGTCCAGCCTTGATGGCGGCTTGTCAGTCCTGACAGCGGGCGCTGCCTCTCGCAGCCGGATCCGCATCCTTTCCCGGCCGGGCCCCTGGCTGGTGCCCCGAGCAACTCGCGGGCGGCGGGCCGGCTCATGCTCCCAGAGAGCAGCCTCAATGACCTTCGAATCTCTCGGCTTGGCCGAATCGATCGTTCGCGCCGTGCGCGAACAGGGCTACACCCAACCCACCCCCATCCAGGCACAGGCCATCCCGGCCGTGCTCAACGGCGGCGACCTGATGGCCGGCGCCCAGACCGGCACCGGCAAGACCGCCGGCTTCACGCTGCCGCTGCTGCACCGCCTGGCGGCGCAAGGCCCCAAGCGTGACGCGCGTGGCCGTGTCGCCATCCGTGCGTTGATCCTCACCCCCACCCGCGAGCTGGCGGCCCAGGTGGAAGAAAGCGTGCGCATCTACGGCAAGTTCCTGCCGCTGACCAGCATGGTCATGTTCGGCGGCGTCGGCATGCAGCCGCAGATCGACCGCCTGCGCAAGGGCGTCGACATCCTCGTCGCCACGCCGGGCCGCCTGCTGGACCACCACCAGCAAGGCACGCTGGACCTGAGCCATGTGCAGATCTTCGTTCTCGACGAAGCCGACCGCATGCTGGACATGGGCTTCATCCACGACATCAAGAAGGTGCTGGCGGTGCTGCCGCAGCAAAAGCAGAGCCTGCTGTTCTCGGCCACCTTCAGCGACGAGATCAAGGCCCTGGCCGATCGCCTGCTGAACCAACCGGCGCTGATCGAGGTCGCCCGCCGCAATGCCACCGCCGACACCATCGCCCAGAAGGTGCACCCGGTCGGCCGCGACGGCAAGAAGGAACTGCTGGCCCACCTGATCCGCGAGGGCAACTGGCACCAGGTGCTGGTGTTCACGCGCATGAAGCACGGCTGCAACCGCCTGGCCGAGTACCTGAACAAGGTCGACATCAGTGCGATGGCGATCCACGGCAACAAAAGCCAGGGTGCGCGCACCAAGGCCCTGGCCGATTTCAAGAGTGGTGAGCTGCAGGTGCTGGTGGCCACCGACATCGCGGCGCGCGGCATCGACATCGACCAGCTGCCGCACGTCGTCAACTTCGAGCTGCCCAACGTGCCGGAAGACTACGTGCACCGCATCGGCCGCACCGGCCGCGCCGGCGCACAGGGCGAGGCGGTGTCGCTGGTCTGCCCGGACGAGGACATCTTTCTGCGCGACATCGAGAAGCTGATCAAGCGCGAAATCCCGCGCGAGGCCGTGCCCGGCTTCGCGGTGCCGGCCGGCGAAAGGGCCGAGCCCATCGTGCTGGGCCGCATGACCATCGGCGTCGGCGGCACCCGCCGCGGCGGTGGCGGTGGCGGCGGTGGTAGTGCCCACCGTGGCGGCCGTCCGGCCGAGCGCGGCGCGGACCGCCACGGCGAGCGCAGCAGCGCCCCGGCGCGGCACGACCATCGGCATGACGGCCGGCCGGCCGGTAGCGCCGCCAAGCCGGCCGGCGGCGGTCGCCCGTCGCATGGCCAGCACGCCACGGCTTCTCACGGCCAGGCCAAGCCTGCCCATGGCGGCGGGCGACCCGGCCAGGCTCGGCCGGCTTCCGGCGGCCAGGGCCACGGCGGCGCCAAGCCGGCCGCGGGCCCGGCCCGCCTGCTGCGCGGCAAGCCCTGACCCGACCTTGATCTGACCCCGGGTGGCAGGCCCGGGCCGGGCTTGTCGAGCCCGCCCGGTAAGTGGGACACTGGCCCATGGACCGCACCACCCCCATCGACCCCCAGACCCTCACCTGGCTCGAGCTGGGTGAGGCCCATCGGCTGCTGATCGACCAGTTCCCCAAGCTGGTGGTGGCCTTCGACCTTGATGGCCGCGTGCAGTGGGCCAACCCAGCCGGCGAACGGGCGCTCGGTTTCGAGCGCGGCGAGCTGAACGGCCGTGGCTTGGTCGGCACGCTGCTGCGGCGCGAAGAGATCGAAGCCCGCGCCGCCCAGCTCGGCAAGGAGCTGGGCACCCGGGTGCCAGCCGATGCCAGCGTGTTCAGCGCCCGCCTCAAGCGGGGGCTGACCGACCAGCACGCCTGGCTGCTGCGCGCCAAGGACGGCGAGCCGCGCAGCGTCACGCTGTCGCTGGGCACGCTGCGCGACACCCAGGGCCGCGTCACCGGCCTGATCGCGGTCGAGTGCGACGGCGATGCCCCGGTCGACGCCCCCATCGCCCTGAGCCACCACGACAGCCTCACCGGCCTGCCCACCCGCGCCGTGCTGCAGGACCGGGCCGAAATGGCGATGCAACGCGCCGCACGCGCCGGCAGCCAGGTCGGCGTGCTGCTCGTCGAGCTGGACGGCTTCGACACGCTGTGCGAGCAGCATGGCGCCAGCATCGGCGACGACCTGCTGCGCGCCACCGCGGGCCGGCTGCACTTCGAATTGCGCAAGACCGACACCGCCGTGCGCCTGGGCGGCGGCCAGTTCGTGGCCATGCTGGTTGACCTGCACCAGGCCGACGAGGCCCAGCGCGTGGCCGCCAAGATCGCAGCGGCGCTGGCCGGGCCGGTCAACACCGGCGTCGAGGTGCTGCACCCGAAGGCACGCGTCGGCGTGGCGGTCTACCCCACCCACGGCGACCAGCTGCTGCCCTTGCTCGAAGCCGCGAACCAGGCACTGGCCACGGCGCGTGTGCAAGGCGACGCCACGGTCGCGATGGCCTCGGCACCGGCCGCATCCGCCTGAGGCCCGTGCCGGCCACCACCGCTGCCCGCCGCCTGTTGCTGGCCGGCGCCACCGGCTTGGTGGGCCGTGCTGTGCTGGCCGAGCTGGCCGCGCGCGCAGCGTCCGGCGCGCCTCGCGGCCCCGTGCTCGCCGTGCTGCGCCGCACGCCGGACGCGGCGCTGCGAGCCACCTTGGAGGCCGCCGACGCCCAGGCCCTGGTCGTGGCCGACCTGAGCTCGCCGCCACCGCTGCCACCCATCGACGACGCGCTGATCGCACTCGGCACCACCATCGCCGTGGCCGGCTCGCAGGCCGCTTTCCGCGCGGTGGACCACGACGCTGTGCTGGCCGTGGCGCAGGCCGCGCGGCAGGCCGGGGCCCGCCGGCTCGGCGTGGTGTCGGCGCTGGGTGCGAATGCCGGCTCGACCGTTTTCTACAACCGCGTCAAGGGCGAGATGGAGCGGGACGTGGCCGCGCTCGGCTTCGACAGCCTGGTCATCGCCCAGCCTTCGCTGCTGGCCGGCGACCGCGAGGCGCTCGACCAGCCGGCCCGCACGGCCGAGCGCTGGACGCTGCGCCTGCTCAAGCCGGTGCAAGGCCTGCTGCCGGCATCGGTGCGGCCGATCGAGGCGGCCGTGGTCGCCCGTGCACTTCTGCGCGCACTCGATGAGGGCCACGCGGGCCGGCAGGTACTGTCGTCCGCGGCGCTGGCACGCACCGGGCGCTGACTCCAGTATCAGGAACCACTGAATGCAGATCGACTTCTTCGGCGCCGCCGACTGTGTCACCGGCTCACGCCACCTCGTCACCTGGGGCGGACAGCAGGTGCTGCTGGACTGCGGCCTGTTCCAGGGCTTCAAGGTGCTGCGCGAGCGCAACTGGGGCCGCCTGCCGTTCGAGCCGCGCAACATCGACGCTGTGGTGCTGAGCCACGCCCACCTGGACCATTCCGGCTGGCTGCCGGTGTTGGTCAAACAGGGCTTTCGCGGCCCGGTCTACTGCTCGCCCGCCACGCGTGACCTGGCCGAGGTGCTGCTGCTGGACGCCGCCCACCTGCAGGAAGAGGACGCGCGGCGCGCCAACAAGTACGGCTACTCGCGCCACGAGACAGCCCTGCCACTGTTCACCCGCGCCGACGCCAAGAAGGCGCTGGCACACCTGAAGCCGCTGGCCGAGGGCAAGGCCGCACGCATCGATGGCCTGTCGGTCACGCTGACGCCGGTCGGCCACCTGCTGGGCGCCAATGCGGTGACCCTGTCACACGGCGGCGAGAAGCTGGTCTTCTCGGGCGACCTGGGCCGCGCGCAGGACCTGCTGATGCCGCCTCCACAGCCGATCGTCGAGGCCGACGTGCTGCTGGTCGAGTCCACCTACGGCAACCGCCTGCACCCGGCCGAGGACGCGATGGCGCGGCTGGGCCAGATCGTGCGCGACACCATCCATCGCGGCGGCTCGG
Source organism: Burkholderiaceae bacterium (assembly GCA_044226465.1). GTDB lineage: Bacteria > Pseudomonadota > Gammaproteobacteria > Burkholderiales > Burkholderiaceae_C > Ideonella. Next base: position 110,940 of record JBGAGZ010000005.1, on the reverse strand, counting down.
TGCTGTTGCCGGCCTTTGCCGTGGGCCGCGCCCAGGCCTTGCTGCTGGTGCTGCAGCGGCTGAAGGCTCGCGGTGACATCCCGCCCCACTTGCCGATCTACCTGGACAGCCCGATGGCGATCGAGGCCACCGAGTTGTACCGCCGGCACCGCCGCCTGCTGCGTGTGCCCCCGCGCGAAATGGCCACGCTGTGCGATGGCGTGCGCATGGTCACCACCGGCGCGCAGTCGCAGAAGCTGGCCAACGCGCGCATGCCGTCGGTGATCATCTCGGCCAGTGGCATGGCCACCGGTGGCCGGGTGCTGCACCACCTGAAGGCCTTGGCGCCGGACCCGCGCCACGCCATCGTCTTCGCCGGCTTCCAGGTCGGCGGCAGCCGCGGCGCGCTGCTGGTGGGCGGTGCGCGCGAGGTCAAGGTTCACGGCGAGTGGGTGCCGGTGAATGCCAGCGTGGTCCACCTCGAAGGCTTCTCGGGCCACGCTGACCAGCGCGAGCTGATGGCCTGGCTCGGCCACTTCCGCAAGGCGCCACGCCAGACCTTCGTCGTGCACGGCGAGCCCGAGGCCAGCGACGCCTTGCGCCAGGCCATCGCCAAGGACCTGGGCTGGGCCGTGCGCGTACCGCCCCAGGGCGGCCGCTTCGTGGTCTAGAAGTGGATCCCGCGCATCATCTGAGCCATCGCGATGGCCTCGGGTGACAGCGTCTGCTTGGCGCCCTTCTCGCCCTTGGCGGCCTGGCTGTCCGGGAACATGCGGAAGGTCGTGTTCATGATGATCTGGGTGACACGCGGCGCGGCCGTGTGCAGCAGCGCCCCGAAGATGCCCAGGCGGGTCGCCACGCGCACCGGCTTGTCGACACAGGCCTGCACGATCATGTCGGCCGCCTCCTCGGGCTGCAGCAGCGGCATGCTGTCGTAGATCTTCGTCGGCGCCGTCATCGGCGTGCGCACCAGCGGCATGTTGACGGTGGTGAAGGTGATGCCCTGGTCGGCGAACTCGCTGGACGCACAGCGCGTCCACGCGTCGAGCGCCGCCTTGCTGGCCACGTAGGCCGAGAAGCGCGGCGCATTGACCAGCACGCTGATCGAGCTGAGGTTGACGATGTGGCCTTTCTTCTTGGCCACCATGCCCGGCAGCAGCCCCATCGTGATGCGCAGGCTGCCGAAGTAGTTCAGCTGCATGGTGCGCTCGAAGTCGTGGAAGCGGTCGTAGCTCGACTCGATGGCACGGCGGATCGATCGGCCCGCGTTGTTGATCAGGAAGTCGACGCCGCCGTGTACCTCGGTCAGCGTGTTGACGAACTCGGCGCAGCTTGCCTCGTTGGCGATGTCCACCGAATAGCTGAAGATCTGGGCGTCCTTGCCGGCGTACTGGCGGATCTCTTCGACGGCAGCCACCAACTTGTCCTCGCCCCGTCCGCAGATGATGGTGATGGCCCCGGCCTCGGCGAAGCGGCAGGCCGCCGACAGGCCGATCCCCGACGAGCCCCCGGTGACCAGCACCACCTTGCCGCCCACCGTGCCGCGCAGGCTGCGGTCGATGAACAGCGCCGGGTCGAGGTGGCGCTCCCAGTAGTCCCACAGGCGCCAGGCGTAGTCGGGCAGCGAGGGGCATTCGATGCCCGAGCCCTTCAAGGCGGCGAGCGTCTCGCGGCAGTCGTAGCGGGTCGGGAAGTTGACGAAGGTCAGCATGTCCTCGGGCAGGCCGAGGTCCTTCATGATGGCGTTGCGCACGCGGCGCACCGGCGCCAGGGCCATCATCCCCTTCTTCACGCTCTTGGGAATGAAGCCGAGCAGCGCGGCGTTGACGAACAGGTTCATCTTCGGCGCATGGGCGGCCTTGCTGAAGATGTCCAGCACATCGCCGACGCGGTAGCCCACCGGGTCGACCAGGTGGAAGCACTTGCCCTTGAGCACGTGCTTGGAATGGCTGATGTGGTCCAGCGCGTCGACCACGAAGTCCACCGGCACGATGTTGACGCGCCCGCCTTCCAGGCCCACCGAGGGGAACCACGGCGGCAGGATCTGCCGCATGCGCTGGATGACCTTGAAGAAGTAGTACGGCCCGTCGATCTTGTCCATCTCGCCGGTGTGCGAGTCGCCCACGACCATGGCCGGGCGGTAGACCGTCCACGGCACCTTGCTTTCCTTGCGCACGATCTTCTCGGACTCGTGCTTGGTCATGAAGTACGGGTGGTCCAGGCCTTCCGCTTCCTCGAACATGTCCTCGCGGAACACGCCTTCGTACAGGCCCGCGGCGGCGATCGAGCTGACATGGTGCAGGTGGCCGGCATCGACCGCCTTGGCGAACTCGACCAGGTTGCGCGTGCCTTCGACATTGACCCGGACCTGGCTTTCCTCGTCCGCCGACAGGTCGTAGACCGCGGCCAGGTGGTAGACCGCGTCGATCTGGCCCTTGAGCTGCTTGATCGTGTCGGCCGCGACGCCGAGCTTCTTGGCGGTCAGGTCGCCGCTGACCGGAATGGCGCGCGTCTTGGACACGCCCCAGTGCTCCAGCAGGCCGGCGACCTTGTCCTCGCTGCCCGGGCGCACGAGGAAGTACACCGTCGAGCCACGGCGCGCGAGCAGTTTCTTGACGAGACGCTTGCCGATGAAGCCGGTTGCGCCGGTGACGAAATACTGCATGGAGCCTCCTGGATGAACGGGTTCGTGACGAGGAATGATCGCGCCGATTTTGGCGCGCACCGCCAGCGGCCGGTTTCGCGCTTACCCGAGATAGGCGCGCACCCCTAGCGTTTTAGGATGCCGCCTCGAAAACCGGCTCCTACACTGGCCCGCAGCAGGGTGGCACGACCACCCGCGCCGATTTGTCGCCAACCCTGAACGAGGAAAGAGGATCCCACCATGGTCAAGAAGCTGAAGAAGATGGCTGAAGCGAAGTCTGCCTCCCCCGCGAACCTGCTCGACAGCCAGCTCGCCGGCGCCGTGAAGGCCTCTGCCCAGCAGATCTGGCTGGCCGGCATGGGCGCGTTCGCCAAGGCCCAGGAAGAAGGCACCAAGGTCTTCGAAGCCCTGGTCAAGGAAGGCGTCAGCCTGCAGCGCAAGACCCAGGCCGTGGCCGAAGAGCGCATCGGCGAAGTCACCGGCAAGATGAGCGCCATGGCCGGCGAGGTCACCAACAAGGCCGGCGCCTCGTGGGACAAGCTGGAGTCGATCTTCGAAGCCCGCACCGCCAAGGCCCTGGGCAAGCTGGGCGTGCCGACCGCCAAGGACGTGGCCGCCCTGACCGCCCGTGTCGACGCCCTGGCCAGCGCCGTGGCCAAGCTGGGCGGCAAGCCCACCCCGGCCAAGAAGGCCGCCGCGGCTGCCCCCGCGGCCAAGAAGCCGGTGGCCAAGAAGGCGGCGCCCGCCAAGAAGGCCGCCGCGCCGCGCAAGGCCGCCAAGAAGGCCGACACCTCCGCGGCCTGAGGCCGCGCCGGGCCCGCGCGTCGCTCACGCTGACGCCCGCGGGCCCTCGCCACCGCGCCTTTGAGCACCCGCCGCCGCACCCCCATCGCCAGCCCGGCACCGGTCCGCCCGCGGATCGCGCTGGCGCTGGCCGGCGGCGGGCCGCTCGGCGCCATCCACGAGATCGGCGCGCTGTGCGCGCTCGAAGAAGTCCTGCCCGGCCTCGACTTCACCGCGCTGAACGCCTACGTGGGTGTGTCTGCCGGCGCCTTCATCGCCGCCGGCCTGGCCAACGGCATGACGCCGCGCCAGATGTGCGCGGCCTTCATCGACAGCGACGGCGGCGCCGACGACCTGATCGACCCGCGTCTGTTCACCCGCCCGGCCTGGCGCGAGTACCGCCGCCGGCTGCGCCGCCTGCCGGCGCTGGCCGTGCAGGCCGGCTGGCAGGTGCTGGCGGGCGACCTGCCGCTGGTCAATGCCTTCAGCCAACTCGGCGGCGCCTTGCCCACCGGGCTGTTCGACAACCACGCGATGCAGGCCCAGTTGGAGCGCGTGTTTTCGGCCCCCGGCCGCACGAACGACTTCCGCCGCCTGGCGCGCCAGCTGGTCATCGTGGCCACCGACCTGGACACCGGCGAGGCCGCGCCCTTCGGCCTGCCCGGCTGGGACGACACGCCGATCGCTCGCGCGGTGATCGCCAGCGCGGCGCTGCCGGGCCTGTACCCGCCCGTGGCCATCGGCGGCCGGCACTACGTGGACGGTGCGCTGAAGAAGACCGTGCACGCTTCGGTGCTGCTGGACCAGGGCCAGGACCTGCTGATCTGCCTGAACCCGCTGGTGCCTTTCGATGCCTCGCACCGCCTGGCCGAGCCGGCCGGCGACGTGCGCACCGGGCCGCGGCCCACGACGCACAAAGGCCGCATCCCGCACCTGGCCTCGGCCGGCCTGCCGGCGGTGATGAGCCAGACCTTCCGTTCGCTGATCCACTCGCGGCTGGAGCTGGGCATGCGCGGCTACGCGCGCAGCCACCCCGAGTGCGACATCGTGCTGCTCGAGCCGGACCACCACGACCCGGCGATGTTCCGTGCCGGCACCTTCAGCTACACGCTGCGCCGCGAGCTGGCCGAGCACGCCTACCAGCAGACCCGCCGCCTGCTGCGCAACCGCTGCGCCGAGCTGGCGCCGGTCTTCGCCGAGCATGGCGTGCCGCTGGACCTGGATCAGCTCTTCCGCGAACGCCGCCTGTTGCCCAAGCTGCACCTGCGCCGCTCGGGCAACGACCTGGCGGAGCGCACCCACCAGGTGCTGGACCAGCTCGAAGCCTGGCTGCCACAGGCCGCGGCCTGAACGCAAGCCGCGAATGCGAGCCCCCTGCCTGGGGCTGGCGAAGTGCTACGCTGGCTTCGACCGTGAACGGGCACCGGCGGTGCCCAACCTTCGAATTCAGCTGACCCCCTCAGCGCCCCCATGCCGAGCATCGACGACCCGGGCATCGACCACGCCCCCGGGAACCCCGGGCAACGCGAAGCCAGCCGATTTGCGCTGATGGTGGTGGGCTGTGCGCTGCTGGCCTATGCCAGCGTGCGCTGGAGCCCGCTGCCCGGCCGGCCCATGCTCGACGCCGCCGGTGGCCTGGCGCTGGCCGCCGTGCTGGCCTGGGGCGACAGGCAAGGCTGGGCCATCGCGGTCGGCGTGGCGCTTGGCCGCTGGTTCTGGGCCGCGGCCGAGTTCCCCAACGCCGAGGTGCCGGTGGTGCTGGGCGAGGCCACGCATGGCGCGTTCACCGCCTTGCAGGCCCTGCTGGGGGCCTGGTTGCTGCGGCGCCAGCCGGCCGACGTGCTGGCCCTGTCCGAGCCGCGCGCGCTCTGGCACTTCTTCTTCTTTGCCGCCGCTGTGCCAGCCCTGCCCAACGTCGCGCTCACGACGGCCTTCCACGTGCTCGTGGCCGGCATGCCGATGGCCGACGCGCCCGCCGCCGGCACCGGCCATTGGCTGGGTGCGGTGTTCGGCGTGATGGTCGTCGCGCCCATGACCCTGGGCTGGCTGGGTTCACCGCGCGCGGACTGGGCGCCGCGCCGCTGGTCGCTGCTGCTCACCGGGCTGATCAGCACAGCGCTGATCCACCTCGGCGTGGCCGGCATCGTCGATGCCAACAGCCGCCGTTCGCAGACCGAGTTCGAGCGCAGCGTCCAGCACGGTGCCGCCTTGCTGGGCGCCGAGGTGCAGAGCGTCTCGCACGCCTTGCAGGCCATGCAGCTGCTGATCGCCGCGAGCGACGATGTCAACGCGAGCGAATTCCACCTCGCGTCCACGGTCTGGCTGGACAAGCCAGGTGCCCTCGCGGCGCTGGGCTGGGTCGATTGCCCGAGCGGTGCGTCGCTGCAGGCGCGCTACCTCGAGGCGCGCTCGGGGTCACAGTCGCTGACCAGCACCGGGGCACTGCGACACCCCGCCGCCGCTGCGGCCGCGCTGGCCGCCCTGCGCAGCGGTCGGCAGACCGCCAGCGCCGCCCTGCCCCTCGGTCCGTCGGAAAACGATCGTGCCGTGGTGCTGTGGCAGCCGGTGGCCGGCGCGCCCGCCCCCGACGGCCGCTGCCCCGCGACGCCCGCGGGCCTGGTCTTCGCGATCCTGCGCCTGCGCCTGCTCTGGGCCCCGGTGGGCGACGTGCTGCCGGAGCCGCTGGCCGCCTGCCTGGACGACCTGGGCGACGGCACACCCGAAGGCACCCCGACCGACCGCCGCCTGGCGGGCCAGCCAGGCTGTGGTGGCGGGCGCGGCACACCCAGGCTGGCCGAAGCGCTGGCGGTGGCCGACCGGTCCTGGAACCTGGTGGTGTTCAACGCCGGCGCCGCCCAGGGCCAGGCGCTGGACCTGGTCTCGCTGCTGGGCGCCAGCGGCATGGCGGGTGCCACCTTGCTGATGGCCTTGCTGCTGGTCATCGGCGGCCGCGCCCGCCGTGTCGAGCAGGCGGTGGCCGAGGCCCAGGCTGCGCGCCGCAGCGCCGAAGGGGCCAGCCGCGCCAAGAACGCCTTCCTCTCGCGCATGAGCCACGAGCTGCGCACGCCCTTGAACGCTGTGCTCGGTTTCGCCCAGCTGCTGGAAACCGCCAGCCAGCCCGAGTTGCCGGCAACGCAGAAGCGCTGGGCGACCCAGATCCGCCAGGCGGGCGACCACCTGCTGGCGATGATCAACGAGATCCTGGACCTGTCGCGCATCGAGTCCGACACCCTGGCGCTGTCGATCGAGTCGCTGTCGGTCGAGGCCACGCTGAACGAGGCGCTCAGCCTGGTCGAGCAACGCGCGCACCAGCGCGGCGTGCGCCTGGCGGTCGAGCGCGAGCCCGGTGCCGACTGGCTGCGCGGCGACGCGACGCGGGTGCGCCAGATCCTGGCCAACCTGCTGTCGAACGCCATCAAGTACAACCGCCACGGCGGCCAGGTCGATGTGCTGGCCAAGCGTGTGGGCGGGCAGGTCGAGATCGCGGTGCGCGACAACGGCATCGGCATGAACGAGGCCCAGCTGGCCCAGCTCTTCCAGCCCTTCAACCGGCTGGGCCGCGAAAGCACTGGGGTCGAGGGCACGGGCATCGGCCTGGTGATTTCGCGCCGCCTGGCCGCCCTGATGGGCGGCGAGTTGCGCGTCGCCAGCACGGCCGAGCAAGGCTCGACCTTCACCCTGGCTCTGCCGCAGGGCATGCCCATGGGCGTGGTGCCTGACGGGCCATCGCCAGCCGAGTCCGAGGCGGCCACGCCGCCCGCGAAGGGCCGGGCGCAGCGCGTTCACTACGTGGAAGACAACGCGGTCAACCTCGACATCGTGCGCGCCGCGCTGGCGACCCTGGACGAGGTGGTGCTCGAGGCCAGTGCGCGGGGCGACCAGGCCCTGGCGGCCCTGCTCTCGCCGCAACGGCCGGCGCCCGACCTGATCCTGCTCGACCTGCACCTGCCCGACGTCGACGGCCTGGTGCTGCTGCGCCGGCTCAAGGCCGAGCCCGCGACCCGGGCCATCCCGGTCGTGGTGGTCTCGGCCGACGCACTGGCCTTTCGCATCGAGCAGGCGATGGCCGCCGGCGCCAGCGAGTTCCTGACCAAGCCGCTGGACATCGCCCAACTGCGACGCGTGCTGCGTCGCCACGGCCTGGGCCGCCCCGCCGATCAGAGGTAGCGGCGCTCCAGGTGGGCCCGGAAGTGGGCCGGGTTCAGCGGCTCGCCGGTGGCCCGCGTGGCCAGCTCGTCGGTGGTCCAGCGGCTGCCCTGGCTCCACACGTGGGCCTGCAGCCAGCCGAACACCGGGTCGAGCTCGCCGGCGTCCAGGCGCGCGTCCAGGTCAGGCATGTCGCGGCGCATGGCGGCGAACCATTGCGCGGCGTACATCGCGCCGAGCGAGTAGCAGGGGAAGTAGCCGAACAGCCCCTCGGCCCAGTGCACGTCCTGCATCGGCCCGTCGCGGTAGTTGCCGCGGGTGTCGATGCCCAGCAGTTCCTGCATCGCGGCGTCCCACAGGGCCGGGATGTCCTCGGCCTCGACCTCGCCGTCGATCAGCGCGCGTTCGATGTCGAAGCGCAGCATCACGTGGGCCGGGTAGGTCACCTCGTCGGCATCCACGCGGATGTAGCCGGGCTTGACCCGTGTCAGCAGCCTGTGCAGGTTGCCGGGCATGAAGGCGGCCTGGTCACCAAAGGCCTCGACCAGCAGTGGCGACAGCAGGCGCGCAAAGCCCGGGTGGCCGCCCAGCTGCATCTCGAACGACAGGCTCTGGCTCTCGTGGATGGCCATCGAGCGCGCTTCGGCCACGGGCTGGCCCAGAAGGGCCCGCGGCAGGTTCTGCTCGTAGCGGCCATGGCCGGTCTCGTGCACGGTGCCCATCAGGCTTTGCAGGAAGTCGTCCTCGCGAAAGCGCGTGGTCAGGCGCACGTCCTCGGGCACGCCGCCCGAGAACGGGTGCGCGCTCACGTCCAGCCGCCCGCCCGCGAAGTCGAACTTCAGCAGGTGCATGACGCGCTCGCACAGGGCCCGCTGCGCCGGCAGCGGGAACGGGCCATGGGGCACGAGGACGACCTCGCGTGCCTGCTTCTCAGTGACCTGGCGGATCAGCCCCGGCAGCCATTGGCGCACCTCGCCGAAGACCGCGCGCACCTTGGCCGTCGTCATGCCCGGCTCGTACTGGTCCATCAGCGCGTCGTAGGGGCTGAGCCCCGATCGATCGCCCAGCCGCTGCGCGCATTCGCGGGTGACAGCGAGCATCTCTCGCAGGTTGGGCAGGAAGCCGGCCCAGTCGTTGGCGGCACGCTGGCTGCGCCAGGCGTGCTCGCAGCGCGACGCCGCCAGCGAACGGCGCTCGACCAGGGCCTCGGGCAAGGCGTTCGACGCGTCCCACTGGCGCCGCATCTCGCGCAGGTTCGCGCGCTGGACGTCGTCCAGGGCCTCGCCGGTGGCGCCGTCGAGGTCGGCCGACAGGGCCGGCTCGGTGCGCAGGCGGTGCAGCAAGGCCGCCATCTCGGCCAGTGCCGCCGAGCGGGCCTCGTTGCCCTGCGGCGGCATGTTGGCCTGCTGGTCCCATTGGGCGATGTTCTGCAGGTGCCCGAATCGGTGGATGCGGGTGAAGCGCCGGGACAGCGCGTCGTAGTGCGGGTGAGCAGTGGGCATGTGGGGGCAGCCGGCATCGGTGTGCGAGCCGGTCACGTCAGGTACTTCGTGGGGCCCGATTGTCCGGCGGCCTCCGGGCGGCCCGCCAGCACGCAGTGCACAGCGGGCCTCCCCCTGATGGGGGATGGCGCCGGCTCGGGATCGATGGCCAGGCGACACGATCGAGCACTTGAGTATGAAAACTACATTGAAACTACGGTGTTGTATGCCGGGTGGCGTTGCGTAAGGTTACCTTGATACCACAGTGAAACCCCTGAAGTCTAGACAAAACCAGCTTGTCCTCAATCTGTAAATGTATTGAAACTACATATTGACCGATGAATCTTCAGGGCACGGTCGCCACGCACCCGGCACCCTTTTCCGCCGGCCCCCAACACCTGAAGCCTTTCAGAACCCACAACAACCATGCCCACACGGAGACTTTCCCTGCACACCCTCAGTGCGCTCCTCGGCCTCGGCCTCGCCACCGCCGCCCAGGCCGCCAGCCTCAACCCCCGCGACACCTCGGTCCAGATGTTCGAATGGGCCTGGAGCGACATCGCCACCGAGTGCAGCCAGTGGCTTGGGCCCCAGGGCTACGGCGCGGTGCAGATCTCGCCGCCCGGCGCCTCGAAAAACGCCAACGGCTGGTGGGGCGTGTACCAGCCGGTCAACTACGTGGGCCTGACCAGCCGCATGGGCAACGCATCGCAGTTGCAAGCCATGATCAACACCTGCCACACGGCCGGCGTGCGCATCTACGCCGACATCGTGGTCAACCAGATGGCCGACGGCACGGGAACCGCCACCGACGGCTCGGCCTGGAACGCCAACACGCTGAGCTACCCGTACTTCAGTGGCAATGACTTCCACGCCAACTGCGCCATCCAGGACAGCGACTACAACTCGCCCGCCGGCCGCAACAACGTCATGAACTGCCGCCTGGGCGGCCTGCCCGATCTGGCCACCGAAAGCACCTACGTGCAGGGCCAGATCGTCAACTACCTGCGCACGCTGCTGAACATGGGCGTCGACGGCTTCCGCATCGACGCGGCCAAGCACATGCCGGCCTCGGCCTGGCTCAACATCATGGGCGCGGTCAAGTCGACCAACCCGCTGACCCAGGCCGGCGAGCCGATCTGGGTCACGCAGGAGATCATCCCCGACGGCGGCGTGACGCGCTCGGACTACTTCGGAGTCGGCACGGTCAACGAGTTCCAGTTCACCTACGCGATGCGCCAGGTGTTCCGCGGCGAGAACGGGCTGACGCTGTCGTCCATCCCGTCCATCATGGGCAGTTGGGGCAACTGGGGCGGCTCGTGGGGCTTCGTGCAGCCTCAGTACGCGACCATCTTCGTCAACAATTGGGACACCGAACGCAACGGCGGCTCGCTGAACGCCGCCAACTACACCGGTGCCACCAACGACACCGCCGGCACCAAGCGCTACGACCTGGCCAACATCTTCATGCTGGCGCAGGGCTACGGCGAGGCCCAGTTGCACTCCGGCTTCCGCTTCACCAGCACCGACGCCGACCGACCCACCGCGAGCCCCTACCTGAACGGCCAGCCGCAGATCAACGTCAACTGGGATTTCGTTCACCGCTGGAGCGACATCTCCAACATCGTCAAGTTCCGCTCGGCGATGAACGGCCAGGCCCAGCAGAACTGGGCCACGGGCAACAACGGCAACCAGGTCTCGTTCAACCGCGGCAGCGTGGGCTTCGTGGCGCTGAACAACAGCACCAGCGCCTGGACCAAGACCTTCGCCACCCACCTGCCAGCCGGCACCTACTGCAACGTGGTGCAGGGCACGCTGAACGGCGCCGGCACGGCCTGCACCGGCGGCACGGTGGCGGTGGACGCGAGCGGCAACGCCAGCATCACGGTGGCGGCGAACAACGGCGGCAGCACGGTGCCGGCGGTGGTGCTCTACACCGGGCAGAGGCTCGCGGGCGGCGGGGGCGGCAACTGCGCCGTGACCTTCACGATCGCCAATGCCAACACCACCTTCGGCCAGAACCTTTACGTGGTCGGCAACACCACGGCGCTGGGCAACTGGACGCCGGCCAGCGGCTTCGCGCTGGCCATCCAGGGCTCGGGTGCCAACGTGCCCTGGACCGGCACGGTGAACCTGCCCGCCAGCACCGCGCTGCAATACAAGTACGTGAAATGGAACGGCTCGACCGCGGTCTGGGAAAGCAACCAGGCCACCGGCAGCGGCAACCGCGAGTTCACAACCTGCGCCAGTGGGTCGACGCAATCGCGCAACGACGGCAACTTCAAATTCTGAGCTGGCCCGGGAACCACCACAGCAGCGCGGCCGTCATCGTCAGGTAGCGGGCGAACTTGCCCGCCGCCATGTAGGCCACGCAGGGCCAGAACGGCAGCTTGAGCCAGCCGGCCACCGCGCACAGCGGGTCGCCCACCACCGGCAGCCAACTGAGCAGGCAGGCACGGGCGCCGAAGCGTTGCAGCCATTGCATGGCCCGCAGTTCAGCGGGCCGGCGATGGCGCACGCGCTCGTAGGCCCGCTCGGCGCCATAGCCCATCCACCAGGTGATGGCGCCGCCGAGCGTGTTGCCGACGGTGGCCACCACGATGGCGGGCCAGAACAGGCTGGCATCGAGCTTGACCAGGCCGATGACCGCGAACTCCGAGCCCAGCGGCAGCAGGGTGGCCGAGACCACTGCGATCACGAAGACCGCGCTCAAGCCGGTCGTCGGCACGGCCAGGGCCCCCAGCGCCGTGTTCACCCAGGTCAACAACGCGTCTTCCATCACGGTCCATTATGAGAGGCCCCCTGGTACATTCCCGCTGCGCCCTGCAGAGTCCGCGGCAAGGCGAGAGTCCCCTTGATGGAGACACCCGCCCAGCCCGTCCCGATGAGGCCCGAAGTCATGCCGTTTGACCCCGCGATGCCTGTCCCACGCTCTGTTCTCCGCCCCTGGCTCGGCGCCATCGCCGGGCTGCTGCTGTGTGGCGCAGCCTGGGCCGGCAGCACGCCCGGCGAGGCCTGCGGCAAGCTGGTCGCCTCGGGCAACCCCGAATACCCGCCCTACCTGTGGCGCGACCCGGACGACGACGCGCACCTGATCGGTGCCAACGCCGAGTTGATGCAGTGGCTGGCCAAGGAAGTGGGCGTGCCCATCGAGGTGCAGTACATCGGCCCCTGGGGCCGCGTGCAGGAAGAGGTGCGGGTGGGCCATGTGGACCTGATCGCCGGCGCCTTCTTCACGCTGCCGCGCACCGAGTACATGGACTACTTCCACCCGGCCTTCCAGGAAACGCGTTCGGCCGTCTGGACGCGCCAGGCCCGCGCACTGAAATACGGCCGCTGGTCCGACCTGGTCGGCCTGCAGGGCGTGACGGTGATCAACAACAGCTTCGGCGAAGAGTTCGACCGCTACGCCAAGGACAAGCTGAAGCTCAACCAGGTGGCCAGCCTGGACCAGGCGATCCAGATCGTGCAGACAGGTCGCGCCGACTACCTCGTCTACGAAGACAGCCCCGGCCAGGCCTTCCTGGCCCGCCGCAACATCGCCGACGTGAAGATGCTGGCCACGCCGGTGGCGCACGAAAACCTGTACCTCACGCTGTCGCACAAGTCGGCCTGCAACACGCCCGACATGCGCGGGCGCATTGCGCGCGCGCTGTACAAGCTCGGCCGCGACAACAAGACCATGGCCGGCTTCATCGAGCGGGCGATCCAGCTCTGGCGCCGGCAGACGGCGAAGCCCTGAGCGGCAGGCAGGCCACGGCCCATCGAGGCCCGGGCGGCGTCAGGTGGCACGGCTAGAATGCTGCCTCCTTTTTAGGCAGCCATGTCGCCCGAGCCCCTGATCCACCCCGTCCGCATCGGCCCCTACGAGCTGGCGAACAACCTGTTCGTCGCACCGATGGCCGGGGTGACCGACCGGCCGTTCCGCCAGCTGTGCAAGCGGCTCGGTGCGGGCTACGCGGTCAGCGAGATGGTGACGTCGCGCAAGGACCTGTGGGCGTCGCTGAAGACCTCGCGCCGCGCCAACCACGATGGCGAGCCGGGCCCGATCGCGGTGCAGATCGCCGGGACGGACGCGGCGATGATGGCCGAGGCCGCCGCCTACAACATCGACCGCGGCGCGCAGATCATCGACATCAACATGGGCTGCCCGGCCAAGAAGGTGTGCACCAAGTGGGCCGGCTCGGCGCTGATGCGCGACGAGCACGGTGCGCTGGCCATCGTCGAAGCGGTGGTCGCCACCTGCGCGCCGCGCGGCGTGCCGGTCACGCTGAAGATGCGCACCGGCTGGTGCGCCGAGGTGCGCAATGCACTTTCGCTGGCGCGCGCTGCCGAAGGGGCCGGCGTCGCGATGGTCACCGTGCACGGCCGCACCCGCGAGCAGGGCTACGGCGGCCAGGCCGAGCACGACACGGTCGCCGCGATCAAGGCGGCACTTCGCATCCCGGTGGTGGCCAATGGCGACATCGACTCACCCGAGCGCGCCGCGCAGGTGCTGCGCGCCACCGGCGCCGACGCCGTGATGATCGGCCGCGCCGCGCAGGGCCAGCCCTGGATCTTCGACGACATCGCCCACTACCTGCACCATGGCGAGCACCGCGCGCCGCCGGCCACGCGCGACGTGCAGCGCTGGCTGACCGAGCACCTGGCCGACCACTATGCGCTATACGGCGAGGCCAGCGGCGTGCGCAGCGCGCGCAAGCACATCGGCTGGGCGGTGCGCGCCCTGCCCGGCGGCGAGGCCTTCCGCGCCGTCATGAACACCCTCGACGATGCCGCTGCCCAGTTGCGCGCGGTGACCACCTTCTTCGACCAACTGGCCGACACCCACGAACGCCTGCCCGTGTCCGTCGCCACGGCCGCCAACCAGGACCGGATCGCCCTGCTGGCCTGACGGCCCGCCCGCCCACATGCCTGCCGTGTGGCGGGCCTTTTCATTGTTGTCATGAGCAAGAAGAACATCGAAGACTGCGTCCGGGAGACGCTGGTCCAGTATTTCAAGGACCTGAACGGCGCCGAGCCGCACTCGCTGCACGACATGGTGATGCTCACGGTCGAGAAGCCGCTGCTCGACGTGGTGATGCGCCAGGCCGATGGCAACCAGAGCAAGGCCGCCGAGTGGCTGGGCATCAACCGCAACACGCTGCGCCGCAAGCTTGTCGAACACAAGCTGATCAAGTAACCGCATTCCCTTTTTCCTCTTTCATCGATCGCAACCACCATGGCTGACCTCACCGCCCTGCTCTCGGTCTCCGACAAGACCGGCATCGTCGACTTCGCCCGCGCGCTGCATGCGCAGGGCATCAAGCTGCTCTCGACCGGCGGTACCGCCAAGCTGCTGGCCGACAACGGCCTGCCGGTGACCGAAGTCTCCGAGATCACCGGGTTCCCCGAGATGCTGGACGGCCGCGTCAAGACCCTGCACCCGCGCGTGCACGGTGGCCTGCTGGCACGGCGCGACGTTCCGGCCCACATGGCGGCGCTGAAGGAGCACGGCATCGGCACGATCGACCTGCTGATCATCAACCTCTACCCCTTCGCCAAGGCCACGGCCAAGGCCGACTGCACGCTCGAAGACGCGATCGAGAACATCGACATCGGCGGACCGGCGATGCTGCGTGCCGCGGCGAAGAACTGGCAGGACGTGGGCGTGGTGATCGACCCGGCCGACTACCCGCAGGTGCTGGGCGAGTTGCAGGCCGGCGGCCTGAAGCGCGCCACCAAGTTCATGTTGGCCAAGAAGGTGTTCGCCCACACGGCCGCCTACGACGGCATGATCACCAACTACCTCACCGCGCTCGAGGCCGGCGCCGAAGAGCAGACCGAAGCCGTGCCGGCCAGGGCCGAGTACCCGCAGGTCTTCAACCTGCAGCTGCACAAGGTGCAGGGCATGCGCTACGGCGAGAACCCGCACCAGAGCGCGGCGTTCTACAAGGAGGCCGCGCCGGCTACCGGCCTGCTGGCCGGCTGGACGCAGATCCAGGGCAAGGAATTGAGCTTCAACAACATCGCCGACGCCGACGCGGCCTGGGAATGCGTGAAGGCCTTCGAGCAGCCGGCCTGCGTGATCGTCAAGCACGCCAACCCCTGCGGCGTGGCGGTCGGTGCGACGCTGCTGGAGGCCTACGAGAAGGCCTTCAAGACCGACCCGACCTCGGCCTTCGGCGGCATCATCGCCTTCAACCGCGCGCTCGACGCCGATGTGGTCGAGGCGATCAACGCCCGCAAGCATTTCGTCGAGGTCGCCATCGCGCCAGCCATCACGCCGGCCGCGCGCACCGCCTACGCCAGCAAGACCAACGTGCGCTTGCTGGAGGTGCCGATCAGCAAGCTGTCCAACCCGCTGGACTTCAAGCGGGTGGGCGGCGGCATGCTGCTGCAGTCGGCCGACAACGTCGACATCGTCGACGAGCTGAAGGTGGCAACCAGGAAGCAGCCCACCGCGCAGCAGCTCGAAGACCTGAAGTTCGCCTGGACCGTGGCGCGCTTCGTCAAGAGCAACGCCATCGTGTTCTGCAAGGACGGCATGACCTTCGGCGTCGGTGCCGGCCAGATGAGCCGCCTCGACTCGGCACGCATCGCCAGCATCAAGGCCCAGGCCGCCGGCCTGAGCCTGGCGGGCACCGCGGTGGCCAGCGACGCCTTCTTCCCGTTCCGCGACGGCCTGGACGTGGTGGTCGACGCCGGCGCCACCTGCGTCATCCACCCGGGCGGCTCGATGCGCGACGACGAGGTGATCGCGGCGGCCGACGAGCGTGGCATCGCGATGGTGCTGACAGGCACCCGCCACTTCCGCCACTGAGCTGGCCGACGCTTATCAGCCTGCGAAGGTTTTGCGCGGCGGAGTGAGGGGTACCCCACTCGCTGGGCACCGCCGGTTGCGCGCCAAGGCATTCGTCCTTCAACCTACCTGGCCACCCAAACGCGCTGCCACGCCACCCATGGTGGCAGCGGCAGGCGGGGAGCCGGACTTGCGAACGTCTAACGACCGCATTGCGCGCACTGGCCTTCTCGACCCCCAGCGCTGGCTCGGCTTCCACCGGCTCGACCAGGCCTTCCCCGGTCGAGCCGTCGGGCAGGGCCTGTTCGTCGACGTGGCGGCGCATCGCCACGCCCACGGCGAGGATGTCGATCACCAGCAGGTGCAGGATGCGGCTGACCATCGGCAAATGCGTGGTCACGTCCTCGGGGTAGTCGACGATCAGGGCCACGTCCGCGCGGCGCGACAGCGGGCTCTGGCTGGCGGTGATGGCGATCACGGCGGCGCCGCGTGCCTTGGCCCGCTCGACCACCTCCAGCAGCTCGGGCAACCGGCCGCTGGCGCTGATCACCACCACCACGTCCTTGGGCTTGAGTACCGCCGCCGCCAGCAACTGCAAGCGCGGGTCGGTGTAGGCCATGCTCGGCAGGCCGAATCGCAGGAACTTGAACTGCGCGTCCTGTGCCACCACGCCATAGTGGCCCAGCGCGTAGAAGTCGATGCGCTCGGCGTCCAGCAGCAGCTCGATGCCGCGGTTGATCATCTCGCGGTTGAGCTGGCTGCGCACCTGCAGGATGGCCGAGGCGGTGTTGCCCAGCACCTTGCTGCCCAGCTCCAGCATCGAGTCGTCGGTGGTGACCTGGGTGTGGGTGATCGGCACGGTGCCGGTCAGGCTGGACGCGAGCCGCAGCTTGAAGTCCGACAGGCCTTCGCAGCCCAGCGAGCGGCAGAAGCGGATCACGGTCGGCTGGCTCACCTGGGCCGCGCGCGCGATCTCGGCGATCGGGTCGTTCAGCACCGAGCGCGGGTGCGCCAGCACATGGTCGGCCACGCGCAGCTCGGCCGGCGTCAGCTCGCCGCGGGCGCGGCGGATCTGGCTCAGCACGGTCGACGCCGGCGCATTGCTGATGGTGCGCAGCTGCGCCTCGAGGATGGCCGAGGCCCCGGTGAAGGTGGCGTGCTCGGCCGTGATCACGAAGGTCGGGATGTCCGACACGTATCGGCTGAAGCGGCCCTTGTCCTCGAAGCGGCTGCGGAACGGCGAGCGGTCGAAGTAAGGCCCCAGCCGCGGCACGATGCTGCCGCCGATGTAGATGCCGCCCAGCGCGCCCAGCGTGACGGCCAGGTTGGCGGCGGCCGTGCCCAGCAGCGCGCAGAAGACCTCCAGCGTATCGACGCAGACGGGGTCGGTGCCATCCAGCGCGCGCTGGGTGATCTCGGGTGCCGAGAGGTCGTCGGCCTTCTTGCCGGCGTACTCGGCCAGCGCGCGGTACATCAGCTCCAGCCCGGGGCCCGAGAGCAGGCGCTCGAACGAGACGTGGTCGTACTGCTTCCAGGCGTGGCGAAGGATCGCGATCTCGCGCTCGTCGCGCGGCGAGAAGCTGGTGTGGCCGCCCTCCGAGCCGAGCGAGATCCAGCCCTCGCCGGCCGGGATCAGGCCAGACACGCCCAGGCCGCTGCCCGAGCCCAGCAGGCCGATCACGTTCTGCTTGCGCGCGTTGCCGCCGCCGACCTGGCGCAGGTCCTTGGGGCCCAGCCGCGGCAGCGCCATCGCCAGCGCGGTAAAGTCGTTCAGCACGACCAGGGTCTCCAGGCCCAGCCGCTGGCGCATCTGCTCGATCGAGAACTGCCAGTGGTAGTTCGTCATGCGAACCTGGTCGCCCTCGACCGGGTTGGCGATCGCCACCGCGGCATGCTGAATCTGCGTGCCCGCAGGCAGCGTGGCCAGGTAGGCGCTGACCGTGGCATGGAAATCGGCGTGGTCGGCACAGCGCAGCGAGGCGATCTGCGTGAACTCGCCCGGCTCCACCTCGAGCGCGAAACGGGCGTAGGTGCCGCCGATGTCGGCGATGAGCCGGGGGCTGTCGAACGAGGCCATGGGGGCGGATTTGCGCGGCGCGCCAGAGGAGAGGTGGGCCATTATCGAGCGCTTCACCTCCGCCTCCGCCCCTCGGTCAGTCCCGGACGAAGACGACCGCTGTGCGCGGGGGGATCGTGAACACGCCCGTGTGCGGCTCGAAACGCGCGGCGCGTCGCGGCCGCTGGTCGGCGGCGCCGGGCTTCAGGTGCACCGGGTGCAGCCGCCAGCGCGCGCCGGCCGCCAGTTCGGGCAAGGACAACGACTGCGCCTGCTCGGCCACGTTGACGAAATAGACGAGCTCGCCGAAGCGCGCATCGCCAAGGCCGTGGCCGTCCAGCCGGCCCACCAGCACCGCCGGGTTCTGCTGCGGCCCACTGTTCGGGAAGCTCAGGCGCTGGCGCACCTCGGCCGCATCGCGCAGGCGGAACAGCGGCGTGCTGGCGCGCACGACCAGCAGGTCGCGGAAGGCGTCGCGCGCCCAGGCGATGTCGCGCGGCGCGGGCCGCAGTGCCGGGTCGGCCAGCAGCGGCGCGAACTGCGGCCAGCTCGATTCGTTGTCGCCCTTGGGCGGCAGGCCCGTGCCGAAGTGGTTGGTCTGGTAGGTCCAGTCGAGCCGGTTGAACCAGTCGCCCGAATCGAAGCTGTTGCGGTCCATCGACTTGCTGCGCAGCGTGTCCACCCCGGCGTGGAAATAGGCCACGCCCTGGCTGAACAGGTTGATCGCCACGGCCAGCATCTGCACCCGCGCGCGCTCAGGCCCGGTGGTGGTGCGCGGCAACTTGAGCGCGTTGTTGTCGAACAGCGTCTGGTTGTCGTGGTTCTCGACGTAGTTCACCACCTCGCCCGGCCGGCTGGCGTAGCCCGCGGGCTGGCCGGCGTAGTCGATCTGGTCGAGTCGCTTCGCCTCGCCCTGCCAGGTGATGAGCGTGAAGTCGCGCAAGGTACCAGCCAGGCCCACGCGCACCTGGTCGGCCAGACGCATGGCCTCGTCACGCGGCCCATCGAGAGCACCGTTGACATAGCCCTTGCGCGCGACCAGCGCCGGGCCGCTGTCGCCGGCCGAGCCGCCGCGCACCGCGTCGCGGCCGCGGTCGCTGAAGGTGCCGACGCCGCTGCCGTTCAGCGACAGCTGCGAGGCCTGGACGAAGCGCCGGCCATCGGCCACCTCGCCGAAGTTCCAGCCCTCGCCAATCAGCTCGACATGGCGGCCCGTGGCGGCGTCGACGTCTCTCTGCAGAGCTTCCATCGCGGCGCGCGGCTGGTGCGCCATCAGGTCGAAGCGGAACGAGTCGACGCGGTACTGCGTGGCCCAGAGCCTGACCGAGTCGATCATCAGCCGGGCCATCATCGCGTGCTCGGTGGCGGTGTTGTCGCAGCAGGTGGAGTGCTCGACACGGCCCTGGGCATCGAGCCGGTGGTAGTAGCCGGGCACGATGCGGTCGAGCACGGCCTTCTCCTGTTGGCCGGCCGCGGACGTGTGGTTGTAGACCACGTCCATGCCCACGCGCAGGCCGGCGCGGTGCAGCGCCATCACCATGGCGCGGAACTCGCGCACGCGCACCGCCCCGTCGGCCGGGTCGGTGGCATAGCTGCCCTCGGGGGCGCTGTAGTGCCAGGGGTCGTAGCCCCAGTTGAAGCAGTCCTGCGCGGCCACGGCCATGACCGCGGCCTGCTGGGCGGGGCTGTCCGGCGCGGTGGCTGGCACGGCGGGCGTGAGGCAGCCTTGTTCGGGCACGCTGGCCAGGTCGAACACCGGCAGCAAATGGATGTCGGTCAGGCCCGCATCGGCCAGCGCCCGCAGGTGGCGCATGCCGCGAGAGTTGGTGTCGGTGAAGGCCAGGTACTTGCCGCGGTGGGCCGGCGGCACGCTGGCGTCGTGGACCGAGAAGTCGCGCACGTGCAGCTCGTAGACCACCATGTCGGTGTTGGCCTGCACGGTGGCCGGCGCGGCGTGCGGAGTTGGTGTCGGTGAAGGCCAGGTACTTGCCGCGGTGGGCCGGCGGCACGCTGGCGTCGTGGACCGAGAAGTCGCGCACGTGCAGCTCGTAGACCACCATGTCGGTGTTGGCCTGCACGGTGGCCGGCGCGGCGTGCGCGTCCCAACCAAGAGGCTTCAGCCGCGGGTCGGCCAGGTCGGCGATGTAGGTGCGAGCCGAGTCGGTGGTCAGGCTGACCGCATAAGGGTCGGTGACACGGTTGCGCACCCAGCCGGTGCCGGGCACGAAGACATCGACCAGGTAGCGGTAGGTGCGGCCGCTCAGGTCCGCCGGGTGGGTCAGCAGCCAGGCGCCTGTGGCGTCGTCGCGCTGCGGCCGCAGCAGGGCCTGGGCGGCACCGTTGGCATGGGGGTACAGGCAGATGGCCACGTCGCGCGCCGTGGGCGCCCACAGCGCGAAGCGGGTGGACTGGCGGGCGCGCACGGTGGCGCCCAGGTCGGGAAGGTGTTGCGCGGCACTGAACAGGTCATCGAGCAGGCCGGGCGACTGCACATTGGTCGCGTCGCGCAGACGGCCATCGGCGGACTCGTGCACCAGCACCCACTGGCCAGCCAATTGCGCGCGCAGGCGCTCGGCGTCGGCGCCCGACAGGGCCAGCCGCGGCCCACCGGCCAGGTACTTGAAGCGCGCGTCACGCGCCGGGCTGGCGGTGTCGGCGGCGTCGGGTTCAGCCTGCAGCGGCAAGTCGATGTCGGCCCCGCCCGGCGCTTGCCCGGGCGCCAGGCTCAACCCACCGTCGCCGGCGTGCAGCAGCCGAAAGCGCGAACCCTCGTCGGCCCCAGCGCTCGGCCATTGCAGGGTGCGCCGGTCCAGCCACACCGCCCGCGCGTCGGCCGTGCCCGCCGAGGCTTCCAGTACGGTCTGCCACGCGGGGCCGTCGCAGTCCGCCAGGCTGGGGGCTGCTGCCGCGGCGTCGGCCACGGGCAGCCCGCTCGCAAGCACAGCGACCAGGCCTGCCCAGGCCCACCGATGGGGGATCAACGCGCTTGCTCCATGCCGAACCGAGCCTCTTTTTGAATCGGCGCGGATGGTAGCAAAACTACATCATCAGGCCTCTCATGGATTCCTCTCAGTTTGGAATTCATCTATGCTGATCTTTGAATCGCGCCGTCATTGGCGTACCTTTACTACATCACTTGTTGCAGGCAACCATGTTTTCTGTTCGCTCTGCGGCCCGCGCCGCGGCCCTGTGCCTGGCCGTTGGCGGCACGGTGGCGTCGGCGCAGCCGGTGGACCTGAGCCCCGTGCCCTTCCAGCCCGGCCCCAGCGCCCTGGCCGAAGGGTGGGAGCACGGCGCCTTCATGGAAATCTTCGTGCGCGCCTACCAGGACTCGAACGGCGACGGCGTCGGCGACCTGCGCGGCCTGACGGCGCGGCTGGACTACCTGAAGGACCTGGGCATCAGGGGCCTGTGGCTGATGCCGGTTCAGCGCAATGCCGACGGCGACCATGGCTACGCCACCAGCGAGTACCGCAGCATCGCGCCCGAGTACGGCACGCTGGCCGACTTTGACGAGCTGATCCAGCAAGCCCACGCGCGCGGCATCGGCGTGGTGATGGACTACGTGATCAACCACAGCGCCGCCCAGCACCCGCTGTTCATGGAGGCGGTCAAGGGCCCGTCCAACCCCTGGCGCGACTGGTACGTCTGGCGCACCGACGCCCCACCCGGCTGGAGCATCTGGGACGCCTACCCCTGGTACGACGCCGACACCCAGCCCTGGCTGAGCCAGGTCCACCCCAAGCTGATGCCGCGGCCCGCCGCCACGGCACACAACATCTACTTCGGCACCTTCGGCCCCCACATGCCGGACTTCAACCTGCGCAACCCCGCCGTGCTGGGCTACCACCTCGACAGCCTGCGCTTCTGGCTCAACCGCGGGCTGGACGGCTACCGGCTGGACGCCGTGCCGCACATGATCGAGAACGACGCGGTGCACTGGAACGACCAGCCCGAGAGCCGCGCGCTCACCAAGCGGCTGCAGGACGAGATCAAGCGCTACCCGCGGCGCTACGTGGTCTGCGAGGCCACGGCCGAGCCCGCGGCCTACGGCGACCCGGCCGTCTGCGGCGGGGCCTTCGCCTTCGGCTACGTCGAGCACTTCGTGCGCGCCGCGCGCGGCCAGGCCGACTCGGTGCGCCGCCTGGCCGAGTACTACCGCACGGCGTCGCCGACCATGGCCACCTTCCTGTCCAACCACGACATCTTCACCGGCGGCCGCCTGTGGGACCAGCTCGGCGGCGATGTCGCACGCTACCGCGTGGCCGCGGCCGCCTACTTGCTGCAGCCGGGCACGCCCTTCGTCTACTACGGCGAAGAGCTGGGCCAGGCCGGCGTGACCACGCTGGACGCAGACCGGCCGGTGCGCTCGCCGATGAGCTGGACCGCCGACCCCGCGGCCGCCGGCTTCACCCACGGCACACCGTTCCGGCCCACGGCCCCCAATGTCGCGCGCTTCAACGCCGCGAGCGAGGCCGCCGACCCGGCATCGCTGCACGCCTTCTACAAGGCCCTGCTGGGCCTGCGCAACAGCCGGCCGTCCATCGCCCAGGGCAGCTTCGAAGCCAGCTTTGCCGATGGGCTGGTGCTGGGCTTCCAGCGCCGGCTCGGCGCCGAGCGCAGCCTGGTGCTGGTCAACTACGACACCCGCGCCGCGATCGTCACCGTGCCCGGCCTGGCCGCCGGCGACCGATTGCAGCCGCTGTACCCCGTCGGCGCGCCCGCCCCGGCGACGGACACGCTGACGATCGCCCCGCAATCCGTCCAGGTCTTCGACATCCGATGAAACGACTGCTTCCCTGGCTGCTGCTCGCGGCCGCCGCGATGGCCCCGCTGGCCGCACCGGCCCAGTCCATCGACCGCACCGAGCCGCCCTTCTGGTGGGTGGGCATGAAGCATCGACCGCTGCAGCTGCTGCTGCATGGCGACCAACTCGGCGGCCTCGCCGCGCGGGTGCGCGCGCCGGGCATCAAGGTGGCGCGCACCATCGCCCTGCCCAATCCGCACTACCTGGCCGTCGAGCTGGACATCGGCCCTGGCGCCCGGCCCGGCCCGCTGGCCATCGAGCTGCAGCGCGGCGGCAAGACCGTGCTGACCCAGGCCTACGAGCTGCGCGCGCGCGCGCCCGGCTCGGCCCAGCGCCAGGGCTTCGGCCCGCAGGACGCGATCTACCTGGTCGTGCCGGACCGCTTCGCCAACGGCGACCCGTCCAACGACAACGCGGGGGCCCTGGGCGACCCGGTCGACCGCAGCAACAAGGGGGGCCGCCACGGCGGCGACCTGAAGGGCATCGCCGACCACCTGGACTACATCGCCGGCCTGGGCTTCACCCAGCTCTGGCCCACGCCCATCGTCGAGAACCGGCAGCCCAGCTACTCGTACCACGGCTACTCGGCGACCGACCTCTACCGCGTGGACCCGCGCTTCGGCAGCAACGAGGACTACCGCCGCCTGGTCGAGCAGGCCCGCGCCAAGGGTCTGGGCGTGATCATGGACCTGGCGCCGAACCACATCGGCTCGGGCCACGCCTGGATGGGCGACCTGCCGGCGCCGGACTGGCTGAACCACCCGGACCGCTACGTCGAGACCAACCACCGCCACGTGGCCGTGCAGGACCGCTACGCCGCGCCGGGCGACGTGGCCGCGATGACCGACGGCTGGTTCGTGCCCACCATGCCCGACCTCAACCAGCGCCACCCGGTGCTGGCGACCTACCTGGTGCAGAACGCGATCTGGTGGGTCGAGTACGCGGGCCTGTCCGGCATCCGCGCCGACACCTACCCGTATTCGGACAAGGCCTTCCTCGCCCGCTGGTCGGGCGCGATCATGGCCGAGTACCCGAAGCTGTCCATCGTCGGCGAGGAGATGACCGACCACCCCTCGATGGTGGCCTACTGGCTCGAAGGCCACCGCAACCGCGACGGCTATGTCTCGCACATGCCCAGCATGATGGACTTCCCGCTGCATGGCGCGCTGCGGCAGGCCCTGGTCGAGCCAGAGGGCCAGGGCTACGGCATCGGGCTGGGCCGGCTCTACGAGATGCTGGTTGAGGACCAGCAGTACCCGCGGCCCGAGAAGCTGGTGCTGTTCGAAGGCAACCACGACACCAACCGCGTGTTCTCGGCCCTGGGCGAAGACGAGGCGCTGAACCGCCTGGCGCTGACGTATCTGGCCACCATCGCCCGCACGCCGCAGATGTTCTACGGCAGCGAGATCCTGATGAAGAGCCCGGTCGAGCGCGACGACGGCCTGGTGCGAAGCGACTTCCCCGGCGGCTGGCCGGGCGATACGGCGAACGCCTTCACCGGCCAGGGCCTGACGGATGCGCAGCGCGCGACCCAGGCCTTCGTGAAGCGGCTGTTCACCTGGCGCAAGACCTCGCTCGCCGTGCAGCGCGGGCAGCTCGTGCACTACGCGCCGGACCGCGGCACCTACACCTACTTCCGCCGCGACGCCGCCAGCGGCAGCTTGGCGATGGTGGTGCTGAGCAAGGCCGCCAGCGAGGTGAGGCTCGACACGCGGCGCTTCGCCGGCCTGCTGCCCGCTGGCGCGCGGGGCACGGACGTGCTGGGCGGTGCCCACCTCGACCTGTCGACCGAGCTCGTGGTGCCGCCACGCGCCGCGCTGGTGATCGACATCGCCCGCTGAGCCTCAGTGCAGCCGCGGCCGCCGCTTGACCTCGGGCGTGGCGAACTCGCGCCCGATCACCGAGCGCACGTACAGGTAGTTCAGCTTGGCGCGGTCGCTCAGCGCATCCAGGTTGACCTGGCCCCTCGCGTCGCACTCGAAGCAATAGGCGCGGCCGGTGTCGAACAGCGACTGGAAACGCAGTTCGTAGTGGCGCCGGTCGGGCAACAGCATCGGCATCGTCGAATCGGTGTTCATGGCCAGATCCCTCCTGAACCATTCGGACCTCGCTGGTCCTTGGGCACGATCTGACGCCTGATCGGCGCGCCCCGGCATCCCCAGGGCGCGGGAGGCCCATCCCCTGCCTGTGGGACAAGGCAGGCCAGCGATCCGCTTCAGGTGCGGATGACGCGGCGCACCACGTGGCCGATGGTCAGGCCTTGACCAAGGATCGAGAACGCCACCACGCTGTAGGTCATCGCCAGCAGCACCTCCCTGTGCGGGCTGGCCGGCAGGGACAGCGCCAGCGCCACCGAAATGCCGCCGCGCAGCCCGCCCCAGGTCAGCACCCAACCTGATCCAGCCGGCAACCGTGCCCGCTTGCGCCAGAGATCGACCGGCAGGCCGACCGTCAGCCAGCGGGCCACCAGGGTCACCACCACGGCGAGCATCCCGGCGGCCAGTGCCCCGTCGGCAAAGCGGACCACGACCACCTCCAGGCCGATCAGGACGAACAGCACGGCATTCAGGATCTCGTCGATCAGTTCCCAGAAGAGATCGACGTGATGGCGGGTGGTTTCGGACATCGCATGCGCCCGCCCCTGATTGCCGATGAACAGGCCGGCCACCACCATCGCCAGGGGGCCGGACACGTGCAAGTGCTGCGCCAGGGCATAGCCCCCCATCACCGTGGCCAGCGTGATCAGCACCTCCACCTGGTAGTGGTCGATGCTCCGGAGCAGCCAATAGCCGCAGGCACCGAGCAGCAGCCCGAACGCGATGCCGCCGCCGGCCTCTCGTGCCAGCAACTCGCCGGCATGCCGCCAGCCGCCCGATGCCGCGTCGCCGCCGAGCATGCCCAGCACCAGCGCGAACACCACCACGCCGACGCCGTCGTTGAACAGCGATTCGCCGGCAATCACCAGCTCGAGGTCCTGGGGCGCCCCTGCCTGCCGGAGAATGCCCATCACGGCGATCGGGTCGGTTGGCGAAATGAGCGCGCCGAAAAGCAAGCAATAGGGCAGCGCCAGCGGCAGGCCCAGCCACGGCAACACCAGCCACAGGATCAGGCCGACGACGCCGGTGGACGCCAAGGTGCCCACGACCGCCAGCGCGCCCACCTGCCAGCGGTAGCGCCGCAGAGCCGTCAGGTCCACGTGCATGGCGCCCGCGAACAGCAGGAACGACAGCATCCCCTGCATCAAGACGCTGGAGAAGTCGATGCTCCTCAGCCAGGACTCCTCGACCTGGCGCAGGCGGTGCACAGAGTCCAGGGCGTCCAAGCCGACCAGCAGGAGCGACAGCCCCAACGCGGTGGCCATGACGCCGATCGCCGTGGGAAGGCCGATGAAGCGGTGGTTGAAATAGGCCAGCAGGGCGGTGACCACCAAGCAGGCAGCGGCAATGTCGAGCATGTGCACGTCCTTTGAGCCGGCGCCGGCAACTGGCCAGCGCACTGCCGCCACTGTGCAGCGGGTTATATTTTGACAAATGCAAGCCTGCACGCACCGTGCCACCGGCACGAACGTCGTCGACCTACATCTGCTGAGCGAGCGGGATGTTGGCGGCGTCCTCGTCGGCGTCGAGCGCCGCGATCAAGGCCGACAGATCGTGGTCCAGACGCTGCAGCGTGGCGCCGTCCAGCTTGGCCAGGGCGTCGGGCAGCTTGCCTGCGAATGGCCCGGGGGCGCGCTGCAGGATGCGGCGCCCCGCAGGCAAGAGCGACAGCTGGACGGCGCGCCGGTCGGGGCCATCGCGGCTGGCAACCACCAAGCCCCTGTCGACCAGCGCACGGACCAGATTGCTGGCGGTGGACTGATGAATGTCCATCGACCGCGCCAGGTCGTTGACACCGCCGCCCGGCCTGTCGCGAATCACGCTCAAGGCCCAGAGCTGCGCCCCGCCCACGCCCGCCGTTCGCTCGATCTGCTGGAAGTGGGTCTTCACCGTGTTGAAAACCTGCCGAAACTGACGCAGCACGCGCAAGGCGGGTTCGCTGAGGCCGTCATTTGGCTCCGGGGCACCCGGGTTGCTCGCCGCGGGCGGCTTTCGTCGCGTCACCATGTCGCAATCATAGGCGGGCGACGTGCCCGCCGGAACGGCTGAAATGGATCCGCACATCCCGGCAGCTGTCCGGCGAGAGTTCGGCAACTGGTCCCATTGGCAGACCCGGGTGGTCGTGCTGGCGGCCGCCGCCGCCGCCGGTCTGTCTGTGGTCGCGTTCACGTGGGTGACGGACCGGGCTCTCGAGGCCTTCTTCGCTGCGCAGAGCCGGGTCGCCTGGCTGCCCCTGCTGTGGACCCCGGCGTGCACCGCCGCCATCGTCTGGGTTACGCGCCGCCATGCGGCGGGCGCCGCCGGATCCGGCATCCCGCAGGTGATGGCGTCTCTGGACACCCGGGTCTCGCCATCAACGGTCGAGCTCTTCGTTTCGCTCCGTCTGGCCTTTGCCAAATTCTGGCTCACCGCTTGGGGGCTGCTGGGTGGCCTGTCGATCGGGCGCGAGGGCCCCTCGGTGCAACTGGCCGCCGGTGTCATGCACTACGCCGGGCGGTGGTTGCCCGCCCGCAGCCCGGTGACCGAGCATGGGCTGCTGGTCGCAGGCGGCGCGGCCGGCATCGCGGCAGCCTTCAATACGCCGCTGGCCGGCGTCATGTTCGCCATCGAGGAGTTGTCGCGCAAGCCTGAGCAGCGCAGCAGCGGCTTGCTCATCGCCGCCATCGTCTTGGCGGGCCTGATGGGCGTCTCCGTCTATGGCAATGCCACCTATTTCGGCGTGATCCAAGTCAGGGCAGTCAGCGTGAGTCTCTGGTGGCCGTTCATCCTCGTGGCCATCTCTTCGGGGCTCGCTGGCGGCCTGTTCGCCCGACTCCTGCTGAAGTCGCTGACGGGCACCACGGCAGACCGGTTCACCCGGTGGCGCAATGAGCGTCCGGTCCTCTTCGCTGCAGCTTGCGGCCTGGGCATCGCGCTGATTGGCCTGGTCACCCACGGCGCCACCTTCGGCAGCGGGTATGGGCATTCGAAAGCCATGCTGGCCGGAACGGCTGAGGAACCGACGGTCTACCTGCTGTTCAAGTTCCTCGCCACCTGGCTGTCGGCCTGGTCTGGCGCGCCGGGTGGCATCTTCGCTCCGTCGCTGGCCATTGGCGGTGCCCTGGGTCACGACGTGGCCATGCTGACCAGCTACCCGCATGCGCCGACGTTGATCGCACTGGGCATGGTCGGCTTCCTGGCGGCGGCGACACAGGCGCCCCTGACCGCCTTCATCATCGTGATGGAAATGGTCGACGGACACGCCATGGTGCTGACCTTGATGGCCTGCTCGCTGATCGCCAGTGCCGTGTCCCGGGTGATGAGCCGACCGTTGTACGGATCGCTGGCGCAGTGGCAACTGGGCCGGCTGCCGTCCCCGGACCCTGCCCGCGTGGATCGGCCCTGATAAAAAAGCGGGGCGCGATGCCCCGCTGATGTCGCTCCATGCACTCAAGCCGGCTCGAGAATCCGACCGGGCATCACCATTATATTTTGACAAATTTAAAGATGATGAATGCAGGCGGCCAGACTGTCACTGCGGTGCACCGATCGCTGCCAGCATCAGGTCCAACACCCGCGGAAGATCGGCAGGCGCGTCGATCGAGTACTGGGCCTGCGAGTTCGGGTAGTCGTGGCCCACGCGCAGCGTGAACCAGGTCGGTTCCTCGCGTGCGAACACCGGCTCGTCATTGATGTCGTCTCCGATGAACACCGCGCCGGACGCGCCACTGTCCGTCACCAGACGTGCCAGTGCATGGGCCTTGTCGTCGGCAAAGCTGGCAACGACATTGGCCACCAGTTTTCCACCGAAGACCTGCAGTTCACTGGGCAGATCCTCCAGCGTGCGCCCGATGGCGGCCAGAGCGTCTGAACGGTCGCGTGCGAGACGGTAGTGCAATGCAATCGAGGCGCCCTTGTCCTCGACTTGCACCCCGGCCTGTTCGAGCACCATGCGCTGCTGCGCGATCCTGGCCCTGGCCGGCTGCAAGGCCGCTACAGCCGGGGCGGGCCCAGGCGCGATCTCACTCTCGGCACCGTGGTTGCCTACCACCCGCCAGGGCTCGAAAGGCAGTCGATGCCTCAGGTCGCTCACGGTCCGGCCCGAAATGATGGCCAGCGGGAGGATGGCGGCGAGTCGCTGCAGGCGCTGGGCCACCGAGGCGGGCACACGCGCGTCGTCCGGCCTCGCCACGATGGGCGCCAACGTGCCGTCGAAGTCGAACGCCAGCAAGGGCCGCAAGCGCATGGCCGCAGCCAGTGCAGCCTGGCCCTCGTTGGTGAAGAGGCGCCTCATGTCAGTCTCCGGTGTGCCGCTGAACACGGGCAGCGACCCGCTCCCGCAAGCGCAAGCGCGCCGCGTCCGAAAGCATTCGCCCAGCCCATCGAAACACGTTGTTTTCTCGCACGGTCATCCGCAGGCTTGCCATGCGTTCACGCTGCTCGGCCTCCGGCATGGTCGCGGCGCGGTGCAGGGCGTCTGCAGTCTCCTCGACGTGGTACGGGTTGACGATCAAGGCCTCTGGAAGTTCGCGCGCAGCGCCGGCAAAACGGCTCAGCACCAGCACACCGCGCTCGTCGTCACGGGCGGCCACGAACTCCTTGCACACCAGGTTCATGCCGTCGTGCAGGCTGGTCACGACGCATATGTCGGCCGCCCGGAAGAGCTCGTTGACCGCCTCGTGCTCATGGTGCTCGGCCAGCAGACGCACCGGTTGATAGTCCCCGAGGCCGAACCGGGTGTTGATCCGATCGGTGACTTCGTGGATCCGCTGCTGGAACGCGCGGTACTCTTCCAGCGAGCTGCGTGTAGGTGCCGCCACCTGGACGAACACGAACTTGCCCACCCACTCGGGGCGCTTCTCGAGCAGGCGCTCGACCGCATGCAGTCGCTCCAGGATGCCCTTGGTGTAGTCGAACCGGTCCACGCCCACGGCCAGGCAACTCAGCGGGCTCAGGCGCAGACGCTCGAAGACACGTTGGCGGCATTCCGCGGCCGAAGGTGCGCCGCTGCCGTCGTCGGGCCACGCAATGGAGATGGGGTAACTTTCCACCAGGGTTTCCTTGTCCTGGAAAGAGATCGTCGAGTGTTCGTGCTCGATGCGAGCCTCCAGAAACCGGTCAACGGTCTCGATGAAGTTCTTGCAGTGGAACCTGGTGTGGAACCCCAGGATCGTGCTGCCGAGCATGCCTTGAAGGATCTCTCGGCGCCACGGGCAGATGCCGAAGGACTCCGGGTTGGGCCAAGGGATGTGCCAGAAGGTGAGGATGGTGGCCCGGGGCAGCCGTTCCCGGATCAATGCCGGCAACAACGCAAAGTGGTAGTCCTGCACCAGCACCACGGGGTCTTCGCCTCTGGCTTCGGCGACGACCGCGTCCGCAAATCGCTCGTTGATGACGCGGTACGCCTCCCAGTCGGACTCCCGGAACACCGGGCGGACGTGCGCCACATGACACAGCGGCCACAACCCCTCGTTGGCAAAGCCGTAGTAGTAGCCCTGCTCCTCTTCCGGCGTCAACCAGACACGACGCAAGGTGTAAGCGCTTTGGCCAGGTGGCACGGCGACTCGGTCCCGCGAATCAACGACCTCACGGTCGGCGGACCCGCTGCCATGTGCAATCCAGGTTCCGGAGCACGCACGCATCACGGGCTCGACGGCCGTCACCAGGCCGCTGGCTGGTCGCTTGACCGTGATCTCGCCGGAGGCGGACCGGTCATGGATATAGGGCTCGCGGTTGCTGACGACGATCACCTGGTCGCCGCGCAACTGGGTTTGAAGGAGGGACTGCAATCGCTCCGGGCTCCACTGCGCGATGAGGTCCAGACTGCGACGGTATTCGTCCTCCAGGTCACGCAGGCGCGCCCGGACCTCGCTGGCGAAGGGCTGCAGTTCGGGCGGTGGTGACAGCAGCGGGAGCAGCAAGCCCTCTCCACGAAGGATGCCCTGCATGCCACGCACCCAGCCACGCCAGCTCAACTGGGCCACGACCACCGTGATCAAGGCGATGGCAAGGCCGAGTCCCACGATGAACACGATGAGGTAGCGTCGGGTGTCCTGGCTGCGTCGCTCGATGAAGCTGAGGTCGTGGAGCAGCACCAGGCTCGCGGATGACTCTTCGTCCGGTTTCAGCGCGTGAACCCCGACGTGCACCGAACCCGACCCCAGCACCAGGCGAGGGTCAACGCTGCCAGACACGGCACGTGCCCGTTCGCAGGTCAATTGCTGCGGGTAGCCGGCGGTCGCGCGAAGCATCTCGCCGCTGCTATCGCACAGCGCGATCGCCACCAGGCGCTCGTCCTGGACCGCGTGCTCGAACAAGGGCTGGAGCCGCCAGGACTTGCCATCGAGCTCGGCCTCGGAGATCGCATCGCCAAGCGTATTGGCCACCAGCGCATCGCGGGTATTGAGGTCGCGCGCGAACCAACGTATGGTGAGTTGATCCATCAGCGGCACGGCGATGAAGGCGGCTGCCACCAACGTGAGCAGCAGCGGGACCAGGAAACGAAGCTGCAGGCGCAGGGTCTTCATGGGGTATCCATCGGCCTAGAAGACCGCCGGCGGAATGCTGCCGACGAGCCAAGCTCTGTGAAGATGCGGCTGATCATTATATATTTGTGCAAATTCATATGATCGATTTGAGAAATCCGACCCTTGACTTGGCCATGATCGGCAATTGCGCCGTGAGCGCCCTGGTCGACCGCGCCGGCCACATCGTGTGGTGCTGCATGCCGCGCTTCGATGGCGACCCGGTCTTCCACGCCTTGCTGGGTGGTCCCCACACCGAGCCGATGGCAGGACGATGGGCCGTTGAACTGGAGCAGTCAGTCGGCAGCGAGCAGCACTACGACCCGAGCACCGCCGTCCTGCGTACCCGGCTGTTCGATGCCGCGGGCCAAGCCATCGAGATCACCGATTTCGCGCCCAGATTCTTCCAGCATGGTCGCATGTTCAGGCCTGCGCAACTGGTTCGGCGTATCCGCCCGTTACAAGGCCATCCTCGCATCAGGGTCACGGTCAACCCTCAGGGCGAGTGGGGCAGCGCCGTTCCTGAAATGACCAGGGGCAGCAATCACCTGCGCTACGTGTTGCCGGGCATGACGCTGCGGCTGAACACCAGCGCGCCACCCACTTACGTGGCTGAAGGCACGTGGTTTTCCTTGCACGGGCCCTGCAGCCTGATCCTGGGCCCAGACGAAACCCTGGGCGGCGGTGTCGATGAGACCGCGCGCGACTTCGAGGAGCAGACCGCCCTGCACTGGCGCCACTGGACGCGTCGTCTGGCTGTCCCGCTGGAATGGCAGGAGGCCGTGATTCGCGCAGCCATCACGCTCAAGCTGTGCCAGTACGAAGAGACGGGCGCGATCGTCGCCGCCATGACCACCAGCATCCCGGAGGCCCCCAACAGCGGCCGCAACTGGGACTACCGGTTCTGCTGGCTGCGCGATGCGTTCTTCGTCGTGCGCGCACTGAACAGCCTTTCCGAAGTCGGAACGATGGAGGACTACCTCCGCTGGCTGCACGACGTGGTGCGCAGTGTCGACGGGCATGTCCAGCCCCTGTACGGCATCGGTCTCGAGCGCGGCCTGACCGAACGCATCGTGGACAGCCTGCCGGGCTATCGAGGCATGGGGCCGGTCCGCGTGGGCAATCAGGCATACGAGCACTTCCAGCACGATGTCTACGGCAACATCGTGATGGGGGCCGCGCAGGCCTTCCATGACCATCGTCTGTTTCGACGCGCCGATGCCAGCGACTTTGCCCGGCTCGAAACGGTCGGCGAACAGGCCTGGCGGCTGCACGACCAGCCCGATGCCGGCATGTGGGAGCTGCGCACCCGCGCGAGGGTGCACACCTCGTCGTCGCTGATGTGCTGGGCAGCCTGCGACCGCCTGGCCAAGATCGCCCGAGTCCTGTCCTTGCAGGACCGCGGTGGGTACTGGCAGGACAAAGCTGACCGGATTCGCGGACGCATCCTGGCGTCATCCTGGAGCGACGAACGTCAGGCCTTCGTCGAGAGCTTCGGGGGCCGCGACCTGGACGCCAGCGTCCTTCTGATGGCCGAGGTGGGCTTCCTCCCCGCCAGCGACCCGAGGTTCGTGCGCACCGTGGAGGCACTTGAGCGCAGCCTGTGCGATGGCCCGTTCATGCGCCGCTACGAGGCGGAAGACGATTTCGGAAGACCCGAGACGGCTTTCAACGTCTGCGCGTTCTGGCGGGTCGACGCCTTGGCACGCATCGGCCGGGTCGACGAAGCCCGGGAGGCCTTCGAGGCCCTGCTGTCCCGCCGCAACCACGTCGGCCTGCTGTCCGAGGACCTGGCCCCCGCCAGCGGCGAACTCTGGGGCAACTTCCCTCAAACCTATTCCATGGTCGGCATCATCAACGGCGCGATGAATCTGTCGAAGCCGTGGACCAACGCCGTCTGAACCTGGATCGACATGCCCACCGCATCCGACTGGATTCCTGCCGAGGCCATCGCGCTGGCCACCCACCTTGCACCGGCCATGCGGGTGCTGCTGATCCTGATGGTGGCCTGGTTCGGC
Organism: Burkholderiaceae bacterium; assembly: GCA_044226465.1. Classification (GTDB taxonomy): domain Bacteria; phylum Pseudomonadota; class Gammaproteobacteria; order Burkholderiales; family Burkholderiaceae_C; genus Ideonella. The sequence continues at coordinate 77,646 of JBGAGZ010000005.1, read as the reverse complement.
ACGGCAGCGGTCCAGCGCGCGATCCGTGCCCTGAGGATCCGCATCGCCACCCGCTTCGACGACAACGAGGCCGTGCGGCGCGCTGAAACGCTCGGGCGGGCCTTTCGCTACCTGGCCGCCGTGGTCATCTGGCTCGTGGCCGGCCTGCTGATCCTGTCAGAGTTTGGCGTGTCGCTGGCACCCCTGCTCGGCGCGGCCGGGATCGCCGGGGTGGCGGTGGGTTTTGGCGCGCAGGCGCTGGTCAAAGACTACTTCACCGGCTTCTTCCTGCTGCTGGAGAACCAGTTGCGTCAGGGCGACGTGGTCAAGCTCGGCGAGCATGCCGGGGTGGTCGAGGACATGACGCTGCGCTACGTGCAACTGCGGGACTATGACGGCCACGTGCATTTCGTGCCGAACGGGACCATTGGCGCCGTGGTCAACCTCAGCCGCGGCCATGCCCAGGCCGTGGTCGACGTCGGGGTGGCCTACAACGCCGACCTGGTCCGTGCGATGCAGATCATGCGCGAGACCGCCGCGGGCCTGCGCGCCGACCCGGCCTTCGCGGGCCGGATCCTCGACGAGTTCGAATTGGCCGGCGTCGAGCGGTGGGACGACTCCGCCGTCGTGCTGCGCGGCCGCTTCCGGGTCGCGCCCCTGGAACAATGGTCGGTGCGCCGCGCCTACCTGTTGCGGTTGAAGCAGGCCTTTGACACCGCCGGCATCGAGATCCCCTACCCCCACCTCACCGTGCAGGTGGACGCGCAGACGCTCAGGGCCGCGACGTCATGATGCGCCAGCCCCAGGCATCGAGAACCACGTTGCCCAGCACGGCGTGGCCCTTCAGCTGCTGCGGCGTGGCGGTGAGGTTCACCACCACCGTCACGCTGTCGTCGCCCCTCACCCGGCGGAAGGCGAACACATGCGGGTCCAGCACTTCGAGGACTTCCAGCGGCCCGCCGGCCGCGCCGTTGGCCAGCGCCGGGTGAGCGTGCTTCAACTGGAACAACTCGGTGTAGAGCGCGCCGAGCGGGTAGCCCTTCCAGGCGATGGTGTCCTTCTCGAAGAACTGCAGGCGCTTGTCGAGGTTGCCTTCCTGGCCACCATAGAGCAGGGGCATGCCGGGCAGGGTGGCGGCCAGCACGGCGAAGGCCGGCAGCGCGGGGCCGAAGGCTTCGGTGTCGCTAGCGTTCCACGAGTTGCTGTCATGGTTGGCGGTGTAGACCATGCGGTACGCGTCGGCCGGGTAGCGCTGCGGCGGGTTGCGCAAATGGTCGACCAACCTCGACTTGCCGGCCTGGCCTTGGGCGATGGCCTTGAAGACGTCGTAGGTCTTTAGGTCGTAGGTCATGTCGAAGGCCGACTGGTGCATGGCCGGCGTGTCCCACTCGGCCAGCATGAACACGGGTTTGATGCGGTCCAGCGCCGGGCGGGCCTCGTTCCAGAAGTCCATCGGCACCAGGCCGGCCACGTCGCAGCGGAACCCGTCGATGTCGGCTTCGCGCAGCCAGAAGCCCATCTCACCGATCATCGCGGCGCGCAGCGCGGGCTGCGCGTAGTCGAGCGCGACCACGTCGGACCACTGCTCCTGGTGATCACCCTCGCCGAAGGTCACCGGGTAGATCTCACCTTTGGCGTTCTTCTTGTACCAGTCGGGGTGCTGCGTGACCCAGGCATGGTCCCAGGCGGTGTGGTTGGGCACCCAGTCGAGGATCACCTTCATGCCCATCTGGTGGGCCTGGGCGACGAGGGCCTTCAGGTCGGCCAGCGTGCCGAACTCGGGGTTTACGCCGCGGTAGTCCTTGACGGCGTAGTAGCTGCCCAGTGTGCCCTTGCGGTTCTTCTGGCCGATGGGGTGCAGCGGCATCAGCCAGAGGATGTCCACGCCCATGGCCTTGAGCCGCGGCAGGTGCGCGGCGAAAGCCTGGATCGTGCCCTCGGGCGTGTACTGGCGCAGGTTGACCTCGTAGATCGTGGCCTGGCGCGACCAGGCCACGTGGGCCACGCTGTCGGGCGGCAGGCCGTCAGCCGCTGCGACGCTCATGGTGGGCAGCAGGCCGCTGGCGAGCAGCGCAGCGCCCGCGAGCAGGCGACGGGGAACGAAGGGGCAAAGCATGGCAACTCCCTCAACATGGCAGGTGCAGCAGTTCGAAGGGGCCGCGGCCGCTGGCAGCGGTGATCAGGCCCAGCACCCGGGTGGTCTCGGCGCCGATCATCGGCCACTGGAAGCGCCAGCCCCAATTGCCCCCCAGCACGCCGGGAATGTTCATGCGGTGGCTGCCGGGCAGGCCCAGCACGTCCTGCAGCGGGAACACCGCCATGTTGGCCACAGAGTTGCAGCAGGCGCGGATCATGGCCCAGTGCACGTCGTGGTCGCCGCAGGCCAGGTAGCTGCCGGCGTAGGCGCGCTCGCGGGGGCTGGCGTGGTCCCACCAGCCGCGCACGGTGTCGTTGTCGTGCGTGCCGGTGTAGGCGACGCAGGCCTTGGGCCAGTTGTGCGGCAGGAACTCGTGGCCGCCGTCGCCGCCGAAGCCGAACTGCAGGATCTTCATGCCCGGGAAGCCGCAACCGTCGCGCAGTTCGTGCACGTCCGGGGTGATGTAGCCCAGGTCCTCGGCGACGATGGGCAGCTTGCCCAGGGCCTGTTCGATCGCGTCGAACAAGGCCTTGCCCGGCCCGGTGAGCCAGCGGCCGCGCTTGGCGTCCGGGCTGGACGCGGGAATCTCGTAGTAGCCGGCAAAGCCGCGGAAGTGGTCGATGCGGAACACGTCGGCACTGGTCAGCGCGCGCTTCACCCGGGCCGTCCACCAGGCGTAGTTCTCCTCGGCCATCTTGTCCCAGCGGTACAGCGGGTTGCCCCAGCGCTGGCCCAGCGGGCCCAACTCGTCGGGCGGCACACCGGCCACGACCGTGGTCTGGAAGTCGGCATCCAGGTGGTACAGATCGGGCCGCGACCAGCAGTCGGCCGAGTCGTGGGCGACGAAGATTGGCAGGTCGCCCATCAGCGACACGCCCTTGCCGTTGGCATAGGCCTTGAGCGCGCCGCACTGGGTGTCGAAGCACCACTGCACGAACTTCCAGAAGGCGACCTCGTCGGCATACTCGGCACGCGCCGCCGACAGCGCCGCCGGCTCGCGCCGCACCAGCGGGGCCGGCCACAGCCACCAGGGCTGGCCACCACGCGGCGAGCGGATGGCCATGAACAGCGCGTAGTCGTCCAGCCAGCCAGCCTGCTGCTCACACCAGGCGTGGTGGGCCGCGCGGTCGGCCGGCGTGGCTCGGTCGACGAAGCCCTTGGCAGCGGCGCGCAGCTGGGCTTCGCGCCAGGGCAGCACGCGGCCGTAGTCGACGCGCGCGGCGTCGAAGCCGCCGCCCTGTTCCTTGCCCGGCAGAGTGGGCTTGGCGAGCCAGCCGTGTTCGACCAGCGGCTCCAGCGCCACCATCCACTGGCTGCCGGCGAAGGCGCTGACGCCCTGGTAGGGCGAGTCGCCGGGGCCGATGGGCGTGCTGGGCAGCCACTGCCAGATGCGCTGGCCGGCGCTGGCCAGCCAGTCGACGAAACGGTAGGCGTCGGGGCCGAAGTCGCCGATGCCGTGCGGCCCGGGCAGGGAGGTGATGTGCAGCAGCACGCCGGCGCTGCGCTGGTTCAGGTCCATGGCGGACTCCTTCTCGTTCGTCGTCGTCAGGCCCCCCGCAGCACGAGCAGGCTGCGCGCAGGGGCGGTGAGGTGGGCGCTGGCGGCCAGGGCGTGGCCAGGCGGCAGGCTGCCGCTGCTGTCCAGACGCAACGCCCAGGGGCCGGGCGGCAGCGTGAAGGGCTGCGGCGCGGGGTCGGGGTTGAACAGCAGCAGCAGGGGCGGCTGGTGCGGATCATGGGCGCGGATGCGGCAGGCGAAGGCCAGGCAGCCGGCTTCGTGCCAATCGTGCACGTGCATTTCGCTGCCCACGGGGGTGAGCCAGGTCAGAAAGGCGTCCCCCGGCCCGCCCGGCGGCTGGCAGAACCAGCGGCCATGGCGCAGCAGCGGCTCGGCGCGCCGCAGCGCGGCCAGCTCGCCGACGAAGCGCGACAGCCCAGCGTCGGCCGCGGCCCAGTCCAGCCAGCCGATGGGGTTGTCCTGGCAGTAGGCGTTGTTGTTGCCGCCCTGGCTGTTGCCCAGCTCGTCGCCCGCGTTGAGCATGGGCGTGCCCTGGGCCAGCATCAGCGTGGCCAGCATCGCGCGGCGCACGCGCTCGCGGGTGGCGCGAATGGCCGCGTCGTCCGTCGGCCCCTCGTGGCCGAAGCTGGCGCTGAGCTCGCCGTCGCGGCCGTCGCGGTTGCCTTCGCCGTTGGCGTGGTTGTGCTTGTGGCTGTAGCTCACCACGTCGTTGAGCGTGTAGCCATCGTGCACGGCCACGAAGTTGACCGAGGCCGTGGGCCGCCGCTGGCCGTGGTGGAACAAGTCGCTGGACGCGGTGAAGCGCCGCGCGAACTCGCCGCGGCTGACGTGCGCCCCCGCGTCGCGGCCCAGCCAGTAGCCGCGCACCGCGTCGCGGAACTTGTCGTTCCACTCCAGGAAGCGGCCGGGGAATCGGCCGACCTGGTAGCCCTCGTGGCCAGCATCCCAGGGCTCGGCGATCAGGTGCACGCCGGCCAGCACCGGGTCCTGCCGCATCGCGGTGAAGAAGGCGGCGTGCGGGTCGAAGCCGTGGTGGGTGCGGCCCAGCACGGGCGCCAAGTCGAAGCGGAAGCCGTCGACACCCATCTCGCTGACCCAGTAGCGCAACGAGTCCAGCACGAACTGGGCAACGCGCGGGTGGGCGGCGTTGACGGTGTTGCCGCAGCCGGTGAGGTTTTCGCAGCGGCTCTTGTCGTCGCCGACCAGGCGGTACCAGCTGCGGTTGTCCAACCCGCGGAAGCTGAGCGTGGGCCCGAACTCGTTGCCCTCGGGCGTGTGGTTGTAGACCACGTCGAGCACCACTTCCAGCCCGTGCGCGTGCAGCGCGGCGACCATGTCGCGGAACTCGCGGGTCACGGCGGCGGGGTCGTCGCGCTGCGTGGCCATGCGCGGGTCGAGGCAGAAAAAGCCGAGGGTGTTGTAGCCCCAGTAGTTCGTCAGCCCCTTGTCGGCCAGGTGGGGTTCGTCGACCGCATACTGCACCGGCAGCAGTGACAAGGTGGTGACGCCGAGCGCCTTGAAGTGGGCGATGGCCGCGGGGTGAGCCAGGGCGGCATAGGTGCCGCGAAGGGCCTCGGGGATGCCGGGGTGCTGCTTGGAAAAGCCCTTGACGTGGACCTCGTAGAGCACGACGTCGGCCGGCGCATGGCGCGGCGCGTTGCGACGTGCGGGCGCCTCGCCCAGCGGCTCGGCGACGCGGGCCTTGAGGGCCTGGGTGGCGTTGTCGCGGGTGTCGAAGGAGCGCGGGCCCTCGGGGTGGCCCAGCTCGTAGCCATGGTGCTCGGCCCTCCAAGCGAAGCGGCCCACGATCTCGCGGGCGTACGGGTCGAGCAGCAGCTTGTGCGGGTTGAAGCGGTGCCCGTCTTCGGGCCGGTAGGGCCCATGCGCGCGCAGGCCATACACCAGGCCCGGCCCGACACCCGGCAGAAAGCCGTGGAACACGCCGTCGTGCGGGCCCGCCAGCGCATAGCGCTTGAGCTCGCGCGAGCCGGAGCTGTCGAACACGCACAGCTCGATGCGCTGGGCATGCTCGGAAAACACCGCGAAGTTGACGCCGCCGTCGCGCGGGTGCGCGCCCATGGGCTCGTGGCGGCCTTCCTGCAGCTCGGTGGGGAGGGCGTGGTGCATGGGCTGGGTCGTCAGCGCGCGAAAGTTTCCGCGTGGCAGGGGGCGGGCATCCGCCAGGGCTCATGTGTCCGCGCCCTCGCCTGCGGCTCGGGTGCCCACGGGGGCCTGCCCTTCGTCGCGTTGACAACTGCGCGCCTTGGCGCGCGCGGCCAGCAGTTCTGCGCTCGGCGCTCCCAAACGCCAACGGCCAATGGTTGGAGCAGCTTCGGCGAGCAAACGCCAACTGCTGGATCGGGCCGGGGCCGGTACCCGGCAGGGCGATGTGGGAGCGCCGAGAAGCGCAGGGCAACTGGCCGCGCGCGTAGCGCGCGTCGAACTGACTCGCGCAGCTGTCTGAGCGCAGTGAGCCGAAGCGAGCGGAGCGAGTTCTGCGCGCCAGATGCCCCGAGCATCGCAGGGGACCCTCGGCTTCAGCCGAGGGCGCGGACATGAGCCCTGGCGGGTACCGCCCCCGGCCACGCGCCAACCCGGCCAAAGCACCCGCTGATCAAGCCGCCACCAGAAAGACCGTCGCCAGCGGCGGCAGCGTCAGCACGATGGACTGGCCGCGCCCATGGGCCGCTACCGGCTCGGCGGCCAGGGTCGCATCCATGTTGCCCATGTTGCTGCCGCCGTAGTGGGCCGAGTCGGTGTTCAGCACCTCGTGCCAGAGCCGCATGCCGTCGGGCACGCCCAGCCGGTAGCCCGGCCGCGGCACCGGCGTGAAGTTGCTGACCACGATCGCCGTGCGGCCGGCCTCGTCGCGGCGCAGCCAGGCGAAGACCGAGTTCTCGGCATCGTCGTGGCTGATCCATTCGAAGCCCGCCGCCTCGCAGTCCAGCCGGTGCAGCGCGGGCTGCGTGCGGTACAGCTTGTTGAGGTCGCGCACCAGCGCCTGCACGCCGGCATGGCGCGGGTCGTCCAGCCGCCGCCAGGGCAGGTGCGCGTCGTGGTGCCACTCGTCGGGCTGGGCGAATTCCTGGCCCATGAACAGCAGCTTCTTGCCCGGGTGGCCCCACATGGAAGCCGTAGTAGGCGCGCAGGTTGGCGAAACGCTGCCAGTCGTCGCCCGGCATCTTGGCCAGCATCAGAGCCCTTGCCGTGCACCACCTCGTCGTGCGAGATCGGCAACACGTAGTTCTCGCTGAAGGCGTAGACCAGGCCGAAGCTCATCTTCTCGTGGTGCCAGCGGCGGTGCACCGGGTCTTCGTGCATGTAGGCCAGGGTGTCGTTCATCCAGCCCATGTTCCACTTGTAGTGGAAGCCCAGGCCGCCGACGTCGGTGGGTGCGGAGACCTTGGGGAAGGCGGTCGACTCCTCGGCCACGGTGATGCTGCCCGGCGCCTCCGCGCCGAGCACGCGGTTGACCTGCTGCAGCAGCGCGATCGCCTCCAGGTTCTCGCGCCCGCCATGCACATTCGGCACCCACTGGCCTTCGGGCCGTGAATAGTCGCGGTAGAGCATCGAGGCCACGGCGTCGACCCGCAGGCCGTCGACCGCGTAGCGCTCCAGCCAGTACAGCGCGCTGCCGGCCAGGAACTCGCGCACCTCGTAGCGGCCGAAGTTCGGGATCAGCGTGTTCCAGTCGCGGTGCACGCCCTCGCGCGGGTCGGCGTATTCGTACAGCGCCGTGCCGTCGAAGTGGGCCAGGCCATGCGCGTCGCTCGGGAAGTGCGCCGGCACCCAGTCCAGCAGCAGGCCCAGGCCGCGGGCATGGCAGGCGGCCACGAAGCGGTCGAAACCCTCCGGCGGGCCGAAGCGGGCGCTGGCAGCGTAGAGACCCAGCGTCTGATAGCCCCAGGAGCCGTCGAACGGGTGCTCGGTGATCGGCAGCAGCTCGATGTGGGTGAAGCCCATGTCGGCCACATAGGCCGGCAGCGTCTCGGCCAGGTCGTCCCAGCTCGGGAAGGCGCCGGCGCCGACGCGCTTCCACGACGGGGCGTGCACCTCGTAGATCGAGATCGGCGCATCGCGCCGTTGGCGGCCGCGCGGCCGGGCGGCAGCGCGCGCACCGGCGGCATCGGCGCCACCTTGCTGGCCGTCTCGGGCCGCAACCGCGCGGCGCGGGCGTAGGGGTCGGCCTTCAGCGGCAGCAGGGCGCCCTCGCGCGAGACCAGCTCGAACTTGTACAGGTCGCCCTCGATCACGTGAGGCACGAAGATCTCCCATACGCCGGCCTCATGGCGGTAGCGCATGGGGTGACGGCGGCCGTCCCACTGGTTGAAGTCACCGACCACGCTGACCCGCTTGGCGTTCGGCGCCCAGACGGCGAAGCGCACGCCGGCCACGCCTTGCTGCACCAGCGCGTGGGCACCCAGCACGGTGTAGGGCCGCGGGTGCAGGCCCGCCTTCAGCGCCAGCAGCTCGGCGTCGGGCAACTGCGGGCCGAAGGCGTAGGCGTCGGCCACCTCGGCCAGCATCAGCCCTTGGGCGTCGAACAGGCGCAGGCGGTAGGCGAAGCGCTGCTTGCGGCGCGGGATGGTGCCCTCGAAGAAGCCGTCCGGGTCGCGCAGCGCCAGGCCGGTCAGGCGCTTGCCGGTCTTGGCGTCCAGCACATCGATGGCGGCGACGTTGGGCCAGCAGACCCGCAGCCACATCTGGCCCTCGTCGTCAGGGTGCAGGCCGAGGACCGAGAACGGGTCGGCGTGGCGCGCAGAAAGCAAGGCGTGGACGTGCGCGTCAGCGAGCATGGCGAGTCGGGAGAGTCGAAAGGCCCGTCTTATACGCCCACTATGGGGCCTTCCGGCGCGGCCCAGACCCGCTCGACATAGTCGCGGATCGTGCGGTCGGCCGAGAACCAGCCCATGCCGGCCACGTTGCGCAGCGCGCGCTCGGCCCAGGCGGCGGGGTCGCGGTACAGCGCGTCCACTTGGGCCTGTGTGGCCACGTAGTCCGCGAAGTCGGCCAGCAGCAGGTAGCGGTCGACCCCCAGCAGGTGATCGGTCAGCGGGCGGTAACGCTCGGGCTCGGCGGGCGAGAACTCGCCGTTGGCGATGGCGTCGACCACGCGCTGCAATTGGGCGTTCTCGCGGGCGTAGCGCGCCGGCTGGTAGCCGCTGGCCACGAGTTGCGCCACGGCCTCGGTGCGCAGGCCGAAGACGAACATGTTCTCGACGCCCATGGCTTCGGCCATCTCGATGTTGGCGCCGTCCCAGGTGCCGATCGTGACCGCGCCGTTGAGCGCGAACTTCATGTTGCCGGTACCCGAGGCCTCGGTGCCGGCGGTGGAGATCTGCTCGGACAGGTCCGCCGCTGGCAGGATGGTCTCGGCCAGGCTGACGCCGTAGTTGGGCAGGAAGGCGAGCTTCAACCGCCCGGCCACGCGCGGGTCGTCGTTGACCGTGGCGGCGATGTCGTGCGCCAGCCGGATGATCAGCTTGGCCGCCTGGTAGGCCGAGGCCGCCTTGCCGGCGATGACCACGGTGCGCGGCACCCAGTCGGCTTGCGGGTTGTCGACGATGGCCTGGTAGCGCGCCACCACGTGCAGCAGGTTCAGCAGCTGGCGCTTGTATTCATGGATGCGCTTGATCTGCACGTCGAACAGGCTGTCGGCGTTGACCACCAGGCCCAGCTCGCGCTGGATGCGCTCGGCCAGGCGCTGCTTGTTGGCGCGCTTGACGGCCATGAACTCGCGGCCCAGGCCGGCGTCGGCGGCCAACGGCTTCAGCGCCGCGAGCTGGCCCAGGTCCTTGCGCCAGCCAGCGCCGATGCGGGCGTCCAGCAGGCCACCCAAGCCGGGGTTGGCCTGGGCCAGCCAGCGCCGCGGCGTGACCCCGTTGGTGACGTTGTGGAAGCGCGCGGGCCACAGCGCGGCGTAGTCGGCGAAGATCGTCTGCACCATCAGCTCGCTGTGCAGGGCCGACACGCCGTTGACCTTGTGCGAGGCCACGATGGCCAGCGCCGCCATGCGCACGCGGCGCTCGCTGTGGTCGCTGCCTTCGTCGATCAGCGACATGCGCGCCACGCGGGCGTGGTCGCGCGGGAAGCGCGCCCGAACCTCGTCGAGGAAATGGTGGTTGATCTCGTAGACGATCTCGAGGTGGCGCGGCAGCAGCTCTTCGAACAGCGCCACCGGCCAGGTCTCCAGCGCCTCGGGCATCAGCGTGTGGTTGGTGTACGAGACCGCCTGGGTGGTGATGGCCCAGGCCTCGCCCCAGGGCAGGTGGTGCTCGTCCAGCAGCAGGCGCATCAGCTCGGCCGGCGCCAGCGCGGGGTGGGTGTCGTTCAGGTGGATGGCGTTGCGCTGGCCCAGCGTGGCCAGCGGCTGGCCCTCGCGCAGGTGGCGGGCGATCAGGTCTTGCAGCGAGGCACTGACGAGGAAGGCCTCCTGCTTGAGCCGCAGGGCCCGGCCGGCGGCGGTGGAGTCGTCCGGGTAGAGCACCCAGTTCAGCGTGTCGGCCGCCAGCTGGTGGCGCGAGGCGGCGGCGTAGTCGCCATGGCAGAAAGCGTTGAAATCGATCGGCTCGGCGGCGCTCGCCTGCCACTGGCGCAGCGTGGCCACGCGCTCGCTGTGGTGCGCGGGCACGATGAAGTCGAACGCGGTGGCGACCAGGCGCTCGGCCGGCCGCCAGTGGTGGCGGCGGTCGGCGCAGATCTCGACCCGGCCGCCGAAGCCCACCGGGTAGCGCAGCTCGGGGCGCGGCAGCTCCCAGGGCTCGCCGTGCTTCATCCAGTCGTCGGGCCGCTCGACCTGGCGGCCGCCTTCGATGCCCTGGGCGAACATGCCGTAGCGGTAGCGCAGGCCGTAGCCGAAGGCTGGCAGGCCCTGCTCGGCGAAGGCGTCCAGGAAGCAGGCGGCCAGGCGGCCCAGGCCGCCATTGCCCAGCGCGGCGTCGCTCTCGCGCTCCAGCACCGCGGGCAGGTCGTGGCCGCGCTGGGCGAGCTGCTCGCGCACCTCGCCTTCAAGGCCCAGCGCTGCCAGCGCATTGCCCAGGGCGCGGCCCATCAGGAATTCCATCGACAGGTAATGCACGCGGCGCGACACTCGCTGCCCATCGGGGCCGGCATCTTCGGCCTGGGTGGCGGCCCAGCGCCGGGCCAGCAGCTCGCGGCAGGCGCCAGCGGCGGCGCGCAACGCTGCGTCGGCCGTCGGGCCTTGGGTCGACAAGCCGAGCTCGCGCTCGAAGGCGGCCCTGAACGCGGCCCGCAGCGCGCCCTGCTCGGCGGCAGCAGCGTCGTTGTGGGGGCGGGTCGGGGCGGTCATGGTGGTGGTCACTTCAGGCATGTTCCGTGTGGTGGGCGGGCAGAGCCGGGCAAGGCCGGCTCCGGGCGCGGTGGAAGTATCGAACATCCAAGGTTCACATTGTAGTTTGACTACACATGGAAAACCCGAGTCTAACGATAAGTGCTTGATTTTATTGATTACATTGCTGCGTCAATCGCAAATTTCAGATTGTGCAGTGACGATCGTGAATGTATATTCTCTACATCCACCCGGGCCGTCAAGCCAAAGGGTGGCTGAACGGTGTCTGCGCGCCACAGGCGGTGGCCGCGGCACGCGCAACAACGCATGAACTGGGCGAGACAAGCCGGGCAGCGCCTTCGCGGGCGCGCGGCGCGGAGGTGCACAAAGTGGCGGACGTGAAGCTGCAGGGCGTGGCCAAGGCCTATGGCGCCACCAAGATCCTGCATGGGGTGGACCTGGAGATCCGCGACGGCGAGTTCATGGTCTTCGTCGGGCCCTCGGGCTGCGGCAAGAGCACGCTGCTGCGGGTGATCGCCGGGCTGGAAGACATCACCGGCGGCACGCTGTCCATCGGCGGCAAGGTGGTCAACGACGTGCCGCCTGCCGAGCGCGGCATCGCGATGGTCTTCCAGAGCTACGCGCTCTACCCGCACATGAACCTGTACGACAACATGGCGTTCGGGCTCAAGCTGGCCAAGATGCCGTCCGCGGAGATCGACCGCCTGGTGCGCCAGGCGGCCAAGATCCTGAACATCGAGCACCTGCTCGAGCGCAAGCCCAAGGACTTGTCCGGCGGCCAGCGCCAGCGCGTGGCCATCGGCCGCGCCATCGTGCGCAAGCCGGACGTGTTCCTCTTCGACGAGCCGCTGTCCAACCTGGACACGGCCTTGCGCGTGCGCATGCGCTACGAGTTCGCCAAGCTGCACGAAGACCTGAAGACCACGATGGTCTACGTGACCCACGACCAGGTCGAGGCCATGACCCTGGCCGACCGCATCGTCGTGCTCTCGGCCGGCAAGATCGAGCAGGTGGGCTCGCCCCTGGGGCTGTACGAGCACCCCTGCAACCTCTTCGTCGCCAAGTTCATCGGCTCGCCCGAAATGAACATCCTCGACGGCACGCTGGTCTCGGCCGACGCCCTGGGTGCCACGGTCAAGCTCGCCAGCGGTGCGACCCTGCGTTGCGCGGTGGACGCGACGCGCGCGAGGCCGGGTGACCCGGTCAAGCTGGGCGTGCGGCCCGAGCACCTGAAGGAAGGCGGCACCAGCAACCTGATCGAGGCGACCGTGACCTTCGTCGAATCGCTGGGCGGCACGACCTACGCCTACGGCGACTACCCTGGCGCCGAGGACACGCTGACCTGCGAGCTCGACGGCCGCTCGCACCCGCACGCCGGCCAGTTGCTGAGCCTGGCGGTGCCCGAGGACCGCGCCTACCTCTTCGACGCGCAAGGCCTGGCTTTCCCTCGCCACACGAGTGCCGGCCGTGCCTGATCGCCGTTTCGTTCGGGCAGCGGCGCTGGCCGTTGCCACGCTGCTGACTGCCTGCTCGCCGAAAGGCGGCGGCGACGCAGCACCGCTGAAATTGCTGGTCTGGATCAACGGCGACAAGGGCTACAACGGCCTGCAGAAGGTGGGCGATGCCTTTGCCGCCGCCACCGGCGTGCAGGTGACCGTGCAGCACCCCGAGGGCGCGCCGGACAAGTTCCAGGCCGCGGCCGGCGCCGGCAAGGGGCCGGACATCTTCTGCTGGCCGCACGACCGCGTTGGCGAGTGGGCCAAGTCTGGCCTGATCGTGCCGGTGCACCCGCCGCAGCGCGTGCACGACGAGATCGAGGACTCGGCCTGGAAAGCCTTCACCTACCAGGGCAAGACCTGGGGCTACCCGCTGTCGATCGAGGCCATCGGCCTGATCTACAACAAGGCCCTGGTGAAGACGCCGCCGGCCAGCTTCGAAGAGCTGATCGCGCTGGACCAGCAACTGCAGAAGAGCGGCAAGCACGCCGTGCTGTGGGACTACAACAAGTCCTTCTTCACTTGGCCGATGCTGGCCGGCCCGGGCGGCTTCGTGTTCGGCCGCACGGCCAGCGGTGACTACGACCCCAAGGCCGTGGGCGTGAACAACGCCGGCGCACTGAAGGGCGCCGAGATGCTTGACCGCCTGATCAAGGACGGCCACATGCCCAAGGGCGCACGCTACGCCGAGATGGAGGCCGGCTTCTCGCGCGGCGAGGTGGCGATGATGCTGTCCGGCCCCTGGGCCTGGGACAACGCGAAGAAGGCCGGCATCGATTACGGCGTGGCGCCAGTGCCCGGTGTGGCCGGCCACGCGGCCAAGCCCTTTGTCGGCGTGCTGGGTTGCATGGTCACCGCGCCGAGCCCGGTGAAGGACATCGCGCGCGAGTTCATCGAGAACCACCTGCTCAAGGTAGAGAACCTGAAGGTGGTCTCGGCCGACGTGCCGCTGGGCACACCCGCCAACAAGGCCTATTTCGCCGAGCTCGCCAGCGACCCCGCGATCCGCACGACGATGAACAACGCGCAGGCCGGCGAGCCGATCCCGAACATCCCGGAGATGCAGCGCTTCTTCCCGGCGATGGACGCGGCGCTGGAGGCGATCACCAACGGCCGCCAGTCGCCCAAGGAAGCGCTGGACGGGGCGGCGGCGCGGATGGTGGTGAATTGATGATGATGGTCGGTTTTCGCTTGCATCCGGTGGCGCGCCGGCCGCGGGCCGGCACCCGCCAGGGCTCAGTTAGTCCGCGCCCTCGCCTTTGGCTCGGGTGCCCTGCGATGCTCGGTCGCTTGGCCCGCGCAGAACTCGCTTCGTTCGCTGACGCTCACTGCGCTCAGACAAGCTGCGCGAGTCAGTTGACGAAGCGCGCTGCGCGCGCGGCCAAGCGCCCTGCGCTTCTCGGCGCTCCCACTTCGCCCTGCCGGACACCGGCCCCCGGCCTCTCGTTGCGTCGTCGTACTTTCACGGTCGAACAGCCGAATTTCTTGAATTCGCGGACCCTGCCCCTGCTCGATGGTTCCTGGCGGGGAGTCGGTATTCGCCTGGGCGATTTTGGAAGCGCCGCGGCGCGCAGCGGCGCGGGAAGTCCACGGCGCAGCCGTGGACCGAGCGAGAAGGCTCTATGCAGCGGGCCGTCCAGGCACGATGCGGAGTCATCGCAGCCGCCCCGTGCCGCGAGCACCACAGGGCACCCGAGCTGCAGGCGAGGGCGCGGACACATGAGCCCCGGCGAATACCGGCTCCCGGCCCGCGCCGCCACCATGACCCGCATCTGAGATGAGAGCCAAGTCAAACAACAAGATCATCACCATCGGCTTCGCGGCCCTCGCGATGCTCGCCGTGCTGTGGTTCACCTGGCGCCTGGCCGCCGCTGGCCAGATGTTAGTGGGCACCGGCGTGCTGGTGCTGGGCACGGTCGGCGTCTACACCTACGCGTCGGCCAAGACCCTGGCCTGGCGCTACCTTTTTCCCGGCGTGGCCGGCATGTTGATCTTCGTGGCCCTGCCGCTGGTCTACACCATGCAGATCGGCTTCACGAACTACTCGTCGTCGCACCTGCTCAGCGAAGACCGCTCGCGCACCTACCTGCTCGACCAGACCGAGGTCGACGAGGCGCATGCCATGGCCAGCTCGCTGCATGCCGACGGCGCGCAGTTCCGCGTCAAGCTGGTCAGCGCCGACGGCCAAGAGGTGCTGGTCACCCCGCCGCTGCCCCTGAGCCAGCCCGCCAAAGCCCCCGTGGTGCTCGCGCCCTTGGGCGACACCGCCGTGGGCGCCGCGTTGCCGCTGCGCGACGTGCTGGCGCACCGCGACGCGCTGCGCAGCCTGCAGCTGCAGCGCCCCGACGGCGCCGTGCTGCGCTACGCCGGCGTGCGCGAGTTCGGCCCGCTGGACCCGCTGTGGAAGCCGGGCGAAGGCGGCGCCGTCGTCCAGGCCGCCACCGGCACCGTCTACCGGCCCAACCGCGACACCGGCTACTTCGAGAACGAGCGCGGCGAGCACATCCAGCCCGGATTCAAGGTCGGCATCGGCTTCGCGAACTACACGCGGATGATGTTCGACGCCGACTTCCGCGGCCCCTTCGTCTCGATCTTCGGCTGGACCGTCATCTTCTCGGCGCTCACCGTGCTGTTCGCCACCGCCATCGGCATGACCCTGGCCGTGGCGCTGAACTGGGAATCGCTCAAGTACCGCACGCTGTACCGCACCCTGCTCTTCCTGCCCTACGCGGTGCCGGGCTTCATCTCCATCCTGGTCTTCAAGGGCCTGTTCAACCAGAACTTCGGCGAGATCAACGCCATCCTCGACGCGCTGTTCGGCGTGCGCCCGGCCTGGTTCGCCGACCCGACGCTGGCCCGCGGGATGCTGCTGATCGTCAACACCTGGCTCGGTTACCCGTACATCATGATCCTGTGCACGGGCCTGCTGAAGGCGATCCCCTCGGACCTGTACGAGGCCTCGGCCATCGCCGGCGCCGGGCCGCTGACCAACTTCTTCAAGATCACCGCGCCGCTGGTGGCCAAGCCGCTGACACCGCTGCTGATCTCGGCCTTCGCCTTCAACTTCAACAACTTCGTGCTGATCGCGCTGCTCACCGACGGCCGGCCTGACTACCTGAACACCAAGCTGCCGGCCGGCACCACCGACATCCTGGTCAGCTACACCTACCGCATCGCCTTCACCGACGCCGGCGCCAACTTCGGCCTCGCGGCGGCGATCTCGACCCTCATCTTCTTCGTCGTCGCTCTGATGTCGCTGGTCAACCTCAAGCTGACCGGTGACGCCAAGGCCGCAAGGTAGACCCAACATGGCCATCGTCACCGGCAAGCGCCATCGCTGGCGCGTCCTCGCCACCCACGCGGCGCTGTGGGCGCTGATCGCGCTCACGCTGTTCCCGCTGCTCGCGGTGGTCTCCATCTCGCTGCGGCCGGGCAACTTCTCCACCGGCGCGTTGATCCCCGAGCGCATCAGCTTCGAGCACTGGTCGCTGGCGCTGGGCATCCCCTTCACCCAGCCCGACGGCACGGTCACCCAGCCGCCCTTCCCGGTGCTGCTGTGGCTGTGGAACTCGATCAAGATCGCCACCGTCTCGGCGCTGCTGATCGTGGCCATCTCCACCACCGCGGCCTATGCCTTCGCGCGGCTCAAGTTCGCCGGCAAGCGCGGCATCCTGAACAGCATGCTGCTGCTGCAGATGTTCCCGGTGGCCGTGGCCCTGGTGGCCATCTACGCGATCTTCGAAGGCATTGGCAACCACCTGCCCTGGATGGGCATCGAGACCCACACTGGCCTCGTCGTCGCCTACCTCGGCGGCGTGGCCACCCACGTCTGGACGATCAAGGGCTACTTCGACACCATCCCGGTCGACATCGAAGAGAACGCCAAGGTCGACGGCGCCACCCACTGGCAGGCCTTCCGCCTGGTGCTGCTGCCGATGGCCGTGCCCATCCTGATGGTGGTGTTCGTGCTGGCCTTCATCGGCACCATCATCGAGTA
Organism: Burkholderiaceae bacterium; assembly: GCA_044226465.1. Lineage (GTDB taxonomy): Bacteria > Pseudomonadota > Gammaproteobacteria > Burkholderiales > Burkholderiaceae_C > Ideonella. Next base: position 61,210 of record JBGAGZ010000005.1, on the reverse strand, counting down.
CCCGGTGGCCTCGGTGCTGCTGCGCGAAGAGCCCAACCTCACGCTTGCCGTGGGCTCCAAGTTCTACCTCTACGACCAGAAGTACCTCTGGGGCGACTTCGCCGCCGCGGCCGTGCTGAGCGGCCTGCCGATCACGCTGGTGTTCCTGGCGGCGCAGCGCTGGATCGTGTCGGGCCTGACCTCGGGCGGCGTCAAGGGATGACGATGAAGCATCTGATCGCGGGCGGGTTCGGCCTGGCCCTGCTGGCCGGCCATACGCTGGCCGCCTCCGTCTACGACCAGCGCGAGCAGGACTGGCGCAACGGCGCCGTCGTCTACCAGGTCATCGTCGACCGCTTCGCGCCCAGCGCCAACCTCGACGCCAAGCGCGCGCTCTACCCCGCGCCCAAGCGCCTGCGCGCATGGGCCGAGGTGCCCACGCCCGGCGTGGCCCTGCCCGAGTACAAGGTCAACTCGGCCGAGCTGGATTTCTGGGGCGGCGACCTGGCCAGCACGCTGGCCCACCTGGACCATGTGCAGCGCCTGGGCGCCGACGTGCTCTACCTGAACCCCATCCACCTGGCCTGGACCAACCACAAGTACGACGCGCTGGACTACCAGGCCGTGTCGCCCGAGTACGGCACGCGCGACGACTTCCGCCGCCTGGCCGCCGACGCGCACCGGCGCGGCATGAAGGTGGTGCTCGACGGCGTGTTCAACCACATGGGCCGCAACGCGCCGATCTTCCAGCAGGCCTTTGCCGACCCCAAGAGCAAGTACCGCGACTGGTTCGCGATCGGGCCGCAGTACGCTGGCGGGGCGCGGGTGTGGGTCGGCTTCCAGAACCACCCCGAGCTGAACCTGGACAACCCGGCCGTGCGCCGCCATTTGTGGCTGACGCCGGACTCGGTGGTGCGCAGCTACCTGCGCGACGGCGCCGACGGCTGGCGGCTGGACACGGCCTTCGAGCTGGGGCCCCGCTACCTGCGCGAGCTGACCGACGCCAGCCACCAGCAGAAGCCCGGCTCGCTGGTGGTCGGCGAGATCGTCAACTACCCCGGCGAGTGGCTGAAGTCGATCGACGCGGTGATGAACTTCAGCCTGCGCCAGATCCTGCTGGGGCTGGCCGATGGCGAGGTTCCACCGGCCCTGGCCGGCCGCATGGTCGAGCGACTGGTGCAAGACGCCGGCATCGAGCCCATGCTCAAGTCCTGGACGCTGATCGACAACCACGACGTGCCACGCATCGCCACCCAGGTGCCCGACGCCGCGCCGCGCCGCATGCTGCAGGCGCTGCAGTTCACGCTGCCCGGCTCGCCCAACCTGTACTACGGCGTCGAGGTCGGCATGCCCGGCGGGCCGGACCCGGAAAACCGCGGCCCGATGCGCTGGGACCTGGTGGCCGACGACCACCCCGAGATGGTCTGGATCAAGCAGCTCGTCGCGCTGCGCAAGCAGCACCGCGCGCTGCGCGTGGGCGACTTCCGCCGCATCGACGCCGAGCACCTGCTGGCCTTCGAGCGCCACACCGACAAGACGCTGGAGACCATGGTGGTCATCGCCAACCCCGGCCGCCAGGCGGTGCGCGAGCGGCTGATGGTGCCCAACGCCTACCTGATGGACGGCACGCCGATGGTCGACGTGCTCGGCAGCGGCCCCAAGCCGGTCTCTCTGAACCTGGTCGCGGGCTTCCTGAACGTCGAGCTCCCGCCGCAATCGGTGCTGGTGCTGCAGCCCCAGCCCCAGCCGATGGGTGGCTACGACCGCTACAAGCACGTGCCCTGAGGCATTTCCTTTTGACATGAATTACGCCAACCGATTCGATCGGGCGCAGGCCGGCGTCTACGAGGCGCGCGAGCGCGACTGGCGCATCGGCGCCGTGGTCTACCAGGTGCTGGTCGACCGCTTCGCGCCCAGCGCCGACCTGGACGCCAAGCGCCACCTCTACCCCGCCCCCAAGACGCTGCAGGCCTGGCACGAGCTGCCCCGGCAGGGCCGTTACCTCGACGAGCAGCGCCTGTGGAGCCAGGAGATCGCCTTCTGGGGCGGCGACCTCGCCAGCACCGCGTCGCGGCTGGACCACGTGGCCCGGCTGGGCGCCGACGTGCTCTACCTGAACCCGATCTGCCTGGCCTACACCAACCACAAGTACGACGCGCTGGACTACCTGCAGGTCTCGCCCGAATACGGCACCCGTGCCGACGTGAAGGCCCTGGCCGACGCGCTGCATGCGCGCGGCATGAAGCTGGTGCTGGACGGCGTGTTCAATCACATGGGGCGCAACGCGCCGATCTTCCGCGAGGCGGAGGCCAACGCGTCGAGCCCGCATCGAGACTGGTTTGTGTTCGGTGACCAATACCCGGGTGGCGCGCGCGCCTGGTGGCGGGCCGAGAACCTGCCCGAGCTGAACCTCGAGAACCCCGCCGTGCGCGAGCACCTGTACGCCGGGCGCGACTCGGTGGTGCGCAGCTACCTGCGCGACGACGGCATCGACGGCTGGCGGCTGGACGTGGCCTACGACATCGGCTTCGCCTTCCTGGCCGAGCTGACCGAGGCCGCACACGCCGAGAAGCCCGGCTCGCTGGTGGTCGGCGAGATCGCCAACTACCCGAAGGAATGGTTCCCCTCGGTCGACGCGGTGATGCACTTCACCCTGCGCCGCCTGCTGATCGAGCTGGTCAACCAGCGGCTGGACCCGGCCCACTTCGCCCGATTGTTCGAGCGCATGGTCACCGACACCGGCATCGAGCACATGCTGCGCAGCTGGGTCTACCTCGACAACCACGACACACCGCGCCTGGCCACCACGGTGCCCGACGAGCGCGCGCGCCGGCTGGCCCAGGCGCTGCAGTTCAGTCTGCCCGGCTCGCCCAACCTCTACTACGGCAGCGAGGTCGACATGCCCGGCGGCGAGGACCCGGAGATGCGCGCCCCGATGCGCTGGGACCTGGTCGAGGCGGGCCACCCCGCGTTGGACTGGACGCAGCGCCTGATCGCCCTGCGCAAGGCCCACCGCGCGCTGCGCGTGGGCGACTACCGGCCCATCCTGGCGCAGCGCTTGCTAGCCTTCGAGCGCCACACCGACCGGGTCGCCGACACGGTGCTGGTCATCGCCAACCCGCACGACGAGCCCGTCACCGAGACCCTGATGGTCGCCAATTCCAAGCTGATGGACGGCTCGCGCCTGGTGTCCCTTCTGGAGCCCAGTGCCGAGCCGGTGCCGCTGTGGTCGGCGCTGGTGAAAGTCACCGTGCCGGCACAGGGCGTGCTGCTGCTGCAGCCCGACGTGGCGCCGCCCGGCGGCTACACCAACTACAAGCGGGTGCAATGACAGCGGCAGCCGCCATGCCATGAGCCATGCGCCGCCGCCACGGCCACGCCTGTTCGCGCTGGCGTGGCCGCTGTTCGTCGAGCTGCTGCTGGGCATCGGCGTGGGCATGGTCGGCACCGCGCTGGCCGCCCGCGTGTCGGACGCCGCCGGTGCCGCGTTCTCGCTGACCAACCAGGTTGCGGCCACGCTGTTCATCGTGTTCCGCATCATCGGCGCCGGCATCGGCGTGGTGGTCACGCAGCGCTTGGGTGCCGGCCAGCCCGAGGCGGCGCAGCGCGTGGCCCGCGCCGCGCTGGGTGCCAGCACCTGGATTGGCGGCACGACCGCCCTGGTCGCCTGGCTGGGCGCCACGCCGCTGATGCGGCTGATGAGCGCACCGCCCGAGGTGGTGCCGCTGGCCGTGCCGTTCCTGATGGTGCTGGCACCGGCCATGCTGGGCGACGCTTGGAACGCCGCGATGGCCAGCGTGATGCGCGCCCACCTGCGCACACGCGACACGCTGGCCGTCATCATTGCGATGCACGCGGTGCACCTGGTGCTGGCCATCCCGCTGATGGGGGCGCTCGGCCTGCCCGGATTCGCCGTCGCCCTGCTCGCCAGCCGCGTGCTGGGCGTAGGCCTGCACCTGTGGCTGTGGCGGCTGCGCCTGGGCCTGGTGCCGCACCTGGACGACTGGTGGCGTGCACCGCGTGCCGAGCTCGCGGCCATGCTGCGCATCGGCCTGCCGGGTGCCGGCGAGAACATCGCCTACCGGCTCGCCTACATGGTCAGCGTGGCGGTGGCGGCCCGCCTGGGCGCCGAGGCGCTGGCCACGCAGGCCTACACCTCGCAGCTGATGTACGGCGTGCTGCTGTTCGGCCTGGCCACGGGGCTGGCGGCCGAGATCCTGGTCGGCCACATGATCGGCGCCGGCGCGCTGCACGAGGCGCACCGCCTGGTCAAGCGCGCGCTGGCGCGCGGCCTGCTGGTCAGCGTGGCGGTGGCCGCCACGGTGGCCGCCGCCTCGCCCTGGCTGCTGCAGGCCTTCACCCACGACCCGAAGATCATCGCCGCCGGCAGCACGCTGCTGTGGATCACCGTGGTGCTCGAACCCGGCCGCACCTTCAACCTGGTGCTGGTCAACGCACTGCGCGCCGCAGGCGATGCCCGCTACCCGGTGGCGGCCGGCGCGGCGTCGATGGTGCTGGTGCTGGCGGGCGGCAGCTGGCTCTTCGGCTCGGTGCTGGGCTGGGGCCTGCCCGGCCTGTGGCTGGCCTACACCGCCGACGAGTGGATCCGCGGCCTGCTGATGTGGCGACGCTGGGCCACGCTGGGCTGGGTGCCGCACGCGCGCCGGGCGCGCGCGAGCCACCGCTAGGGCCTGTTGGCGCCAGACGCTCAGGCGGCCTGGGCCTCGGGCTGCCGCTCGGCCGCGTGGTCGCGCAGGTGAGCCAGCAGGGCCTCCGCCGCGCGCGCCGCGCCGTCGAGGCCGGCGTAGTGCCGGCTGGCCTGGCGTGCGGCCTGGCGGTGCGGCTCGCTGCCGATCAACTGCCGCACGGCGTCGGTCATGCGCGGCGTGCCGGCGTGGCGCGGCGCCATCGCAACAGCCATGCCCTGGCGCTGCGCCAGGGCGACGTTCAGCTCCTGCTCCGGGTGCAGCGGGATGCCGACCAGCGGCACACCGCTCGCCATCGCCGTCTGCACGCTGCCCTGGCCGCCCATGGTGACGGCCAGGTCGACGCGGGGCATGACCAAATGGTTGGGCAACACGCCGGCCACCACCACGTCCGGGTCGGGCGGGGCGTCCCATTCGTGCACCGTGGCGCCCACGATCGCGCGCACCCCGGCGCGCCGGACCTGCGTCACGACTTGGCGCAGGAAGCCCGGCGTGCAGGACGACAGCACGACCAGCGCGGTCGGGCGGCTGCCGTCCAGGAAGGGCTCCACCGATGGCGGGATCGGCACATCCAGCCGCGCGTACATCGGCCCGACGTAGGTCAGCCGCGTGCCTTGGCGGTAGGCGCCTCCCGGCGGCGGCCGCCAGGACTCCATGGCGTCCTGGCCGATGCCCAGCACCTCGGGCACGTCGGTGACCAGCGTCAGGTCGCCCAGCATCAGCGCGGCCAGCGTCGGCACCGGCTCGACGCCGAGTTCGGCCGCCACCTCGTTCAGAAAGGCCACCGGCCCTTTCATCCGCTGCGCGCCGCCATTGGCCATGGCGCGCTTGACGAAGGCCGGCAGCCATTCGACGCCCGGCATCGGCATCGTCGTAGGCACCGGCGCCAAGCCCTGCTCGAACACCGGTGGCACATAGGAACCGCCGTGCGATGCCGCCAGCGGGATGCCCGCCAGGCGGGCCGACAGGTAGGCGGTCAGGGTGAAGCCGATGACCACCATGCGGGCACCGCAGCGGCGAAAGAAGGCGAGCTCGGCCTGGACGCTCTCGCGCACCTCGTCGGCCGACTGCAGGCGCACGCCGGGCCGGCCGATCTGCACCAGGTCACGCAGATAGCTTTGGCAACGCGCCGCGTCCATGGTGGGCGACAGCCGCTCGAAGGGCATGCCGGCCTCAGTCAGAACATGCTCATACGGGCCGCCATGGGTGGCCAGGGCGACCTCGCAGCCGCGACGCTGCAGCGCCTGCGCGATGTGCAGCATGCGGGATGTCTCGGACAGGAAACCGCAGTGAGGCAGCAAGACGATCACGTCGATCTCCCGGTCGTTTCGCCATTTAGGTAATATATTGGATATGAGCGACGCGCGTCAATTCCTCGACCTCGGCCTGGCCGACTTGCCCACGGCGCAGGCGCAGCGGGTGCGGCTGTTTCGGCTGCTGCTCGTCGACGCCGCCCTGCTGCGGGGACGACTGGACAAGGCACTGGCGCCGAGCGGCATCACCTCGCAACAGGGTGCCTTGTTGCACTTCGTCGAAGCGCAGGGCGAGCCGCCCACCTTGAGCCAGGTGGCGGCCGGCATGGGCATGACGCACCAGAACGTCAAGCAGATCGCCGCGGCACTGGCGCGCAAGGGCTTCCTGGAGATCAACCCCTGCCCGCGAGACGGCCGGGCGCGGCGGCTGGCGGTGACGGCGAGCCACCGCGCCTTCTGGAAGTCGCGCAACGCCGACGACTTCGCGCGGGTCAGCGAGTGGACCCGCGGCCTCAGCGACAAGGAGGTGGACACCGCCGTTCGCCTGCTCGGGCGCCTGGCCGGGCAACTGCGGGCCGACGGCGGCGAGCCGGGCTAAGGCTGCAGCGGCCAGGCCGTCAAGCGGCTGGTGACGGCCCCGCCGGCCACGCCGACCGCCGCGCCACGGCTGGCCTCGGCGGGGAAGACAAGCTCGGTCAGCGTGGCGGCGCCGTCACCGGTGAAGACCTCGACCGAGCAGGTGTCGGTCAGCACGCGCAGGCACAGCGCGTCGCGCGCCGCGGCGGCCGGCCACGGGGCCTCGCGCCGGCTGGCCCAGGCACCGCGGTCCGGCTCCAGGCCCGAGCGCGAGCGGTCGATGTAGAGCGTGCCCAGTCGCCAGTCGATGCCGACGCGCGTGGCCTCGTGCGGGCCGCGGTGCAGCTCGAGCCAGCTGTCGGTCACGCCCGCGGGTGGCGCGTCGATCTGCCATTCGAACTCCGCGCAGCCGCCGTCGACGCTGCCCAGGTCCAGCACGGTGATGCCAGGCTCAGCGACCAGGGTGGCCCAGGCACGCGGCTCACCGCGCAACCCCTTCAGCCCGGGCCAGGGCCGCTGGCCGAGCCACGTGCCCTGCGGCGTGTCGCGCAGGAAGAGTTCGCGCGGTGCGCCCATCGCACCACGCCAAGGCGAGGTGGGTGTGGCCTTGGCATAGCCGTGGTTGTTCATCCAGCCGATCCACAGCGGCGCGCCGTGCCCGGCCGGCAGGCTCGCCCACGACAGGGCGGCATAGAAGTCGCTGCCGTGGTCGGCCCATTGCGCGGCGCGTGCGTCGCCCTCGACGACGAAGCGCGTGCCGTCGAAGCGGCCGACGAAGACCTGGGCCCCGGTGCCGCCGGGGTGGCCGGCGAAGGTGTCGACCTTCAGCAGCCAGCGCCCGTCGTCGAAGGCGATCAGGTCCGGGCATTCCCAGATGCCGCCGGACTCTCCGGCGGGTCCGAAGTCGCTCAGGTGCGACCAGGCTTTCAGGTCGGCCGAGGCGTAGAACGAGACCTGGTGGTCATCGGGCCGCACCACGGCCATCACCCAGCGGCCGGTCGGCGCGTGCCAGAAGACCTTGGGGTCGCGAAAGTCCTTCAGGCCGATGTCGAGCACCGGGTTGTCCGCATATTTCACCCAGGTTCGGCCACGGTCCAGGCTGTAGGCGATCTCCTGGGCCTGGCCGCCCTCGGGCACGCGGCGGCAGCCGGTGTAGACGGCCACCAGCGGCACCTGGCCGTCACGGCCGAAGCCACTGGTGTCGAGCGTGTCGACGACGATGCTGCCCGAGTAGATCGAGACCCGCTCGTCCTCGGGGATGGCCACCGGCAGCTCCTGCCAGTGCAGCAGGTCGGTGCTGACCGCATGGCCCCAGCTCATGTGGCCCCACTGTTCGCCGAAGGGGTTGTATTGGTAGAACAGGTGGTACTCGCCGTCGAAGAAAACCAGGCCGTTCGGGTCGTTGAGCCAGTTCTTCCGGGCGCTGTAGTGCCAGCGCGGGCGCCAGCCGTCAATGCGAGTGGCCATGGCTCAGCCTTTCACGCCGCCTGCGGCCAGGCCGGCGATCATCCAGCGCTGGGCGAGCAGGAACATGGCCGTGATCGGCAGCCCGCTGAGGATGGCCGCGGCGGCGAAGTCGCCCCAGTGGAAGTTGTGCTCCTGCACGAAGAGCTTGGAGCCCACGGCCAGGGTGAGCTGGTCTTGCTGGGTCAGCAGCACCGAGGCCACCGGGTACTCGATGATGGCGCCGATGAAGGCCAGCAGGAACACCACCGCCAGGATGGGCAACGCCATCGGCAGCAGCACGCGCCAGAAGGTCTGCCACACGGTGGCGCCGTCGACGCGCGCGGCCTCTTCCACCTCGGCCGGCAAGGTGTCGTAGTAGCCCTTGAGCGTCCACACGTGCATGGCGATGCCGCCCGAATAGGCCAGCACCAGCGAGGCATGGGTGTTCAAGCCGATGGCCGGCAGCGCGCCGCCGAGCCGGTCGAAGATGGCGTAGATGGCCACCAGCGCCAGCACCGCCGGGAACATCTGCATCAGCATCAGGCCGGTGAGCATCTGGCGCCGGCCTCGAAAACGCATGCGTGCCAGTGCATAGGCCGCGGTGGTGGACAGCAGCAGCGTGGTGGCGCCCGACAGCACCGCCACCTTGACCGAGTTCCACAGCCAGCGCAGCACCGGCAAATCGGGCTGCAGCATCTGACCGTCCGGCCCCGGGTAGGGGAAGCCCAGCACGTAGCGCCAGTGCTCCAGGCTGATGGCCGACGGGATCAGCGAGCCGCTGGCAAAGTTGCCGGGCCTCAGCGACACCGACACCACCACCACGAACGGGAAGGCCACCACCGCGCACAGCGCGATCAGGAAGGCATGGGCCGCCAGCTTGCGCCAGCGTTGCGAGCGGGGTTGGACGATGGCCATCGGCAGGCTCCGCGTGGGTTCAACGGGACGGGGTGTCGTTGATGCGCGTGAAGCGCAGCTGCACCAGGGTGATCGCCGCGACGATCAGGAAGATCACGGTCGAGATCGCCGAGGCCAGGCCGAACTGCTGACCCGAGTCCTGGAAGGCGATGCGCCAGGTGTAGCTGACCAGGATGTCGGTGGTGCCCACCGGCAGCGCGGCGTCGAGCTGGTCGGGCCGGCCGCCGGTGAGCAGGCTGATCAGCACGAAGTTGTTGAAGTTGAAGGCGAAGGCGCTGATCAGCAGCGGCGTCAGCGGCCGGAGGATCAGCGGCATGGTGATGCGGCGGAAGTTGACCCACGGCCCCGCGCCGGCCACCGCCGAGGCTTCGTACAGGTCGGCCGGTATCGACTTGATCAGCCCCGAGCACAGCACCATCATGTACGGGAAGCCCAGCCAGACGTTGACGACGAGCAGCATGGTGCGGGCCAGGAACGGGTCCGAGAACCAGGCCGGCCGGATGCCGAACAGGCCGTGCAGGATCAGGTTGACCTCGCCCAGGTTCTGGTTGAACAGGCCCTTGAACACCAGGATGGAGATGAAGCCCGGCACGGCATAGGGCAGGAACAGCACCAGCCGGTAGACGGCCTTGCCTTCGAGCACCTCCCAATTCAGCAGGACCGACAGGAACAGGCCCAGCGCGCCGGCCAGCAGCACGCTCAGCGCCGCGAAGACCACGGTCCAGGCGAACACGCCCAGGAAGGGCTGGCGGAACTGGCCCTCGCTGAACACGGCTGCGTAGTGGCGCAGCCCCACGTTGACGCGGTAGCCCGGCAGCAGGCGGTCGCCCTCGGCGCTGGTGAAGAAGCCCACGGCCGGGTCGGGCCGGTAAGTGACCCCGGTGATGCTGTCGGTGAGGCCGCCGTCGCCCTCGGCGCGGTACAGCGGCTGCAGCCGCGCGAACTCGCGCAGGCTCAGCAGCGACAGCGTGGCGCCGCCCGGCTCGCGCAGCTGCAGGTGGCGCAGCGCAGGCAGCCGGGCCACCACCTCGCGCATCGGCAGCGCTGGCGTGGCGTCGTCATCGGGCGCAGGCGACAGCGGCGCCGTCTGCGCTGCGTCGCCGTTCAGGTCGATGGGGGGCGTGGCCCAGGCGGGGGCGCCGTGGTCCGCCGCGGCGAGCCGCAGCCGCCAGCGATCGCCTTGCGCATGCAGCGTGAAGGCGCGCGCCGAGCCCACCGCCGGCACCGCCTCGTCCAGCAGGTAGGCCCGGGCGCGGCCCTCGTCCAGCAGGTTGCGCGAGCTGTAGTTGGTGAAGCCGATGCCGATGGTGTAGAGCATCGGGAAGATGACGAAGACCACCGCCGTCGCCACGCCCGGGAACAGGTAGCGCAGCGCATGGGTGCGGGCCGAGGTGTAGGTCCACAGCGCCAGCGCGCCGATCACGAGCAGGGTCAGCGCCAACAGCGTCTGGCCTGCGGCATGCACCAGGAACACCGCATACAGCGCCAGCAGGGCCAGCGCGGCTGCCAGCACACGGGCGAGGCTCACGAAGCCTTCTCCTGCGGCACGATGCGGCGCGCGGCCGCGTCCATGGCCTCGCGCGGGCTCTGGCGGCCCTCGGTCAGGTTGGTCAGCGAAGTCTTCATGGCCGACCAGAAGCGGCTCATCTCGGGGTTGCTGGGCGTGGGCACGCCCTCGCGCGCGGCGGCCATGATGCCGGCGATGCGCTCGTCGGCCGACAACTCGGCGAAGTACGCGCGGCTGGCCGGCGCACCGATCGGCTCGGCCCGGTCGATGGCGCGCAGGCCCGCCAGCGTCAGCAGGTGGTTCTCGATGAACTCCACCGCCAGCTCGGGCTGCCGGCTGGCGCGGTTGATGAAGATGCCCTTGATGCCGACATAGGGGCGCGCCGCGCGGCTGCCCACCATGGGGATGCGGGCGATGCCGAAGTCGATGCCCATGCGTTTCAGGTTCACCCAGGCCCAGGGGCCGTTGATCATCATCGCGACCCGGCCCTGCGCCATGGCCGCCTCCATCTCGGAGTAGCCGCTGCCCGAGGGCATCAGGCCCTCGCGGATCATCCGGTCCAGCAGCTGCGCGCCTTGCAGGGCACCGGGGTGGTTGACGCCGGTGTCGCGCGGGTCCCAGGTGCCGTCGGGGCGTTCCTTGAAGGCGTAGCCGCCGTTGGCGGCGAACAGCGGCCAGGTGAAGTAGGTGTTGGTGTAGTCCCAGAGGATGGCGTGCTTGCCTTCACGCGCCAGGCGAGCGTCGAGCGCGAAAACCTCGTCGAAGCTGCGCGGCGGCGTGGGCACCATGGCCTTGTTGTAGATCAGCGTGACCGCCTCGATCGCGTATGGGTAGCCCCAGATACGGCCGCGGTAGCCGAAGCCCTTCCAGGCCAGCGGGTCGATGTCCGCCAGCACGCGCTGGCTGGGCGTGACGGCACGCACCAGGCCGCTGCCGCTCCACTCGCCGATGCGGTCGTGGGCGTAGATGTACATGTCCGGCCCCTTGCCGGCGCCCGAGGCGCGCTGGAACTGGGTCGGCCCGTCGATCGGGTCCGGCGTCTCCACCACCACCGGCACGCCGGTCTCGGCGGTGAATCGCTCGGCCGCCAGGCGCATGCCCTTGGCGCCTTCGACGGTGAACCACACGACCAACGGCTCGGCGGTGGCTGCGCCGCGCGCCAGCGGCGCGCCGGCCCAGCCGCCCAGGCAGGCCAGGCCCGCACGGGACAGGAGTCGGCGGCGGTGGTTCATGGGGGCGCTCGCCTCAATGGCCGATGTGCTGATCGAGGAACTTCTCGACCCGGGTCCAGAAATCGACGTTGGTCTCGGTCTTGCGCCAGCCGTGGCCTTCGTCGTAGACCACCCACTGCACGTCCACCCCGCGCGCCTTCAATGCGTCGCGCAGCTTCTCGCCATGCACGATGGGCACCCGTATGTCGTAGCGACCGTGGGCCATCAGCAGGGGCCGGTTCAGGCGGTCGGCCTGGGCCAGTGGCGACGCGGCCTTGAGCATGGCGGCGTCGGCCACCTGGTCGCCAATCAGCCGCGGCATGCCGTACTTCTTGTAGACCTTGCTGGCGTCGCTCCAGTCCACGTCGTACATCAGGTTCAGGTCGGTCACGCCCACCCATTCGAAGCCGCAGCGGTACAGCTCCGGGTCGCGGACCAGGCCCATCAGCGTGGCATAGCCACCGTAGCTGGAGCCGCCGATGCAGACGCGCTTCGGGTCGACGTAGCCCTGGTCCACGGCCCACCTGACGCCGTCGGCCAGGTCGTCCTGCATGGCCTGGCCCCATTGCTTCCAGCCTGCCTTGAACAGCTTGTCGCCGTAGCCGGCACTGCCGCGGAATTCGGGTTGCAGCACCGCATAGCCACGCGACGCCAGGAACTGGACCTGCGCATCGAAGCCCCAGCTGCGGCCGCGCACCCACGGCCCGCCGTGGACCAGCACCACCATCGGCAGGCCCTGCTTTTTCTCGCCCGGCGGAAGCGTCAAGTAGGCCGGGATCTCCAGGTCGTCACGGGCCTTGTAGCGCACGAAATCGGTCGTGCCCAGGGCCTTGGGGTCCAGGCCGGGCAGCGTCGTCCCCAGCTTCACGAACTTGCCGGTCTCGGTGTTGAACACGTAGTGCGTCGGCGGCATCGTGTCCGAGTAGGCGCGCACCAGCACGAAGGGCAACGCCGGGCGGCGCGGTGGGGTGAGCTCGTTCACGCTCGACGGCAAGGCCTTGTCGACACGCGCCTGCACGGTCTTCATGCCCTCGTCGAACCAGGTGGTCACCCAGGCGTCGACCTGGTGGCGCACGCCCAGCAGGCGTTCGTCGTTCTCGATGTAGACGGGGTCCACGTCGAACCCCGGCGACGTGAGCACCGCCGTCGGCTTGACCGCCCGGGCTGCCGTGTCATACGTGTACAGGCTCAGCGTGTCGGCGCTGCCGCGCGACACCACGAACAAGCGCCCGTCGGACGACAGATGATCGGGCTCGAACGAGTCGATGGCGAAAAGCTCGGACTGGCCTATCGGCACCCAGGCGCTCTTGTCGTCGTTCCAGAGCACGGTGCGGCGGTTGCCCTCTTCGACCACCGCCGTGCGCGGGCGGCCTTGCTGGTCGAGCAGCCAGCCATGGGAGTGCAGCGGCACATCCACGTCGCGGGCAGCGCCGTTGGCCGTGTCCAGCTTCTGAAGGCCGTAGAACGACGCCTCCTTTCGATGGTCCTCGCCGATCGGGTGGATGACGAAGACCTCGGTCGACTGCTGGCGCGGGCCGCTCGCATAGAAGAAGGTGTTCCACGGCAGCAGCTCGCGGCCCAGCTTCTGGCCCGAGATGAAACCGTCCTCGTCAGTCCGCACCAGCGGCTTGAAGCCCGTGCCGTCGCGCTGCACCGCGAACAGCCCCGGGCCGACATCCACGCGCCCGAGCCCCACCAGCGTGGTGGTCTGGTCCGCCACCAGACGCTCGTCGTTGACCCAATGGAAGGCGTCGACGTCGCCATCGTTGAAGGCGAGCACGATGGTCGCCTGCATGGTCTTCAGGTCCATCACGGCCAGGCTTTGCCGGCCGTCTTTCTGCATGACCCGCATGGCCACGTGCTGGCCGCTGGGAGACAGCGCGGCGGCACTGAGCTGAGGCTGCTGGAACAGCTGCTGCGCGGTGGGAGGCGCCGCCATGGCCCCACCGCCCGCCAGGCCCATCAGCACCGCCCCGGCGGTGCGCACGCCCTTCATTCCCACCCTCTTCTCCTTGGTTCGTTGGTGTTCTGGCTCAAACAGAGGCCTGCGCGGCGACGAACTGCCGCCGCACGCGCTCGATGCGGTTGAAGGCCGGCGTCGCGGCCAGCGTGGTGACGATGGCCATCATCACCATGATCGCGAACAGCGGAGGCTCGATCAGGCCGCGCTGCAAGCCGATGTTCAGGATGATCAGTTCCATCAGGCCACGGGCGTTCATCAGCGTGCCGATGGCCAGGGCCTCGTGGTGGGCCTCGCCCTGCCAGCGGGCGGCGGCGTAGCAGGCCAGGCCCTTGCCGGCGGTGGCGGCCAGCAGCACCAGGCCGGCGAGCGCCCACAACGCGGGCGTGTCCACCAGGCCGATCTTGGTGTTCAGCCCTGAGTAGACGAAGAACACCGGCAGCAGGAAGGCTGTCACCAACGGGTGCAGCTGGCGGTGCAACTCTTCGGCAAAGCGCCCACGCGGCATCGCCAGGCCCATCAAGAAGGCGCCGAACACGGCGTAGATCTGGATCGCGTCGGTGAACCAGGCGCCCAGCATGCACAGCGCCAGGGTCAGCACCAGCGTGCTTTGGCCCATGCGCCCCTCGCGCTCGACCTGCCGGCCCAGCGGCGCCACCAGGCGCTTGACAACCAGCAGCACGAACGCGGCGTAGCCCATGCCGCCGCCGATGGCCAGCAAGGCGATCGACGCATCACCCTGGAAGCTGGCCAGCACGACCGCCAGCACGCACCAGGCCGCCGCATCGTCCATTGCCCCGGCGGCCAGCGCCAGCGTGCCCAGCGAGGTCTTGGCCAGGCCACGCTCGTGGATGATGCGCGCCAGCATCGGAAAAGCGGTGATCGACATCGCCGCGCCCATGAACAGCATGGCCTGCGCCGCGGTGGTCTTCGCGGAGAAGAGGTTGCCGTCGCCCGCCAGTTGCCAGGCCAGCGCCGCGCCCAGCGCGAACGGCGCCACGATGCCGGCCAGCGACACCATGGCCGCGCTGCGGGTGCGCTGGCGGATCAGGCCGAGGTCGAACTCGACGCCGATCAGGAACATGTACAGCGCCAGGCCGACCTGGCAGACCGCGAACAGGATCGGCTTGGACTCGGCCGGGAAGACATAGGCCGACACGCCCGGCAGCAGCCAGCCCATCAGCGACGGGCCCATCAGCACGCCGGCGATCATCTCGCTGACCACCTGCGACTGGCCCAACCGCACGAAGACCCAGCCCACGCCCCGGCACACGCCGAGGATGAAGGCCATTTGCAGGAAGAAGCGGACCGACAGGTCGAAGCTGCTCACCTTGTGCCCCAGGGTCCGGCGTCAGGCCATGGCGGGCGTGGCAGCCAGCGGCGGCGCCTTGCAGTTCTTGTCGATGAAGGCCTGGTGGTCGGGCATCACGTCCACGCACTTGGTGATCACCTGGCGCACGCCTTCCAGGTACTCGGCGATCGAGTCCTCGGGCTGCAGGTCCACCAGCGGGTGGTAGGCCCGGGGCACGGTGTTCTGACCTTCGAAGACCTGCAGCCAGCTGAACTCGGTGAACAGCTCGTTGTCGATGCGCACGAGGCGGCCATGGGCCTGGTACAGGTCGATCTTGTGGCGCAGGGACTCCGGCAGGTCCATGTGGGCGCAGGCGCGCCAGAACTCCGAATCCTCGCGCTGGTTCAGCGTGTAGTGCAGGATGATGAAGTCGCGCACGCGCTCGTACTCGAAGCGCGACTGGCGGTTGTACTCGGCGATGTCGGCGGCGTCGAAACCCTGGTCTGGGAAGAAGTCGATCAGGCGCTGGATCGACGACTGGATCAGGTGGATGCTGGTCGATTCCAGCGGCTCGAGGAAGCCACTGGCCAGGCCGACCGCGACCACGTTCTTGTTCCAGCCCTGCTTGCGCATGCCGGTGGTGAAGCGGATGGGCCGCGGGTCGGCCAAGGGCTTGCCGTCCAGGTTGGCCAGCAGGGTGGCGGCGGCCTCGTCGTCGCTGACGAAGCGGCTGCAGTAGACATGGCCGTTGCCGGTGCGGTGCTGCAGCGGGATGCGCCACTGCCAGCCGGCACGGTGTGCCGTCGAGCGGGTGTAGGGCGTCAGCACCGGTGCCGACTCGCAGGGCACGGCCAGCGCGCGGTCGCAGGGCAGCCAGTGCGTCCAGTCCTCGTAGCCGGTCTTCAGCGTCTGCTCGATCAACAGCCCGCGGAAGCCTGAGCAGTCGATGAAGAGCTCGCCCTCGACCCGCTCGCCGCTGGCCAGCACCACGGCGTCGACATGGCCGTCGCCCTCGCGCTGCGAGACCCGGTCGATGCGGCCCTCGACGCGCTGCACGCCGCGCGCCTCGCAGAAGCCGCGCAGGTACCTGGCATACAGGCTGGCGTCGAAATGGTAGGCGTAGGCAATGTCGTTCAGCGGGGAGTTGGGTACGTTGGCCTGCGGCGGCAGGAAGCGATTCGCCTTGCTGGCCATGCGGGTGATGCAGTAGTTTTCGAGCGGTTGGGCGCGGCCGAGCGCCTGCATCTTCAGCCAATACTGCTCGAAGCGCACGGTCCACAGGTCCTGCCCGATGCGGCCGAAGCCATGCATGTAGCGGTCCCCCAGCCGGCCCCAGTTGACGAACTCGATGCCGAGCTTGAACGTGCCTTGCGTGGCCTTGAGGAACTCGACCTCGTCGATGCCGACGATCTTGTTGAACAGCTGGATCATCGGGATCGTGGCCTCGCCCACGCCAACGATGCCGATCTCGTCGGACTCGACCAGCCGGATGGCGTAACGCCCCTTCAAGGTAACGGCCAGGGCGGCGGCCGTCATCCAGCCGGCGGTGCCACCGCCGACGATGACGATGGTCTTGACGAGGTTGGGCTGCATGTGCGTCGTCCCGAAAAGCAGATGATCAGAGAGAAATGAAAAGGGGAGCCCGCGAGCTCCCCGGTTCGTCGCGCTGGCACCGCAGCTTGAGGGCTGCGGCGCCTGCCGAGGATGACGGTGGTCAGAACTTGTAGTTCAGGCCCATCACGTAGCCCACACCGAACTTCTTCTTGTTGGTGATGTTGCCGTTGGACGCATCGTATTCCGCGTACGGCGAGTTGGTCAGGTTGTTCCCCTGGGCCAGGATCGACAAGCCCTTCAGCGGGCCCCAGTCGAAATCGTAGGCCAGTTGCACGTCGACCTGGGCCTCGCCCTTCACGTAGACCAGCTGGGTCTTGTCCTGGTAGTCGGAGATCGAGCCCAGGTAAGGCGAGCGGTCGCGGCGCGCCACGGCGACCTGGAAGCCATACTTCTCGTAGTACACGCGCAGGTTCGTGACCTCCTTCGACAAGCCCGGCAGCGGGATGTTCGGCGTGTTGACGTTCTGGCCCGAGAACCCGGACGCCGGCAGCTTCACCGAGCTGGTGGTGTTCGAGTAGTTGGCCATCACGCCGAAGCCGTCCAGCCAATCGGTGGCCATCGACAGCGGCAGGTTGACCGACAGCTCGACCCCGCTGACCGAACCGCCCTTGCCGTTGGTCGGCAGGGTGATCAGGCCCAGCGTGCCACTGTCGGGCGAACCCGAGCCCGGGGTGATGTACGGCGCGTAGTCGAACACCTCGCGGGTCTTCAGGATGTAGGTGTCCAGGTCCTTGTAGAACCCGGCGACCGACACGTAGCCCTTCTTGCCGAAGTACTTCTCGTAGGACAGGTCCAGTGCGTTGGCGCGGAACGGTTCCAGATTCGGGTTGCCGCCCGAGCCATTGAAGTACGACGGGCCGTCGTCCGACTTGACGCTGAAGTCGATGGTCGACTTCATGTCTTCCATGTTCGGGCGGGCGATCAGGCGGCCCAGGCCCAGGCGGACGATGTTCTCGCCACCCAGGTCGGCCACCAGGTTCAGGCTGGGCAGCACGTCGGTGTAGGAGTGCTGCGACATCGTGGGCGAGTAGTCGCAGGTGTGCGTGCCGCCGTTGCAGGAGGCCTGGTCAACCTGGAAGCCCGTGGCCGTCTGGTTGGTGCCGATGAACTGCACGCCGACATTGCCGCGCACCGGGATGCCGAACATCTCGCTGTCGATGTCGCCCTTCAGGAACATTGTGCTGACGTTCTCCTTGACGCCCCAGGTCTTGCCCACGATGTCGTGGTCGGACCAGGGGTTGAGCTGGTAGACCGATCCCAGCGAGCCGGCCGGGTTCCAGTTCAGCGTCGGGATGCCGGTCAGGCCGCCCACGCCGACGGTCGGGTTCGGAATGTCGGCAAAGGCCAGGCGGTCGACCAGGTTGCCATCGGCGTCGTACGCGTTGGGCAGCACCAGGGCGCCTTCGCGCGTCACGCGGTCCTTGGTGCGGGACGAGACGTTGACACCACCAGTGGCCGAAACGATCGGGCCCCAGCTCAGGTCGTGGCTGGCCGCGAACTTGAGCGCCGTGATCTTGTCGGTGGTGGTCGGGTTGGCGTAGTAGCCGTCCTGGATGCCGTTGCCGCCGGCCCAGCCCTGGACGTCGGTCAGCTTGATGATGTTCGGGTCGGCGTAGTTCAGCCCGCTGGTGTAGTGCACATCCGCCAGGTTGCTGCCGTTGAAGCCGGTCCACGAGATGGTGTCGGCGGCGTTGTAGTCATCGCCCGCCAGGCCAGCCGTGGTTTCGAAGCGCTTCGAAACCTTGATCACCTTGGACTGCGACAGGTCGAGATTCAGCTTCCAGTCGCCCGCCTTGAAGGTGTTGCCCCAGCCGATGGACTGCAGCGTGTCGGTGTAGTCCTCGTTGTGGTTGCGGATCACACCCTTCCAGTTCTCGAAGGTGCCGGCCGTGGCCACGCCGTCGACGATGGTGGCGTCGATCAGCTTGCCACCCTTGTCGTTGGCACCGGCAGACAGGCCGCCCAACGGGCCCTCCAGGCCGCGCTTCATCAGCGAGAACTTGCCGCGCGAGTACAGCACGTCCAGGGTGGACTCGAAGTCCTTGCTGGGCTTGAACTGCAGCACCGCCAGCGCGGCGTCGCGGGTCGAGTCGGTGGTCTCGATGTCGGTGGTGAAGCCGCCAGGGGTCTTCACCTTGGCCACCGGGCAGGAGCCGTCTTCATTGGGGTCGGTGGGACACACATCCGCCACCCAGCCACCCCAGGTGTTGAAGTTCGGGCGGCCACCGCCCTTGCTCTTGGTGTGGGTGTAGCCCAGCGCAACGCCCAGCTTGCGGTCGGCGAACTGGTCGATGTAGGACAGGGCCAGGCGGTCGCCGTTGCCGGTGTCGAAACCGGGCTTGTCTTCGGCCTTGCCGGTGTACTCGTGGCGGTAGTTGACGACGATCGCGCGCTCGCCGAAGTTCAGCGGGCGCACGGTCTGCATGTCGGTCGTCGACGACAGGCCCTGGCCCATCAGCGCGGCGTCGGGCGTCTTGTAGACGACGATGCTGCCCAGCAGCTCGGCCGGGTATTCGTCGAACTCGACACTGCGGCTGGAGCCGGTGGACGCCTGCTCGCGGCCGTTCAGCAGGCCGCCGTTGAAGTCGGGCGACATGCCGCGCACGCTGATCTGCTGCGCACGGCCGGTCACCGTGCTGCGCTGCATGGCCACGCCAGGCAGGCGCGAGATCGACTCGGCCACCGTCGTGTCCGGCAGCTTGCCGATGTCTTCGGCCGAAATGGCTTCGACGATCGAGTCGGAGTTCTTCTTGATCGCGATCGCCGCCTCGATGCCGCGGCGGATGCCGGTCACCGTCACGGTCTGGACTTCATTGGCACCAGCCGCCGGCGCCGTCTGCGCGTCGGCCGCGCCGCTGGCCAGCAGCAGCACCGAGCACGCCGCCGCCACCGGGCTGATCTGGAACACCGTGCGGCGAGCGGGCCCGCTCTGGCCCGCGCGGCGCTTCTTGTTGGTCATTGTCATGGAGGACTCCTCAAGCTCTAGGGACACACACGCACCACAGCCCAATCCAGCGTCACTTCTGCGAGAGAGGCGCACCGAATTTGCAGCTTGTAAAGAATTCTGTACTAAAACTAGATTACAGCCACCTCAGGCAATCCCTTAGTGGTGCACGCAGCCGCCGTGAAGAAGTCCCATCGTCACTGGGAGAAGGTCTCATAGTCGCACTGTCAGGAAGCGCTTTCACACCCCATTTCAGGGCGTAACTCGGCAAACATGTTGATGTAGTGTGACTACAAATCGGGCTTTTCGCCACAGTTCCGTCAGGGTATTCCCGCAATGCAGCGGCGACGGGCTTGTCAAGCCGCGTGAACGCGAGGCGTAACAGCAAAGGGCGGCGCAGGGAGCGCCGCGTGGTCAGCAGCCGGTGTGCTGCTCGATCGCCGCCGCGGCGCCGGTGAGGGCCACCAGCGTGTCCTTGATCAGCGCGGTCGGGATGGCCTCGACGTAGCCGCGCAGGCGGCCCTTGGCCTCGAAGCGCTCGCGGAAGCTGGAGCGGAAGAACCGCTCTTCCATCCGCGGCACGATGCCGCCGCCGATGTAGACCCCGCCGCGAGCACCCAGCAGCAGCGCCACGTTGCCGGCGAAGCTGCCCAGCAGGGAGCAGAACGTGTCCAGGCTGCGGCTGCAGGCCTCGTCGGCCTCGTGGAGGCCCAGGTCCATGATCTGCTCAGCCGGCAGCGGCTCGGCCACCGGCTGGCCCAGCACCGTGGCCACGGCCCGGTGCAGCACCGGAAAGCCGATGCCCGACAGCAGGCGCTCGGCCGAGACATGGGTGAACTCGCGCCGCACGGTGCGCAGCACCTCGGCCTCGAAGTCGTCGCCCGCGGCCAGCGTGCTGTGGCCACCCTCGCCGGGCAGCGCGAGCCAGCCGCGCGGCGTCTGCACCACGCCGGCCACGCCCAGGCCGGTGCCGGGGCCGATGACGGCCAAGGTGCCGCTGGCCGTGGGCCTGGTGCCGTGGGCGCGCAGCTGCGTAGACCCCAGGTGCGGCAGCGACAAGGCCAGAGCCTCGAAGTCGTTCAGCACCTGCAGGCCCTGCAAGCCCAGCCCGGACTGAAGGCGCTCGCGCGAGAAGCTCCAGTGGCTGTTGGTGAAACTGACCTGGTCGCCGACCACCGCCGTGGCCACCGCCATGGCGGCATGTCGAGGCGGGCGGTAGGCCTCACCCAGCGTGTCCGCAAGCCCGTGCAGGTAATCCTCCGCTGCCGCGGCCGGGCCGTCGTAGTCCGGCACGGCCAACTTGCGCACATGCTGCGCCACCCCACCGGGGCGGTCGACCCAGCCGAAACGGGCATTGGTGCCGCCGATGTCGGCCACCAGTCGGGGGTAGCTGAGGGTCGGGGCCTCGTCGCGCCGATCGCTCACCGGGCCACCCCCAGAGCGGCGGCACGGCCGGGGCCGTGAAAGGGGCGGGCGGCAGAGCCTTCGCTGTGGCGATATCGCACGTGTTGTCTTCCAGCCAGGTTGGCCCGACCGGCCACAGGGCGATCGGACAGAGGGTGTTGAAGGGCAAAGGTAGCAAAACTACATCGCCGTCGCAAGGGCGAAGACCCTCGATCTCATTGGTGAGCCGGCTCGACAATTCTTCATCGGCGTAGCCCAAGTACAAGGCATCTTTTCGCATGGTGACGGCCCACCCATGGCGGCGGAGCGCCGGGCGATGGCCGGATTGCGACTACCATTGCCCGCCATGACCCGTGCTGACCTGATGGGCCGGCTGCTGGCGTTCGTGGCGCGGCTGATCACCGGCGCCCAAGGGCACTGGAAAGGCTGCCCGCCCGAGGCGCTGCAACGCATCTACTTTGCCAACCACCAGAGCCACCTGGACTGGGTGCTGATCTGGGCCGCCTTGCCAAGCGAGTTGCGTGCCCGCACCCGGCCGATCGCCGCCAGGGACTACTGGACCGCGTCGCCCTTCAAGCACTGGCTGACGCGCGAGGTGTTCAACGCCGTCTACGTGAACCGGCAGCGCACCGATGACCAGGACCCGCTGGAGCCGCTGCAGCAGGCCCTGCAGACGGGCGACTCGCTGGTCATCTTTCCCGAAGGCACGCGCAACCACACCGGCGAACCGCAGCCCTTCAAGAGCGGGCTCTACCACCTGGCCGAGCAGTTTCCGCAGGTGCAACTGGTGCCGGCGTGGATCGACAACGTGCAACGCGTGATGCCCAAGGGCGAGGTGGTGCCGGTGCCCATCCTGTGCACCGTGACCTTCGGCGCGCCGCTGGTGCTGCAGCCCGGCGAGGACAAGCGCGACTTCCTGGCGCGGGCCCGCCAGGCGGTGGTCGACCTGCGGCCGCACGGGGGCTGATGCGATGCTGAACTGGCTGCGCAACCTCGGCGCCGAGCAGCAGGTGGGCCTGCTGTTCGTGCTGGTCTTCGGCGTGCTGCTGTTGGTGACCGTCGGGGCGCTGTTGCTGAGCCTGAAGGATCGCCCGCCCGAGTGGCTGGCGCGCCATCACCGCTTCAAGCGCGACCTGCGCGCGGTGTGGATCGGTGCCGTGGTGTTCTGGCTGGCCTGGATCTCCGGCCCGGTCGGCGCCACGCTGCTGTTCGGCGTGTTCTCGTTCCTCGCGCTGCGCGAGTTCATCACGCTCAGCCACACGCGCCGCAGCGATCACCGCAGCCTGATCCTGGCCTTCTTCGTGGTGCTGCCGGTGCAGTACGCGCTGGTGGGCAACCGCAACTTCGACCTGTTCTCGGTGTTCATTCCGGTCTATGTCTTCCTCGCCATCCCGGTGGTCAGCGCGCTGGCGGGCGACCCTGAGCGCTTCCTGGAGCGCAACGCCAAGATCCAGTGGGGCATCACGGTCTGCGTCTACGGTCTGTCGCACGCGCCCGCGCTGCTGCTGCTGAACTTCCCGAACGCGCCGGGCCGCGGCGCCTTCCTGGTGTTCTTCCTGGTCATGGTCACCGCCGTCGCGCAGATCGTGCAAGAGGCCTTCAGCCGCTGGCTGCGGCACCGGCCGGTGGCGCGCGCGATCAGCCGTTCGTTCTCCGTGAGAGCCTGGTTGCTGGGTGCGCTGGCCAGCGCAGTGGCTGGCGGGGTGCTGTTCTGGATCACGCCGTTCAAGCTGGCCCAGGCCTGCGCGATGGGCCTGCTGGCCGGGGCCGCGGGCACGCTGGGCGAGTTCGTGATGAAGGCCTTGAAGAAGGACGCCGGCGTGGCCTACTGGGGCAACCAGGCGGCCGTCACCGGCGCGGTCGGCCTGCTCGACCGCGTGGCGCCGCTGGCCTTTGCCGCGCCGGTGTTCTTCCACTCGGTGCGCTGGTATTTCAGGGTGCCGGTGTGACGACCGTTCGCGTGCTGGGCATCGACCCCGGCCTGCAGTGCACCGGTTTCGGTGTGGTGGACCAGGACGGCAGCAAGCTGCACTACGTGGCCAGCGGCACCATCCGCACCACCAGCGCCGGCGTGGCCCAGGGCGACCTGCCCGGCCGGCTGAAGATCATCTTCGACGGTGTGCGCGAGGTGGCCGAGCGCTACCAGCCCACCGCCGCGTCGGTCGAGATCGTCTTCGTCAACGTCAACCCGCAGAGCACCCTGCTGCTGGGCCAGGCGCGCGGCGCAGCGCTCACGGCCTTGGTCACCGCCGGCCTGCCGGTGGCCGAGTACACCGCGCTGCAGATGAAGAAGTCGGTGGTCGGCCACGGCCATGCCGCCAAGTCGCAGATCCAGGAAATGGTGATGCGCCTGCTGGCCCTGCCCGGCCTGCCCGGCAAGGACGCCGCCGATGCCCTGGGCCTGGCCATCACCCACGCCCACGCCGGCGGCTCGTTCGCCGCCATGGCCCAGGCCACGGCGCTGAACCGCCGCACCCACGCCCAGTTCCGCAAAGGAAGAACGTATTGACCCCCACGCTCCCTTCCGGGGGCTGCCCCCCGAGGGGGCTCGCGCAGCGGCCTGGCAGAGCCGGATCCGCGCACGCCACTGGTAGTGCGCGGCTCCTGCGGAGCGCCGCGCCAACCGCCACGCAGGGCAGCGGCGGTTTGCTGCTATGGCACAGCGCCTTGGGCCACCACTGCCGGTGAACCCGGGCCGCGCGCCTTGGCCAACGTGGGAGCGGGCGCCACTTCGGCCTGCCAGAGCTCCAGGTGCAGGCGCCGGCCCGGGGACTGCTCCACCTCGGCTACCGCCAGCCGTCGCGGCGGCCCGCCCAGGGCCGTTTGCCAGGCGGCGTCAGGCGGGCCTTCGCTGACGATCAGCAGCGGCTGGCGCCGGTCGCCCGGCTGCAGCGGCGACAGCAGTTGGAAGTGGTCGTGCGGCGCTTGGCCCGCTTCGCGCCAGGCCACCCACTGTGGCGACAGGTGGCGCCAGGCGTAGGCGCCGTTGGCCAGCACGGCGCGGTCACCGCCCAGCACCTGCCGCGGCTGGCTGCCTCGGCTGCGCCAGTAGGCTTCTGCCGCGGGGCGCAGTTGCTCGAAGGCCTCGTCCCAGCCGCGCATGCGGGCCCACACGTCCAGGTGACGTGGCAACGGGCGGTCGACCGCCTCGGCCAGGTCGCCGGCCAGCGTCACGCCGGCCAGCAACACCACCTGCGCGGCGAGCGCCAGGTACCAGCCGCGCAGGGGCCGGCCCGGCCATTCGGCTCGCAGCCACAGGGCCAGGGCCAGGGCGGCTCCCACCAACGCCGGGGCCACCCAGTTGACCTGGGCCTTGGCATGCCAGGCCTGCAGGGCGCCGATCGCCACCAGCGGCCCCACCAGCCAGGCCGCGAGGCGCCAAGCCTCGTGTCGCGACCCGCTGGCAGCCCCGGCGGCGCCACACAGGCTCGGCATCGGCGAGAAGCGGCCGGCACGCCAAGCCCATGCCAGCGCCCAGGGCACGACCACCGGGCCGAGCAGCATCGCCAAACCGGCCAGGTATTCGCCCATCGTCGTGCGCCAGGGCTCGGGCGCGGCGCCCAGCGTGATCTCGGCCGTGTGGTGCCAGGTCGGCCAGCCGTGCACCGCATTCCAGGCCAGGTTGGGCGCCACGCACAGCGTGGCGACGACGGCAGTCGCCAGCAGCCCGCGGTGCAGCGACCAGGCCTCGGCGGCTGGAGCGCGGCGCGGCAGCGTCCACAACCAGCCCAGCGCCGACACGGCGAAGGCCGCCATCGTGTACTTGGACATCAGCCCCAACCCCAACCACCCGCCCAGCGCCAGCCAGTCGGCCGGGCGGCCGTGGCGCCCCGCGCGCCACAGGGCGCGTGAGGCCAACGCCCAGGCCAGCAGCAAGGGCGCGTCGGTGGTGGCGGCGAGCCCCAGCAGGCCCGCCACCGGCGACGCGATGAAGACCAGGGCCGCCACGAGGCCGGCCCGGACGGGCTTCATCGCCGATCGCGCCTCTGCAGGCAGTGCAGCGGCTGAATCGGCCACCACCTCGCCCACCCAACGGTAGACCACCCAGGCGGCCAGCGGGTAGCACAGCATCGCCAGCGCCTTGACGCCCAGCACGCCGTCGCCGAAGAGCTGGGTCGACAAGGCGATCAGCGCCGCGATCATCGGCGGCTTGGAGTAATAGCCCCAGTCGAGCGCGCGCGACCAGACCCAGTACTGCGCCTCGTCCACGTAGAGCCCGGCATGGACATGCACCACCACCCAGACGCGCCAGACGGTGATGGCCAGCAGGGCCAGCACCAGCCCGGTCTGCCACGGCATCTGGCGCTGGCGGCCGGGGCACAGCGGCGGATGGTGGGGCCAGCGCCCCGCGGATTCGCAATGCATCATCGTCGACTGGGCCTCACCGGCCCGCAGCCCGCGCGTTACTGGCCGACGGGCTCCTCGCCGCCCAGCGCCTTGTACAGCGCGAGCCGGTTCAACAGTTCACCCAACCGGGTCTGCACCAGCGTCTGGTCGGCAGCAGCCATCGAGCGCTCGCCATCGAGCAGCTCGACCAGGCTGGCTGCACCGTTCTCGTAGCGCAGGCGCGTCAAGCGCAGCCGCTCCGATTCGCTTTGCTGCAACTGCTGCTGCGCCGTGACCTGGTCGCGCCAGGTGGCCTGAGCCACCAGCGCGTCGGCCGCCTCGCGGAAGGCCGTCTGGATGGATTTCTCGTACTGCGCCACCGCGATGTCGCGGCCGACCTCGGCCACCTTGACGTTGGCCTGGTTGCGGCCAGCGTCGAAGATCGCCATCGCGGCCTGGCCGCCCAGCGTCCACGCGAAGGTGCCCGAGTTCAGCAGGCCCGACAGCGTGTCGCTGACCACGCCGGCGCTGCCGCTGAGCGTGATGCGCGGGAACATCGCGGCCCGCGCCGCGCCGATGTTGGCGTTGGCCGCGATCAGCGCCTGCTCGGCCTGGATCACGTCCGGCCGCCGCAACAGCAGGTCCGACGAGGCGCCCGCGGGCACCGCCGCCAGGGCCTGCGCGTCCAGCGGCGCGCCGGCCGACGGCAGGTCCGCCGCGGCGACGGGCTGGCCCACCAGCAGGGCCAGAGCGTTGGCGTCCTGCGCGGCCTGGCGCTCGAGCGCCGCCACGCTGGCCCGTGCCTGCGCCAGCAGGCCGCGCGTGCCCTGCAGTTCGACGTCAGACGCCGCACCGACCTGGACCCGCAACTCGGTCAGCTTGAGCGTCTGCTCGCGGCTCGCCACGGTCTGGCGCAGGAGGGCCAGTTGCTCCTGGTCAGCCGCCAGCGTGAACCAGGTCGACGCGACCTGGGTGACCAGCGCCAGCCGCGCCGCGCGCGCGCCGGCCTCGGTGCCGAGCAGGGTGGCGGCTGCGGCATCGCTCAAGTTGCGCACGCGGCCCAGGATGTCCAGCTCGTAGCTGGTCACCTGCAGGCCGGCCTGCAGCGTGGTCGTCTGCACGCCACTGGTGTTGGGCGCGCGGTTGCCGATCGCGGCGGCATTCACGGTCGGCCAACGGTCGGCGTCGGCCAGGCGCAGTTGGGCACGGCTGCGCTCGACGTTGAGCAAGGCCACGCGCAGGTCGCGGTTGTTGGCCAGGGCCTGGTCGACCACGCGGCGCAGGCGCTCGTCGCGCAGTAGCGCGGACCAGGGCGACTGCGGCGCCGCGGCCTCGGTGCCGGCAGGCAAGGCCGACGGCACGGGCAGCGCGGGGCGCTGGTAGTCCGGCGCCAGGTTGACGCAGCCGGCCAGCAAAGCCACGGACAGCATCAGCGGACCGGCAGCAGCGCCGCGGCTCCAGGGTTGGCGGCGGCTCATCAGTGGCCCTCCTTCTTGTGCATGGCTTCGGCGGCGGCGGCATCGGTCCTGGCCGACGACAGCGAGGTCGAATGCGGCGCCACATGCCCGCCCGGGAACAACCGGCGGATGACGACGAAGAACACCGGCACCAGCAGCACGGCCAGCACCGTGGCGGTCAGCATGCCGCCCATCACGCCGGTGCCGATGGCGCGCTGGCTGGCCGAGCCCGCGCCCGAGGCGATGGCCAGCGGCAGCACGCCCAGGATGAACGCGAACGAGGTCATCAGGATGGGGCGGAAGCGCAAGTGGCAAGCCTCGAGCGTGGCCTCGAGCAGGCTCTTGCCTTCGGCCTGCAGGTCCTTCGCGAACTCGATGATCAGGATCGCGTTCTTCGCCGACAGGCCGATGATCGTGATCAGGCCGACCTTGAAGTACACGTCGTTGGGCATGCCACGCAGCCAGACGCCGGACAGCGAGCCCAGCACGCCCAGCGGCACCACCAGCAGCACGGCCACCGGGATGCTCCAGCTCTCGTACAGCGCCGACAGGCACAGGAACACCGCCAGCATCGAGAACGCCAGCAGGATGGTGGCCTGCGAACCCGAGAGCTTCTCCTCGCGCGACTGGCCGGTCCATTCGAAGCCGAAGCCCGGCGGCAGCTGGCCGGCCAGCTTTTCCATCTCGGCCATCGCCTCGCCGGTGGACACGCCGGCCGCCGCGTCGCCGGCGATCTTCATTGCCGGGTAGCCGTTGTAGCGCACAGTCTGCAGCGGGCCCTCGACCCAGCGCGTGGTCGCAAACGCCGACAGCGGCACCTGCTGGCCCTTGCTGTTGGGCGCGTAGAGCTTGAGGATGTCCTCGGGCTGCATGCGCGTGGCGGCCTCGGCCTGCACGATCACGCGCTGCAGCCGGCCGGCGTTCGGGAAGTCGTTGACGTAGGTCGAGCCCAGCGCGGTGCCCAGCACCGAGCCGACGGTGTCGAAGCCCACGCCCAGCGCCGCCGCCTTCTCGCGGTCGATGTCCAGCTGCAGCTGCGGCGCGTCTTCCAGGCCGTCGGGCCGCACGCCTTGCAGCAGCTTGCTCTGCCCGGCCATGCCCAGCAGTTGGTTGCGCGCGGCCACCAGGGCGGCGTGGCCCTGGCCGCCCCGGTCCTGCAGGCGGAAATTGAAGCCGGTGGCCGTGCCCAGCTCGGGGATGGGCGGCGGCGACAGCGGGAAGATGAACGCGTCGCGGATGCCCATCAGCGCACCGAAGGCCTTGCCCGCCAGCGTCTGCGCGCTGTGCTCCTTGCCCTTGCGCTCTTCCCAGGGCTTGAGCGGCACGAAGGCCAGGCCCGCGTTCTGGCCCGAGCCGCTGAACGAGAAGCCCAGCACGCCGACCACCTTGTCGACCTCGGGCTGCGCGAGGAAGAAGCCCTCGACCTGCTGCATCACGGCCTCGGTGCGCGTCTGCGACGCGCCGGGCGGCAATTGCACGTTGACGATCAGGTAGCCCTGGTCTTCGTTGGGCAGGAACGAGGTCGGCAGCTTCTGGTACATCAGCACGACCGCCGCGATGATGGCCGCGTAGATGACCAGGAAGCGGCCCGCGCGCGGCAGGATGCGCGCCACCACCGACTCGTAGCCCTTGGCCGTGCGCTTGAAGCTGCGGTTGAACCAGCCGAAGGGGCCCGGCTTGTCGTGGTGGTCCGGCGGCACCGGCTTGAGCAGCGTGGCGCACAGCGCCGGGGTCAGCGACAGTGCCATGAAGGCCGAGAACAGCATTGAGGCCACCATGGCCAGCGAGAACTGGCGGTAGATGTTGCCGACCGAGCCGCTGAAGAAGGCCATCGGGACGAACACCGACACCAGCACCACCGTGATGCCGATGATGGCGCCGGTGATCTGGCCCATGGCCTTGATGGTGGCCTCGCGTGGCCCCAGGCCCTCTTCGACCATGATGCGTTCGACGTTCTCGACGACCACGATCGCGTCATCGACCAGGATGCCGATGGCCAGCACCATGCCGAACAGCGTGAGCACGTTGATCGAGAAGCCCAGTGCCAGCATCACGGCGAAGGTGCCGGTCAGCGCCACCGGCACGACGATGGTCGGGATCAGCGTGTAGCGGATGTTCTGCAGGAAGACCAGCATCACGACGAACACCAGCGCGATCGCCTCGACCAGGGTCTTGACCACTTCCTCGATCGAGATGCGGACGAACTTGGAGCTGTCGTAGGGCACGTCGTAGCTCATGCCCTCGGGCATGTACTGCTGCAGCTCGGCCATGCGCTGCTTGATCGCGGTGGCCGTGGCCAGCGCATTGCCGGTGGGCGACAACTGCACGCCGATGCCGTTGGCGGTGACGCCGTTGAGCCGCGCCGAGCTCGCATAGGCCTGGCCGCCCAGCTCGATGCGCGCCACGTCCTTCAGCCGCACGCTGGAGCCGTCCGTGTTGGTGCGCAGCAGGATGTTGCCGAACTGCTCGATGCTGCCGAGCTGGCCATTGACCGTGATCGTCGCGTACATGGTCTGGCCCGTGGCCGCCGGCAGGCCGCCGATCGTGCCGGCCGAGACCTGCAGGTTTTGCGCGCGGATGGCGGCGTTGACGTCCGCCGTCGACAGGCCGTAGCCGACCAGCTTGGCCGGGTCGACCCAGACGCGCATGGCCTTTTCGGTGCCGAACAGGATGGCCTGGCCCACGCCGGGCACGCGCAGCAGCTCGGGGATGATGTTTCGCGCCGAGTAGTCGCCCAGTGCCACCGGGTCATAGGCCGGGTTCTTGGACGTCACCATCACGAACAGCAGGAAATTCGAGCGCGCCTTGTCGATGCGCACGCCCTGCTGCGTCACCGCCGCGGGCAGGCGCGGCGCGGCGCGCGACAGGCGGTTCTGCACCTCGATCTGAGCGATCGACACATCGGTGCCCGGCTCGAAGGTGGCCGTGATGCTGCCGGCACCGGTGGCGTCGGCGCTCGACTCCATGTAGATCAGGTTGGGCGCGCCGTTGAGCTCCTGCTCGATGACGGACAGCACCGAGTCCTCCAGCACCTTGGCCGAGGCACCGGGGTAGGCGGTGCTGATGACGATGGCCGGCGGCGCGACGCTGGGGTATTGCGCCACCGGCAAGCGCGTGATCGCGGCCGCGCCGATGACGACGATGAACATGGCGATCACCCACGCGAAGATGGGTCGATCGATGAAGAAACGTGAGTTCATGGAGAGCCAGACTCCTCAGCTCAGTGGCTGGCGGCCGAGGCCGGTGCGGGTGCCGAGCCCGCCGGGGCGGCCGGCGGCGCGGAGGCTGCGCCAGGCGGCGCCCAGGGCACCGGCGCCACCGGTGCCTTCGGGCGAATCTTCTGGAAGCCGTCGACCACGACCTGCTCGCCGGCCTTGAGGCCGCCCAGCACGACCCACTGGCTGCCCTGCGTGCCACCCAGCTTGACCGGGCGGGTTGCCACCTGCTGGTCGGCACCCACGACCAGCACGGTGTCGCCGGCCGCACCGCGCGTCACCGCCTGTTGGGGCAGCAGCATGGCGCCAGGGTTGACACCCTGGTCGACCTTGACCTTCACGTACAGACCCGGCAACAACTCACCCTTCGGGTTGGGCACTTCGGCGCGCAGCGTGACCTGGCCGCTGGTCGGGTCCACCGTCAAGTCGGCGAACAGCAGCTTGGCGGGCAGCGGGTACTCGCTGCCATCGTCCAGCACGATGCGCGCCTGGGCGCCCTCGGCGGACTTGAGTTGCCCGGCCTCGAGCGCGCGCTTCAGGCGCAGTGCCTCGGTAGCGGACTGGGTGATGTTGACGTAGAGCTTGTCGGTCTGCTGGATGGTGGCCAACAAAGTGGCTTCGGCCTGGCTGACCAATGCGCCCTCGGTGACCTGGGCACGGCCGATGCGGCCGGTGATCGGGGCCAGCACGGCCGCGTACTCGACGTTCAGCCGGGCCTGCGCGACCGCGGCGCGGGCGGCGGCCGTGTCGGCCTGGGCCTGCTTCTGCGCGGCCTGCGTGGCCACCCAATCCTGCTGGCTGATGGCCTTGGCCTCGGCCAGCGGGCGGTTGCGCTCCAGCAACGCCTGGGCCTGCGCCAGCGCCGCCTCGGCCTTGGCCTGGGTGGCCAGGGCGCTGTCGAGCGCGGCGCGGTAGACGGCGTCGTCCACCTGGAACAGGCTCTGCCCGGCCTTGACCACGCTGCCCTCGTTGAACAGGCGCTTCTTGACGACACCCGTGACGCGCGCCCTCACCTGTGCCGTGCGCCAGGCCTCGAGGCGGCCTGGCAAGTCGGCCGCGAGGGTCACGCCCGCTGGCTGCACCGTGACCACGCCGACCTGGGTGGGCGGCATCTGCCCGCCCTGCCCGCCAGCCCCACCGGCGCCCTGGCCGCAAGCGGCGATGAAAGCGGCCGAGGCAGCGGCCACACCCGCTGTCAGCAGGGCAGGCAGGCGCCGTGGGGCGACGCGGGATGCGGGAGACACGGGGAGCAAGGCCAGGTCCATGAGATTCCTTGGGCGACGGATCAGGGGCGACGAATGGGCAAAGCCAGGTTCGACACATGGCGGCGAACACTGGCGGGAAGTCGAGTTGAAGGGGCTTGGTAGCCCGCTGGCATGGCTGCGGGCAAGCCCGGCAGCGGAAGCGGCGCAGTATACATACAATCATGCATGTATGCTGCTGTCTTCTCGCTGAGTCTGGTGTGCCCTCCACCACACCAGTGCCTAGGCGATATTTGACTGAGCAATTAATTTCCCCCGCTCGTCTAAGGGCATTTGATAATCGTCATTTATGGTTCGCCGCACCAAGGCCGATGCACTGGCCACCCGACACCAGATCCTTGACGCCGCCGAGGCCGAGTTCCTGGCCCGCGGCGTGGCGCACACCCGTTTGCAGGACGTGGCCGCAGCGGCCGGCGTGACCCGCGGCGCCATCTACTGGCACTTCGCCGACAAGGCCGAGTTGTTCAACGCGATGATGGAGCGCGCCCTGCTGCCCTGCGAAGGCGCGGCGGAACGTGCGCTGTCGGTGGCCGGTGACGACCCGCTGGCGCAACTGCGCGAGATGGCCGTGGCCCCATTGCGGGCGATGGCCGAGAGCGCACAGGTGCAGCGCGTGTTCCGCATCGCGATGCACCAGACCGAGTACACCGCGGAACTGGCGCCCGTGCAGGCCCGCTACATCGAAGGCACCCGTGATTTCCAGTCCCAGCTCGCGGGCACTCTGGGACGGGCCCGTGCCCAGGGCCAGGTGCGGGCAGACCTGCCGCTGCCGGCGGTGGCACTGGGCCTGTTCGCCGTGGTCGACGGCCTGATGCACCAATGGACGCTGCAGCCCGGCAGCTTCGACCTCGTGGCCTGTGGCCAGATGGCGGTGGGGTTGTACGTGGACGGCTTGCAGCCCGCCCAGATGGGGGCTGCCGCTACAGCAGCAGCGCCAGCCGCTCCAGCACCAGCACGGCGAGCGCGCCCAAGGCCGCCAGCACGGTCCACTTCACGATGAGCAGGCCGCGCTGGCGCCACACCGGGTCGCGCGTGGCCACGTAGACCGCCAGGCAGAGAATGCCGGACAGCAGCAACAGGCCGAACAGCAGGCGAAAGATCATCACCAGGCCGGCGCCAGCTCGGCGAAGCCGGCGGGTGCGCGGGACTCGTCGTCGAAGCTGACGTACTCGTAGGCACTGGCGTCGGCCAGCATGGTGCGCAGCAGCTTGTTGTTCAGCGCGTGGCCACCCTTGAACGAGGTGTACGCAGCCAGCAGCGGCGCGCCGGCGATGTAGAGGTCGCCGATCGCGTCGAGGATCTTGTGCTTGGCGATCTCGTCGTCGTAGCGCAGGCCGTCGCTGTTGAGCACGCGGTAGTCGTCGATGACGATGGCGTTGTCCATGCTGCCGCCCAGTGTCAGGCCGCGCGAGCGCATGGCCTCGACATCCTTGGTGAAGCCGAAGGTGCGGGCACGGGCGATCTCCTGCTTGTAGCGGCCCGAGCCCATGTCGAAGGTGACCTCCTGGCCGGTCGCGTCGACCGCCGGGTGGTTGAAGTCGATCTGGAAGGTGAGCTTGAAGCCGTGGTACGGCTCCAGCCGCGCCCAAAGCAGGCGCTGGCCCTCGCCCTCGCGCACCTCGACGGCCTTCTTCACCTTGAGGAAGCGCTTGGGCGCGTTCTGCAGCTCGATGCCCGCGCTCTGCAGCAGGAACACGAAGCTGGCCGACGAGCCGTCGAGGATGGGCACCTCGTCGGCAGTGATGTCGACATACAGGTTGTCCAGCCCCAGGCCGGCGCAGGCCGACATCAGGTGCTCGATCGTCTGCACCTTGGGCCCGCCGGGCTGGCCGCCGGGCGAGATGGTGGACGCCATGCGCGTCTCGCTGACCGAGTCGAAACGCACGGGGATGTCCACCGGCACCGGCAGGTCGACACGGCGGAAGACGATGCCGGTGTTCGGCGCCGCCGGGCGCAGCGTCAGCTCGACCTTCTGGCCGCTGTGCAGGCCCACGCCCACGGCGCGGGTGATGGACTTGAGGGTGCGTTGCTGCAGCATGACCGCCGCATTGTCCGTCAGCCCCGGTTGCCCCGCTGTAAAGGCAGGTCAAGTTCCACCCGCGTGCCGCCACCGGGGTGGCTTTGCAGCGACAGCCGGCCGCCGAGCCGGGCCGCCCGCTGCACGAGGTGGCGCAGGCCACGGCCGCCACCGGGCGTGGCGACGGCCGGGTCGAAGCCGATGCCGTCGTCCTCGATCAGCACCCGCACCTGGGTGGCGTCGTGCGAGGTGGCGATGCGCACGGTGCGCGCCTGGGCGTGCTTGAGCACGTTGGTCAACACCTCTTGCACGATGCGCAGCACCTGCAGCGCGTCCGGCGGGTTCAGCCAGGGCAGCGGCGGCAGGTCTTCGACCTCCCAGCGCATGGCCAGGCCGGCCGCTTCCAGGCGCCGGCCCAGGCGGTGGCGCAGCGAGGCCAGCAGCGTGACCAGGTCGTGCTCGATCGGCTCGAGCGAGTCGATCACCAGGCGCAGGTCGTCGACGCACTCGCGCAGCATCGCGGCCACCGCATCCTGCTCCAGCTTGCCCTGCTCGGCCAGCACCAGCGTGGACATCAGCGTCGAGCCCAGGCCGTCGTGCATGTCGCGCATCAGGCGCTGGCGCTCGATCAGCAGCGCCTGGTCGCGCTGGACCGCGCTGAGCCGCTCGTGGTTGGCGCGCAGCTCGGCCTCGCGCTCGGCCAGGCGCGCCTCGAGCCGCGCGTTGACGCCCTCGACCTGGTCGATGGCCGCGGTGTAGCGGCGCTGCACCGCGTAGAGGAAGGACAGCAGCACGATCACCGTGGCAAACGGCAGCAGGTAGGCCGACTCGACCGAGACCCGGCCCGAGATCAGCAACAGGTCTTGCAGGCCGAGCACCTCGGTCAACCACAGCCCGGCCACGATGACCCGGAACTCGCGCCCGCCACCGCGCCAGGCCACGATGCTCAGCCAGGTGGTCACGGTCAAGGCCACGATGGCGTTGACCACGTGCAGCTGCACCAGCGAGGACAGCGGCGACCACTGGAACGGCATGGAGAGCGCCGACATCGCCACCACGAAGACCACCAGGCTGCGCTCCATGCGCGGGAAGCTGCGCGCGTCGAAGCGGAAGGCGAACAGGTAGATCAACATCATCACCCACGACAGCGAGGCGTTGGTCGCCCACCAGAACCAGATGTAGGCCCCCTGGTCGGCCGGCATGTCGATGTAGTAGTGCAGGCTGCGCAGCGCCCAGACCACCGAGCTGAAGAAGAACAGCAGGTAGGCCTGCTCGGTGCGCCGGCGCAGCCAGAACAGCAACGCGAAGATGCCCAGCGACAGGAACGTCAGCGAGCCCACCTGCGGCGCCGTGAGCTGGATGGCGCGGCGCCAGCTTTCGCGGGCCGCCAGCGACTCGCGCGGCCCGACGTCGATGTGCGAGACGCGGTGCTGGCCTGTGTCGTAGCGGATCAACCCCACCGCCAGGTGCAAGGTGCTGCCCGCGGGCGGTGCGGCGCCGAGGTCCACAAGCACCGGGCGGTTCCATTGCTCGCGCCAGCGCTCGCTGCCGTCCCAGCGCAGGTGCCAGCGCGCGCCGTCGTGCTCGACCACCTGCACCGCGCCCCCGGTGATGCGCGGCACGTACAAGGCCAGCGCCCCTTCGACGCCCGCGGGCACCACGTAGTCGACGCGGTACCACCACACCCGCAGCGGCGCCGGAGCGGCGCTGCCCGGCATGTCGGGCAAGGGCCGCTCGTGCAGGGGCAGCGCGACGCTGCGCCAGGCGGCCGCGTCGCTCGGGTCGGGCGCGTCCACCTGCGGCCGCGGGCGGCCGTCGGCGGTCAGGCGGCCAGTGTCGAAGGGGCGCGAGTGCAGCCAGGCGCGGTCGAAGTGCTGCTCGGCGCGGCTGCCCAACGGCAGGCTGGACCGGGCCAGCAGCCCCAGGCCCGCGGCCAGCACCGCCAGCACCACCAGGCCCCATGCCAGCGCCAGGCGGCCGGGGTGAGCCGGCCGAGCGGGCACGGGCGGCGCGGGGCTGGCATCGGCCGCGCCGGCGCGCGGCACGCCGTCCCCACGCGACTCGAATTCAGTCACGCACGAGCCCCAGCTTGCGGGCCTCGTAGATGGCCTCGGTCTTCGAGTGCACCTGCAGCTTGCGGTAGCTGCGCTTCACGTAGGTCATCACCGTGTGCCTCGACACACCCAGCATGCGGGCGATCTCTTCGAAGCTGAAGCCCTTGGCGGAATAGGTCAGCACCTGTCGCTCTTGCGGCGACAGCAGCGCCTCCGCGTCCGGCACCGCCACCGGCCCCGGTGCCAGGCGCACCAGCAGCTGGCGCGCGATGACGGGGCTGATGGGGCTGCCGCCGGCATGCAGCATGCGCACCTGGTCGGCCAGGTCGGCCGCCTGCGCGTCCTTCAGCAGGTAGCCGGTGGCACCCGCTTCGAGCGAGGCCATCACATGCGGCTCGTCGCCGAACACGGTGACCACCATCACGTCGGTCTGCGGCAGGTGCTGGTGGGCGAAGCGGATCAGCTCGATGCCGCTGCCGCTGGGCAGGCCCAGGTCGACCAGCAGCACGTCGGGCTTGAGCTCGCGCAGCAGCAGCAGGCCCTGCGGCAGGTCGGACGCGGTGCCCACCAGGCGCAGGTCCGGCGCGTCGGCCACCACGGAGGCGAAGGCGGCCCGGAAGCGCTCGTCGTCCTCCACGATCAACACCGAGATGGGCGTCATGGCGGCGCGGCCTCAATCGCCCCAGGGCAGCATCAACGACAGGTAGAGCAACTGGTCGAACTCGGTGCGGAAGCGCGCAATGATGTCGTCCGGGTCGGGGCACAACAGGTCGTCGGTCACCAGGCCGAACTGCACCCCACCCGCGTAGCTGAGGATGCTGACGCCCATGCCAATGTCGCCGCTCTGCGGCACCCAGAACATCACCTGCTTGAGCGTGCGGCCGCAGAACTTCAGCGCCTCGCGCGGGCCCGGCACGTTGGTCATCACCGCGGTGGCCTTCTTGGCGAAGAGGTTGAGCAGGGCGTCTTGCATGGGCTTGATCAGCAACCCTGCCAATGCAAGCAAGGCAAAGGCCATCACCGGCTGGTAGCCGCCCTTGAGCTCGTTCATGCGCGCGCGCACCACGCCCAGGCGCTCGACCGGGTTGGCGATACCCACCGGCAGCACCAGAGGCACCAGGCCGAAGCGGTTGCCCAGCTTCCAGGCCTGGTCCAGCGGGCGCAGGTTGACCGGCACCATCGCGCGGATCTCCTTGCCCGTGGGGTCGTCGCCGTGGCTGCGCAGGTAGGCGCCGATGGCGCCGGCCACGCAGGTCAGCAGGATGTCGTTGATCGACGCGCCGAAGGCCTGGCCGACGGCCTTCACCTCGTCCAGCGGCAGCGGCTCGCCCCAGGCCACCACCTTGCCCGGCGTGGCCTTGCCCTTGAGCCGCGTGGGCGAGTCGTCGGGCATCAGGGCCAGCGCCGCGGCGTCGCTGACCACCTGGTAGCCCACGCGGGCCACCTCCATGCCGCCGGCCAGCGGCTGCACCGGGTTGGCCATCATCTCGACCGACTTGGCCATGCCTTCGCCGGTCAGGCCGATGGCCTTGATGGTGAGGTCGGTCACCGGCTTGATCAGGTCGGCCAACCAGTCGTGCTCGCCTTCCGGTTCGCGGTGCTTGCGCTCGGGCGGCGGCTTGCCACCGTCGGTGATCGACAGCATGACCGAGGTCAGCGCGATGCCGTCGCCGATGCAGTGGTGGATGCGCATGATGATGGCGCTGCGCCCGGGCTCGAGCTGCTCGACCAGACGGATCTCCCAGCGCGGGCGGTCCGGGTTGAGCGAGGTGGCCGCGAGGTGGCCGACGCGCGCCTTCAGCGCCTGCAGCGGCGACTGACCCTTGGCGACGACCAGGGTCTCGGGCACCACGTGGTCAGCGATGTCGAACGTGCCGTCCTCGACCCAGTGGGCGCCCATCGCGTCTTCCACCACCTTCTGGCGGAAGCGGTCGTACTTGAGCAGGCGCTCTTCGACCCGCTGGCGCACCTCGTCCAGGCGCAACTCGGGCTCGACCAGCCAGACCCCGACGATCATCATCAGGTTGGCGTCGTTGTCCATGCGCAGCCAGGCGGTGTCGACGCGCGACATGCGCTCACTGGTCACGGCGGCGGAGTCGGGCATGGAGGGCTCCCTCTAGAGCGGCAGTCGGTGTGTGGGGTTTGGCGCCGACGATGCTGGTTAATATCCGGCACGTCAATTCTCACTTTACCCATTGGAGACCCCCATGGCTGACCTGAAGGCGCAATTCGAAACCGCCGTGGCCGAGAGCAAGCAGTTGCCGGAAAAGCCGGACAACATGACCCTGCTGAAGATCTACGCGCTGTACAAGCAGGCCACTGCTGGCGACGTGGACGGCAAACGCCCCGGCTTCGGCGACATGGTGGGCCGCGCCAAATGGGATGCCTGGAATGGCTTCAAGGGCACCTCGGCCGACGACGCCATGCAGCAGTACGTCGACCTGATCGAGTCGCTGAAGTAGGCCGGCTCAGGCCTTCTTGGAGGCCTTGGCCTGCTCCTTGGCCAGGGCCTCGTCGAGCTGCTTGCGCACCTCGCTCTCGATCTGGCCGGCGAACGCCCCCAGCAGCAGGCCCAGCTTGGCGCTCACCTCGAAGTGGTCGCCGGTGACGATCATGGTGCCGCTGACGCCCGAGCGCTTGAACTGCACCGTGTCGCTGGTGTCGCCTTCGAGCACGGTGCATTCCATCTCGAACTTCTGCTCGACATGTTCGGCCCATTTCCAGGCCACCTTGCGGGCCCGTGCCAGGCCCAGGGTGTGGTCGCGTCGGAGGTGGATCTCAGCCATGGGTCAATCCGGTACTGAAGGTGAGTCGGTCGGGCCCGGCACGGCAGGCGCCAGGCCCCGAAGTGTCGCGTCACGCCGCTCGCGCGGCAAGGCGGCCAGTGCCTTCGCCGCGGCGTAGAAGCGCGGGAAGTCGCGCCCCTCGCGCTCGAACAGCGCGGTGAAGGCGGGCACCCAGTCGAGGTAAGCGGCCTGCATGCCCAGCGAGGCGTTGTTGGCGTTGGCGATGAAGGCATCGTACCCGGCAAACCCGGCCCAGGGGCCGGCCTTGAGCGCCGCATGCCGGGCGCGCAGTTCGGCCATCAGCTCGGCCTTGCGCTGCCGCTTGGTGGCGTCGTCGGCGTCGGAGCGGTACAGCGCGTCCAGCGCGGCGCGGGTGGTCTGCGTCAGCTGGCGGAAGTCGCTTCGGCGCTGCTCCAGCGCCGCCACCTGGGCGCGCGCCGTGTCCGAGCCCTGCCGGGCCAGCCAGCGCTCGCCGCCCAGGCGCTCGACCGCGGTGGCGAAGGACTCGTTGAACATGGTGTCGCCCGGTGCGAACACCACCTGGTGCGACAGCTCGTGGAAGATCAGCTGCGCCAGCTGCGCCTCGGGCCACTGGATGAAGGTGGACAGCAGCGGGTCGCCGCCCAGCCAGTTCATCTTGCCCAGCGTGGAATAGGCGGGCACCGGGTAGACGGTGACCTCCAGCCCCTGGGCCCGCAGCGCCTGGCCCGCCGCGTCGGCCGCCGCCTGCTCGTAGAAGCCGCGGTAGCCCACGCAGCCGACCACCGGGTAGCACCAGGTCTTGAGCGTCAGCGACAGCTCGGGCGCCGCCGCCACGTTCCAGACCGCGGCGGAGCGGTGCAGGTCGGCATAGGCACGGTAGCTGCGGTTGTCGGGCAGGTGAAGCTCGCTGACCGCGAAGTCGCGCATGCGCTGCGACAGGGCGAGCCGGGCCTTGAGCGGCTCCGGCGTGGCCGGCTCGGCCAACCAGTCGTCCACCGGACGGGCGCTGGCCAGCAGGCCGAGGTGGCCGCCGACCGACTGGGCCAGGTAGCCGACCGAGCTGCAGCCGCTGGTCAGGCACACGGTGCCGACGGCGACCGCCAGCAGCCCGGCCAGCCCCGCCCCGCCCGCCATCAGCCAGCCCGCCCGGCGCATGCCCCGCCCGTCAAGCTGCGGCCACCTCGACCAGGCAGTCGTAGAAGGTCGGGGCCCGGCCCAGGTCGGTCAGCCCCTGGTGGGTGACCTCGTTGACGTTGGTGCCCCGGCGGCCCAGCTTGCGCCACCACACGCCCAGGCCGTTGACCACGCCCGGCCGCGCGCGGTGGTTGATGCGCGCCACGCACTCATAGCTGCCACGGTCGTTGAACACGCGCACCGGCTGGCCGTCGACCAGCGCGCGCGCTGCGGCGTCGGCCGGGTGCAGCTCGACCACGGGCTCGGCCTCGATGTCGCGCAGGCTCTTGACGTTGACGAAGGTGGAGTTGAGGAAGTGCCGCGCCGGCGGCGAGATCATCGCCAGCGGGAACCGCGCTGCCAAGGCCGGCGCGCTGGCCACGCTCTCGTAGTTGGGCACGTGGTCGGGCAGCGGCACGCCCGGCGCCTCGGCCACCGCCTTGCCGCTGGGCGTGGGGAAGCCGCCGTCGGCAAACGGCGCGTCGGGCAGCGCCAGCTTGAACCAGCCGTCCTGCTGAAGCCGCTGGGCATCGACCTGGGCGTTGAAGGCCTGGTCGACGAGCGCGCGGTCGCTGTCGCGGAAGCAGGGCTCGTCGAAGCCCATGCGCACCGCGAGCTGGCGGAAGATCTCGCAGTTGGACCGGGCCTGGCCGCGCGGCGACACCGCCGGCTCGTTGACCAGGACATAGGTGTGGCCGTAGCTGGTGTGGGCGTCCCAGTGCTCAAGCTGGGTCGTGGCCGGCAGCACGTAGTCGGCGTGGTCGGCCGTGTCGGTGAGGAAGTGCTCGAGGACCACGGTGAACAGGTCTTCGCGGCGGAAGCCCGCCACCACCTTGGGCGACTCGGGCGCGACGGCCACCGGGTTGCTGTTGTAGACGACCAGGGCCTCGATCTTCGGGCCGAAGCTGGCTGACGACTCGCGCAGCAGGTCGTCGCCGATCGTGCTCATGTTGATCGTCCGGGGCCGGCGGCCGGCCAGCAGGTCGGGCCGCTCCAGCAGCGCGGTGTTGCGCACCGCCTTGGCCCAGCCTGAGGCCGACAGCAGCAGCCCGCCCGCACGGTGGCGCCAGGCCCCGACCAGGCAGGGCAGCAGCGCGATCAGGCGCACCGCGTTGCCGCCGCCGCGCACCCGCTGCATGCCGTAGTTCAGGCGAATGGCCGCCGGCTTGGTGGTGCCGTAGTCGCGCGCCAGGCCGCGCACCTCGTCGGCGGTGATGCCGCACTCGGCCGCGGTGCGTTCGGGCGTCCAGGCCAGCGCGCGCTCGCGCATCGCCGGCCAACCCTCGACATGGCGTGCCAGGTAGTCGTGGTCCAGCCAGTCGTTGACGATCAGCTCGTGCATCAGGCCCAGCGCCAGGGCGCCATCGGTGCCGGGCAGCAGGGCGATGTGCTGGTGGCACTTCTCGGCCGTTTCGGTCTTGCGCGGGTCGATGGCGACCAGCTTGGCACCGTTGCGCTTCGCGGCCTGGGCGAAGGTCCAGAAATGCAGGTTCGACGCGATCGAGTTGCTGCCCCAGATCAGGATCAGCCGGCTCTCCGCGAAGTGCTCCAGGTGCATGCCCACCTTGCCGCCGTAGGTCATCTGCAGGGCCTCGCCGCCGGCGGCGGCGCAGATGGTGCGGTCGAGCAGCGACGCACCGAGCCGGTGGAAGAAGCGCGCCGCCATGCCCTCGCCCTGCACCAGGCCCATGGTGCCGGCATAGCTGTAGGGCACGACGGCCTGCGGGTCGCGTGCGGCGATGGCGCGCAGCCGCGCCGCGATGTCGTCGAGCGCCTCGTCCCAGCCCACGGGCACGAACTGGCCGGCACCCTTGGGGCCGACGCGCTTGAGCGGGGTCAGCACGCGCTCGGGGTGCTCGACCCGCTCGGCGTAGCGCGAAACCTTGGTGCACAAGGCACCGTGCGTGGGCGGGTGGTCCGGGTCGCCCTGGATGCGGACGATGCGCTCGCCCTCGACGGTGACACGCATCGCGCAGGTGTCGGGGCAGTCGTGCGGGCAGGCCGCATGGACGGTCTTTTGACTCATCGCAACATGATGTCACAGCCCCCCGGAGTGTGCGCTTTTGCCGCTGCTTGGCCCCATGGCCGGTGGTACAAGGCGGGTCGCCGCCGCGGCCGGAAGCGTGAGCTATGCATCGATCACGCCGCTCCTGGCCGCAGAACCGACTTCATTGCCGGCAACAACGGTCGAGATCACCTGAATGGCAGATTCCAACACCCCCTCCTCGAAGCCGCTGCAGGCCACCCTGCCGCGCCGCCAGGCCCTGCACCGCCTTGCCGCGGGCAGCCTGGTCTTGTCGGGCACCGGCTTGGCCCGAGCGCAAAGCACCGGGCGCATCGTCCTGGGTCAATCGGCGGCCTTCACCGGCCCCGCGGCGCAACTGGGCATCCAAATGAACCAGGGTGCGCGGCTGGCCTTCGACGCCTTCAACGCCGGCGGCGGCCTGGACGGCCGAAAGATCGACCTGCAGACGCTGGACGACGGCTACGACCCGGCGCGCTGCAAAGCCAACACCGAGAAGTTCCTCGCGGCCGAGGTCTTCGCACTGTTCGGCTATGTGGGCACGCCCACCTCGCTGGCCGCGCTGCCCCTGGTCAAGGAGAACCGCACACCGTTCTTCGGCCCCTTCACCGGTGCGATGGCGCTGCGCGAGCCGGGCCTGAAGCAGGTCTTCCACGTCCGCGCCTCGTACGACGACGAGACGGCGCTGATCGTCAAGCAGCTCACCTCGCTGGGCCTGAACCGGGTGGCCGTGTTCCGCCAGAACGACGCCTACGGCCAGGCCGGCCTGGACGGCGTGACCAAGGCGCTCAAGGCCCTGGGCCTGGAGCCGCTGGCCGTCAGCACGGTCGAGCGCAACTCGGTCGACGTGGCCGCTGCGGTCAAGGCCATCGTGCCGGCCAAGCCCGACGCGATCGTGCAGATCAGCGCCTACAAGAGCTGCGCCGCGTTCATCCGCGAGGCCCGCAAGGCGGGCTATGGCGGCACTTTCTACAACGTGTCCTTCGTCGGGACCCAGGCCCTGGCCGACGAACTGGGTCGCGAGGCCAACGGCGTGGTGGTCAGCCAGGTCATGCCCTACCCTTATACCCAGTCGATCCCGATCACGCGCGAGTACCTGGCGGCCATCAAGGCGGCCAACGACCCGAAGGTCAAGCCCAACTATTCGAGCATGGAGGGCTACATCGCCGCCCGCACCTTCATCGAAGGCCTGCGGCGCGGCAAGAGCGCCAGCTACGAATCCTTCGTTGGCGGCGTGGAGTCGCTGCAGGGCATGAGCCTGGGCGGCTTCACGGTCAACTTCGGGCCGCGTGCCCACGTGGCCTCGCGCTTCGTCGAGCTGTCCATGCTGACCGAGGACGGCGGCGTGCGCCGCTGAGCAGCCCTGCCGCCGACACGGCGCAGGTGCCGCGGGTAACATCCCCGGCACCTCCAGCCACCCCCGCCAAGGGGGCCGCGCCATGTCATTGATCGACGACCTGCAGGCCGACGCGGCCACCATCGCCGCGCTGCGGCGCGACATCCACGCCCACCCCGAGCTGTGCTTCCAGGAAGTCCGCACGTCGGACCTCGTCGCGCGGCAATTGACCGAGTGGGGCATCCCCATCCACCGCGGCCTGGGCAAGACCGGCGTGGTGGGCAGCATCCGCACCGGCAGCAGCCCGCGCGCCATCGGCCTGCGCGCCGACATGGACGCGCTGCCCATGACCGAGCACAACCGCTTCGCCCACGCCAGCCGGCACCCCGGCAAGATGCACGCCTGCGGCCACGACGGCCATGTGGCCATGCTGCTGGCCGCCGCACGGCACCTGGCCGCGAACCGGAACTTCGACGGCACCGTCCACCTGATCTTCCAGCCCGCAGAAGAAGGTGGCGGCGGCGCTCGCGAGATGGTCAAGGACGGCCTGTTCGACAAGTTCCCGATGGACGCCGTCTTCGGCATGCACAACTGGCCCGGCTACGCGGCCGGCCAGTTCGCGGTTTGCGACGGGCCGGCCATGGCCTCGAGCAACGAGTTCAAGGTCACGATCACCGGCCGCGGCGCCCACGCTGCCCTGCCCCACCTGGGCCTGGACCCGGTGCCCGTGGCCTGCCAGATGGTGCAGGCCTTCCAGACCATCGTCACCCGCAACAAGAAGCCGCTGGACACGGCCGTGGTCTCGGTGACCATGATCCACACCGGCGAGGCGACCAACGTGGTGCCCGACACCTGCGTGATCGAGGGCACGGTGCGCACCTTCACGCTCGAGGTGCTGGACCTGATCGAGCGCCGCATGCGCGAGATCAGCGAGCACACCGCCGCCGCCTTCGGCTGCACGGCCGAGTTCAGCTTCCACCGCAACTACCCGCCGACCATCAACCACGCCGCCGAAGCGCAGTTCCTGCGCGGCGTGATGCGCGAGCTGGTGGGCGAGGCCAACACGCTGGAGTTCGAGCCCGCCATGACGGCCGAGGACTTCAGCTACTTCCTGCTCGACAAGCCCGGCGCCTACTTCGTGATCGGCAACGGCGACGGCAGCCACCGCATCCCGGGCCACGGCCTGGGCCCCTGCACCCTGCACAACCCGAACTACGACTTCAACGACGGCCTGATCGCGCCGGGCGCGGCGTTGTGGGTGCGGCTGGTCGAGAAATGGTTGGCAGCAGCCTGATGTCCTGATCTGACCGCAACCGGTCCGTCGCCGGGCTCGCGGGCTGGTCGATCATTGGACAAGATGGCATCCTCTTCACACCGAACAGGATGACTGCCATGTCCGTTGCCGCCCGCCCCACCACCGCCCTGCTGCTGATCGACGTGCAGGAATCTTTCCGCGCTCGGCCCTACTGGAATGCCGACGAGGCGCCGGCCTTCTTCGAGCGCAGCAACGCCCTGCTCGCCGGCGCGCAGGCCGCCGGCATCCCGGTCGTCCAGGTCTTCCACACCGACGGGCCGAACAGCGCCGACAACCCCTTCTCGCAGGCCAGCGGGCTGATCCGGCCGCTGGCGGAGCTGCGCCCCTTCGACGCGGCGCTGGTGGTCGAGAAGCACCGCCACAGCGCCCTGGTCGGCACCGGCCTGTCGATCTGGCTGCACGAGCACGGCATCCGCCGCCTGATCGTGGCCGGCATCCGCACCGAGCAGTGCTGCGAGACGACGGCCCGCCATGCCAGCGACGAAGGCTGGGAAGTCGACTACGTGACCGAGGCCACGCTGACCTTCGCGATGCAGACGCCCGCCGGCGCGACGCTGAGCCCCGCCGCCATCCGCGAGCGGACCGAGACGGTGCTGGCCGGTCGCTTCGCGACCCTCTGCACCGTCGAGCAGGCCCTGGCCAGAGCCGCCTGACACCCACATGGTCGAG
Organism: Burkholderiaceae bacterium; assembly: GCA_044226465.1. Lineage (GTDB taxonomy): Bacteria > Pseudomonadota > Gammaproteobacteria > Burkholderiales > Burkholderiaceae_C > Ideonella. The sequence continues at coordinate 16,789 of JBGAGZ010000005.1, read as the reverse complement.
GTCCTGTTCGTCGTCCTGCCCGACAGCCTGCTGCTCGACCTGGGCGGCCCGGCCGAGGCCTTCCGGCTGGCCAATGCCCAGCTGGCCGAGCGGGGCCGGCCGCCGGCGTTCCGGCTGCGCTTCGTCGGGCCGGAGGCGAGCACGCCCTCGTCCGTCGGCCTGGCCTTGGCCGGCATCGAGCCGCTGCCGGCCACGCTCGCCGCACGCAGCTGGGTGGTGCTGGTGGGGCGCCCAGGCAGTGCTCTGCAGGTGGTGCGCCACCAACGGCCCTGGCTTGCCGCGCGGCAATGGCTCGCACGGGTGGTAGCGCCTGCCCTGGCCGCGCCGAACAGTGGCCACCGCCTGTTGACCGTGTGCTCCGGCGCCCTGCTGGCGGCGGACGCCGGCCTGCTGGCCGGCCGGGCCGTGACCACCCACCACGAGCTGCTGGACGAACTGTGCGCCCTGGCGCCGGCGGCCCGCGTGCAAGGCAACCGCGTCTTCGTCGAAGACGGCTGCTTCGCCAGCAGCGCGGGTGTCACCGCCGGCATCGACCTGGCCCTGCACCTGATTGGGCAGGAGCTGGGTGAAGCCCTGGCTTCGGCCGTGGCCCAGGTGATGGTGGTGTTCCACCGGCGTGCCGGCGACGACCCCGAGCACTCGCCGCTGCTGGCCGGCCGCAGCCACCTGCACCCGGCCGTGCACGCGGTGCAGAACGCAGTGCTGGCCGCCCCGGGCGAGGACTGGTCGCTGGAGCGCATGGCGGCCCTGGCCCATGTGACGCCGCGCCACCTGGCCCGGTTGTTCCGCGAGCATGCGGGCGTGACGCCGCGCGAGCATGTCGAGCAGGTGCGGCTGGCGCTCGCCCAGCAGGCGCGCCAAGCGGGCCTGCGTACCCAGCAGGCGGTGGATCTGGCGGGCTTCCGCTCGGACCGGCAGTGGCGCCGAGCGCGGCAGCGCGCCGCCAGCTAGGCCAGCAGCCCGCGCGCGACCAGCTCGCGCTCCAGCGCCTCGTGGCCGGTGAACTGAAGTGCTTGCCAGCCCTGGGCTTGCGCCGCGACAACGTTGGGCGCATGGTCGTCGACGAACAGCAGGCATTCCGCCGGCAGGCCGAACTGCCTCTGCGCCTGTTCGAAGATCGCCGGGTCCGGCTTGTTGACCTTGGCGCGCGACGAGAACACGCCGCCCTCGAACCAGGCCAGGAAGGCGTGGCTGCGCTCCAGGTGGTCGGCGAACGGCGCCGGCATGTTCGAGAGGAAGAACAGCCGCCGGCCGGCAGCCTTCAGCTGCTCGATCAGCGCCAGCGTGCCGGGCAGCGGTGTCAGCGACGGCGCCGCTGCGTCGACCACGGCCTGCACCTCGGCCTCGGCAAGCCCGGTGCGCGCGGCAATGCGGGCGACCAGGGCCGGGACCTCGACCTGGCCGGCATCGAAGTCGCCCCAATCGCCCTGGTAGCTCTGGAAGACCTGCTGGGTCCAGTGGGCTGCGGCATCGGGCGAGTGCGCGCGCCGCGGCAGCACGCGGGCCAGCAGGGCCTCGGGCTGCCAGTCGAAGACGACGCGACCGAAATCGAAGACGACAGCCGTCTGTGGGTCGGGCGTCATCCGCGCAGCCGCGCCAGCAGGCCGGCAGTCGAGCCGTCCAGCCCCGTGGGGTCGCCCGAATCGAAGCGCGGCAGCAGCTGGTTGCACAGGGCCTTGCCCAGCTCCACGCCCCACTGGTCGAAGCTGTTGATGCCCCAGATGGCGCCGCTGGTGAACACACGGTGCTCGTACAGCGAGATCAGCGCACCCAGCGAACGGGGCGTCAGCGCGTCCAGCAGCAAGGTGGTGCTGGGCCGGTTGCCCGGGAAGCTGCGGTGCCGCGCCAGCACGGCCCGGTCCAGCGTGGCCGACGCGGTGGGCGCCTGCTCAGTGGCGGCCTCGTCGGCCGTCTTGCCCAGCATCAGCGCCTGGCTCTGCGCCAGGCAGTTGGCCAGCAACTTGGTGTGCAGGCCGGCATGGTGGTGGCTGGGTGTCTTGACCGCGATGAACTCGACCGGCACCACGTCCGTGCCCTGGTGCAGCATCTGAAAGTAGGCGTGCTGGCCATTGGTGCCGGGCTCGCCCCACACGACCGGGCTGGTGCCGTAGGGCAAGGGCTGGCCGTCGAGGTCGACGCCCTTGCCGTTGGACTCCATCTCCAGCTGCTGCAGGTAGGCCGGCAGCCGCGCCAGGCCCTGATGGTAGGGCGCGACCGAGCGGCTGGTGAAACTGTGGAAGTTGCGGTACCAGACGTCCAGCAGGCCCAGTTGCACGGGCAGGTTCTGCGCCAGCAGGGCTCCGGCGAAATGCTCGTCCATCGCCCGCGCCCCGGCCAGGAAGGCGCGGAAGCCTTCGGCCCCGATGGCGATCGCCAGCGGCAGGCCAATGGCGCTCCACAGCGAATAGCGGCCACCCACCCAGTCCCAGAAGCCGAAGGTGTCGCTGATGCCGAACTCGGCGGCGGCCTTCAGGTTGGTGGTCACGCCGACGAAATGCTTGGCCGTGTCTTGCCCGCCATGTGCCAGGAACCAGTCGCGCGCGACCTGCGCATTGGCCATGGTCTCTTGCGTGGTGAAGGTCTTGGACGCGATGATGAAGAGCGTGCGCTCAGGCTTCAGCCCGGCCAGCACCGGCGCGATGTCGTGCCCGTCGACGTTGGACACGAAGTGCAGCCGCAGGCCGTGGTGGCAGAAGGGCTGCAGCGCGATGGCCGCCATGCGCGGGCCCAGGTCCGAGCCGCCGATGCCGATGTTGACGATGTCGGTGTAGACGCTGCCGGCACGGTGACGCACGCTTTCGGCGTAGGCGAGCATGCGGTCCAGCACCTCGTGCACCTCGGCGCTGAACGGGCCAGTGCCGCGCGGGGCCCGCAGCGCGGTGTGCAGCACGGCCCGGCCCTCGGTGGTGTTGATAGGGCCGCCAGCCAGCATCGCGTCGCGGCGGGCCTCCAGACCGCAGGCCTCGGCCAGCTCGGTGAGCAGCCGGCGCGTCACCTCGTCCCAGCGGTTCTTCGACAGGTCGGCGAACACCTCGGGCGCCTGCAGGCCGAAGCGGTCGAAGCGTGCCGGGTCGTCCGCAAACGCCTGGCGCAGATCGAGCTCGCGCCCGTGCGCCTCGTAGTGGCCGCGCAGCGCCGTCCAGGCCACGGTCTCGTCGCAGCGCGTCATATCAGGCGCCCTGGATGAGTTGGTCGAGTTTGGCCGCGTCGGCGGCGAACAGGCGAATGCCCTCGGCCAGCTTCTCGGTGGCCATGGCGTCTTCGTTCAGCGCGTAGCGGAACGTCGCTTCGTTGTAGGTCACGGCGTGCAGGTCCGCCAGGCGGGCTTCCGCCGCGTCCAGCGCGGGCGACAGCGGCGCTTCGCTGGCCTGCAGTTGCGCCAGCAGGTCGGGGCTGATGGTCAGCAGGTCGCAGCCGGCCAGCGCGACGATCTGCCCGGTGTTGCGGAAGCTCGCGCCCATCACCTCAGTCTCGATGCCGAAATGCTTGTAGTGGTTGAAGATCTGGGTCACCGAGCGCACGCCGGGGTCGTTCGCGCCGGCCATGGCCGCCTCGTCCCACGAAGCGCCGGCCTGCTTCTTGTACCAGTCGTAGATGCGGCCGACGAAGGGGCTGATCAGGCGCACCCCGGCTTCGCCGCAGGCCACGGCCTGGCAGAAGCTGAACAGCAAGGTCAGGTTGCAGCGGATGCCTTCGCGCTCCAGCGCTTTCGCCGCCTGGATGCCCTCCCAGGTCGAGGCGATCTTGATCAGCACGCGCTCGCGGGCCGTGCCGGCGGCCTCGTACAGGCCGATCAGGTGGTGGGCGCGCGCGATGGTCGCCGCCGTGTCGAAGGACAGCCGGGCGTCGACCTCGGTCGAGACGCGGCCCGGCACCACCTTGAGGATCTCGCGGCCGAAGCGCACCAGCACCTGGTCCACGATCATGGCCAGCGGCTCGCCGCGGTGGGCGGCCACGGTCTCGGCCAGCAGCGGCGCGTAGTCAGTCTGCTGCACCGCCTTGAGGATCAGCGAGGGGTTGGTTGTGGCGTCGCGCGGCGCGTACTGGGCGAGCTGCTTGAAGTTGCCGGTGTCGGCCACCACGGTGGTGTAGGCCTTGAGTTGGTCGAGCTGGTTCATGGTCTTTCCTGACAGCGCCAGCCAGCGGAGCGCTGGGCGCAGGCGTCATTAGAAACCCTGGGCCGCGCTGGCCTGTTTCAACGCGGTTACGCCCCGCGGGCCGGTCGGGCGCAATTGACCGGTCAAAGAAACTCATGCATCATCGCCAGTGTAACTTTGTTTCACATCAGGCCATGTCCTTCGACCTCGTTTTCTTCGGCGGCACCGGCGACCTCACGTGGCGCAAGCTGATGCCGGCGCTGTTCCAGGCCTTCCGGCATGGCAAGCTGCCACCGGGCGGGCGCATCCTGGCGGTGGCCCGCGACGAGCGCAGCGACGCCGACTATCGCGCCTTCATCCGCGAGCGCTTCGCCGAGGTCGACAGCTCCAAGCGCCCGAACGACGACGAGTTCAACCGCTTCGCCGAGCTGCTGCACTACCGCCGCATGGACTTGTCGCAGCCGTCCGACTACGCTGGCCTGAAAGCCTGGCTGGACGAGCGCGGCGCCGACACGGCCGTGCTGTACCTGGCCACCAGCCCGCACCTGTTCCCGGTGATCTGCGAACAGCTGGGCGCCGCGGGCCTGAACGGCCCCCAGGTGCGCGTGGTGCTGGAAAAGCCGCTCGGCCACGACCTGGCCAGCGCGCAGGAAATCAACCGCGTGGTGCGCTCGGTGTTCAGCGAGCGCCAGGCCTTCCGCATCGACCACTACCTGGGCAAGCCGGCGGTGCAGAACCTGATGGCGCTGCGTTTCGCCAACGCCCTGTTCGAGCCGCTGTGGCGGCGCGAGAGCATCGCCAACATCCAGATCACGCTGGCCGAGGGCATCGGCGTGGGCACGCGGGGCGACTTCTACGACCGCACCGGCGCGCTGCGCGACATGGTGCAGAACCATGCGCTGCAGTTGCTGACCATGATCGCGATGGAGCCGCCGTCGACCAACGACGCCGACGCGATCCGCGACGAGAAGCTCAAGGTGCTGCGCTCGCTCAAGCCCTTCACCCCCGCCAGCGTCGCGCGCGACGTGCTGCGCGGCCAGTACAAGGCCGGCACGGTGGACGGCAAGCCGGTGCCGGGCTACCTGGACGAGGTCAAGGTGCCGGCCGGCAGCACCTGCGAGACCTTCGTCGCCCTGCGCACCGAGGTGCAGAACTGGCGCTGGGCGGGCGTGCCCTTCTACCTGCGCACGGGCAAGCGTCTGGCGGCGCGCGACGCGCAGATCGTCGTGAACTTCCGTGAAGTGCCGCATCCGATCTTCCCCGGTGCCACGCGGGCCAACAAGCTGGTCATCAAGCTGCAGCCCGAGGACGGACTGGAACTGCACCTGCTCGCGGCCAAGGGCACGGGCCAGGGCGAGGCGCTGTCGCCGGTGTCGCTGGACCTGGACTTCGACAAGGCCTTCCCCAGCGAGCGCGTGGGCGCCTACGAGCGGCTGCTGCTGGACGCGATCGCCGGCCGGCTGAACCTGTTCGTGCGCAGCGACGAGCAGGAGCAGGCCTGGCGCTGGGTCGAGCCCATCCTGCATGCCTGGGAGGCGGACCCGAGCGACCTCAAAACCTACGCCGCCGGCAGCTGGGGCCCGCCCGCCGCGAGCGCCCTCGTCGCTCGCGACGGCTTCGCCTGGGCGGAGGAACAGTAGGCCATGCTGGACCGCATCCGCGCCTCCATCCCCGCCCTGCCGCCCGCCGAGCAGCGCGTGGCCAAGCTGGTCTTGAGCGACCCGCGCAGCTTCGCCTCGATGCCCGTGGGCGAGCTGGCCGAGCGTTCGCACGTGAGCAAGCCCACCGTCGTGCGTTTCTGCCGCAGCGTGGGCTATGACGGCCTGTCGGACTTCAAGCGCAAGCTGGCCGGCACGGTGAACGAAGGCGTGCCCTTCGTCCACCGCTCGGTGGATGAGGACGACAAGCCGGGCGACATCGTCGTGAAGGTGATCGACAACGCGGTCAGCGCCTTGCTGAAGTACCGCAACGACGCTGCCGGCCACGCCTTCGAGCGAGCCATGGCCGCCCTGGTCGAGACGGCCCAGCGCGGCGGCCGCGTCGAGTTCTACGGCGTGGGCAACTCGGGCATCGTGGCGCAGGACGCGCAGCACAAGTTCTTCCGCCTGGGCGTGAACACCGCCGCGATGAGCGACGGCCATGTGCAGGTGATGAGCGCCACCATGCTCAAGCCGGTGGATTGCGCGGTGATCATCAGCAACTCCGGCCGCAGCCAGGACCTGCTCGGCGTGGCCGAGATCGCGCAGCGCAAGGGGGCGACCCTGATCGTCATCACCGCCAGCGGCTCACCGCTGGCGCAGCTGGCCCAGGGCGCTGGCCAAGTGCTGCTCGCGGCCGACCACCCCGAGGACTACGACCGCTACAGCCCGATGGTCTCGCGCATGCTGCACCTGATGATCATCGACATCCTGACCACCGGCGTGGCGCTGCGCCTGGGCCAGGCCCTGCGCCCGGTGCTGCAGGAGATCAAGCGCAACCTGCGCACCCGGCGCTACGCGCCGAACGCGGAATAGCGACCAGCGGCCGGGTGCTCGGTCAGACGATGCCGAGCAACTCGGCCACGCCGTAGAGCTTGGCCAGGTCCACCAGCTTGGGCGGCGCGTGGTGCACCTCGAACCCGCGCTGCCGCGCCTCGGCAAGGCGGCGGCACTGCAGCAGCACCGCCAGCGACGCCGAGTCGATGTGGGTCAGCGCGGCGGCGTCGATGACGATGGTCGGCGCGTCGGTGCTGTCGATCGCCGGCCCCAGCGTGGCCAGCGCCGAGCGTGCATCGCGCAGCGTCAGCGCGGCCGGCAGGGCCAGCGTCGCGGTCATGGCCTCTTGGGCGGCGGCCATGCTCAGCTCTTGGCCGCGGCCTTGTTCTTTTCGGCCAGCTTGCCGATCAGGCCGTCGATGCCGACGGAACCGATCTCCTGCGCGAAGCTGTTCTTGTACTGCTCGACCAGCCAGACACCCAGCACATTGACGTCATAAATCTTCCAGCCGGCGTCGGTCTTCTCGAGGCGGTAGTCGAGCTGGATCGGGTCGCCCTTGCCCTTGACCTCGGTGCGCACGACGACCTCGGTGTCGGCGGGTGCCGCGCGGTAGGGCTTGAGCTGCACGGTCTGATCGCGGACCTGGGTCAGCGCGCCGGAGTAGGTGCGCACCAGCAGGGTCTTGAACTCGGCCTGCAGGCGCTGCTGCTGGTCCGGCGTGGCGGTGCGCCAGTAGCGGCCGACGGCCGACGAGGTCATGCGCTGGAAGTTGACGTTGGGCATCACCTTGGTATCGACCAAGGTGATGATCTTCGACACGTCACCGCCCTGGATGGCCTTGTCGGCCTTGACGGTGTCGATCACTTCCGTGGACATCTGCTTGATGAGCGTGTCCGGCGGGGTGACGTCGGCGCGGGCAGCCAGCGGGCCGGCCAGGGAGGCAGCGGCCAGGGCGGCCAGGGCCAGGCGGCGGGTGATGGCAGGGGCGATGATCATGCAATGTCCTTCCTTGTGAAGGCCGCCCCAAGGGAACGGCCCGTTGTCGTCAACGCGCCAGCGCCCAGCCCGGTTCACCGGACAGGCGTGACAAATTGCTGCCGGTCATTTCGCCGGCTCGCCCTCGTCTTCTTCCGGCTCCTCGGGCGGGTTGCCGTCGTAGACCTGGTTGCGGCGCCGCGCCAGGTAGGCGTCGCGCAGGAAACTGTACTTGTCCAGGGCCACGTCATCGAGCACTTTGCTGGCCCCCAGCAGGCCGGCGCGGGTGCTGACGGCCTGCAACAGGGTGACGGACAGTTGCGTGGCGCGCGTGTCGTCGATGAACGTGGCCGGGGCGACCTGCAGGTCCGCGGCCAGCCCTACTGTGTCGCGCACGGTCGACGGGCCCAGGATAGGCAGCACCAGGTACGGACCTGGCGCCAGGCCCCAACGGCCCAGCGTCTGACCGAAATCCTCGGACTGGCGCTCCAGGCCGATCTCGGTGCCGATGTCGAGCAGGCCGCCGAAGCCGAGCACCGAGTTGGTCACGACACGCATGCCCATGGTGAGGCCGCTCTCGATCTTGCCTTGCAGGAAGTGGTTGACTACCGACCATGCGTCGGCGATGTTGCCGAACACGTTATCGACCAGGCCACGCACGTACTCGGGCACCACGTTGCGGTAGGCCTGGGCCACCGGCTTGAGCACCGCCGTGTCGACCGCCTCGTTGAACGAGAAGACGCCGCGGTTCCAGCCTTCGAACGGGTCTTTCTTGGACCGGGCCATCGGCGCCTCGGGGGCAGCTGCGGGCAAGTCGGCCGTCGCTGGCCCGCTCGCGGCAGGTGCGGGCGACGAAGCCGCGTCGGCAGCCGACGCCGGCGCCAGGCACCAGGGGGCCAGCGTCAGCACCGCGGCGGCGGCCAGGTGGCGGGCCACGCGCGCGGGGCTGGCAACGTTCAGCGGCTTCACTTCTTGTCCTCTTTGGCGCCGCTGTCGGTGCCCGCGTCGGCGGCCTTGTTGAACAGGAACTGGCCGATCAGGTTCTCGAGCACAACCGCAGACTGGGTCTGCTTGATCACGTCGCCCGAGACGAAGTTCTTCTCGTCGCCGCCGGGCTCGATGCCGATGTACTGGTCGCCCAGCAGGCCCGCGGTCAGGATCTTGGCCGACGAGTCCTTGGGGAACTCGACGCCCTTGGAGATCTCCAGCGTGACGACGCCCTGGTAGGTCTTCGCATCCAGGCCGATCTTGGTCACGCGGCCGACTACCACGCCGGCCGAGCGCACCGGGGCACGGGCCTTCAGGCCGCCGATGTTGTCGAAGCGGGCCTGCAGCATGTAGGTCTCGCCGCTGCTGAAGCTGGCCAGGTTCGCCGCCTTCAGCGCCACGAACACCAGCGCTGCCAAGCCGAGCAGAACGAACAATCCAACCAGCGTCTCGATGCTTCTCTTTGCCATCTTGTGTTTCCTTGAGCCTCGATTCAGCGATTGGTGGTGAACATCAGCGCCGTGAGGATGAAGTCCATGCCCAGCACCGCCAGCGACGAGACCACCACCGTGCGCGTGGTGGCGTAGGCTACGCCCTCGGGCGTGGCCTCTGTCTCGTAGCCCTGGTAGAGCGCCACGGCGGTGCAGATGACGCCGAACACGGCGCTCTTGACCACGCCGTTGCCGACATCGCGCCAGACATCGACCCCGTTTTGCTGGATGGACCAGAAGTTGCCTGGGTCGATGCCAATCAGGCCCACCGCCACCAGCCAGGCGCCGAGGATGCCGATTGCCGAGAACAGGATGGCCAGCAAGGGCATCGACACCACGCCGGCCAGAAAGCGCGGCGCCAGCACCCGTTGACGCGGGTCGATCGCCATCAGCTCCAGCGCGGCGATCTGCTCGCCCGCCTTCATCAGCCCGATCTCGGCGGTCAGCGAGGTGCCGGCGCGGCCGGCGAACAGCAGCGCGGTGACCACCGGCCCCAGCTCGCGCACCAGCGACAGGTTGACCACCAGGCCCAGCGACTCGGCCGCCCCGTAGGTGACCAGGGCGTAGTACATCTGCAGCGCCAGCACGAAGCCCACCGCCATGCCCGAGGCCAGGATGATCAGCAGCGAGCGGTTGCCGATGGCGTGGATCTGCGTCACCACCAGGCCGAACCGGCGCAACGCGGCCGGCAACGCGGCCAACAGGTCGACGAAAAAGATCGCGGCGCGGCCCCAGCCCCCCACACTGCGCATCGCCCTGGCACCCAGGGAAGCGAGCCAGTCGGTCATCATGGGTGCCCCCGCAGGCCGTAGTCGGCCCTCATCTCGGGCGCCGGGTAGTGGAACTTGACCGGGCCGTCCGGCTCACCGCGCACGAACTGGCGCACCTCGGGGTCGGTGCTGGCCATCAGCTCGGCCGGCGTGCCCTGGGCAACCACGCGGCCGCCGGTCGCCAGCAGCACGACCCAGTCGCTGATCGCCATGCACTCCGGCACATCGTGCGAGATCACCAGCGAGGTCGCGCCGGTGACGTCGTTGAGGGTGCGGATAAGCTTGGCGGCCACGCCCATGGAGATCAGGTCCAGCCCGGCGAAGGGCTCGTCGTACATGATCAGCTCGGGGTCCAGCACGATGGCGCGCGCGAGCGCGATTCGGCGCGCCATGCCGCCCGACACCTCGCTGATCTTCAGCGGCGCCGCCCCGCGCAGGCCCACGGCATTGAGCTTCATCAGCACGATGTCGTGAATCAGCTCGTCAGGCAGGTCGCTCATCTCGCGCAGCGGGAAGGCCACGTTGTCGTAGACGGTCAGGTCGGTGAACAGGGCGCCGAACTGGAACAGCATGCCCAGGCGCCGCCGCATGCGGTACAGCTGCGCCCGGTCGCGCACGTCGATCACCTCGCCATCGAACACCACGCGGCCGCTGTTGGCCCGATGCACGCCGCCGATCAAGCGCAGCAGGGTGGTCTTGCCGCAGCCCGAGCCGCCCAGCACGGACGTGACCTTGCCGCGCATGAAGCGCAGGCTCAGGTCGTTCAGGATCGTCCGGCTGGCGTCATATCCAAACGTGACGTGATCGATCTCAATGAAGGCGTCGCTCATCTCGGGCAGGGATTTCCCGAGCATTCTCGCATGCACCTTTCGGCCAGCTGACCTGCGGCCGCCGCTTTGCCCCGCGTCACAAGCGGTCACGAAGCGGAAACACCACAGGCCGGGCCAGCCTGTGGTAGCGAGGGCTTCAGCGCGGCAAGCTGCTCGCGCCCATCAGGAACTCGTCCACCGCGCGCGCGGCTTGGCGGCCTTCGCGGATCGCCCAGACCACGAGGGACTGACCGCGTCGCATGTCACCGGCGGCAAAAACCTTGTCGACGCTGGTCTTGTAGCCGGTGGCGGCATCGACCCCGGCCTTGGCATTGCCGCGCGCGTCCAGCTCGACCCCGAAGGCCTGCACCACCGTGGCGACCGGGCTGACGAAGCCCATGGCCAGCAGGGCCAGGTCTGCCTTGAGCAGTTGCTCGCTGCCGGGCACCTCGGTCATCTTGCCGCCCTTCCACTCGACGCGCACCGTCTTCAGGCCGGTGAGCTTGCCCTTCTCACCGACGAATTCCTTGGTGGCGATCGCGAACTCGCGCTGGCAGCCTTCTTCGTGGCTGGACGAAGTGCGCAGCTTGTAGGGCCAGTAGGGCCAGGTCAGCGGCTTGTCTTCGGCCTCGGGCGGCGTGGGCATCAGCTCGAACTGGGTGACGCTGGCTGCGCCATGTCTGTTGCTGGTGCCGACGCAATCGCTGCCGGTGTCGCCACCGCCGATGACGATGACGTGCTTGCCGTCGGCGCGCAGCTGGCCCTTGAGCTTGTCGCCGGCATTCAGCTTGTTCTGCTGCGGCAGGAACTCCATCGCGAAGTGCACGCCGTCCAGGTCGCGGCCGGGCACCGGCAGGTCGCGGCTCTGCTCGGCACCGCCGGCCAGCAGCACGGCGTCGAATTCGGCCTTGAGCTCGTCGGGCGTTACGCTGGACTTGGCCCAGTTGGTGACCTTCGAACCCTTGGGCAGTTCGCCCACCATCACGCCGGTGCGAAAGACCACGCCCTCGGCCTCCATCTGCGCCACGCGGCGGTCGATGTGGGTCTTTTCCATCTTGAAGTCGGGGATGCCGTAGCGCAGCAGGCCACCGACCCGGTCGTTCTTCTCGAACACGGTCACGGCATGCCCGGCGCGGGCCAGCTGCTGCGCCGCCGCCAGGCCAGCCGGGCCGGAGCCGACCACAGCGACCTTCTTGCCGGTCCTGTGGGCGGCCGGTTGCGGCGTCACCCAACCTTCTTCCCAGGCCTTGTCGATGATGGCGTGCTCGATGGACTTGATGCCCACCGCGTCGTCATTGACGTTCAGCGTGCAGGCCGCCTCGCAGGGCGCGGGGCAGATGCGGCCAGTGAACTCGGGGAAGTTGTTGGTGCTGTGCAGCACGCGGATCGCGTTCTTCCAGTCGCCCCGGTAGACCAGGTCGTTGAAGTCGGGGATCACGTTGTTGACCGGGCAGCCGCTGTTGCAGAACGGCGTGCCGCAGTCCATGCAGCGCGCCCCCTGCACCTTGGCCTGGTCGCCGCCCAAGCCGATGACGAATTCCTTGTAGTGCTTCAGGCGTTGCGCCACGGGGGCGTAGCCCTCTTCGAGACGCTCGTATTCGAGGAAGCCGGTGACTTTTCCCATGGTCTGTTGCTCGGTCTCTTACTTGGAGGTCAGCGACTTGCTGGCCTTGGGGCCGGCCTTCTTGTCGGCCGGCTTGCCCACTGCCTTGTCGAGGGCCTCGATGGTCTCGCGGGCGGCGTGCAGCTCACCCAGCGCGCGCTTGTACTCGGTCGGGAAGACCTTGACGAACTTGGCGCGTGAATCGGCCCAGTGGTCCAGCACCTCGCGCGCGCGCAAGCTGCCCGTCCACTTGTGGTGGTCCTCGATCAGCTTCTTCAGCAAGGCTTCATCCGTCTGCTGCTTGTGCCAGATCGCGGGGTCGACCGTGTCTTCCTGTTCCTGGGCGCTGAGCACCTTGTCCAGGCTCACCATCGCGGTGTTGCAGCGCTTGGCGAACTGACCGTCTTCATCGAAGACATAGGCCAAGCCGCCGGACATGCCCGCGGCGAAGTTGCGCCCGGTCTTGCCCAGCACGACCACGGTGCCGCCGGTCATGTACTCGCAGCCGTGGTCGCCCGTACCCTCGACCACCGCGGTGGCGCCGGACAGGCGCACTGCGAAGCGCTCGCCGGCCACACCGCGGAAGAAGGCCTCGCCGCTGGTCGCGCCGTACAGCGCCGTGTTGCCGACGATGATGTTGCCGGTCGCGTCGCCGCGGAAGTCGATGCTCGGCCGCACCACCACCCGGCCGCCGGACAGGCCCTTGCCGGTGTAGTCGTTGGCCTCGCCGATCAGGTACAGCGTGATGCCCTGGGCCAGGAAGGCCGCGAAGCTCTGGCCGCCCGTGCCTTCCATCTGGATGAACACCGTGTGGTCGGGCAGGCCCTCGGGCCGCTGGCGGATCAACTCGCCGGAGAGCATCGCGCCCACCGAGCGGTTGACGTTGCGCGCGTCCTGCATGAACTGGATCTTCTCGCCGGTCTCGAAGGCGTCCTTGCACTTCTGGATCAGCTTGCGGTCCAGCGCCTTGTCCAGGCCGTGGTCCTGCGACTCGACGTGGAAGCGGGCCACCTCGGCCGGTGCGGCCGGGCGATGGAAGACGCGACTGAAGTCCAGGCCCTTGGCCTTCCAATGAGTGATCGCCTTGCGGGTGTCCAACAAGTCGGCGCGGCCGATCAGCTCGTCGAACTTGCGGATGCCCAGCTGTGCCATCAGCTGGCGCGCCTCTTCGGCGACGAAGAAGAAGTAGTTGACGACGTGCTCAGGCTTGCCAGCAAACTTGGCGCGCAGCACCGGGTCCTGCGTGGCCACGCCGACCGGGCAGGTGTTCAGGTGGCACTTGCGCATCATGATGCAGCCTTCGACCACCAACGGCGCGGTGGCGAAGCCGAACTCGTCGGCGCCCAGCAGCGCGCCGATCACCACGTCGCGGCCGGTCTTCATCTGGCCGTCGGCCTGCACGCGCACGCGGCCGCGCAGGCGGTTGAGCACCAGGGTCTGCTGCGTCTCAGCCAGGCCCAGCTCCCACGGGGTGCCAGCGTGCTTGATCGAGCTCCAGGGTGAGGCGCCGGTGCCACCGTCGTGACCGGCGATCACGAGGTGGTCGGCCTTGCACTTGGTGACGCCGGCCGCGATGGTGCCCACGCCCACTTCGGACACCAGCTTGACGCTGATCGACGCGCGCGGGTTGGCGTTCTTCAGGTCGTGGATCAGCTGCGCCAGGTCCTCGATCGAGTAGATGTCGTGGTGCGGCGGCGGGCTGATCAGACCCACACCCGGCACCGAGTAGCGCAGCATGCCGATGTAGTCGCTGACCTTGCCGCCGGGCAGTTGGCCACCCTCGCCCGGCTTGGCGCCCTGGGCCATCTTGATCTGGATCTGGTCGGCCGAGACCAGGTACTCGGTGGTCACGCCGAAGCGGCCCGAGGCCACCTGCTTGATCTTCGAACGCAGGCTGTCGCCGGCCTTGAGTGTGTAGTCCGACTCGACCACACCGGCGCCAATCACGTCCGACACCTTGGTGCCGTCGGCAATGGGTATACCCTTGAGCTCGTTGCGGTAGCGGGCCGGGTCCTCGCCGCCCTCGCCGGTGTTGCTCTTGCCGCCGATGCGGTTCATGGCGATGGCCAGCGCGGTGTGGGCCTCGGTCGAGATCGAACCCAGCGACATGGCGCCGGTGGCGAAGCGCCTGACGATCTCGGCCGCCGGCTCGACCTCGTCGACCGAGATGGCCTTGGCGGGGTCGAACTTGAACTCGAACAGGCCGCGCAGCGTGAGATGGCGCTTGCTCTGGTCGTTGATGATCTGGGCGTATTCCTTGTAGGTGTCGAACTTGCCCGAGCGCGCGCTGTGCTGCAGCTTGGCGATGGCGTCCGGCGTCCACATGTGCTCTTCGCCTCGGGTGCGCCAGGCGTACTCGCCACCGGCATCCAGCATGCCTTCGAGCAGCGGGTCGTCGCCGAAGGCGGCGCGGTGGTTGCGCAGGGCTTCTTCGGCCACCTCGAACACGCCGATGCCTTCGACCTGGGTGGCGGTGCCGCGGAAGTACTTGCCGACCATGTCCTTGTTCAAGCCGATGGCCTCGAACAGCTGCGCGCCGCAGTACGACATGTAGGTCGACACGCCCATCTTGGACATGATCTTCGACAGACCCTTGCCGATCGCCTTGACGTAGTTGTAGATGGCCTTCTCGGCCGACAATTCGCCCGGCAGTTCCTGGTGCATCTCGGCCAGGGTTTCCATGGCCAGGTAGGGGTGCACGGCCTCGGCACCGTAGCCGGCGAGCACGGCGAAGTGGTGCACCTCGCGCGCCGACGCGGTCTCGACCACCAGGCCCGCCGTGGTGCGCAGGCCTTCGCGCACCAGGTGGTGGTGGATGGCCGACAACGCCAGCAAGGCGGGGATGGCCACGTGGGCGCGGTCCATGCGGCGGTCGCTGATGATCAGGATGTTGTGGCCACTCTTGATCGCGTCCACGCTCTCGGCGCACAGCGAGGCCAGCTTGGCCTCGATGCCCGCCTTGCCCCAGGCCAGCGGGTAGGTGATGTCGATCTCGTGCGGCTTGAACTTGCCGCCGGTCGCCGCCTCGATGTTGCGCACCCGCGCCATGCCCTTGAAGTCAAGGATAGGCTGCGACACCTCCAGCCGCATCGGCGGGTTGATCGCGTTGATGTCCAGCAGGTTGGGCTTGGGGCCGATGAAGCAGTTCAGGCTCATCACGATGGCCTCGCGGATCGGGTCGATCGGCGGGTTCGTGACCTGGGCGAACAGCTGCTTGAAGTAGTTGTACAGCGGCTTGTTCTTGTCCGACAGCACCGCGAGCGGCGAGTCGTTGCCCATCGAGCCGATGCCTTCCTCGCCGGCCGTGGCCATGGGTGCGAGCAGGAACTTGATGTCTTCCTGCGTGTAGCCGAAAGCCTGCTGGCGGTCGAGCAGGCTCTCGCTGAACTGGGGCGCGGGCACGTCGCCGACGGGCACGGCGTCCAGGCGCACACGCACGTTGTCGATCCACTGGCGGTAGGGCCGCGCGCTGGCGAACTGGTTCTTCAGTTCCTCGTCGTCGACGATGCGGCCCTGCTCCAGGTCGATCAGGAACATCTTGCCGGGCTGCAGGCGCCACTTCTTGGTGATCTTGTTTTCGGGGATCGGCAGCACGCCCGATTCGGACGCCAGCACCACCAGGTCGTCGTTGGTGACGATGTAGCGCGCCGGGCGCAGGCCGTTGCGGTCCAACGTGGCACCGATCTGCTTGCCGTCGGTGAAGACCATCGCGGCCGGGCCGTCCCAGGGCTCCATCATCGAGGCGTGGTACTCGTAGAACGCACGGCGCCGCGCGTCCATCATCTCGTGCTGTTCCCAGGCCTCGGGGATCATCATCATCGCCGCGTGGGCCAGCGGGTAGCCGCTCATCGTGAGCAGCTCGAGCGCGTTGTCGAAGGTGGCGGTGTCGCTCTGGCCTTCGAAGGTGATGGGGTAGAGCTTCCTCAGGTCGTCGCCCAGCACCGGCGACTTCATCACGCCTTCGCGGGCGCGCATCCAGTTGAAGTTGCCCTTGACCGTGTTGATCTCGCCGTTGTGCGCCACCATGCGGTAGGGGTGGGCCAGCGGCCATTCCGGGAAGGTGTTGGTCGAGAAGCGCTGGTGCACCAACGCCAGGGCCGACACGGCGCGCGGGTCCGACAGGTCCTTGTAGTACTTGCCGACCTGGTCGGCCAGCAGCAGGCCCTTGTAGATGATCGTGCGGCAGCTCATGCTGGGCACGTAGTACTCGCGGCTGTGGGTGAGCTTGAGAGCCTGGATGGCCGCCGAGGCCGTCTTGCGGATCACATACAGCTTGCGCTCCAGCGCGTCGGGCACGATGACATCGGCGCCACGGCCGATGAACACCTGACGGATGACCGGCTCGGTCAGGCGCACCGTGGGCGACATGGGCATGTCGGCGTCCACCGGCACGTCGCGCCAGCCCAACAGCACCTGTCCCTCGGCCTTAATGGCGCGCTCCAGTTCCTGCTCGCAGGCCAGGCGCGACGCGTGCTCCTTGGGCAGGAAGATCATGCCGACGCCGTACTCACCGGGAGGCGGCAACGCCACGCCCTGGGCCGCCATTTCGGCGCGGAAGAAGTCGTCGGGGATTTGGATCAGGA
>JBGAGZ010000004.1:0-137853 GCA_044226465.1 Burkholderiaceae bacterium | reverse complement strand
CCGGGCCAGTTCGGGCCCCTTACCCCCGCCGGGAACCGGTCCTTGTAGGAATTTGCCTGACAAGCCCCACAGAAAAAGCCGGACTTCAGCCGCGGAAGTGAACTGATGTTTCAGTTCTGTTTCGGTCCTTACAGTTCATCCCAAGCCGAGACACAAAGTCTCTACTCCCGAAACAAGCCCGAGCAAGCAAGGAACAGCACCATGGACACCAACCAGATCCTCGCCGAGATCCGCGAAGCCAACCTGTCGTACCTGATGCTGGCGCAAAGCCTGATCCGGGCCGACCGCGAACAAGCCCTGTTCCGCCTGGGCGTGTCGGAAGAGACCGCCAACCTGATCGCCACGCTGACGCCGGCGCAGATGATGAAGATCGCCACCGGCAACACCCTGCTGTGCCGCTTCCGCATGGACGACGACCTGGTCTGGGGCCTGCTGACCAGCCACGGCAAGTCGGCCGCCAACGACAGCGTCAGCCGCCTGCACGCTTCCATCCTGATGGCCGGCCGCCACCAGGAAGCGGCTTGATCATCGTCAAGACCGCCTGACCACAGACCCGCACGGAGGACACCATGGCCCGAAGCAAAAGCATCCTGACCGAAGCCCGTCAAATCGAGCGCGCCGTCACGCTGATCAACCTCGGCGCCCGCCTGCAGGTGCTGGAATCGGAAACCGACCTGTCCTACGAGCGCCTGCTGCGCCTGTACAAGGAAGTGTCCGGCAAGTCGCCCAGCAAGGGCCAGCTGCCCTTCTCGACAGACTGGTTCATGACCTGGCAGCCCAACATCCACGCCAGCCTGTTCCTGAACATCCACGAGTACCTGAACAAGACCTCGGAACTCGAGGAGATCGACACCGTCATCAAGGCCTACCAGTTGTACCTGGAACAGACCGCCGCCCAGGGCCTGGAGCCGATGCTGTCGGTGACCCGCGCCTGGCGCCTGGTCAAATTCGTCGACAACGGCATGCTGACGATGACCAAGTGCACCAAGTGCGGCGGCCACTATGTCAGCCACCCGCACGAGATCGCCAAGCACTTCGTCTGCGGCCTGTGCAACCCGCCCGCCCGCGCCGGCAAGGGCCGCCAGGCCGGTGCCCTGCAACTGCCCACCGCCGCTGGCCGCCAGCAGGCCGCAGACGCCTGCGCCGCCTGAGTCTTCTTTCTTCTCGCGGTCGGGAACCGCGAATTTGTACCGAGTTCGAGCGCCGACACCCACTTTGATGCTTGAACGGCCGTTGCCGCGGTCGATCTACAGGGTGTCAGTCATGAGTTGGTTCATGCTTGTCTCCTCCTAGCACAACCCCTGTGCTTTCAGGCGGGCTCTACGTGAGTCCGCCTTTTTTCTTTCCGGCCGCCGCAAAACCATGTGGATGGCCCGGGAATCTGTTCAGTTCTGACGTTCGCCGCCTCAAGCCCCACCGGGCTCGGGCCGATATCCACGTGAAGTGCCGTGCCCCAAGCCGGCCCAAGCGAACGAGAACCGGAACCCCTTCACCATGTTTGTCATCGTCGGCTGGCTGGTCGCCATCGGTTGCATCTTCGGCGTGTTCATCGCGCACGGCGGCAACATCGGCGTCGTGCTGCATGCGCTGCCTTTCGAGCTGCTCACGATCTTCGGCGGCGCGCTGGGGGCGTTCGTGGCCAACAACCAGCCCAAGGTGCTGAAGGCCACGCTCAAGGGCCTGGGCGCCTGCTTCAAGGGCAGCAAGTATTCCAAGGCCCGCGCCATGGAACTGCTGGCCCTGCTCTACGAAATCCTGCAGAAGGCGCGCAAGGAAGGCCTGATGTCCATCGAAAAGGATGTCGAGGACCCGCACAACTCGCCGCTGTTCCAGAAATTCCCCACCGTCGGCCACGACCACCACGTGACCGAGTTCATCACCGACTACCTGCGCATGATGGTGTCGGGCAACCTGAACGCCCACGAGATCGAATCGCTGATGGACAGCGAGGTCGAGACGCACCACGCCGAGGCGCACGCCGCTTCCGCCGCCATCGCCCGCCTGGCCGGCGCCCTGCCCGCCTTCGGCATCGTGGCCGCGGTGCTGGGTGTCGTGAACACCATGGGCTCGGTCGGCCAGCCGCCGGCGGTGCTGGGCGGCATGATCGGCTCGGCCCTGGTCGGCACCTTCCTCGGCATCTTGCTGGCCTACGGCTTCGCCGAGCCGCTGGCCGGCCTGCTGGAACAGAAGATCGACGAGGACGGCAAGGAACTGCAGTGCATCAAGACCACGCTGCTGGCCTCGATGCAGGGCTACGCGCCGCAGGTGGCCATCGAATTCGGCCGCAAGGTGCTGTACTCCACCGAACGCCCCAGCTTCAGCGAGCTGGAAGGCCACGTCAAGGGTAAGAAGTAACCATGGCCGGCGACGCGAAGAAGCTCCAGCCGATCATCGTCAAGAAGATCAAGAAAGGCGGCCATGCGGCGCATGGCGGCGCCTGGAAGATCGCCTACGCCGACTTCGTGACGGCGATGATGGCCTTCTTCCTGCTGATGTGGCTGCTGGGCTCGACCACCGAAGGCGACAAGAAGGGCATCGCCGACTACTTCGGCTCGCCGCTGAAGGTGGCGCTGGCCGGCGGCGCCGGCTCGGGCGACGCCTCGCACGTGGTCAAGGGCGGTGGTGAAGACCTGACCCGCTCGGGCGGCCAGGTCAAGCGCGGCGATGTCGACGCGCCCAAGAAGACCATCAACCTCGCGGCCCTGAAGGCCGAGCAGAAGCGCGCCGAAGTCGCCAAGCTGCAGGAAATCAAGAACACGATCGAGCAGAAGATCCAGGCCAGCGAGCGGCTGAAGGCCTTGTCCTCGCAGCTGCGGCTGGACATGACCCGCGACGGCCTGCGCATCCAGATCGTCGACGAGCAGAACCGACCGATGTTCGCCTCGGGCAGCGCCGTGGTGCAGCCCTACATGCGCGAGCTGCTGCAGGCCATCGGCGCCATCCTCACCGAGGTGCCCAACCTGCTGACGCTCGAAGGCCACACCGACGCCCAGCCGTTTTCCGGCGGCGAACGCGGCTACAGCAACTGGGAGCTGTCGGCCGACCGCGCCAACGCCTCGCGGCGCGAGCTGATGGCCGGCGGCCTGGCCGAGAACCGCGTGCTGCGGGTGCAGGGCCTGGCCTTCAGCCAGCCCTTCGACCGCAACGACCCGACCAGCGCGAGCAACCGCCGCATCAGCATCATCGTGATGAACCGCGAGGCCGAAGACCGCGTCTTCCGCACCGCGGTCGAGCCCGAAGAAACCGCCTCAAGTCCCGCTGCCCCCTGACCGATATCGCCTCATAGCTTGCAGACCCGCTGAAGGACCACCATGAACCAGAGTGACCTGAAATTCCTTGTCGTCGACGACTTCTCCACGATGCGCCGTATCGTCCGCGGCCTGCTCAAGGAGATGGGCTGCAACAACTGCGAAGAAGCCGAAGACGGCGCCGTCGCGTTGGGCATGCTCAAGGCCTCGAAGTTCGACTTCGTGGTCAGCGACATCAACATGCCCAACATGAACGGCTTCGACCTGCTCAAGGCGATCAAGGCCGACGATTCCCTCAAGCACCTGCCGGTGCTGATGGTGACCGCCGAGGCGCGCAAGGAAGACATCGTGCTGGCGGCGCAAAGCGGCGCGGCCGGCTACATCGTCAAGCCTTTCACCAAGGCCACGCTGGAAGAAAAAGTCCAGAAGATCATGCAAAAGCTCGCCGCCACGGCTTGAGCACCAGGGAGCCCCACATGAAGATGGAAGACATTTCCAAGCTGTCGCCGGCGGACCCCTTGATGGTTTCGCCGGAGGTGTTCCAGCAACTCGGCAGCATCACCCGTTTGCTGCACGACACCATGCAGCAGCTCGGCGTGATGCCCAAGCTGCAGGTCGCCACCGACGGCCTGCCCGATGCCCGCAGCCGCCTGAGCTACATCGCCACCAAGACGGCCGCTGCCGCCGAGAAGGTGCTGAACTCGGTGGACCAGGCCAAGGCCGAGCATGCCCACATTTCCGAAGCCACCCGCAACCTGGCCGCCGCCATCGTGGCCGACCCGGTGCGCACCGTGGCCAGCGGCGCGGTGATGAACTTCGTCAAGGACGTCGAAGCCCGCACCGCGGTGATCGACAGCCACCTGACCGACATCATGATGGCGCAGGACTTCCACGACCTGACCGGCCAGGTGGTCGCCAAGGTGGTGACCCTGGCCAACGACCTGGAAGACAGCCTGGTCAAGCTGCTGGTGCAGGTGGTGCCGCCCGAGCAGCGCGAGAAGGTCGACCCGACGGTTCTGCAAGGCCCCGTGGTCAACCCCGAAGGCCGCACCGACGTGGTGGCCGACCAGGGCGAGGTCGACGACCTGCTGGCCAGCCTGGGGTTCTGACCCAGCGGCTCCGCGAGAGCCATCCGCTTCAGCGCGCCCTCCGGGGCGCGTTGTCGTTTTGGGCCGCGCTCTAGAAGGGCTTGGCTTGCACCATCTGGTGGTTGGCGTTGACCAGCATCAGCGCCGCCGAGCCGTAGTACTTGTGGTACTCGGCCACCATCTCGCCATTGGCAATCACCGGGTCGGTGGCGACGAGGGCCTTGGCCTCGTCGATGTCCTTGACCGCGAAGACGAACATGCCGCGCCAGCCTTCGACGCCGTCGAAGGGGCCGGCCACCACCAGCTTGCGCTCGTCGGCCAGGCGCTGGATGTTCGCGAAGTGGCCCTTGAACATCGCGTCGCGCTCGGGGCCGGCGGGCATCTGCTTCGGGCCGGTCTTCAGCACCACGAACACGTAGCCGCGCATGCCATGCTCGTCGGCGCCAACCGATTTCGCCAGTTCGGCGTCGAAGGCGGGCTTTGCAGCGGCGGCCTGCGCGCGCGCCGCGCCGGGCACGGCAAGCAGCAAGGCCAGTGACAGGGCCAACGGTGTCATCAGTTTCATCGGGCTCTCCTCGTTGAATTCGATTCAGTCGACGACGGCGTAGACCACCGGACCCGGCTCGACAGGCTGGGAAGCCGCTGGCGCTTCGATGGTGACGAGTTCGGCAAGGCGCGCCAGCGCTGCATCGGCCGCCGCGTCGCTGGCGGCGTGCACGGTCAGCAGCGGCTGGCCACGATGCACCGCGTGGCCCGGCGGGAGCACGTCCGCCAAGCCGACGCGCGGGTCGATCTCGTCTTCGGCCCGCTGCCGCCCACCGCCCAGCGCCAGCACGACCAGGCCCAGGGCCCGGGTGTCGCAGGCCGCCACATGGCCGTCGATCGGTGCTGGCAAGGGGCGGCGCACCGGGGCAACCGGCAACCCGTTGCCGCCTGCGGCCAGCACGCGCACCGGTCCGCCCAGGCCGGCCACCATGCGCTCGAAGGCCTCGGCGGCGCGGCCGCTGGCCAGGGCCTCGCGAGCCTGCTGCTCGCCGGCGGCCAGGTCGGTGGACAGGCCACCGAGCACCAGCATGTGCCCGGCGAACGCCAGCGTCAGCGACAGCAGCCGCGGCTCGCGCTGGTGGCCGGTGAGGAAGTCGATGGCCTCGCGCACTTCCAGCGCGTTGCCGGCGTGGCGGCCCAGCACCTGGTTCATGTCGGTCAGCAGCGCGCGCGTGGGCAGGCCCGCGCCGCGCGCGACGCGTACCAGCGCCTCGGCCAGCGGCCGGGCCTCGTGCAGCGTGGGGCAGAAGGCGCCGTTGCCGACCTTCACATCCATCACCAGTGCCTGCAGGCCGGCCGCCAGTTTCTTGGACAGGATGCTGGCGACGATCAGCGGCAGCGACTCGACCGTGGCCGTCACATCGCGGATCGCGTAGAGGCGGCGATCGGCCGGCGCGAGCCGCTCGCTCGCGCCAACGATGGCGCAACCCGCCTCGCGCAGCACGCGGCGCAGTCGGCCGGGCTCGGGCCACAGCTGGTAGCCGGGCAGCGCGGCCAGCTTGTCCAGCGTGCCGCCGGTGTGGCCCAGGCCGCGGCCCGAAATCATCGGCACGAAGCCGCCGCAGGCCGCGACGATGGGGGCCAGCACCAGGCTCACCTTGTCGCCCACGCCCCCGGTGGAGTGTTTGTCCAGCACCGGGCCGGGCAGGTCTGCATCGGCCCAGTGCAGGCGCTCGCCGCTGTCGGCCATCGCCCGGGTGAGCTCGACCATCTCGGCCTCGCCCATGCCCCGCCACAGCACGGCCATGGCCATGGCCGCGGCCTGGGCCTCGCTCCAGCGGTGTGGGTCGGCCGGGCCGGCCACCAGGCCGTCGACGAAGGCCTGGATTTCGGTGCCCGACAGCGCCCGCCCTTCGCGCTTGGCGCGGATGACTTCCTGGGCCAGCCGCATGGTGGTCTCTTGCCGTGCCGTCAGTAGCCGGCGGGTGCGGCCGCGGCAGCGGCGCCTCCGCCAAGCCGAGCCTCGATGTCGTCGAGCAGGCCGCTGGCGCCGATGCGAAAGCGCGCCGGCACCAGTGCCTGCGGGCCCAGGTGCTCGGCCACCAGACCGAGGTACAGCGCCGCGTCGGCCACCGTGCGCACACCACCCGAAGCCTTGAAGCCCACCACGTTGCCGCGAGCGTCGGCGGCGATCGCCTTCAGCAGGGTGCGTGCCGCCTCGGGCGTCGCGCCGACCGGGACCTTGCCGGTGCTGGTCTTGAGGAAGTCGGCCCCCTCGCCCAGCGCGATGCGACTGGCCTCGTGGGCCTGCGTGGCGTCGAGCATGCCAGTCTCGAGGATGACCTTCAGCCGCAGGCCCGCGCTGGCGCGTCGCGCAGCCGCCAGCAGCCGGGCAGGCGTGCGGGTGTCGCCCTCGACCAGCGCACGCCAGGACAGCACCACGTCCGCCTCTTGGGCGCCGGCCTCGGCGATCTGGCCGATGTCGCGTTCGGTGCGGGCCAAGTCGGTGCCCCCGTCGGGAAAGTTGGCCACCGCGGCAACGGCAATCGCCCCCGGCAGCTGCCGCCGCGCGAAGGCCGCCAGCCGCGGCCAGACGCAGACCGCCGCCACCGGCCCGAAGCGGCCCTGGGCCCGCGCGCACAGGCGCGCGACCGCGGCCTCGTCGTCGCCGTCGTTGAGCGAGGTCAGGTCCAGGCAGGCCAGGGCCTGGCGGGCGGCGGCGTCAAGGTCGGTGTCCATCGGTCGATTGTCAGTCTTCGGCGGCGGCGCCCGGCAGAGCGGCCAGCACCGCGCACAGCAGCTCGACCGCAGCCTCGCCGGCCTGTGCGGCCACGCTCAGCGTCTGGCCGTGACTGAGCGAACCAGCGGCCAGGCCGCAACCCATGTTTGTGACCAGCGACAGCGCCAGCACCTTCAGGCCGGCATGCCGCGCCAGGATGGTCTCGGGCACCGTGCTCATGCCCACCGCGTCGGCCCCCAGGCGCTGCAGCATGCGGATCTCGGCCGGCGTCTCGAACTGCGGGCCCAGCATCCAGGCATAGACGCCTTCGTGCAACGGCTCGCCGCGCAAGGCCTGTGCCGCCGCTTGTGCGCGCTGGCGCAGGCCGGGGTCGTAGGCATCGGCCATGTCGACGAAGCGGTTGTGGCCGTGCAGGCCGACCAGGGGCGAGCGCTGCACCAGGTTCAGGTGGTCGGCCAGCAGCATCACCTGGCCCGGCGGCAAACCCGGGTGCAGGCTGCCGGCGGCGTTGGTCTGCACCAGGGTGCGCACGCCTGCGGCGGCCAGCGTCTGCACCGCCCCCCGCATGGCAGCGGGGTCGCCGGTCTCGTAGGTGTGCTGGCGGCCGCACAGCACCATGACGGAGCCCGCGCCGATGCGGCCGATCAGCAGGCGCCCGGCGTGGCCACCGACCCCGACCGGCGGGAAGGCTGGCAGTTCGCCGTAGCCGATGTCCACCGCCCCCTGCACCCGCGCGGCCAGGCCGCCCCAGCCGGAGCCCAGCAGCACCGCGGTGGTGGGCAGCGGGCCGTCGGCGCGCTCGCGCAGCAGCGCCACGGAACGTTCGACGGCATCGTCGACATCACCGCCTGTCATCGCCACTCCTTTGGGCCGAGCCATTGCCCAGGTGATCGGGCCCGAAGCTGGCCGGCAGCAACTGTGCCAGCGTGTGCTCGCCACGCCAGCCTTGCATGTCGGCCGAGCGCACGACGAGCCCGCTGTCGGTGAACTCGCGCAGCTTCTGCCGGCAACCGCCGCAGGGCGTGATGGCTTCGCCCCCCTCGCCCACCACCACTGCCGCCACAACGCGCCGCCCGCCCGACACCACCAGCGCCGACAGCGCACCGGCCTCGGCGCACACGCCTTCCGGGTAGGCCGCGTTCTCGACATTGCAACCCGCGTGGACGCGGCCCTGCTCGTCCAGCAAGGCCGCGCCGACGCGGTAGTGAGAGTAGGGCGCATAGGCGTGCTCGCGCGCATCGCGCGCCGCGGCAAGCAAAGCGTTCCATTCGGTTTCAGTCATGCCATGCCCTTGAGATGGAGGGCCTCATGCAGACCATTGCATCGTCAACAACACCTATCGCTCCTTCACGTACGGCCGCCCCAACGCCCCCGGTGCCCTGGCGCGGCCAATGAAGCCCGCCAGCAGCACCACCGTCAAGGCGTAAGGCAGCGCCTGGATGGCCTGCACCGGTACCTCGCCCAGGCCTGGCAACGGCGAGCCCTGCAGGCGGATCGCCACCGCGTCCAGGAAACCGAACAGCAGGCAGGCCCCGAGAGCGCCCCAGGGCCGCCAGTGGCCGAAGATCATCGCCGCCATCGCCATGTAGCCCCGTCCCGCCGTCATGTTGGGCACGAACTGCGGGCTCTGCGCCAGCACGAGGTAGGTGCCCGCCAACGCGCAGAGCATGCCATTGAGCACCAGCGCCTGGTAGCGCAGGCCGCGCACCGACACGCCGGCCGCGTCCACCATGGCCGGGTTCTCGCCCGCGGCCTGCAGGCGCAGGCCGAAGCGGGTGTGGTCCAGCAGCCAGGCCACGGCCGGCACCAGCAGCAGCGCAGCATAGACCAGGCCGTTGTGCCCCAGCAGCCCCAGCCCCGGCGTGCCGCCGCCGGCCCCGGCGAACCAGCGCGACAGGCGCAGATCGTCCGGCAGTGCCGGCGTCTGCCCGCCCAGGTGGAACCAGGCCACGCCCAGCACCACGGTCAGCCCGGCACAGGTCATGGTGATGGCCATGCCGGCCACCACCTGGTCGCCCGTGTGCGTGACGCA
This sequence comes from Burkholderiaceae bacterium, assembly GCA_044226465.1. Taxonomy (GTDB): domain Bacteria; phylum Pseudomonadota; class Gammaproteobacteria; order Burkholderiales; family Burkholderiaceae_C; genus Ideonella. The sequence continues at coordinate 128,760 of JBGAGZ010000004.1, read as the reverse complement.
GGCATAGCCGTGCAGCATCGACAAGGCCACGCCCACCGCCATCGCCACCACGAAGGCCAGCGGCAGCGAGCCGAAGGCGGCCGCCGCGCTGCCGGCAGCGAACGCGGTGGCGAGCATCTTGCCCTCCAGCCCCAGGTCGATCACGCCGGCCCGCTCCGACAGCGTGGCCGCCAGCGCGCACAGGATCAGCGGCGTGGCCACCCGCAGCGTGGACGCCACCAGCGTGGCCAGCGCGATCTCATCCATGCGCCCCCCCGCGCCGGCGCGACAGCCGTGCCCAGGCCCGCGCCAGCGTGGGCGCCGCGGCCTGGCCCAGCGCGCCGCAGAACAGCACGATCAAGCCCTGCAGCGTGAACACCATGTCGCGGCTGATGCCGGGCATCTCGAAGCTCAGCTCGGTGCCGCCCTGGTACAGCGCGCCGAACAGCAGCGCCGCCAGCAGCACCCCCACCGGGTGGTTGCGGCCGATCAGCGAGACGGCGATGCCGGCGAAGCCCGCGCCGACCACGTAGTCCAGCAGCAGCCGGCCGTGCACGCCGGCCACCTCGTTGACGCCCAGCAGGCCGGCCAGCGCACCGGACACGCACATCGCGACGACCACCTGCCGCCCGGGGCGGATGCCGGCGTACTGCGCCGCCCCGGCCGAGAAGCCCACGCTCCGCACCGCGTAGCCCGAGGTGCCACGCCACAGCCACAGGTACACGCCCAGCGCCGCCGCCAGCGCCAGGAACAGCGACAGGTTCAGCGGCGAGTGCGGCCAGTCGATGCCGACGGCGGCCAGCAGCACGTCCATGCCCGGCACTTGGGCGCCGGGGCCGAAGGACCGGCTCTCGACGGTCATGTTGCCCGGGTCCTTCAGCACGTTGACCAGCAGCCACGAGAGAAAGGCCGAGGCGAGGAAGTTGAACATGATGGTCGTGATGACCACGTGGCTGCCGCGCCAGGCCTGCAGCACCGCCGGCACCGCGGCCCAGGCCATGCCGCAGGCCATGGCGGCCAGCACCATCAGCGGCAGCACCACGGCCACGGGGTACTGGTCGCCCAGGGCCAGCGCGACCAGCGCGGTGCCGATGCCGCCCAGCATGGCCTGGCCCTCGCCGCCGATGTTGAACAGGCCCGCGTGGTAGGCCACGGCCACCGCCAGGCCGGTGAAGACGAAGGTGGTCGCGTAGTACAACGTGTAGCTGAAGCCCAGCGCGCTGCCGAAGGCGCCGCGCAGCAGCAGGCCCAGGGCCTGGCCCGGGTCCTGGCCGGTGAAGGCCACCACGGCCGCGCTGACCGCCAGCGCCATCGCCAGGTTCAATACCGGCAGCAGGCCGATATCCATCCACCGTGGCAGCTCGTGATCCCCGGCCGCAGCCATCTCAATGCACCCCCGCCATCAGCCGGCCCAGCGCGGCCTCGCTGGCCTGGGCGATCGGCAGCTCGCCGGCGACGCGGCCGCCGTTCATCACCAACACGCGGTCCGACAGCGCGAGGATTTCGTCCAGCTCGGACGACACCAGCAGCACCGCGCCGCCGGCGTCGCGCAGCGCGCGCAAACGGGCGTGGATGAACTCGATCGCGCCGATGTCCACGCCGCGCGTGGGCTGGCCCACCAGCAGCACGGTCGGGCGGTGCAGGGCTTCGCGCGCCAGCACCAGCTTCTGCTGGTTGCCGCCCGAGAACTTGGCGCTTTTCAGACCCGGCTCGCGCGGGCGCACGTCGTAGTCGGCCATCATCGCTGCCGTGTCCTGCTGCATGGCTGGCCGCCGGGCGAGGCCACGGCGGGCATAGCGTGCCAGCCGGTGGTAGCCGAGCACGGCCGACTCCCAGGCCGCGAAGGGCAGCACCAAGCCGCGGCGGTGGCGGTCTTCGGGCACATGGGCCAGGCCCAGGTGGCGGGCACGCGAAGGCGTCAGCCAACGCCCGGGCGCGAAACGCTCGCCGGCCCGGTAGTGAGAGTGTCCCAGGGCGCATACTCGCCTCTGGGGTTCGGTGGGAGCGGGCGAGGGGCGGGTACCCTGCTCCGTTCATGTCCCCCGCGCGCCCTGCGGCCGACGGCTCCTCCTAATACTTCACTGCGCAGAGTCCCAAGCCCTCGGTTGGTCATTCTTCTGGTTGACCAGCCAGCCCTTGAGCGAAGTGGGAGGAGCCGGCAGTCGAAGACTCGGCGGGGGACATGCAGCAGAACGCATTGCCCCACCAGCGACATGACCAGCACCCTATCGCTCCTTCACGTACGGCCGCCCCAACGCACCCGGCGCCCTGGCGCGGCCGATGAAGCCGGCCAGCAGCACCACCGTCATCGCATAGGGGCAACGCCTCGGACGACCTGCACCGGCACCTCGCCCCAGGCCCGGCAGAGGCGAGCCCTGCAGGCGGATCGCCACCGCGTCCAGGAAGCCGAACAGCAGGCAGGCCCCGAACGCGCCCCAGGGCCGCCAGTGGCCGAAGATCATCGCCGCCATCGCCATGTAGCCGCGGCCGGCCGTCATGTTCGGCACGAACTGCGGGCTCTGCGCCAGCACGAGGTAGGTGCCCGCCAACGCGCAGAGCATGCCATTCAGCACCAGCGCCTGGTAGCGCAGGCCGCGCACCGACACGCCGGCGGCGTCCACCATGGCCGGGTGGTTTCCGCCCGCGGCCTGCAGGCGCAGGCCGAAGCGGGTATGGTCCAGCAGCCAGGCCACGGCCGGCACCAGCAGCAGCGCAGCATAGACCAGCCGTTGTGGCCCCAGCAGCCCCAGCCCCGGCGTGCCGCCGCCGGCCCCGGCGAACCAGCGCGACAGGCGCAGTTCGTCCGGCAGCGCCGGGGTCTGGCCACCGAGGTGGAACCAGGCCACGCCCAGCACCACGGTCAGGCCGGCGCAGGTCATGGTGATGGCCATGCCGGCCACCACCTGGTCGCCCGTGTGCGTGACGCAGGCGTAGCCGTGCAGCATCGACAAGGCGACACCCACCGCCATCGCCACCGCGAAGGCGACCGGCAGCGAGCCGAAGGCCGCCGCCGCGCTGCCGGCGGCAAAGGCCGTGGCCAGCATCTTGCCCTCCAGCCCCAGGTCGATCACGCCGGCGCGCTCGACAAGGTGGCGGCCAGCGCGCACAGGATCAGCGGCGTGGCCACCCGCAGCGTCGAGGCCACCAGCGTGGCGAGCGCGATCTCATCCATGCGCTGCCGCCCCGCGCCGGCGCGACAGCCGCGCCCAGGCACGCGCCAGCGTCGGCGCCGCGGCCTGGCCCAGTGCGCCGCAGAACAGCACGATCAGCCCCTGCAGCGTGAACACCATGTCGCGGCTGATGCCGCATCGAAGCTCAACTCGGTGCCGCCCTGGTACAGCGCGCCGAACAGCAGCGCCGCCAGCAGCACGCCCACCGGGTGGTTGCGGCCGATCAGCGACACGGCGATGCCGGCAAAGCCGGCGCCGACCACATAGTCCAGCAGCAGGCGGCCATGCACGCCCGCCACCTCGTTGATGCCCAGCAGGCCGGCCAGCGCACGGACACGCACATCGCGACGACCACCTGCCGCCCTGGGCGGATGCCGGCGTACTGCGCCGCCCCGGCCGAGAAGCCCACGCTGCACCGCGTAGCCCGAGGTGCCACGCCACAGCCACAGGTACACACCCAGCGCCGCCGCCAGCGCCAGGAACAGCGACAGGTTGAGCGGCGAGTGCGGCCAGTCGATGCCGACCGCGGCCAGCAGCGCGTCCATGCCGGGCACCTGGGCACCCGGCCCGAAGGACCGGCTCTCGACGGTCATGTTGCCCGGGTCCTTCAGCACATTGACCAGCAGCCACGAGAGGAAAGCCGAGGCCAGGAAGTTGAACATGATGGTCGTGATGACGACGTGGCTGCCGCGCGGTGCCTGCAGCACCGCCGGCACCGCGGCCCAGGCCATGCCGCAGGCCATGGCGGCCAGCACCATCAGCGGCAGCACCACGGCCACGGGGTACTGGTCGCCCAGCGCCAGCGCGACCAGGGCGGTGCCGATGCCGCCCAGCATGGCCTGCCCCTCGCCGCCGATGTTGAACAGGCCCGCGTGGTAGGCCACGGCCACCGCCAGGCCGGTGAAGACGAAGGTGGTCGCGTAGTACAGCGTGTAGCTGAAGCCGAGCGCACTGCCGAAGGCGCCGCGCAGCAGCAGCCCCAGGGCCTGGCCCGGGTCCTGCCCGGTGAGGGCGACCACGGCGGCGCTCACGGCCAGGGCGAGCGCCAGGTTCAACACCGGCAGCAGGCCGACGTCCATCCAGCGTGGCAGCTCGTGGTCGCCGGCCGCCGCCATCTCAATGCACCCCCGCCATCAGCCGGCCCAGCGCGGCCTCGCTGGCCTGGGCGATCGGCAACTCGCCGGCGATGCGGCCGCCGGTCATCACCACCACCCGGTCGGACAGGGCCAGGATCTCGTCCAGCTCGGACGACACCAGCAGCACCGCACCGCCAGCGTCACGCAGCGCGCAGGCGGGCATGGATGAACTCGATTGCGCCGATGTCCACGCCGCGGGTGGGCTGGCCCACCAGCAGCACCGTCGGTCGGTGCAGGGCCTCGCGCGCCAGCACCAGCTTCTGCTGGTTGCCACCGGAGAACTTGGCGCTCTTCAACCCCGGCTCGCGCGGGCGCACGTCGTAGTCGGCCATCATGCGGGCCGTGTCCTCGTGCATCGCGGCGCGGCGCGCGAAGCCGCGGCGGGCATAGCGCGCCAGCCGGTGGTAGCCGAGCACGGCCGATTCCCAGGCCGCGAAGGGCAGCACCAGGCCGCGGCGGTGGCGGTCTTCGGGCACGTGGGCCAGGCCCAGGCGGCGGGCGCGAGCCGGCGTCAGCCAACGCCCGGGCGCGAAACGCTCGCCGGCCAGCGCCATGGCGCCGGACGCGGGCACGGCCAGGCCGGCCAGCAGGTCCAGCAGCTCGCTCTGGCCGTTGCCGGACACGCCGGCCACGCCGACGATCTCGCCTGGCCGCAGCGCCAGCGACACCTGGTCCAGCCGCAGCACGCCCTGTGCGTCGCGCCAGCTCAGCCGCTCGGCCGCCAGCAGCGGCGGTGCGGCCTCGTCGCCGGCCTGCGCGCCGGCCTCGTCGCCCACCGCCTCGAGTCGGCCCAGATGCACGCGGCGGCCGACCATGGCCTCGGCCAGGCCGTCCAGCGTGGTGTCCGCCATCGCCGTGTCCAGCACCACGCGGCCGGCGCGCATCACCGTGACGCGGTCGCACAGCGCGGCCACCTCCTTCAGCTTGTGGGTGATCAGCAGCACCGTGGCGCCGCGCTCGCGCAGCTGGCGCAGCGTGGCGAACAGGGTCTCTGTTTCGGCCGGCGTCAGCACCGCCGTGGGCTCGTCCAGGATCAGGATGCGCGCGCCGCGGTACAGCGCCTTCAGGATCTCCAGCCGCTGGCGCTCGCCCACCGGCAGGTCTTCCACGCGGGCGTCCAGGTCCAGCACCAGCCCGGTGTCGCGCATCAGCGCTTCGAGGCCCTGGCGCACCTGCTGCCGGGCCGGCCCCAGGCGCCAGCTCGGCTCGGCGCCCAGCAGCACGTTGTCCAGCGCGCTGAAGGTGTCGACCAGCATGAAGTGCTGGTGGACCATGCCGATGCCCAGCGCAATGGCCTCGCGCGAGTGGCGGATGCGCGCGGGCTGGCCGTCGACCTCGATCTCGCCGCTGTCGGCCTGGTAGAAGCCGTAGAGGATCGACATCAGCGTGCTCTTGCCGGCACCGTTCTCGCCGACGATGCCGTGGATGCTGCCGCGGCCCACCGTGAGGTCGACCTCGTCGTTGGCGCGCAGCGCGCCGAAGCGCTTGCTGATGCGGCGCATCGCCACCGCGGGCGCCGGGGTGCTGCTCAAGGCGTGCAGCTGTTGCTGGCCATGTAGTCGGCCACCTTGATCTTGCCGGCGATGATGTCGGCCCGCGCCGCGTCGACCTTGGCCTTCATCGCCGGGGTCACGAGCTTGGCGTTGTTGTCGTCGATGGCGACGTCCACGCCGCCTTCCTTCAGGCCCAGCACCGTCAGGCCGGGGGTGGAATGGTTGGCCGCGTTGTAGACCGCCACGTCCACGTGCTTGACCATCGAGGTCAGCATGGTGCCGGGGTGCAAATGGTTTTGGTTGCTGTCCACGCCGATGGCGAGCTTGCCGGCGTCCTTGGCGGCCTGGAAGGCGCCGACGCTGGAGCCGCCCGCGGCGCCGAAGACCACGTCCACCCCCTTGGCGAATTGGGCCTTGGCCAGCTCGCCGGCGCGGGACGGGTCGCTCCAGGCCGCGGGCGTGGTGCCGGTGAAGGCGCTGAAGAACTCGACCTTGGGGTTGGCGTAGCGCGCACCCTGCTCGTAGCCGCACTGGAACTTGCGGATCAGCGGAATGTCCATGCCGCCCACGAAGCCGAGCTTGCCGGTCTTGCTGGCCATGGCGGCCATGATGCCGGCCAGGAAGCTGCCTTCCTGTTCCTTGAAGATCACCGATTCGACATTCGGCAGCTTGACCACCGAGTCGATGATCACGAACTGCTGCTTGGGGAAGGCCTTGGCCACCTTCTCGATGCTGGAGCCCTGCGAGAAGCCCACGCCGATCACCGGGTTGGCGCCGCGCTCGGCCATGCGGCGCATGGCCTGCTCGCGCTGCGCCTCGTTGGCGATCTCGAAGTCGAGGTAACCGCGGCCGGTGTCCTTCTTCCATTTCTCGGCGCCGCGGTAGGCCGCCTCGTTGAAGGACTTGTCGAACTTGCCGCCCATGTCGTAGACGATGGCCGGGTCGGCCGAGGCCGCGGTCGACAAGGTGGCAGCGGCCAGGGCAGCGATCAGGGTGCGACGGGGCATGGGCTCGTGGGCTCGAGGGAGCGCGGCGAAGGATGTCGGGGAGGATAGCAACTTTGAAGCCCGCCGCAGGGCTTGGCCCAAGCGCGGGCCCGCACTCTGACGGCGGCGCCGAAACAGTCGCTTGCACTCGCCGGCGCATCCGATGGCCACGGCGGCCCGTATCTGCCCTGACGGACGTGGCGACCGGCCCCTTCTCTGGCAGGGGCCGAGGGTTGGTCACGCCCCTTTTGACCATCCCCACTGCCCAGGAGACCCACATGAGAACCCTTCCTTCCCGCCCCCACGCGCTGCGCGCGACGACGCCCATCGTGGCCGCCGTGCTGCTGGCCCTCGCCGGCACCGCGCAGGCGTCCAGCCACCGCGAAGCGCCCTTCATCGCGACCTCGCCCAAGGTCGACGCCGCCGACTTCTACCTGTTCAACAGCTACGAGTCGGGCCGGGGCAACTACGTGACGCTGATCGCCGACTACCTGCCGCTGCAGGACAGCTACGGCGGCCCGAACTACTTCGACCTCGACGGCAACGCGCTGTACGAGATCCACGTCGACAACAACGGCGACGGCGTCGAGGACCTGACCTTCCAGTTCCGCTTCAAGAACGACCTGTCCAACGGTGGCGCCGGCATCACCGTGCCAGTGGGTGACCAGAACCCGCAGATCGCACCGCTGCAAAAGGGCACGGTCAGCGTGCCGCGCGACCCGCACCTGCAGGTGAACCAGACCTACAGCCTCACCCTGGTGCGCGGCGACCGCCGCATGGGCACGGCCGCGGCGGTCACCAACGTCAACGGCGGCTCGGCCACCTTCGACAAGCCGGCCGACAACATCGGCACCAAGACCATCCCCGACTATGCGGCCTACGCCAACCAGCATGTCTACACCGTCAACATCCCGGGTTGCAGCACGCCGGGCCGCGTGTTCGTCGGCCAGCGGCAAGACCCGTTCGCGGTCAACCTGGGCGTGGTCTTCGACCAGGTGGCCGCGCCGGTCTCCGCGCTGACCGACCCCAACGCCATCGGCGCCTCGGTGAGCACGCTGGCCGACAAGAACGTCACCGCGATCGCGCTGGAGGTGGCCAAGAGCTGCCTGACCCAAGGCAGCGAGACGGTGATCGGCGGCTGGACGACGGCCAGCCTGCGCCAGACCCGCTTGCTCGACCCGTCGCCCAAGCCGGGCCTGCAGACGGCCGAGCGCGCCGGCGGCGCGTGGACGCAGGTGTCGCGCCTGGGCATGCCGCTGGTCAACGAGCTGGTCATCGGCCTGAAGGACAAGAACCGCTTCAACGCCGCCAAGCCCAAGGACGACGGCCAGTTCGCCGGCTACGTGACCAACCCCTCGTATCCCAAGCTGCTCGAGTCCTACCTCGACCTGCCCGGCTCGTCGCCGACCAACATCCCGCGCAACGACCTGGTGACCACCTTCCTGACCGGCATCGCCGGTGTGAACAAGCCGGCCAACGTCGTGGCGTCCGAGATGCTGCGCCTGAACACCGCCATCCCCGCCGTGCCCTATGCCCAGCAGAACCGGCTGGGCATCGTGGGCAACATCCTGGCCGGCGGCAGCGACTCGGCCGGCTACCCGAACGGCCGCCGGCCCAAGGACGACATCGTCGACATCTCGCTGATCGCGGTGATGGGCGGCCTGTGCATGGCCAACGGCAACACCGACGCACTGGGCTTCGGCGCGGCCTGCAACCCCTCGGCCGTGCCGCTGGGAGCCACCGCGTTCAACTTGAACGACAACGTCGACCAGGCGCAGCAGCCCCTGCTGGCCGGCTTCCCCTACCTGAACACGCCCTTGCCGGGCGCGGGCAGCGTGGCGGCCCAGGCGGCCAAGAGCGGCAAGGGCCGCTGAGGCGGAAGGGCACACACCATGAGCACCTCTTCCTCCTCTTCCCGCCAGCGGCTGTCCTGGCTCTTCGCGGCCTGCGCCGCCAGCACCGCCCTGGGCGGCTGCTGGGACGATGGCCACGACACCACGCCCCCGGCGCCGCCACCGGTCAGCGGTGAAGTGCCGGCGTCGGCCTTCGCCTCGGTCGAAGCTCTTTTCAGCTTCGGCGTCGAGCAGACGGCAGACGCCCACACGCTCGAGACCAGCGAGCCACTGCAGTTCAACCTGGTGGCGGGCGACCCGCCGGTCAGCGACACCACCGAGCCCTCGCCGATCATCTGATCGGTCGTGGCCGGCCCGCTTCGCCAGCGGGCCGTGCATCGCCTAGGATGGTGCATGCACGACCCGCTGGCGACCCCCGACACCCTGCGCCGCCTGCCCAAGGTGCTGCTGCACGAGCACCTGGACGGCGGCCTCGGTCACCGCACGCTGCTGCGCCTGCTGCGTTCGCGCGGCATTGAGCCGCCCGCCGCGGACGAGGCCGGCTTGGCCGCGTGGTTCCAAGCCCGCGCGCACGCTGGCAGCCTGGTCGACTACCTGAAGGGCTTTGGCCTGACCGTGGCCGCGATGGCCGAGCCCGCCGCGATGCAGGCCGTCGCCTACGAGGCGGCCAAGGCCGCCCGCGAGGACGGCTGCGTGCTGGCCGAGTTCCGCATGGCGCCGCTGCTGCTGGAGCGCGAGGGCGTCAGCACCGAGGCCGCCGTCGAGGCCTTGCTTGCCGGGCTGGTGCGCAGCGCCATGCCGTGCGGGTTGATCCTGTGCGGCATGCGGCACGAGCCGGCCGAGCGCAGCGAGCGCGTGGTGCGGCTGGCCCTTCGCTACCGCGGCCAGGGCGTGGTCGGCTTCGACCTGGCCGGTGCCGAGGCCGGCCACCCGCCGGGCGACCATGCCGCCGCGCTGGCGCTGGCCCGCGACCAGGGCCTGCCGATCACGCTGCACGCCGGCGAGGCCGACGCGGCCGAGCGGGTGCTCGAAGCCATCGAACACGGCGCCAGCCGCATCGGCCATGGTGTGCGCCTGGGCGACTGGCTGGGCACGGCCGAGGGCCGCGAGCGCCTGGCCCGGGTGCGCGAGACGGGTGTGCACCTGGAGCAATGCCCCAGCAGCAACCTGCACACCGGCGCTGTGCCGTCACTCGCCGCGCACCCGATCGGCGCGCTGTGGCGCGAAGGCCTGAGCCTGAGCTACCACACCGACAACCCGCTGATGTCGTGCACCACCATGAGCCAGGAGGCGGCCCTGCTGGTCGAGCACCAAGGGCTGCGGCCGGCCGACCTGCTGGCCATGGCCGCCGAGGCCGCGCGGCACTCGTTCCTGCCCGAAGTCGACCGCGCCGAGGCTCTGGCCACCATCGAAGCCGCCCGCCCCGCATGGACCTGATCGTCCAGCGGCCCGAGGGCCTTTACTGCCCGCCGGGCGATTTCTACATCGACCCCTGGCGCCCGGTGGACCGCGCCGTGATCACCCACGCCCACAGCGACCACGCACGCTTCGGGCACCGCCACTACCTGGCCTCGGCCCCATCGGCCGGCGTGCTGCGGGCGCGGCTGGGTGACATCACGCTCCAGACCCTGGCCTATGGCGAAGCCGTCGACCACCACGGCGTGCGGCTGAGCCTGCACCCGGCCGGCCACGTGCTCGGCTCGGCCCAGGTGCGGCTGGAACATGGCGGCCAGGTGTGGGTGGCCTCGGGCGACTACTTGGTCTCCGGCGCGGGCGACGAGAACCTCAGTTGCGCCCCCTTCGAGCCCGTGCGCTGCGACTGCTTCATCACCGAATCCACCTTCGGCCTGCCGGTCTACCGCTGGGCAGCGCAGCGCGAGGTCTACGCCGAAATCGACGCCTGGTGGCGCGCCAACGCTGCGGCCGGCCGCGCCAGCCTGCTGATGGGCTACAGCTTCGGCAAGGCCCAGCGCATCCTGGCCGGGGTGGACGCCGGCATCGGCCCCATCGTCGTGCACGGCGCGGTCGAGGTGCTGAACGAAGCCTACCGCGCGGCCGGTGTGGCCCTGCCGCCCACGCATGCGGCCCCGGACCTGGACAAGGCCGCCCTCGCACGTGCCCTGGTCGTGGCCCCGCCCTCGGTGCAGGGCTCGCCGTGGACGAAACGCTTCGGCGACTACAGCGACGCCTTCGCCAGCGGCTGGATGCAGCTGCGCGGCGCGCGCCGCCGCCGCGCGGTGGACCGCGGTTTCGTGCTCAGCGACCACGCCGACTGGCCGGGGCTGCAACGCGCGATCACGGCGACCGGCGCCGAGCGGGTCATCGTGACCCACGGCTACGAGGCCATCATGGTGCGCTGGCTGCAAGAGCAGGGCCTGCAGGCCAGCGCCTTCCAGACCGAGTACGACGACGAACGCGGCGACGTGCAGAAGCCCGATGGCGAAACGACGGCAGACCACGCATGAAGCGCTTCGCCGAGCTCTTCAACGCGCTGGACGCCAGCACCGCCACCAGCGCCAAGGTGGAAGCGCTGCGCCGCTACTTCGCCGAGGCGCCCGACGCCGACGCAGCCTGGGCGGTGTACTTCCTCTCCGGTGGCAAGCCGCGCCAGGTGGTGCCCACCGGCGTGTTGACCGAGCTGGCGCGCCAGCAAGCCGGCATCGCGCCCTGGCTGTTCGACGAGTGCTACCAGGCGGTGGGCGACCTCGCGGAGACCATCGCCCACGTGCTGCCGCCGGCCACCGTCACCACCGACCTGGGCCTGGCCGACTGGGTGGAGCAACGCCTGCTGCCGCTGCGCCAAGCGACACCCGAGCAACAGGCCGAGCGCGTCGCCGGCTACTGGGCCGAGCTGGACACGACCGGCCGCTTCCTGCTGACCAAGCTGATCGGCGGCGGCTTCCGCGTCGGCGTCAGCAAGCTGCTGGCGCAGCGCGCCCTGGCCGAGCACGCCGGCATCGACGCCAAGCTCGTCGCCCAGCGCATGATGGGCTACACCGACAAGGCAGCCCGGCCCGATGCGCGCGCCTACCGCGACCTGATCGCGCCGGAGACACAGGTCCAGCAGGCCGACTCGGGCCAGCCCTACCCGTTCTTCCTGGCCCATGCGGTCGACGGCGAGCCCGCCGACTTCGACGCCCGCCTGGGCCCGCCGTCGGACTGGCTGGTGGAATGGAAATATGACGGCATCCGCGCCCAGGTGGTGCGGCGCGCGGGCCAGATCTGGGTCTGGTCGCGCGGCGAGGAGCTGATCACCGAGCGCTTCCCCGAGGTGGTGGCCGTGGCCGGCCAGTGGCCGGACGGCACCGTGGTCGACGGCGAGATCCTGGTCTGGATCGATGGCCGGCCGGCGCCGTTCAACCTGCTGCAGCAGCGCATCGGCCGCAAGAGCTTGAGCAAGAAGGTGCTGGCCGACGCGCCTGCCGGTTTCATGGCTTACGACCTGCTCGAAGAAGCCGGCGTGGACCTGCGCGACCGGCCGCAGCGCGAGCGCCGTGCTCAGCTCGAGGCGCTGGCGGCCGGCGGCAGCACCATGGTCTCGCCGTTGGTGCACGGCGACAGCTGGGCGGCCCTGGCGGCCTTGCGCGCGCAGTCCCGCGAGCGCGGCGTCGAGGGGTTCATGCTGAAACACCGCGACGCGCGCTACGGCAGCGGGCGCACCAAGTCCGACGGGACTTGGTGGAAGTGGAAGATCGAGCCGCTGTCGGCGGACGCGGTGCTGATCTATGCCCAGGCCGGCCACGGTCGGCGCGCCAGCGTCTACACCGACTACACCTTCGCCGTTTGGAACCGCGCGCCGCGCGACGCCGCCGAGGCCCAGGCCGTGGTCGAGGCCATCGCGCGCCGCGAGCCGGCGCAGCCCGGTGCGCTGCAACTGGTGGCCTTCGCCAAGGCCTATTCCGGCCTGAGCGACGAGGAGTTCCGCGAGGTGGACCGGGTCATCCGCGCCACCACGCTGGAGAAGTTCGGCCCGGTGCGCAGCGTGAGGCCCACACTGGTCTTCGAGCTGGGCTTCGAGGGCATCAACGCCAGCCCGCGCCACAAGAGCGGCATCGCCGTGCGCTTCCCGCGCATGCTGCGCATCCGCCACGACAAGCCGCTGCACGAGGCGGACACGCTGGCCACGCTGCAGGCCCTGATGGGCGCTGGCAGCGCGGCGGATCCTTCCGGCTAGAACGTCGCGCGGAAGTTCAGGCCCCAGGTGCGCGGCTCGTTGATGAAGCCGGTGAGGTTGTCGAAGTCGATGCCGCCCACCACCTTGATCTGGTTGGTGATGTTGCGGCCGAAGGCGGCCAGCTCGTACTTGCCCTGGCCCCAGGTGTAGCCCAGGCGCAGCCCGCCTTCGGTCAGCGACTTGCCGGTGAACTCTTTCGACTCGTAGAGGAAGAAGTTGATCTGGCTGCGGTAGGTCCAGTCGGTCAGCACGTACCACTCGCCGTCCGGCGTGGGCAGGCCGTAGCGCAGCGTGAAGTTGACCTGGGTCTTGGGCGCCTGGGGCAGGGGGTTGCCGTTGATCAGGGCCTGGCCGTTGGCGTTGACCGGATCGGTCACGGTGCAATTCGTCGTGGTCACGTTCTGCGCATTGCCGCAGACCGAGACGGCCAGGGCCGGGTCCTTGATCTCGGTGTCGTTGTAGCCCACGCCCAGCGTGGCCATCAGGTTTTCGGCCAGCAGGGCCTGCAGGTCGAGCTCGAAGCCCTGGCCGGTGGCCTTCTTGGCATTGAGCAGCACGTTGGAGTTGCCGTTGGCCCCGCCCACCGCGGTGAGTTGCAGGTCTTTCACCGTGTAGCTGAAGACGCCGAAGCTCAGGCGCGCCTTGCGGTCGAACAGCTCGGTCTTGATGCCGGCCTCGTACGAGGTGTTGGTCTCGGGCTTGGCGATCGACTGGTCGTTGAACGGCCCGGCGCCCTGCACGCTGCTGGCGCGGAAGCCGTTGGCGATCCGCGCATACAGGTTGGTGCCCTTGGACAAGGTGTAGGTGCCGCTCAGGTCGCCGTTGAGCTTGCTGTCGGACGTGTCCGCGCTGATCGGGCCGAACGAGGCCAGCGCCGCCAGGTCGGGCTTGCCATTGAGCACGGCCGGCACGAACTCGTTGCTGTAGTAGTCCTCGACGCCGAAGGACTTGCGGTCGCGCGTCCAGCGCAGGCCGCCGCGCAGCTTGAGCGCCGGGCTGACCGCGTAGTTCACCGCACCGAACACGGCATAGGCGTTGTTCTTCTGGTGCACGCGCTCGTATTGGTCTTCCGGGTTGCCCGGCGTGGTCGAGTCGTAGCCGAAGCTCTCGACCTTGTAGTCCTCGTGGAAGAGGTAGACGCCGCCCTGCCAGCCCAGCGGCCCGTTGCCGGTCGATTCGAGCCGGAATTCCTGCGTGACTTGGCTGTGCTTGGGCATGCCGTCGGCCGTCTCCGACAGGAAGGGAATGGAGCCCGGGCCGCCGCCGAAGACATAGGGCGGCGCGCCGCCGTCGATGTCGCCGCGGCTGAAGGCCTTCACATGCTCGAAGCCGGTGATCGAGTGCAGCGCCATGCCGCCCAGGTCCCAGCGCAGCCGCGCGTTGGCGCCGTAGTTCTGCAGCTCGGAATGGTTGACGCCGTCGTTGGCGATCTTCTTCGGGTCGAAGCCGTCGACCAGGTCGTTCGTGCCGGGCTTGATGATGTTGGCGCGGAACAGCCGGGCCGAGCCGTCGAAGTCGCGCCCGTGCAGGTTCAGCAGCGCGCTGAAGGTCGAGCTGGGTTGCAGCAGCCATTGCAGGCGCACCGCGTTGTCGCTGTAGCCTTCCAGCTTCTGGGTCGGGCCGGCGGCGTAGGTGTTCTCGACCCAGTCGTCGCGGTTCTGGCTCAGCAGCGACACGCGCAGCGCCGAGCCGTCGCCGGTCGGCACGTTGATCGCGCCCTCGGCGTTGATGGTGGTGAAGGTGCCGCCCGAGAGGCTGGCGTAGCCGCCGAACTCGCGCAGCTGTGGCTTGGTCGAATCGAACTTGACCACGCCGGCCGGCGTGTTGCGGCCGAAGAGCGTGCCCTGCGGGCCGCGCAACACCTCGACCCGGTCCAGGTCGAAGGCCGGAAAGCCCTTGAGGATGGGGTTCTCCTGCACCACGTCGTCGTAGACCAGCGACACCGGCTGCGAGGCGTTGAGGCGGAAATCGGTGTTGCCGTAGCCGCGCAGGTAGACCCGCGGGAAGGCGCGGCCGAAGGACGACTCGATGTTCAGGCTGGGCACGCGGCCCGACAGCACGCGCAGGTCCTGCCCGCTGGTGGCCAGCACATCCAGCAGCTCGGTGTTGATGGTGCTGACCGAGACCGGCACGTCGAGGATGTTCTCGCTGCGCCGCTCGGCCGTGACGGTGATGGTTTGCAGCTTGCCGGGTTCGTTGTCACTGGCCGGGTTGGCGGCCTGCGCCAGCACCGTGGGCGCCAGCCCCGCCAGGGCCAGGGCGGTGGCCAGGCGCTGCAGTCGGTGGGCGGCGGCGGCCGTTCGGGCGTGGTGGTGCATGGTCTCTCCTCGGGCATCGTGTGGGTGACGAAACGGGCCAAGCAAGCGGCATGCACAGCGCGGGTCGCACCGGCAGCGCCGTCGATGCTAGCCACGCCAGGCCGTCACATCTACCGTGCCGCGACCCCACTGTTGCGCGGATCACTCACCCCGCCGCCCGTCTAGCATCGCAGCCCATGACACTCGCCACCTGGCCCTTGCCCGCGTTGCTGGCCTGGGCGGCCGCCTGGGCGCTGTTCGCCGGCCTGCCCCGCCTGGGATGGCTGTCGCCGCTGGAAGCGTTCGTCGCGGCGCTGGCAGCGGTGGCGCTGGTGGCCTGGCAGTTGCGCGCGCCGATCTGGCGGCGGGTGATCCTGGTCGCCGGCTTTCCGCTGTCGGTGGTCGTCGGCGGCGGCCTGGCCGGCGCGCTGCCGGCCTGGGCCTGGCTGCTGCCCATGGGGCTGCTGCTGGCCGTCTACCCGATGCAGGCCTGGCGCGACGCGCCCGTCTTCCCCACCCCGGCCCGGGCGCTGCGTGGCCTGGCGGCCGTGGCGCCCCTGCCCGCTGGCGCCCGCGTGCTGGACGCGGGCTGCGGCCTGGGTGCCGGGCTGCGGGCCCTGCACGCCGAATACCCCGAGGCCCGCCTCGAGGGCCTGGAATGGAGCTGGCCGTTGACCCTGGCCTGTGCGGCGCGCTGCCGCTTCGCTCGGGTGCGGCGGGGCGACATCTGGGCGGCCGACTGGTCGGGCTTCGACCTCGTCTACCTGTTCCAGCGGCCCGAGAGCATGAGCCGGGCCCTGGACAAGGCCCGGCGCGAGCTGCGGCCCGGCGCCTGGCTGGTCAGCCTGGAGTTCGAGGCGCCAGGTTGGGCGCCGCAGGAGCAGTTGCGCAACGTGGAAGGCAAGCCGGTCTGGCTGTACCGCGTACCCTTCCGGCAGCGCTGACGCGCCGCCGCCCAGCGGGCCGCTACTCGCCGACCAGCCCGTTGCGGATGGCGTAGACCGTCAGCTCGGAGTTGTTGGCGAGCCCCAACTTTTCCAGCACGCGCGCGCGGTAGACGCTCACGGTCTTGGGCGACAGCATCAGCTCGTTGGCGATGTCGGCCAGGCGCTTGCCCGAGGCGATCATGACCAAGGTCTGCAACTCGCGATCCGACAGCTTCTCGTGGGCATTGGCCACTTCGGGCGTGGTCAGGCTCTCGACCAGCATCTGGGCGATCTCGGCCGTGACGTACTTGCGGCCCTGGGCCACGGTGCGCACGGCCTGCACCAGCAAATGCGGGTCGCCGCCCTTGTTGACATAGCCAAAGGCGCCCGCCCGCAGTGCGCGGATGGCGTACTGGTCCTCGGGGTACATGCTGACCACCAGCACCTTGACCGTCGACCCTTCGTCTTTCAGCACGTGCAGCACGTCCAGCCCGCTGCGGCCGGGCATGTTGATGTCCAGCACCAGCACGTCACAGCTGTCCTTGCGCAGCAGGGTGCGCAGCTCGCCGTAGTCGCCCGCCTCGCCGATGACCTCGATGTCGGGGGCGTCGGACAAGGTATCGCGGATGCCGCGGCGGATCAGGGCATGGTCATCGCAGACGATCACACGGGTCATAGCTCTCCCCAGGCAGACGGGTCGTGATCTTCTCTGTCCAGCCCCTCGCCGACCGAGGAGGGGGCCGTGAACTGCTCGAGCGGTATCGAGAGTATCAGGGTCGTCCCGGCCGGCCCGCTGGACAGGTCGACCCAGCCACCGACCGTCGACGCCCGCTCGTGCAGGCCGCGGATGCCGAAGCTGCGCGCCTTGGCCAGGTCGGCGTTCGACAGGCCGCGGCCGTTGTCGCTCACCTCCAGCGACAGCACACCCTGCGCCAGCGACAGGTCGATGCTGACCCGCGTCGCCTGGGCGTGTTTGCTGACGTTGGTGAGCGCTTCCTGCGCCGTGCGGTAGGCCACCAGCGGCACGCCGGGCGGCAACTGGGGGTTGTCGTGGCTGGTGCGGAAGCTGCACACCACGCCGGTGCGGCGCTCGAAACGGTTGGCCAGCCACTGCAGCGCCGCCACCAGGCCCTGCTCCAGGATGGCCGGACGCAGGTTGTGCATGATGCGCTGGCTGGCGTCCAGCGCATGGGTCACCGTTTCCATCGCGCTGTCCAGCCGGGCCTTCAGTTCGGGCGTGGTGGCGTGGCGAGCCATCCAGGCGAGGTCGAACTTCAGCGCCGAGAGCGAGCCACCCACGTCGTCGTGGATCTCGCGGGCGATCGCCGCCCGTTCCATCTCGACGCTGGTCTGCAAATGCTGAGCCAGCTCGGACAGGCGCTGGCGCGACGCCGCCAGGGCCCGGTCGGCCTGCTGCCGGGCGCGCAGGGTTTCGAAAGCGTCGATCGCGTGCTCGGTGGCCGGGCCCAGCCGGGCCAGGTTGGCCTTCAACAGATAGTCGGCCGCGCCGTTGCGCATGGCCTGGACGGCCACGTCCTCGCCGATTTCGCCCGAAACCAGGATGAACGGCACCTGCAGACCGCTCTCGCGCAGGATCTCCAGCGCGTGCAGGCCGGAAAAGCCCGGGATGTTGAAGTCCGACAGGATCACGTCCCAGGGCGCGCCCAAGGCGGCGCGGAAGGCCGGCTCGCTGTCCACCCGGTGGGCCTGGATCTCGGCCCCGCCCCGGCGCAGGTGGGCCATGGCCAGCTCGTGATCGAGTTCCGAATCCTCGATGTGCAGCACCCGCAGGCTACGGCTTGGCAATTTCGTGCCGATATCGCCTTTCATGGGCCGAGTATCGCGCAGCCGTCAGGGTGCGTGCGACCAGGCCCTGGGCCGGCAAAAGCCGGCACTTCGTGCAGAAATGAGCCGGGAATCGGCCCGTGATCGGGTCAACGCCAGGGGCAGGGCTGCCGAAAAATCCATGACAACTTCCCGGCGTGCCGAGCCTCGGCCGACCGGGCCACCGAGCACCGCGGAGCAACGATGTTGAATCAAGAAAGCCCCGTACCGGACATGCCGCCCGGCCTGCCACTGCTGGCAGCCGCCGACCTGCAGGACCACCTGATGGTGGCCAGCCACGACCTGGAACGGCTCCAGCGCCTGCTGGACGACGCCAGCGAGACGCTGTCCGGCCATTTCTACGGGGCCTCCAGCCAGATCAACGACTTGCTGCGCGTGGCGGCGGCATTGCCCGACCTGGACCATGGCGCCATGCACGGCGCGATGCAGAACCTGGCCGGCGCGATCACCGCGTTGCAGTTCCACGACATGGCGATCCAGCTGATCGCCCACACGCAGAAGCGCTTGCGCTCCTGCGCCGACCGAATCGCCCGGGATGCGATGGGCGAAGACGATGAGGATGGTGCCGCCATCGTCGAAGACGGCCCTGGCCGACCCAACCCGGTCACCCAGGACGAGATGGACGCAGGCTCCATCGAGCTGTTCTGACCCCTTCCCTACCCAGCCCCGCCCCGTAGCCCTTCCAGAATTTTCGGAGAAAAGCGATGCACTCGATTCTTGCCGTGGACGACTCCCCCTCGATGCGCCAGATGGTCGCCTTCACGCTCAAAAACGCCGGCTTCAACGTCGTCGAGGCCGTGGACGGCCAGGACGCCTGGGAAAAGGCCAGCACCCGCGACTTCAACCTCGTGCTGACCGACCAGAACATGCCCCGCATGGACGGCATCAGCCTGACCAAGAAGCTGCGCGAGAACCCCAAGTTCAAGACCACGCCGATCCTGATCCTGACCACCGAGTCCAGCGACCAGATGAAGCAGGCCGGCCGTGCCGCCGGCGCCACCGGCTGGCTGGTCAAGCCTTTCGACCCGGCCAAGCTGATCGAGGTGATCGGCAAGGTCGTGCGCTGACCCCAGCGCGCGATCACCAGGGCAACGGGAACGAACGAATCTTGACGAGGAGCCAGACATGGCTGAAATGACCAGCGACAACAGCAGCCTGGGCGACGGCATCGACCTGAGCCAGTTCTACCAGGTGTTCTTCGAGGAAGCCGGCGAGAACCTCGAGGCGATGGAGCAGAAGCTGCTCGAGCTCGACGTGGACGCCGCCGACGACGAGGAGATGAACGCCATCTTCCGTTGCGCGCACTCGGTCAAGGGCGGTGCGGCCACCTTCGGTTTTTCCGACGTGGCCGAGCTGACCCACCACATGGAAACGCTGCTGGACAAGCTGCGCCGCCACGAGTTGCAACCCACCGCGCAGATGGTGGACGTGCTGCTGGCCGCCGGCGACGCGCTGAAGGCGCTGCTGGCCCGCCACCAGGGCAATGGCGGTGACGCGGTCGACACCCGCGAGCTGGTCGACCACATCCGCATGCTGGCCGAAGGCGGCCACGCCCCGGCACTCGCCGCCGCACCGGCCCCGGTCGCTGCTGCCGCGGCCGCGCCCGCGCCGGCCCCGCTGCCCAAGGGCGGCGTGGTGGCCCGCGCGCTGGCGCTGACCGTCGGCCCGCTGGACAAGCCGTCCGAGGCCGACGGCCTGTTCGAGCTGTTCAAGGAAGTCACCAACCTCGGCACGATCGAGTCGCTGTCCAACGGCCAGAGCGCCGACGGCATGCGCCGCTTCAAGATCGTGACGACCTCCAGCGACAACGACCTGCTGGACTTGTTCACCTTCCACATCGCCCGCGAGCTGATGCGGCTGGACCCGATGGACGCCGGCTACGGCTTCTTCCACGAGCGCCCCGAGGCGCCGAAGGAAGTGCAGCCGCCGGAGCTGGGCTACGGCTTCTTCGACGACGCTCCCGGCGCCCCGGGCGCTGCCGCCGCACCGGCGCCGACCGAAGGCGCCACCGCCGCGCCGACGCCGGCCGCCACCCCGGCACCCGCCACCCCCACCCCGGCCGCCAAGCCGGCGGGCCGCGCCGAAGCGCGCGCCGCCGCCGCCGGCCCCGATTCGGCCACCTTGCGCGTCTCGGTGGAAAAGGTCGACCAGCTGATCAACTTGGTCGGCGAGCTCGTCATCACCCAGGCCATGCTGGCGCAGAACAGCAAGGGCGTGGACGCCGCGCTGAACCAGCAGCTGCTGAGCGGCCTGACCGACCTGGAACGCAACACCCGCGACCTGCAGGAAGCGGTGATGTCGATCCGCATGATCCCGATGTCGGTGGTGTTCAACCGCTTCCCGCGCATGATGCGCGACCTCGCCGCCAAGCTGGGCAAGAAGGTCGAGCTGGTCACGCAGGGCGAAGCCACCGAGCTGGACAAGGGCCTGGTCGAGAAGATCACCGACCCGCTGACCCACCTGGTGCGCAACAGCTGCGACCACGGCATCGAGCTGCCGGCCGACCGCGTGGCCAAGGGCAAGCCCGAGCACGGCACGGTCACCCTGGTCGCTTCGCACCAGGGCGGCTCCATCGTCATCGAGGTGCGCGACGACGGCCGCGGCCTGAACCGCGCCAAGCTGCTGGCCAAGGCCCGCGAGCGTGGCATCGACGCGCCTGATTCGATGACCGACCAGGAGGTCTACGGCCTGATCTTCGCGCCGGGCTTCTCGACGGCCGAGCAGGTCACCGACGTGTCCGGCCGCGGTGTCGGCATGGACGTGGTCAAGAAGAACATCACCTCGCTGGGTGGCACGGTCGAGATCGATTCGGCCGAAGGCTACGGCATGAGCGTCAAGGTGCGCCTGCCGCTGACCCTGGCGATCATGGACGGCATGTCCATCGGCGTGGGCGACGAGTGCTACATCCTGCCGCTGTCGTCGGTGGTCGAGTCGTTCCAGGTCGACGCGTCGATGATCAAGACCATCGGCGGCTCCGGCCGCGTGGTCGAGGTGCGCGACGAGTTCATGCCGGTCATCGACCTGGAGAAGGTCTTCGACGTGCCACGCTTCGACTTCGAGAACGTCTCGAACATCATGGTCGTGGTCGAGGCCGAGGGCGGCCGCGTCGCCCTGCTGGTCGACGAGCTGCTGGGCCAGCAACAGGTCGTGGTGAAGAACCTCGAAGCCAACTACCGCAAGGTGCAGGACGTGTCCGGCGCCACCATCATGGGCGACGGCCGCGTCGCGCTGATCCTGGACGTGGGGGCCCTGGTGCGCCACAGCCGGCACTGACCCTCCCCTCGCCCCGACACCCCAGAACACCTCCTCGATCGGAACGCCATGTTTTCGTTTCTCTCCACCAAGCAACGCGCGGTCCTGCTGATGGCCCTGCTGGCCGCCAGCCAGGCCTGTGTCATCGCCGGCCTGAACATGGGCTGGTCCGCCGGTGCCATCATCGGCAGCAGCCTGACCTGCACCGTGCTGGCCGGCCTGGCCTACCTCAACGGCATGGCCGTTCTGCGCAGCTTCCTGACCAACTTCTCCGCGCACGCCAAGCGCTTGTCCGAAGGCGACCTGTCGGTCGACATCGTGATCGACGCCGGCAACGCCGACTCGGCCGTGATGCTGCGCTCGCTGCAGACCCTGCAGGCCGAGCTGCGCCGCTCGATCAGCGCCATCCGCTCAGGCGCCGACGGCGTGACCACCGCGGCCACCGAGATCGCCAGCGGCAACCAGGACCTGTCGGCCCGCACCGAGCAGACCGCCAGCAACCTGCAGCAGGCCGCCAGCTCGATGAGCCAGCTCAACGGCACCGTGCGCCAGAGCGCCGACGCCGCCTCGCAGGCCAACCAGCTCGCCAGCTCGGCCACCCAAGTGGCCCGCCGCGGCGGCGAGGTCGTCAGCCAGGTCGTCACGACCATGGACGAGATCAACGCCAGCTCCAAGAAGATCGCCGACATCATCGGCGTGATCGACGGCATCGCCTTCCAGACCAACATCCTGGCGCTGAACGCCGCGGTCGAAGCCGCGCGTGCCGGCGAGCAGGGCCGCGGTTTCGCGGTGGTGGCCGGTGAAGTCCGCTCGCTGGCAGGCCGCTCGGCCGAGGCCGCGCGCGAGATCAAGACCCTGATCGGTGCCAGCGTCGACCGCGTCGAATCCGGCACCCGCCTGGTTCAGGACGCCGGCTCGACGATGAACGAGATCGTCTCCAGCGTGCAGCGCGTGTCCGACATCATCGGCGAGATCAGCGCCGCGGCCAGCGAGCAAAGCGCGGGCATCGGCCAGGTCAATGGTGCCGTGGTGCAGTTGGACCAGATGACGCAGCAGAACGCCGCGCTGGTGGAGCAGTCCGCCGCCGCAGCCGAAAGCCTGAAGGACCAGGCCAACCGCCTGGCCGGCGTGGTCGCCAGCTTCCGCCTGGGCGACGCCGCCCCGGCGCGTTCGGCCCCGGCTCCGGCTCACCGCCCGACCCCGGCCCCGGCCGCCAAGCCAGCTGCCACCACCAACGCCACCGCCACCTCGGTCAAGCCCAAGGCCGCCGCCGCCGCGCCCGCCCCGCGCCCGGCGCCGACCAAGCTCACCCCGGCACCGGTGGCCCCGGCCCCCGCGCCTGCGGCCGCGCCCGCCGACAGCGGCGACTGGGAAACCTTCTGATCCCGACCGGGGCCGCCAGCGCGGCCCCGACCGTCTTCTGAACCTGCTGTACCCCCATGCTCGACACCCTGTCCTTCAAGCGCAAGATCGGCGCCCTCGTGGTCGTGGCGATCGCCGGCCTGGCCATCGTCTCGACCTTCTCCGTCTGGAAAAGCCAGCGCCAGATCGTTGACAGCCGCCGTGGCCAGCTGGTCACGGCGGTGCAGTCGGCGCACAACATCGTGGCCGCCTACCAGGCCAAGGCCGCGGCCGGCACCCTGCCGGTCGAAGAGGCCCAGAAGGCCGCCAGGGAAGCCGTCAAGCTCGCCCGCTATGGCGGCGCCGACGGCAAGTCGGACTACTTCTACATCTGGGGCCTGGACGGCACCGGCGTGATGCACCCGATCAAGCCCGAGTGGGACGGCCAGGCCATGGTCGGCAAGGTCAAGGACGGCTCGGGCACCGACATCGTCAAGGCCTTGATCGATGGCGTGAACGCCAGCAAGGACGGCCACGCCTTCGTCGACACCATGTTCCCCCGCCCGGGCCAGAAAGACCCGGTGGCCAAGCTGCAGTACGTGGTCAAGGTCGAGGGCTGGAACTGGATCGTCGGCTCGGGCCTGTACATGGACGACGTGACCGCGCAAAGCCGCGAGGCCCTGGCCGTCAGCCTGGCCCTGGTCGCCGGCGTGCTGCTGGCCATCGGCGGCCTGGGCTGGATGGTGGCCCGCAGCGTGCTGCGCCAGATCGGCGGCGAGCCGGCCGAGGCGATGGGCGTGATGAAGGAAGTCGCTGCAGGCAACCTGGCCGTGGACCTGCAACGCGCCCCCGCGGGCAGCCTGCTGCACGGCCTGGCCGGCATGGTCGAGTCGCTGCGCCACACCGTGAGCCAGGTGCGCCAGTCGACCGATTCGATCGCCACCGCCTCGGGCGAGATCGCCCAGGGCAATGCTGACCTCAGCAGCCGCACCGAGTAGACCGCCAGCAGCCTGCAGGAAACCGCCTCGTCGATGGAGCAGCTGACCGGCACCGTCAAGCAGACGGCCGACTCGGCCCACACCGCGAACCAGCTGGCCAGCTCGGCCGCCCAGGTCGCCCAGCGCGGCGGCGAGGTCGTCGGCCACGTGGTCAAGACCATGGACGAGATCAGCACCAGCTCGAAGAAGATCGCCGACATCATCGGCGTGATCGACGGCATCGCCTTCCAGACCAACATCCTGGCGTTGAACGCCGCGGTGGAAGCCGCCCGTGCCGGCGAGCAGGGCCGCGGCTTCGCGGTCGTCGCCAGCGAGGTGCGCAGCCTGGCCGGCCGCTCGGCCGAGGCCGCTCGCGAGATCAAGAGCCTGATCGGCGCCAGCGTCGAGCGCGTCGATTCCGGCACGCGCCTGGTGCAGGACGCCGGCCAGACCATGAGCGAGATCGTCTCCAGCGTGCAGCGCGTGTCCGACATCATCGGCGAGATCACCGCCGCCGCCTCGGAGCAGAGCCAGGGCATCGGCCAGGTCAACACCGCCGTCAGCCACCTGGACCAGATGACGCAACAGAACGCCGCGTTGGTGGAGCAGTCGGCCGCCGCCGCGCACAGCATGAAGGAACAGGCCGCCGCCCTGGCTGGGGTGGTCAGCGTGTTCCGCACCGGACATTGACCGCAGGCCCGCCAAAGGCGGGCGGAGACCGACCATGAACTGGATGAGAGGCTTTTCGATCAGGTTGCGCATGCACGGCGCCATCGGCATGGTGCTGGCGCTGTTCGCGCTCGTGGGCGTCACCGGCCTGCTGGGCGGGCACCACCTGAGCGCGCTGAACGAAGGCTTCATGAACCACTCGGTGCACGAGGTGCACACGGTCGGCGACATCCGCAACGCGCTGGGCGAGGTGCGCCAGCACGAAAAGAACATGGTCATCGACTACGAGGACGGCGTGGCCGTGCTCAAGCACCGCGAGCTGTGGGCCAAGGCCATCGACAAGACCAAGAAGGCCCTGGGCGCGATGCTCGAAGGCGAGGAAGACGAGGACAACCCGATCGCCCGCGCCGGCATGCAGGAGATGGACGCCTACGCCGCGGCCACCCAGCACGTGCTGGAGCAGATCCAGAACGGCGCCTACGACAACGCCCGCACCGCCGACAAGATGCTGGCCAAAGCGAAGGAACATGTCGGCAAGGTCGAGACTGGCGTCAATGCGATCGAAAAGATCGTGGACGACGAGGCCCGCGAGACGCAGGCGGAGTTCGCCACCTCGATGCGGTTCACCTTCGCCACCTTCTTGGCCGTGCTGTTGCTGGTGGTGTTGGTCGTTGTCCCGCTGACGCTGCTGAACTCGGTCTCGATCACCCGCCCAGTCAACCACGCCCGCGAGGTGGCCATGGCCATCGCCCAGGGCGACCTGACCCACCGCATCGACACCAACGGCAAGGACGAGACCGCCGATCTGCTGCGCGCGCTGGCGCACATGCAGCAGGCGCTGTCCGGCCTGGTCGGACAGGTCCGCCAGGCGTCCGAGAACATCCACACCGCGTCCAACGAGGTGGCCTCGGGCAACAGCGACCTGTCGCACCGCACCGAACAGGCCGCCAGCAACCTGCAGCAGACCGCCAGCTCGATGGGCCAGCTCACCGGCAGCGTGCGCCAGAGCGCCGAGTCGGCCACCCACGCCAGCGAGATGGCGGCTTCGGCCTCGGCCGTGGCGCAGCGCGGAGGCGAAGCCGTCTCGGCCGTGGTCGCGACCATGGACGAGATCAACCACGCCTCGCGCAAGATCGGCGACATCATCGGCGTGATCGACGGCATCGCCTTCCAGACCAACATCCTGGCGCTGAACGCCGCGGTGGAAGCCGCCCGTGCCGGCGAGCAAGGCCGCGGCTTCGCGGTCGTCGCCGGCGAGGTGCGCAGCCTGGCCGGCCGCTCGGCCGAGGCCGCGCGCGAGATCAAGAGCCTGATCGCCGCGTCGGTCGAGAAAGTCGACTCGGGCAGCCGGCAGGTGCAGGACGCCGGCGCCACGATGAACGAGATCGTCGCCTCGGTAGGCCGTGTGACCGACATCATCCGCGAGATCACCACCGCCTCCGTCGAGCAGAGCCAGGGCATCGGCCAGGTCAACTCGGCCGTCGGCGCGCTGGACCAGATGACTCAACAAAACGCCGCGCTGGTCGAAGAATCGGCAGCGGCGGCCGAGAGCCTGAAGGATCAGGCCACGATGCTGACCTCATTGGTCGCCAAGTTCCACCTGGAAAACAGCGCAACGCCCTAGCACGTCAACTTTCCCGAGGGACCTTACCGTGGAAGCCTTTCTCCGCAGCATTTCCATCCGCCACCGGCTGCTGGGCGGCATGTTGATCGTCAGCGTGCTGATCCTGGCGCTCGGGCTGTGGGCCAGTGTCAGCTACAAGAGCCTGCAGACCCAGACCGACGAGCTGATCGATGCCCAGGCCAGCGTCAGCCGCGACACCGCGTCCATCCTGGCCGCGCTGGACCGGGTGCAGCGCCACGAGCAGTCCGTGCTGCTCAACAGCAACAACGCCGTCGAGGCGGCCGAGCACAAGGGCCGCTGGGACAAGGAGGTCGCTGCAACCACATCGCTGCTCACGGCCAAGACCGACGACGAGTCGCGCGCCAAGCACCTGGCCGAAGGGGCGGCCGGCCTGGCCGCCTATGCCAAGGAAATCGGCCCCGTGCTGCAGCAGGTGGTCGACGCCAAGCTCGACAACACCGCCGGCTACGCCTATGCCCAGCGCGCCCTGCCCGACCTGGAAAAGGCCCGCACGACCTTCACCGCGATGGTCAAGGAAACCGAAGAGCGCATCGCCACCGAGCGCGCCGACGCCAAGCACGTGGGGCTGATCCAGTCCAACCTGCGCCTGGGTGGCGCCGTCGCGGTGCTGGGCATCTTCTTCGCGCTGATGCTGACCGTCTCGCGCTCGATCGCCAAGCCGCTGAACGCGGCCACCGCCTGCGCCCAGCGCATCGCCCGCGGCGACCTGTCGGAGAACATCGTCGACCGCGGCAAGGACGAGGTCTCGGCTTTCGTGCGCGCGTTGGGCGACATGCAGGGCTCGCTGCGCGAGATCGTCGGGCAGGTGCGTTCCAGCGCCGACAGCATCCAGACCGCCAGCACCGAGGTGGCCAGCGGCAACCTCGACCTGAGCCAGCGCACCGAGCACGCCGCGAGCAACCTGCAGGAGACCGCCGCGTCGCTGGAGCAGTTGACCGGCAACGTGCGCCACAGCGCCGACTCGGCCGCCCAGGCCACCCAGCTCGCCTCGTCGGCCAGCCAGGTGGCCGAGCGCGGCGGCAAGGTCGTCGCCCAGGTCGTCAAGACCATGGACGAGATCAACACCAGCTCACGCAAGATCGCCGACATCACCGGCGTGATCGACGGCATCGCCTTCCAGACCAACATCCTGGCGCTGAACGCCGCGGTGGAAGCGGCGCGCGCCGGCGAGCAGGGCCGCGGCTTCGCCGTGGTGGCCGCCGAAGTGCGCTCGCTGGCGCAGCGCTCGGCCGAAGCGGCCAAGGAGATCAAGAGCCTGATCGGCTCGTCGGTGGGCCGCGTCGAGAACGGCGCCCGCCAGGTGCAGGAAGCCGGTTCGACGATGACCGAGATCGTCGGCTCGGTGAAGCGCGTCAACGACATCATCGGCGAGATCACCGCCGCGGCCAGCGAGCAGAGCCAGGGCATCGGCCAGGTGAACACCGCCGTCAACCAGCTCGACCAGATGACCCAGCAGAACGCCGCGCTGGTGGAGGAGTCGGCCGCCGCCGCCGAGAGCCTGAAAGGCCAGGCCCAGCGCCTGATGCAGGTCGTGGCCACCTTCCGGCTCGATGGCCAGCACGCCGTGGCGACGGCCACGCCGGCACCGGTCGCCACCCCGGCGCCGCGCCCGGCACCCGCGCCCCGCGCGGCCAACCCGGCCCCCGCTGCCACCTTGGCCGCCGCGGCCCCGGTGCGTCCCGCCGCGCCGGCACCGGCCCCGGTGGCCGCCCCCGTGGTCGCCGCAGCCGACGACGACTGGACCTCGTTCTGAACCGCTCCAGCGGGTTCGCCAAGACCAGCCGCCTTCGGGCGGCTTTTTCATGGCCGCACCCAAGCCGTGAATTGGGTGGCTCCGCCGCCGGTTAATGGTGCTTCCGTACCTCAGTCTGCACCTCAAGATGCCGAAGATGACTCAAATCAATCCCTCCCGCCTCCACGAACAATGAACAAACTGTCCCTTGGCACCAAGATCTGGCTGCCGGCCATCGTCACCGCCTCGGTCATCGCCGGGATGGCCGCCTTCACCGGCTGGCGCACCTCGCGCCAGGTCGAGCAGGCCCAGGCCGTGCAGCTGGTACAGCGCGAGAAGTCGGAAATCTCGGCCCAATCGCGCGGCCTGACCCAAGCCAACGCGGCGCGCGTGCTGGCCGTGCTGTCCAGCGCCGACACCGCGCTGGGCGGGGTGCTGAAGGCGGACATGGACGCGACCTCGGCCCGCATCAGCGAGCTGCAGAAGCGCCTCGACGAGATCGCCACGGCGCCGGAGGAAAAGGCATTGCTGGACCAGGTGGCGCAGGCGCGCACCGCCTACGTCACGCTGCGCAAGGAACAGACCACGGCGCACGAGACCGCCGCGCTGGACGCCGGTGCCCTGGACAAGCTGCGCCAGGCCATCGGCCAGTACGACCAGCGACAGCAGGCCTTCGTCGACCACATGAAGCAGGAGGCCGACGCGATCGGCGCCGCCCAGGTGGCCGACCGCATGCGCAACGTCTGGGTCATCGCCGCCGTGCTGCTTTCCTTGAGCGGCATGCTGCTCGCAGCCGCCTTCTACACGGCACGCTCCATCCTCGGCCCCTTGAAGGACGCGGTGCGCGCCACTGAGCGCGTGGCCGCCGGCGACCTGGCCGTCCAGGTCCACACCGATCGTGCAGACGAGGTGGGCGACCTGATGCGCGGCCTGGGCCACATGACGGCGGCGCTGCGCAAGCTGATCGCCGAGGTGCGCAACGGCGCCAACAACATCCAGGTGGCCAGCAGCGAGATCGCCACAGGCAACACCGACCTGTCGGCCCGCACCGAGCAGACCGCCAGCAACCTGCAGCAGACCGCCAGCTCGATGCAGCAGCTGACCGGCACCGTGCGCCAGAGCGCGGACGCCGCGGCGCAGGCCAACCAGCTGGCCTCGTCGGCGGCCCAGGCCGCCGAGCGCGGCGGCGAGGTGGTGCACCAGGTGGTGACCAACATGGAGGACATCTCGACCTCCAGCCGCAAGATCGGCGACATCATCGGCGTGATCGACGGCATCGCCTTCCAGACCAACATCCTGGCGCTGAACGCCGCGGTGGAAGCGGCACGCGCTGGCGAGCAGGGCCGCGGCTTCGCGGTCGTCGCCTCGGAAGTGCGCAGCCTGGCCCAGCGCTCGGCCGAAGCGGCCAAGGAGATCAAGACCCTGATCGGCGCCTCGGTCGACAAGGTCGAGCATGGCGCCCGCCTGGTGCAAGACGCCGGCGCCACGATGAGCGAGATCGTGGGCTCGGTGCGGCGCGTGAGCGACATCATCGGCGAGATCACCGCCGGTGCGGCCGAGCAGCGCGACGGCATCGACCAGGTCAACCTGGCCGTCAACCAGCTCGACCAGATGACCCAGCAGAACGCGGCGCTGGTGGAGCAATCCGCCGCCGCGGCCGACAGCATGAAACAGCAAGCCGTGCGCCTGGCCGACGTGGTGTCGACCTTCCGCCTGGAAGCAGCCTGACCCGAACGCTTCCAGCCTTCCTTCCCTTCCCGCCCACCCCGCCCCACCCAGGAGACCCGCCATGCGTCCCACCCCGAACCGCTTCGCCGCCCTTGCCGGCACCCTCGCCCTGACGCTGTCTGGCCTGGCCCATGCCGCCGAAGGCGGTGCCACCGAAGCCGACGCCACGGCCATGGTCAAGAAGGGCGTGGCCTTCATCAAGGCCAACGGCAAGGACAAGGGCTACGCCGAGATCAGCAACAAGGCCGGCCAATTCAAGTACCAGGACCTGTACCTGGTGGTCTACGGCCTGGACGGCACCGTGCTCGCCCACGGCGCCAACGAGAAGATGATTGGCAAGAACTTGATCGAGCTGAAGGACGTCGACGGCAAGGCCTTCGTCAAGGAGCGCGTCGAGCTCGCCAAGGCCAAGCCCTCGTTCTGGCAGGACTACAAGTTCACCAACCCCGAGAACAAGAAGGTCGAGCCCAAGGCCATGTACTGCGAACGCCTGGACGAGACCGTCGTCTGCGGCGGCATCTACAAGTAAGCGCAGCCGCTGCCGGAGCCCGCGACCATGAAGCTCGGTACGAAACTGCTGCTGCCGCCCATCGTCACCGCGCTGGTGGCCCTGGCCGGCGGCGCGATCAACGCTGCCATGATGCAGCGCGAGGCAGGCCACAACGCCGAGTTGTTCGACGGCAGCATGGACCAGTTGCGCACGATCACCAGCGTGCAGGAACAGATGGGGCAGATGCACGCCGGCGTGTACCGCACGCTGACGCTGATCGGCTCGCTCGACGACGCCGCGGTCAAGGCCGTGCGTGCCGATCTGCCCAAGCAGGTGCAAGGCATTGCGCGCGTGGCGGCCTCGGTCAGCGAGCAGCACGAGGGCGACACCGCGTTGCGCGACAGCGCGGCCCAGGTGGGCACCCAGCTGGCGGCCTACGCCAAGCAGGCCGACCAGGCGATCGACCTGGCCTCGGTCGACCCGAACACCGGCGTGGCCGCCATGCAGGGCGCGGACGCCAGCTTCAAGGCCGCGAGCCAGGCCATGGTCAAGCTGATCGACGGCATCGAGGCCGCCGGCCAGGACGCCCAGGCCGCGTCGACCAGCCGTGCCCGCAACACCGCTCTTTGGCTGGGCCTGCTCAGCGTCGCCCTGACGGCGGCCGTGGTCTGGGGCAGTGCCCGCCTGCTGCGCCACCTGGTGCGGGCGCTGGGCGCCGCGTCGAAGCTGGCCGAATCCGTGGCCGGCGGCGACCTGACACCCCGGCCCGCCGCCACCCGCAACGACGAGATCGGCGACCTGCAGCGCAGCCTGGCCCGCATGGTCGAGCGGTTGCACGAATCGATGCAGACCGTGCGCCAGGCGGCCGGCAGCATCGCCACCGCCAGCTCCGAGATCGCCAGCGGCAACCAGGACCTGTCCGGCCGCACCGAAGAAGCCGCCAGCCAGTTGCAGCAGACCGCCTCGTCCATGGTGCAACTGACCGGCTCTGTCGGCCAGAGCGCCGAGGCCGCGTCCCAGGCCAACCAGTTGGCCGGCAGCGCCTCGGACGTGGCCCAGCGCGGCGGCCAGGCCGTGGCCCAGGTGGTGGCCACGATGGAAGAGATCAACCAGGCCTCGCGCAAGATCGGCGACATCATCGGCGTGATCGACGGCATCGCCTTCCAGACCAACATCCTGGCGCTGAACGCGGCCGTCGAGGCGGCACGCGCCGGCGAGCAGGGCCGCGGCTTCGCGGTCGTCGCCGGCGAGGTGCGCAGCCTGGCCGGCCGCTCGGCCGAGGCTGCGCGCGAGATCAAGGCCCTGATCGGTGCCTCGGTCGACAAGGTGGAAAGCGGTTCGCGCCTGGTGCAGGACGCGGGCAGCACCATGACCGAGATCGTCGACGCCTCGCGCCGCGTCTCGGACATCATCGCCGAGATCACCGCCAGCACCGTCGAGCAGCGCGACGGCATCGGCCAGATCAACACCGCCGTCGCCCAGCTGGACCAGATGACGCAGCAGAACGCCGCGCTGGTCGAGCAGTCCGCCGCAGCGGCCGACAACATGAAGTCGCAGGCCCAGCGCCTGGCCGAGGTCGTCTCGACCTTCCGCCTGGCGGCCGACGACGGTGCGCCGCCGGTGGCCGTACACGAGCGCGTGGCCGCCCAGGTGATCCAGACCGCCCGCAGCGCCAGCCGCGTCGCGGTCGCGCCCCTGCGGCCGGCGGCGGCGCCCCGCGGTGGCAGCACCGGCACCGCCGGCGCCAGCGACTGGGAAAGCTTCTGAGTCGTCAAATCTGACGCAAGGGCCCTTCACTTTCTTTTCAATCGGCCGATAAGGCCTGAGAGCGGCCTGTTTTTCGGCCCGCCCCATCCCAGCCAAAGGACGCAAGACCATGGACATGATCACGGAAGCCAAGCAGGTGGCTCGGCACGAAGCCGCCCGGGCCGCCAAGGGCGCCAAAGGCGCGGCGAGCGCCGCCACGCATGGCGAGTACCTGACCTTCCGCCTCGGCGGCGAGGAATACGGCATCGACATCCTGCGCGTGCAGGAGATCCGCTCCTACGAGCAGCCGACCCGCATCGCGAACTCGCCCGCCTTCCTGAAGGGCGTGGTCAACCTGCGCGGCGTGATCGTGCCGATCATCGACCTGCGCGTGAAGCTGAATTGCTCGACGGCCGACTTCAACGCCTTCACGGTCGTCATCGTGCTGAACATCATGGGCCGCGTGGTGGGCGCCGTGGTCGACTCGGTGTCGGACGTGCTGGAGCTGTCCACCGACCAGGTCAAGGAAGCCCCGGCGATGAACAACGCCCAGGTCGACATGAGCTTCATCACCGGCATCGCCAACGTCGGCGAGCGCATGCTGATCCTGATGGACATCCAGGCCCTGATGAGCGCGGCCGACATGGGCCTGATCGAGCAGGTGCAGGCCGCCTGAGGCCGGCCACCGCGGCAGCGGCCCCGCTGCCCACGAAGAACGACCCGCCGCTGGCGGGTCTTTTCGTTTCAGGCCGGTTGCTGCTGGTAGCGCCACTCCTGGGTTCGCCCGCCATAGCCATAGGCCGCGGCGCGGGCGTCGACCACATGGGCATACGAGTGCTCGACCGCACCGTCCAGCAACTCGTCCATCGCCTGGTGGACGGCGGCCAGGTAGGCGGCCTTCTCGGCCTTGGTGTTGGTTTCGTCGGTGATGCTGACCACCCAGTGGTAGGAGCGCCGGTGGCCGTCGCCCAGGCGGCGGCCGGCGACGAACCAGTGCGCCGCGGGCACGAAGTCGACCACCACGGCGGTCAGCGCCGGGTCCTTGTGCAGCAGGCGGGCAGTCAACGCGGACGCAGCGCCGGCGACCTGCTCGGCCAGTGCGTCGTCGGCGGTGCCGGAGATCTGGATGTGGAGGTAGGGCATGGTGGGCTCCTGGGGATTCGGGGGTTGGAACGGGGCCATGCTAGGTCGGACACAATCGTGCGTGAAGCGAGTCTTTTCGCTTGCATTCACGAGGAAAGCTGATGAATCACCTCGACCCCGCCTGGCTGCAGAGCTTCGTCGCCATCGCCGACAGCGGCGCCCTGGCCCGCGCCGCCGGCCGGGTGCACCGCAGCCCTTCGGCGCTGAGCCTGCAGCTCAAGCAGCTCGAGTCGACGCTCGGCGCGCGGCTGGTCGAGCGCACCACCCGCCAGCTGCGGCTGACCGGCGAGGGCGAGCGCTTCCTGCCCTATGCGCGCGAGCTGCTGGACTTGCAGCAGGCCGCCATGCAGGCATTGCAACCGGCGGCCGAGCCCGACGTCTGGCGCATCGGGCTGAGCGAGTACTTCCTGCCGGCCCGGCTGAAGACCCTGCTCGCCTTCCTCGAAACCCAGGCCGCCGGCGCCCGGCTCGAGGTCACCTGGGCCCGGTCCAGCGAGCTGCAGCGCCAGTGGGCCGACGACGCGCTGGACCTGGCGGTGGTCACTGCCCACACGCCACCGCCCGACGCGCTGCTGCTGCGGCGCGAGCCGCTGGCCTGGGTGGCCGCGCCGGGCTTCCACGCCTCGCCGAACCGGCCGCTGCCGCTGGTGCTGCTGGCCGAGCCCTGCCCGGTGCGCGAGCTGGCGCTGGCGGCCCTCGCACGCCGCAGCCAGCCGCACACCCTGCGCATGGCCTGCAGCGGCAGCCAGGCGGTGGTGACGGCGCTGCGCGCGGGCTGGGGCGTGGGCTGCCTGAACAGCGCCGCCGTGCCGGCCGACCTGGTCGTCCTGTCCGAAAAAGACCCACGGCGCTGGCCTTCGCCCGGCCGGCTGGCCTTCTACGGCCTGGCACGGCCCACCGCCGCGGCGCTGCTGCGACCGCTGAAAGCCTGGGCGATGCACTGACGCGGCGCGACGCGCAGAATCGGCGCTTGCCACCACACCGCAACGCGGGGCACGCCCATGGCCATCGAGCTCGACCATTCCATCGTCTCGTCCCACCACAAGGACGAGTCCGCCCGGCGCCTGGCCGAGCTGCTGGGCGTGCCCTGGGGCCCAGCCCCGGTCGGACCGTTCACCGCGGTTTACGTCAACCCCGGCCTGACGCTGGATTTCATCGACACCGCCGAGGATTTCCCGATCCAGCATTTCTGCTTTCGCGTCGGCGAGGTGGAGTTCGATACCATCCTGGCTCGGCTGCAGGCTGCCGGCATCCCGTACCGTGCGAACGTGCGCGGCCCGATGGACATGCAGGTCTGCACCGACTGGGGTGGCCGCAGCCTGTACTGGAACGAACCCGACGGCCACCAATGGGAAATGCTGACCGTGAGTTACGCCCGTCAACCTCGCTGAGCCCGAACGCCTGATGCGCCGCCTGCTTGTCGTCTGTCTGTTGCTGTGGCTGCCCCTGCAAGGGGTCTGGGCCACTGTGGCGGCCGGCTACCTGCTTGGCAGCAGCCCGGCAAGTTCGCACGCCGGCCACCACCAGGTTGCAGCCGACGGCCAGGCCGCTGCCGCCGTGGCGGTTCACGCCGAGGGCGTCAGCCACGCCAACGCCGGTTCGAGCGAGACCGACGAGGGTTGCCCGCTCTGCCAGGACGCCGACTGGCAGGCCGTGTTGCCCGCGGAGCTGCCCATCCTCGAAGGCCGGGCGCCACGGCCCCGGTCCGACGACGTCCGCGATATCCGTTCCTTCATCCCCCCGGTTCCGAAGCCGCCTGCACGGCCCGCCGCCGCCTGAACTGGCGGCGATGCGCCACCGCGCGTCGCCAACCCGCGCTGCCCACCAGGCCGCGCGTTCCAAGCGATTTCGGAAGAACCGGTCATGTTGCACACCCTCCCCGAGCCAACGCTCATCTCGATCGAGCACGCCTGCACCTCGTCGAAGCTGGACAGCCCCGAACCCCCGCGCCCGCAGTGGGACAGCGAGCTGTTGCTGGCCCGCGGCGACGAGGCCTTCATCGACCACCACGGCGAGACCTACCGCCTGCGGCGGACGATGACCGGCAAGCTGATCCTCACCAAGTAGCCGGCGGCGCCCCGTTGCGGCGGCTGCGGGCGGGGTGTCACACCTCGCCCGCCTGGCGCAGCGTGTCCATCACCGGACGGTGCAGCAGGCCGCGCAGGCTCCACCAGCCCGCGGCCAGCGCCAGCGCCGCACCGGCCACCGCGCCCGCCAGCGGCACCCAGGGCGCGGCCGTCCACGGGAACTCGAAGGCATAGCGCGCCAGTGCGCTGCCCACCACGGCGGCCGCTACCGTGGCCAGCAGGCCGGCCAGCGCGCCCACGCCCAGCAGCTCGGCGCGCTGCACCTGGCCGAGCAGCCGGGCGCCGGCGCCGCAGGCGCGCATCACCGCGTACTCGCGGGCCCGCGCCTCGCGCGTGGCGCTGACAGCGGCGAACAACACCGCCAGCCCCGTGGCCAGCGTGAAGGCGAACAGGAACTCGACCGCACGGATCACCTGGTCCAGCACCTGCTGCAGCTGGCGCACCGAGGCCGAGACATCGATCGCGGTGATGTTCGGGAAGCGCCGGGTCAGCGCGTTGTCGAAGCCGGGTGAGCTGTCCGGCGCACGGAAGGCGGCCATGAAGGTCACGGGCAGGTCTGGCATCTGGTCCACCGGGTACATGACGAAGAAGTTGGCCCGCATCGAGCCCCAGTCGACCTTGCGGATGCTGGTGATGCGCGCCTCGTGCGGCATGCCGCCGATGTCGAAGCGCAGGCGGTCGCCCAGCTTCACGCCCAACGTCTCGGCCACGCCTTGCTCGATGCTCAGGCCATCCGCCTCGTTCTCGGTCCAGCGGCCTTCGACCACGCGGTTGTGCGCCGGCATCGCGGCGGCGTGGCTCAGGTTGAACTCGCGCTCGATCGTGCGGCGCGCGCGCTCGTTGTCGGCGAAGCGGTCGGTGGCCGGCGCACCATTCACCGCCACCAGCCGGCCACGGATCATCGGGTACCAGTCGTAGCCGGCCGGCACCTGGGCGGCAGCGAGCGCGGCGCGGAAATCGGCCACCTGGTCGGGCTGCACGTTGATGACGAAGCGGTTCGGCGCGTCCTTCGGCGTGCTGGCGCGCCAGCTGTCGATCAGGTCGGTGCGCAGCAGCACCAGCAGCGCCAGCGCCATCAGCCCCACCGCCAGCGACGAGACCTGCAGCACGGTGAACGCCGGGCGCGCCGCGATCTGCCGCGTGGCCAGGATCAGCCAGCGTGGCGCGCGTGCCTCGGGCACCGCGCGCCGCAACAACCGCACCGCCACCCAGGCCAGCAGGGCGAAGAAGGCCAGCGCGGCGGCGAAGCCGCCGACCGCGATGGCACCCAGCACCGGGTCGCGCGCCACGGCCAGCAGCAGGCCGGCGAAGCTGGCGGCACCGGCCAGCAGCACGCCCAGCGACGCGGGCCGCAGCTGGCCCACGTCGCGCCGGATGACCCGCAGCGGCGGCACCTTGGCCAGTTGCAGCACCGGCGGCAGGCCGAAGCCCAGCAGCAGGGTCAGGCCCACGCCCAGGCCGAACAGCGCCGGCCAGGCGCTGGGCGCGGGCAGCGTGGCCGGCACGAAGGCGCCCAGCAGCTGCACGAACAGCAGGTGCATCGCCAGCCCGGCCAGCACGCCGGCGCCGCTGGCCAGCAGGCCCAGGCCGACGAACTCGATCGCGAAGGCACCGGCGATGCGCCGCTGCGACAGCCCCAGCACGCGCAGCATGGCGCAGTCGTCGAGGTGGCGCTGGGCGAAGTCGCGTGCGGCGATCGCCACCGCCACCGCGGCCAGCAAGGCCGCCAGCAGGGCGACGAGGTTGAGAAACTTCTCGGCCCGGTCCAGCGTCTGGCGCATCTCGGGGCGGCCGGCCTCGAGCGATTCCACCCGCAGCCCGCGCTGGCCTTCGCCCTTGATCTTGGCCCCAGCCCATTGCGTGAAGCCGCGCACCGCGGCCTCGCGGCCGGCCGCCGCGGCCACAGCCAGGCGGTAGGTCACGCGGCTGGCCGGCTGCACCAGGCCGGTGGCGGCCAGGTCGTCCTCGTGCAGCATGACCCGTGGCGCGAAGGACAGGAAGCCCGCCCCCCGATCCGGCTCGATCACGATGATCTTGGCGAGCTTCAGGCGCGCATCGCCCAGCAGCAGCGCATCGCCCAGCTTCAGGCCCAGTGCGTCCAGCACCGAGGCGTCGGCCCAGACCTCGCCCAGCGCCGGGCCGGACTGGGCCGTGGCCTCGCCTTGGCCTGCGTCCACCGTCAGGCTGCCGCGCAGCGGGTAGCCCGCGCTGACCGCCTTGACGGCCACCAACCGGCTGGCGCCGCCCTTGTCGTCCGGCGCGCGCGCCATGCTGGGGAAGGCCGCCGTGCGGGCCGTCGCCAGCCCTGCCTGACGGGCCTGGGCCTCGAACTCGGGCGGCAGTGGGTGGTCGCTGCTGATCACCGAGTCGCCCCCCAGCAACTGCGCCGCGTCGCGCGTCAGCCCCGCCTGCAGGCGGTCGGCAAAGAAGCCCACCGCGCTGAGCGCCGCCACGGCCAGCAGCACCGCCACCAGCACCAGGCGCAACTCGCCGGCACGAAAGTCGCGCAGCGCCTGCTGCGCGGCCAAGCGCCAGACGGAGGGTTCGCGGAGGGTGGTGGGCGAGTCATCGATCATGGCCGCCACGGTACACCGAATGCGCCGCCAGCCTGCATGCCGGCGCACAAGCCCAGTGGCGTTGAATGCTGCATGCAGTGCGGCCGAAGCATGCACCGTGCACGCGGTGCTTCAATCATCGGCATGGACACCTCCACCGCCCCCCTGCCCACGCTGTACGTCTCCCATGGCTCGCCGATGACCGCGCTCGACGCGGGCGAGGCCGGCGCGTTCTGGCGTCGGCTCGGCCCGGCGATCACGGCCGCGTTCGGCCGGCCCCGCGCGATCCTGGCGGTGTCGGCCCACTCGCTGACCCGCGAGCCGGCGCTGCTGGCGGCCGAGCGGCACGAGGCGGTCTACGATTTCGGCGGCTTCCCCGACGCGCTGTACCAGCTGCGCTACGACGCCCCCGGCGCCCCGGCGCTGGCCGAGCGCGTGGCCGGCCTGCTGCGCGCGGCCGACATCCCCGTGCACGTGCTGCCCGAAGGCGGGCTGGACCATGGCATCTGGACGCCCCTGCGCTCGATGTTCCCCGACGCCGACGTGCCCGTGCTGCCGCTGGCCTGGCCGCCGATGTGGTCGCCCGACCGGCTGTTCTCGCTGGGCCAGGCCCTGGCCCCGCTCGCCGCCGAGGGCGTGCTGGTGATGGGCAGCGGCGCCATCACCCACAACCTGCGCCTGTGGGCGGGTGGCCGCGCGCCCATCGACTCGCCCGAGATCCCCGAGAGTGCAGCCTTCCGCACCTGGGTGGCCGAGCGCGCCGAGTCGGCCGACTGGCCGGCCCTGTTCGACTACCGCGCCCAGGCCCCGAACGCCGCCCACATGCACCCCACCGACGAGCATTGGCGGCCGTTCTACGTGGCCGCGGGCGCCGGCAGCGGCACGCCGGGCCAGCGCGTGCACGCCAGCGTCACCTACGGCCACCTGGGCATGGATGTCTACGCCTTCGGTGCAGGGGCGGCGCGCCTGGCCCGCGCGCTGGCCGAGGCCCCCGCCACCGCCTGACCGGCCCAAGCACTGTCACGCCGGTGTCATCCGGCGTTCAACGGCCCGTCACGGCCGCTGCCTAGCCTCTCGCTCCAGCCTCCATCGCCAACCCGGCGGTGAGCGACCCTCTCAAACTGGAGTGAGACCCATGAAGTTGAAGACCCTGGCCCTGGCCGCCATGATGACCGCGGCCCTGGCCGCGCAAGCCGCCACCGGCCCCAGCAGCAGCCAGAGCCCCTACCTGCTGCCCACGGCGTCGGGCGTGCAGTTCACCTCGATCATCACCGCCGGCGACCTGGCCGACAACGGCTACAAGATGGTCGGCATCCCCGACGGCCTGGGCGCCTTCGACAACGGCGACGGCACGATCACGGTCACGATGAACCACGAGATCGCTGCCCCTGGCGGCGCGGTGCGCGCCCATGGCAGCGACGGCGCCTTCGTCTCGAAGTGGACCGTGCGCAAGAGCGACCTGAAGGTGCTGGCCGGCCAGGACTTCGTGCAGTCCGCCAACGACGTCTACACCTGGAGCACGGCCACCAATGGCTGGGTCGCGGGCACCAGCGAGTTCAGCCGCCACTGCTCGGCCGACATGGCCGAGCCGGGCGCCTACTGGAACCCGAAGACCAAGAAAGGCGCCAAGACCGCCCGCATCCACCTGAACGGTGAAGAGACCGGCGCCGAAGGCCGCGCGCTGGCGTACGTCATGGGCGAGAACGGCGCTCCCAACACCGTGTGGGAGCTGCCGGCGCTGGGCCGTTTCGCCTGGGAGAACGCGGTGGCCAACCGCGTCAAGCAGGACAAGACCGTCGTCGTCGGCACGGATGATTCCACCGTCGAGGGCCAGGTCTATGTCTACGTCGGCCAGAAGAAGGCCGAAGGCAACGTGATCGAGAGGGCCGGCCTGCACGGTGGCAAGCTCTACGCGATCAAGGTCACGGGCAACCAGAGCGAAGACACCAGCGACCTGCCCTTCGGCGCCGCCGCCGATGGCACGTTCACCCTGGTCGACGTGACGCCCTCGCAATACGGCGCCGGCAGCGGCGTGGCGCTGAACACGGCCACGGTGGCCGCCGGTGGCAGCAACTTCATGCGCCCGGAAGACTCGGGCTGGAGCTGGAAGCAGCCGAACGTTCTGCACGTGGCCACCACCTCGAGCACGACCGGCCGCTCGCGCATCTGGGAATTCGTCTTCACCGACATCGCCAACCCCGAGCTGGGCGGCACGATCCGCGTCGCCGGCGACGGTGGCCTGAACGGCACCAACTTCCAGATGGCCGACAACGTGACGACCGACAAGAAGACCGGCCACGTGGTCTTCGTGGAAGACGTGGGCAACAACGCCCGCCTGGGCAAGGTGTGG
The DNA here is from genome assembly GCA_044226465.1 of Burkholderiaceae bacterium. Taxonomy (GTDB): domain Bacteria; phylum Pseudomonadota; class Gammaproteobacteria; order Burkholderiales; family Burkholderiaceae_C; genus Ideonella. Next base: position 89,186 of record JBGAGZ010000004.1, on the reverse strand, counting down.
AGCCTGACGCCCTCGACCGGCGCACTGGTCGAGCTGGGCGCGCACGACCCGGATCGCTTCCTGGTGGGCGGCAGCAAGTTCCTGACGCAAGACGAGGAAGCCTCGGGCGTGCTTGACGTGACCGACCTGTTCAAGGACGTGGCCGGCTACGACACCAAGGCCTTCCACTACTTCCTGCTGGACACCCAGGCCCACTACGCCATCACCGGTGAGGTCTACGAAGGCGGCCAGCTGCAGCTGATGGCCGTGCCGGTGGCGCTGGTCAAGTAAGCGAGCTACAAAAAGCCTTGCCTGCGGGCAAGGCCTGCGCGTGGGCCGGTCGCTCGGGAAGAGCGCCCGGCCCTTTTTTCATGCGGCTCGCCGTTCAGGCGCTCAAGGCAGCAGCACTGAGCAGCCAGTGGTCTGCCGCGCTTCCAGCTCGCGGTGCGCCCGCGCCGCGTCGGCCAGCGGGTAGCGCTGGTCGATGGGGATCTTCACCGCGCCCGAGCCCACCACCGCGAACAGGTCGTCGGCCATGGCCTGGGTGCGCTCGCGCGTGGCGATGTGGGTGAACAAGGTGGGCCGCGTGACGTAGAGCGAGCCCTTGGCCGCCAGCAGGCCGGTGTCCAGCGGCGCGGGCTTGCCCGAGGCGCTGCCGAAGTTGGCCAGCAGGCCGAAAGGTGCCAGGCAGTCGAGCGACTTCATGAAGGTGTCGGCGCCCACCGAGTCGTAGACCACCTTGACGCCCTTGCCGCCGGTGATGTCTTTCACCCGGGCGACGAAGTCTTCGCTGCGGTAGTTGATGGTGTGGGCGGCGCCGTGCGCCCGGGCCAGCGCACACTTCTCGTCGCTGCCGGCCGTGCCGATCAGTTGCAGGCCCAGCGCCTTGGCCCACTGGCAGGCGATGAGGCCCACGCCGCCCGCCGCGGCGTGGAAAAGGATGTGGTCGCCGGCCTGCAGGCCACCCTGCGGCAGGGTCTGGCGCAGCAGGTATTGCGCCGTCAGGCCCTTGAGCATCATGGCCGCGCCGGTTTCGAAGTCGATGGCGTCGGGCAACTGCACCACGCAACGCGCCGGCATCACCCGCCGCTCGCAGTAGCTGCCAGGCGGGTTGCTGGCGTAGGCCGCGCGGTCGCCCACGGCCAGGTGGGTGACACCCTCGCCCACCGCCTCGACGATGCCGGCGCCCTCCATGCCCAGCTGAAGCGGCAGCGGGTTCTGGTACAGGCCGGTGCGCTGGTAGACGTCGATGAAGTTCAGGCCCACGGCCTCGTGGCGGATGCGGATCTCGCCCGGCCCAGGCTCGCCGACCTGGGTGTCGACGAGCTTCATCTGCTCGGGGCCGCCGAAGGCAGCGATCTGAATGGCACGGCTGGGCAGGGTCATCGGCGGTCTCCTCGGGTCGTTCATGGCAGCTCGGTTATCGTGCCACCCTTTGCCCGCGCCCGCCTGACGCCGCCGATGAAACCCCACGCGCTGACCCCCCGCCTGGCCCTGCTGCTGACGCTGCCGCCGCTGCTGTGGGCCGGCAACGCGGTGGTCGGGCGCATGGCTGTGGGCGCGGTGCCGCCACTGGCACTCAATTTCACGCGCTGGCTGCTGGCCTTCGTGCTGCTGTGGCCGCTGGGCCGGCATGCGCTGGCCGACCGCGCCGCCATCGCCGCGCGCTGGCCCCACCTGGCCCTGCTGGGTCTGCTGGGCATGGGCAGCTACAACGCGCTGCAGTACCTGGCGCTGCACACCTCCACGCCGCTGAACGTGACCCTGATCGCCGCCAGCTCGCCCGTCTGGATGCTGGGCTTCGGCGCGCTGCTGCACGGCGTGCACCCCACGCGGCGCGAGCTGCTGGGCGCCGGCCTGTCACTGGTCGGCGTGCTGCTGGTGGTGGCGCGCGGCGAGCCGGCGCGGCTGGCCGAGCTGCAGTTCGTGCCGGGCGATTTGCTGATGCTGCTGGCCATCGTCACCTGGGCGTTGTACAGCTGGCTGCTGGCGCGCCCGCCGGCCCACCTGCAGGGTGATGCGCGGCCGGACTGGGACTGGGCCGGCTTCCTGCTGGTGCAGACCGCCTTCGGCCTCGTCTGGTCCGGCGCAGCGGCCGGCGCCGAGGCCGTGCTGGCCGCGGACGCACATTGGCACTGGTCGCCCTGGGTGCCGGCCATCCTGCTGTACGTGGCCATCGGCCCTTCGCTGGTGGCCTACCGCTGCTGGGGCCTGGGCGTGTCCACCGTGGGGCCGGCGATTGCAGCCTTCTTCGGCAACCTGACCCCCGTGTTCGCGGCCATCCTGTCGGCCGCGCTGCTGGGCGAGGCGCCACGCTGGTACCACGGCGTGGCCTTTGCCCTGATCGTCGGCGGCATTTGGCTGTCGGCCCGCCGGCGGGCATGATCGTGCCTGCCGAATCCCTGGTCTTTTCACGAGAAAGATGGCGATGAAGACTTTGACACGACGACTGCTGCTGGCCACGGCCTTCGCCCTGGCCGCCACCGCCACCACCGCGGGCGCCGCCACCGGCCCCTACGACGAAGCCGCCGACGCGCACAAGGACGTGCAGCGCGCCTTCGACGCCGCCGCCAAGGCCCAGCGCCCGGTGCTGATCATCTTCGGCGCCAACTGGTGCAAGGACTGCCGCGCGCTGGACACGGCGCTGAAGACGCCGGCCAACGCCGAGCTGATCGGCAAGGAGTTCGTCGTCGTCAAGGTCGACGTCGGCAACTTCGACAGGCACCTGGACATCGCCGAGCGCTACGGCAACGCGATCAAGAAGGGCATCCCCGCCGCGGCCGTGGTGTCGCCGAAGCAGGAGCTGCTCTACACCACCAAGGCCGGCGAGCTGGCCGATGCGCGCGGCATGAGCGACACCGGTGTCTACGACTTCTTCAAGGGCGTGGTCGCCAGCACGGGCAACGGCACCAAGGCCGGCAAGTGAGCACGCCCGACGCCGCTGCGGTGCTGCGCTTCTGGTTCGGCGACGAGCCCGCGCAAGCCGCCACCAACGCCGCCTGCGCGCGGCTGTGGTGGTCCAAGCAGCCGGCCGTGGACGACGAGATGCGCGAGCGCTTCGGTGCCTGGGTGGACCAGGCCGAGGCAGGCGCCCTCGACGGCTGGGCCGCCACCGGTGAGGGGCGGCTGGCGCTGATCCTGCTGGCCGACCAGTTCACGCGCAACACCCGCCGCGGCAGCCCGATGGCCTTTGCGCTGGACGCGCTGGCCCGCCACTGGTGCCTCGAAGGCCTGGATGCGCGGGCCTTCGACGGCCTGCTGCCCATCCAGCGCGTGTTCGCCTACCTGCCGCTGGAACACTCGGAATCATTGGCGCACCAGGACCGCTGCGTGGCCCTGATGCAGGGCCTGCGCGACGAGGTGACCGCGCCCGACGAGCGCAAGGTCTTCGACGGCTATGCAGACTACGCCGAGCGGCACCGCGAGATCATCCGCCGATTCGGCCGCTTCCCCCACCGCAACGCGGTGCTGGGCCGGGCCAGCACGGCCGAGGAAACGGCCTTCCTGCAGACACCGGGCTCGTCGTTCTGACCGCCCTGCCCCGGGCCCTCAATAGGTGCCCGGGTACAGGCCGCCGTCCAGCAGCCAGTTCTGGCCAGTGATGTAGCCGGCCTGCGCGCTGCAGAGGAAGGCGCAGGCGGCGCCGAATTCCTCGGCCGTGCCGTAGCGCTGGGCCGGCACCGCGAGCCGGCGCTGGTCCCACACCGACTCGGCCGGGCGCCCCTGCCGCTCGGCCGCGGCTTGCACGGTCTTGCGCAATCGATCGGTGTCGAAAGGACCGGGCAGCAGGTTGTTGATCGTCACGTTGCGGCCGGCGAGGCGCGGCTGGCGCGCCAGCCCGGCGACGAAGCCGGTCAGCCCGCTGCGCGCGCCGTTGGACAGGCCCAGCGTGTCGATCGGCGCCTTGACCGCGGCCGATGTGATGTTGACGACACGGCCGAAGCCGCGGTGGGCCATGGCGTCGACGGTGGCCTTGATCAGCGCGATCGGGGCCAGCATGTTGGCGTCGAGCGCGGCGACCCACTGCTCGCGACCCCACTCGCGGAAGTCGCCCGGCGGCGGCCCGCCAGCGTTGTTGATGAGGATGTCGATCTGCGGCGCCGCCGCCAGCGCCGCCGCGCGGCCCTCGTCGGTGGTGATGTCGCCGGCCACCGGGCGCACCTCGATGCCCGGAGCGCGCTGCCGCAACTCGGCCGCGGTCTCGTGCAGCGCGTCCAGCCCACGGGCGGTGATGACCAAGTTCACGCCCTCGTCGGCCAGTGCCTGCGCACAGCCCTTGCCCAGCCCCTTGCTCGAGGCGCACACCAACGCCCACTTGCCTTTCAACCCCAGGTCCATCGACGATCTCCTTGTTGGTTCATGAGGGCACGCGGTGGAACGCAGCCGCAATGGCAGCACGCGACGCGGGCGTCGACTGGTTCAGCCCGATGCCGCAGCCGAATGGGTCGATCAGCAGCGCGGCGCCGGCGCCGAAGTCGGTGTGGCCGGGCCCCCGGTGCAGGCGGGCGCCGCGCGCCACCAACTGCGCCACGGCGGCGTCGATGTCGTCGACCTCCCAGTAGACCACCGAGCCCCCCAGGCCGCCGGGGCACTTGGCATCGGCCGGGTGGAAGCCGAGCGTGATGTTGGGTGCCTGGACGAAGGCGAAGCGCTCGTTCTCGTGGCAGACATGGCCGCCCAGGATGTCGGCGTACCAGGCTGCTGCGGCGTCGGGTTCCGGCACGAAGAAGACGTTGGACTCGGCGAACTTGAACACGGCAGTTCCTTGGTTTCTTGTGTCAGCGCGCGCGCGCCAGCAGCCACACACCGACGAGGACCAGCGCGGTGCCGGCGACCAGCAGCGGCGTGAAGGGCTCGCCCAGGACGACGACGCCCATCGTGATCGTGCTCATCGGGCCCACCATGCCGGCCTGAGAGGCCAGCGTGGGGCCGATGCGCTCGATGGCCATCATCACCATCCACACCGGCGCGACGGTGCAGGCCGTCGCGTTCAGCACCGACAGCCACAACACCGGCTCGGCCACCTGCGCCGCCGAGAGCGGGTTGACGACCAGGAAGTGGCCGATGCAGAAGCCGCAGGCGATGGCGCCGGCCCAGCCGGCCAGCCGCATCGAGCCCAGGCGCTGCACCCATTGGCCACTCATGACCAGGTAGACGGCATAGCTCACGGCGCTGGCGAACACCTGGCCGGTGCCCAGCGCCACGTGGCTGCCCTGCAGGCTCAGCTCCTGCCCGAACACCAGCACCACGCCGGCGTAGCTGACGGCCAGCGCCAACCACTGCCGCACCGAAACCGGCTTGTGCAGGAACAGCACCGACAGCGCCAGCACGATGGTGGGGTTGAGGTAGAGGATGAGGCGCTCCAGGCTGGCGCTGATCAGCGCGAGACCGAGGAAGTCCAGCAGGCTGGCCAGGTAGTAGCCCGAGAAGCCCAGGCCCAGCAGGGCCAGGGCCTCGCGCCGGCCGAGCGCCGGCTTGCCGCGCCCGGCCCACCAGGCCATCAGCACGAACAGCGGCAACGCGAAGAGCATGCGGTACATGATCAGCGTGACCGGGTCCACGCCGTAGCGGTAGGCCAGCTTGACGATGATGGCCTTGCCCGAGAAGGCGATCGAGCCGACCAGTGCCAGCAGCAGGCCGGGCCAGCGGCGCGGCGCGGCGGCGGTTGGCGGCGCAGCCGCAGGCAGAGGTGGGTTGGCGCTGGGTGAGCTCAAGCCGGGTCCCGTTCGTTCTGGCCCAGGCGCACCGAGCGGCGCGCCGCGTCGTCCTCCGGCGGGTTGCGCTGCAGGCCCCATTCGCGGTCGAAGCGCTGGAAGCCCAGCGACTCGTAGATGCCGATGGCCACGTCGTCAGGGTCGGCGCACATCAGCAACTCGGCCAGGCCCCACTGCTCGAAGCCCCAGCGGCAGACGCCATGCACCAGGGCCTTGCACAGGCCGCGGTGGCGCCAGTCGGGGTGGGTGAGCACGCTCTGGAAGCGGCCCAGCGTGCCGTCGCGCAGCAGGCCGCAGTCAGCCACCAGGGTGTCGTCGCACCACAGGCCGAACCATTCCCCCTGGCCCGCGGAGACGACCTGGGCGAAGCGCTGCATCTGCTTGCGCCGGAAGCGTGCCCAGCCCTCGGGCTCGAAGCCCTGCGGATCGGCGCTCTGCAACGCGACGAAGGCCTCGATCTCGGCGTCGAAATCCATGGTCCGCAGTTGCAGGGGGCTGGCGCTGGCGGGCGCAATGTCGCGCAGCTGCCCCGGCTGCAGGCGCATCGTGGCCGTCTCCACGATTTCGAAGCCGGCAGCGCGCCAGGCGGGCAGCGCATCGGCCGGCGGGGGCAGGCTGTTGACGCCGATGGCGACGTGCCGCACGCCCGGGCGGCCACGCGCCACCTCGTCCTCGAAACGCTGCAGCCAGTGCGCCAGGTCGGCGTCGGCCGGCGTCTCGGCGATCATCAGGCAATTGCCCCAGAAAAAGCCCTCGTTGCCCGGGCTGCGCACGGCCACGCAATCGGCCAACTCGCGCACCTCGGCGCCGAAGCGATGCAACATGAAGTCGGTGCGCCAGCCGGGGCGGAAGTCTTGGACGCGCATGGTCAGGTGTCCTTCGTGCGCGGGCGGGCCGCGCGGCAGAGGGCCTGTCCCCGCCGGGGCTCATGTGTCCGCGCCCTCGGCCCAGGCACAAGCCTCTGCAAGCCAACGAAATGGGCCATCCGGATTCAGAACCCCACCGCCGCGCCATCGCGCCGAGGGTCGCTGGCCGCCACGTAGCCCTCGACCGCTGCGTCGCCCTGGCGCCAGATGAACTGGCCGGCGCCGAAGTCCTGGTAGCTGTCGTCGATCTGCTCGATCTGGTGGCCCAGCGCCTGCAGGCCGGCCACGGTGTCGGCCCGCATCGAGGTTTCGGCGTTGATCTGCAGCCCGGCGTTGAAGCGCCAGCGCGGCGCGTCGCAGGCGGCTTGCGGGTGCTGGTGATAGTCGAGCATGCGCACCAGCGTCTGCATATGCCCCTGCGGCTGCATGTTGCCGCCCATCACACCGAAGCTCATCTGTGGCTCGCCGTCGCGCGTCAGGAAGGCCGGGATGATGGTGTGGAACGGCCGCTTGCGCGGCGCCACCACGTTGGGGTGCGACTCGTCGAGCGTGAAGCAATGGCCTCGGTTCTGCAGGCTGATGCCGTAGCCCGGCACCACCACGCCCGAGCCGAAGCCCATGTAGTTGCTCTGGATGAAGCTGACCATCATGCCGCGCTCGTCGGCCGCCGTGAGGTAGATCGTGCCGCCCTTGACCGGGTTGCCCGGCGCGAAAGGCTGGGCCCGCTTCGGGTCGACCAGGCGCGCGCGCTCGGCGAGGTAGGTGTCGTCCAGCAGGTCGTCGGGCTTCAGCCCCATGCCGACCGGGTCGGCCACGTAGCGGTAGGTGTCGGCGAAGGCCAGCTTCATCGCCTCGATCTGCAGGTGCTGGCTTTCCACGCCGTCGGGGTCCAACCCGCCGATGTCGAAGTGGCGCAGGATGCCCAGCGCGATCAACGCCGCGATGCCCTGGCCATTGGGCGGGATCTCGTGCAGGCGGTAGCCGTGGCGGTAGTCGATCTCGATCGTGTCCACCCACTCGGCGCGGTAGGCCGCCAGGTCGGCCTCGGTCATGGCGCCGCCCTGCGCTTGCGACTGCGCGGCGATGGTCGCTGCGATCTCGCCGCGGTAGAAGGCCCCGCCCCGGCTCTGGCCGATCAGCCGCAGCGCGCGCGCCGCCGCCGGCAGCTGGAACAGCTCGCCCACCTCGGGCGCGCGGCCACGCGGCAGGAAGGTGCCAGCAAAGCCCGGCTGCATGACCAGTTCGTGCACCCGCGCGGCCAGGGCCCACTTCTGCTGCACGATCACCGGCACCGCGTAGCCGCGCTCGGCGATCTCGATCGCCGGGGCCAGCAGGTCCTCGAAGGGCAGCTTGCCGTAGCGCTCGGAAAGTGCCGCCCAGGCCGACACCGCGCCCGGCACCGTCACCGCGTTCCAGCCCCGGGCGGGCGGCGCCTTGCCATCGGGGCCATGGCGGCCGCGGAAGTAGGCCGGCGTCCAGGCGGCCGGCGCGTGGCCCGAGGCGTTCAGGCCTTGCAGGCGCTGGCCGTCCCAGACGATGGCGAAGGCGTCCGAGCCCAAGCCGTTGCTGCAGGGCTCGACCAGGGTCATCACGGCCGCGGTGGCCACCGCCGCGTCCACCGCATTGCCGCCGGCGGCCAGGATGCGCAAGCCCGCCTGTGCCGCCAGCGGGTGCGAGGTGGCGACGATGTTGCGCGCGAAGACGGGCGAGCGCTGGCTCGGGTAGCCGGTGGACCAGTGGAAATCGTGTCTCATCGTGTGGGACTCCCGGGGTGGCCCTGCAGTCTGCCACCGTTCGACGGGCCCAGGCTTCGCGGTCAGTCGAGGCGGTCTTCGGCCACGTAGCGCTTCACCAGGGGTGGGCCTTCGCCGCGGTGCAGGGCCAGGCGCCTGTCGCGCAGCTCGTTGTCGGCCGCGGTGAAGCGCTCGTGCCGGCGCAGGTGCTCGACCCAGTTCTCGTCGAGAAAGTACTCGACATAGCGGCCCGGCACGGTGGTGTCGCGCAGCAGCGCCCAGCTCAAGGCCCCCTGGCGAAGGCGGGCACGGCGGGTGGCTTCCATCAGCAGGCCGAACTCGGTCACGTCGGCCGGCGCGATCAGGTACTCGACGGTGACCATCACCGGCCCTTCGTCGGGCCCGACGTCCACCGCCAGCTCGGGCACGTTGGCCGGCTGGGCCGGCGTCAGGTCCTCGTCGCCGCCGCCCTCGACCGAGACCTTGCGCGTGGCCAGCAGGGCCAGCGGGCCGAACACCGCCGCAGCGATCACCGCCGCGCGCACGCTGCTGAAACCCGCCACCTGGCCCCACAGCAGCGAGCCGGCGGCCGAGCCGCCCATCAGCGCCATCTGGTAGATCGACATACCGCGTGCGCGCACCCAGTTCGGCAGCGCGAGCTGGGCCGAGATCGTCAGCGAGTTGGCGGTGGAGATCCAAGCCATGCCGGCCACCACCATGGCGGGCAGCGCGAACCAGACCTCGGGCGAGAAGACCACCACCAGCGACATCGCCGCATGCACCAGGGTGCCGTAGCGCACGAACTGGTCGCGGTCGAAACGCTGGCGCCACTTGGGGAACAGCAGCGCCGCGGTGATCGCGCCGCCGCCCAGGCAAGCCAGCAGCACGGTGAAGCTGGCCGGGCCGCCGCCATGCAACTGTCGCGCGATCAGCGGCAGCAGCGCCATCAGCGCGGTGGACTGCAGGAAGAACAGGAAGATGCGCAGCAGCACGGCCCGCATGCGCGGCGACTGCATCACGTGCTGCCAGCCCACGCGCATGGCGCCGACGAAGCGCTCGCCGGGCAGCGCGCTCTCCTTGTGCTGCGACTTCCAGCGCAGGATCAGCATGAAGGCGCCGAAGGCCAGCACCGCGTTCAGCACGAAGACCCAGGCGCTGGACGTGGCTGCGAGGATGGCGCCGGCCACCACCGGCCCGACGATGCGCGACAGATTCATCGCCACGCCGTTGAGCGCCAGGGCCTGCGTCATGTGGTGGCGCGGCACGATCTCGGGCACGATGGCCGCGAACACCGGCCAGCGCATGGCCAGGCCGATGCCATTGGTGAAGGTGAGCGCGATCAGCAGCGGCGCACTCAGCGCGTCCGCCAGCGACATGACGGCCAGCACCACCGCGTTGAGCGCCACCCACAGCTGGGTGGCGGCGAAGTAGCGCCGCCGGTCCAGGATGTCGGCCAGCGCGCCGCTGGGCAGGCCGAGCAGGAAGACCGGCAGGGTGGACGCCGTCTGCACCAGGGCCACCAGCACCGGGCTGGTGGTCAGCGTGGTCATCAACCAGGCCGCCGCCACGTCGTTCATCCACATCGTGATGTTGGCCGCCAGCCAGGCCAGCCACAGCATGCGGAAGACCGGCGTAGAGAACGGCGCCAGGGCCGAGGTCGAATGCGCGGGGTCGGCGGCAGCCGATGGGGGCTCGTTCGTCACAGGCAAAGTGTCGTCGGAATGGAAAAGGCCCGCGGAAGCGGGCCGTCCCATCCAGGGCGTGCGCGGATCTGGCTTTGCCAGTCCGCTGCGCGAGCCCCCTCGGGGGGCAGCCCCCGGGAGGGGGCGTGGGGGCCCATCAATCCGCGTCTTGGAAGGCTTCTTCGCGCTTGTTCTTGATGGATGGCAGCATCACGATCACGATCAGGCCGAAGGCTGCCAGCAGCAGGCCGGCGGACAGTGGCCGTGTGACGAAGGTCGACCAGTCGCCGCGCGACAGCAGCAGCGCACGGCGCAGGTTCTCTTCCATCATCGGGCCCAGGATGAAGCCCAGCAGCAGCGGCGCCGGCTCGCAGCCCAGCTTGTAGAAGCCGTAGCCGACGAAGCCAAAGATCGCGGCCATGTAGACGTCGAAGGTGCTGTTGTTGAGCGTGTACAGGCCGATTGCGCAGAAGGTCAGGATGGCCGGGAACAGGTGGCGGTAGGGCACGGTCAGCAGCTTGATCCAGATGCCGATCAGCGGCAGGTTCAGGATCACCAGCATCAGGTTGCCGATCCACATCGACGCGATCAGGCCCCAGAACAGCTCGGGGTTGCTGGTCATCACCTGCGGGCCGGGCTGGATGCCCTTGATGGTCATCGCGCCCACCATCAGCGCCATCACCGCGTTGGGCGGGATGCCCAGCGTCAGCATCGGGATGAAGCTGGTCTGCGCGCCAGCGTTGTTGGCACTTTCGGGCCCGGCCACGCCGCGGATGTTGCCCTTGCCGAAGGCCTCTTCGCCCGGCCGGCCCTTGACCTTCTTTTCCACCGTGTAGGCGGCGAACGAGGCCAGCAGCGCGCCACCGCCGGGCAGCACGCCCAGCAGCGAGCCCAGCGCCGTGCCGCGCAGCACGGCCGGGAACGCGTCCTTGAAATCCTGGCGGGTGGGCCACAGCCCCTTGACGTCCTTGGTGAAGACTTCCCGGTGCTCGGCCGGCTGGCCGAGGTTGGCGATGATCTCGCCGAAGCCGAACACGCCCATCGCGATGGTGACGAAGCCGATGCCGTCGGTGAGCTCGGCGATGTCGAAGCTGTAGCGCGGCACGCCCGAGATCACATCGGTGTTGATCTGGCCCAGCAGCAGGCCGAGCAGGATCATCGAGATGGCCTTGACCAGCGAGCCCGAGGCCAGCACCACCGCGCCGATCAGGCCCAGCGTCATCAGCGAGAAGTACTCAGCCGGGCCGAACTTGAAGGCCAGCTCGGTCAGCGGCGGCGCGAAGGCGGCGATGATCACCGTGCCCACGCAGCCCGCGAAGAACGAGCCCAGGCCAGCGGCGGCCAGCGCCGGCCCCGCACGGCCCTTGCGGGCCATGGCGTAGCCGTCGATGGCCGTGACCACCGAGCTGGACTCGCCCGGCACGTTGATCAGGATGGCGGTGGTCGAGCCGCCGTACTGCGCACCGTAGTAGATGCCGGCCAGCATGATCAGCGCCGGCGTCGCGTCCAGCGCGTAGATCGAGGGCAGCAGCATCGCGATCGTCGCGACCGGCCCCAGGCCGGGCAGCACGCCGATCAGGGTGCCCAGCACCGCGCCGCCGAAGGCATAGAACAGATTCTGCAGCGTGAACGCCGTCTGGAAGCCGATGCCGAGGTTGTGAATCAGGTCCATGGTGTGTGTGCCTCAGTGCTTCTTCTCAACCGCCGAGGAAGGTCGGCCACATCGGAATGGTCAGCTTCAGGCCCAGCACAAACACGGCCCACGACATGGCCGTGAGGATCACCGCATTGACGATGGAGCCGAGCCAGGTGTGCTCGTCGCTGGCGTAGCTGGAGATCAACACCAGCAGGGGCAGCGAGATCACCATGCCCAGGCGCGGCAGCGTGAAACCGAAGATCACGATCGAGGCCAGGATGACGATCAGCGGCTTCCAGGCGAAGGCGCCGATCGGCTCGCCGTCTTCGGTCTCGATCGTCAGGGCCTTGAACAGGACCATGCCGCCGAGCACGGCCAGCAGAGCGCCCAAGCCGAAGGGGAAGTAGGCCGGACCGGGCCGCGCCGAGCTGCCGAAGCTGTAGTTCAGCGCGCCGATGGCGAAGGCGCCACCCACGTTGATGAACATCAGCCCAGACCAGAAGTCCTTCTGGCTCTTGATTTTCACGGCTTGTCTCCTCGGTGGTCGATGGGGTACTGCGGCGGATTCTAGGAAGCGCCCCCGCCCCCGGCGCTGTGGATTACACGTAACGGCGCTTTGCGGCCAGGCCGGGCACCGTGAGGAGAAGACACCCTCAACCTGGGGGACGCACGCAGCCCGCCAGCGGCGTACAGTGACTGCACCGTGCCGATCGGCCAGGCCGCCGGCCACGCGAACGGGACCGTGTTTCATGGCCTTGGGGAGCGCTCGATGAAGCTGACGCAGGCTCTGTGGCTCGCTGGGATCTCGCTGCTGCCGTGTGCGGCCCAGGCCGGCGCCCTCTATGGCACCGCACGGCTGGGGCCGGCGCCCCTCGGCGGCGCCCGCATCCTGGTGGCCTGCCCGGGTTTTGCCCAGCAGCAGGCGGGCGGCGAGGTCAACACCGACGGCAGCGGCAGCTTCTCGCTGCGCGTGGCCGCCAACGGGCGCTGCCAGATGCGCGTGGAGCAAGGCGGCCGGTCCGGCCCGCCGTTCGAGGTGTATCTCTCGGACAAACCCTTGCGTTTCGATTTCGTGCTCGACCAGGGCCTCGCCAAGGTGAGGTGATGGCCGAGAACGACGCCGCCCCGGCGAGCAAGCCGCCCGACCCCGGCGCCAGGCGGCTGGAATGGGTCAAGGCCGTCGGCATGCCGGTGGTCACGCTGCTGGTCACGCTGGTGGGCGGCTACTACCTCAACAACCTGGTCAAGGACCGCGAAGCGCGCGAGAGCAACGAGCGGGTCTATGCCCAGTTGCTGACGCAGCGCGAGCAGTCCGACGCGCTGATCCGCAAGGAGATGCTCAACCTGGTCGTGACGCGCTTCTTCTCCGAAACCAAGAAGGGCGACCTGAACGCCCAGGTGCTGCAGCTCGAGCTGCTGGCCAACAACTTCAACCAGTCGCTGGACCTGGCGCCCCTGTTCAAGGAACTGGCCCGTCGCCTGTCGGAGGGCAGCGACGTCGCCAACGCCGCGGCGCAGGACCTGAAGAAACGGCTGGACGTGAGCGCCGCGACGCTGATCTACAAGCAGGTGACCAGCCTGGGCCGGCGTGGCTATGTCAAGGAGGCGTCGGTGCCGCTGGCCAACTGGGAGAAGGACTTCGGCAAGCCCTTCATCGACGAGCGCATGCCCTTTGCCCGCATCAGCCCGCTTGCGGTGGCGGGCGAGCGCGGGGCGACGCCGATGGTGCGCTTCCGCGTCGAGGTGATCGACGTGAACATCGCCACGCACGAGGTCGAGGTGCGCCTGCGCGTGGACCTGCCCGGCGGCGCCGAGCAGGACGTGGACCGGCATTTCTGGGTCAGCCCCTACGACTTCCCGATGCTGGACAACACCCAGCTGCCCTATGGCCTGCGCTGCTCGGTGGTGATCACCGACTTCTTCGTGCCCGACGGCCCGGTGGCCGAGCGCGAGGCCAACAGCTTCGTCAAGTTCCACCTGGTCGTCTTCCCGGCGGCCAGTGCCAGCTTCAAGGAGCGACAGGACTACGACGATGTGCTGCTCGACATGCTGCGCTCCAGCAGCCGATCGTCGGCGTCGGAAGGAGGGGCCCCATGACACCGCGACAACGAAGCGTGCTGCACGCACTGCTGCACGGCGCCTGGGGCGCGGCCCTGGTGTTCACCATGGCCGTTGCGCTGGCCGCGCGCCGACCCAACGACAACCCGCCGCCGACAGCGCCTGCGGCATCGGCCCACGGGCCGGGCGCAAGGGCCGACGACGATGCACCCCGGCCCGAGCGCCCGGCCGCCGGGCCTGGGCTGACGGTGCGCGTCACAGGTGGCGGCAAGCCGGTCGCGCAGGCCGACGTGCGCTTCAAGTTCGCGTCCGGTGCCGAGCTGGCGGGCCGCACAGACGACCGCGGCACCGTGCGGGTCAGCCCGCCGGCCGACGGCGTGGCCAAGGTCCGCGTGGTGGCGGTTGGCTGGGATTCGGGCAAGGGCGAGGTGGCGGTCAAGCGCGGCAAGCCCAGCGAGCTGGCAATCCAGCTCAGCCGCCAGGAAGAGCCTGGTCGCTGATCAGCCGGCGAACCAACGTCAAGACGCGGCCTCGGACTCCCAGCGCGGCGTGCAGCGCAGCACTTCTTCGAGTGTGGTCACGCCCTGGGCCACCTTGGCCAGGCCTGCCACCCGCAGCGGCTGCATGCCCTCGCCCACGGCCTCGCGGCGCAACCGCGCCACGTCCAGCGTGGGGTGCATCGCGGCGCGCGCGGCTTCGGTCACCATCATCAGCTCGTACAGCGCCGCGCGGCCACGGTAGCCAGTGCCGCGGCAGGCCGGGCAGCCAACCGCCTTGTGCGGGCGAATGCTGCCGGTCAGCCGCCAGGGCGCGGCGAGCGCTTGCAGGCTCTCGACCGACACCGCCGGGTCGGGCTGCTTGCAGCTCGGGCACAGCGTGCGCGTCAGCCGCTGCGCCAGCACGCCGATGACGGTGGCCGTGATCAGGTAGGCCGGCACGCCCAGGTCGATCAGCCGGGTGATGGATGACGGCGCGTCGTTGGTGTGCACCGTGGAGAAGACCAGGTGGCCGGTCAGCGAGGCCTGGATCGCCATCTCGGCGGTCTCGAGATCGCGGATCTCGCCGACCATGATGATGTCCGGGTCCTGCCGCATCAGCGCGCGCAGGCCTTCGGCAAAGCCGAACTCCAGCGCCGGCTGCACCTGGCTCTGGTTGAAGGCCGGCTCGACCATCTCGATCGGGTCTTCCACCGTGCAGACGTTGACCTCTTCGGTGGCCAGCTTCTTCAGCGTGGAGTACAGCGTCGTGGTCTTGCCCGAGCCGGTGGGGCCGGTGACCAGGATGATGCCGTGCGGGTGGGCGATCAGCTCGTTCCAGCGCCGCGCCTCGTCCGGCGCGAAGCCCAGCGACTCGAAGGGCTTGTCGACCGTGCCGGGGTCGAAGATGCGCATCACCACCTTCTCGCCGAAGGCGGTGGGCAGGGTGGACAAGCGCATCTCGACCTCGCCGCCACCGCCCTGCACATGCTCGGGCCGACGCGTCTTGATGCGGCCGTCCTGCGGGCGGCGCCGCTCGACCACGTCCATGCGGCCCAGCAGCTTGATGCGCGCGGTCATCGCGCTCATCACGTTGGCCGGCACCTGGTGCACCAGGTGCAGCACGCCGTCGATGCGGAAGCGGATGACGCCGGTGTCGCGCCGCGGCTCGAGGTGGATGTCGCTGGCGCGCTGCTCGAAGGCGTATTGCCAGAGCCAGTCGACGATCTGCACGACGCCCGAGTCGTTGGCGTCCAGGGCGTTGTCCTTGACCTTGCCCATGTCGACCAGCTGCTCGAAGCTGACCGTCATGCCGGCCAGCTCGCCGGTCTTCTTGGCGCTGCGCACATTGGCCGCCAGCGAGTAGAACTCGGCGGTGAAGCGCGCCACGTCATCGGGCGTGGCCAGCACCAGCTTGATCGGGCGGCGGGTGTGGGCTTCGATGTCGGGCAGCCAGGCCACGTCGAAGGGCTCGCAGGTGGCGACCGTGATCTCGGTCGGGCCCACGTTCAGTGGCAGCGCGCGGCGAGTCTCGGCATAGGCCAGCGACATCACGTCGGCCACCTTGCTGGCGTCCACCCGCAGCGGGTCGATGCGCTGGAAGGGCAGGCCGAAGCGTGCAGCCAGCCAGCGCGTGAGCGACTCGGCGTCCAGCGCGGCGCCGTCGCGCAGGTCCTTCAGGCCGGCACCGCCCAGGCGCAGCAGCGGGTGCAGGCTGGAGCCGGCCTGGCCGAAGCGCCTGGCCAGGTTGTCGGCCTCGGCGGCCGCCAGCAGGCCGTCGTCACGCAGCCACTTGAGCAGCTGGCGCATGTCCAGACGGCCCTTGGGTGGCACGTGACGAGCGGGTGTGCCGGCGGGCGAATCGGTCGACGCTGTACTCATGGGCGGGTCTTCAATCGGCTGGGAGTGACAGCGGCCGCACCATGCGCAGCCACTTGGGCGCCGGCAGGCCGTAGCGTTCTTCGATGTTAGCGGCGCGCGCCACGAGCGCCTCGCGCCCAGGCACATTTACATCGCGGGCGGCCACGATCACGGTGTTGCCCTCGCGGGTGGGCCGCAGGCTCCAGACCTGGTGGCGGCCGAAGACGCCGGCGATGCGCGCCGCGCTGCGCTCGAAGCTGGCGTCGCGGCCGAAGAGGTTGACCGTCATCACGCCTCCGTGGGCGTCCAGCACGTCGCGGCAGGCGGCATAGAAGGCTTCGTCGTCCAGCACCGGCGCAGCGGCCTCGTGGTCGTAGAGATCCACGTTCAGCACCTGGGCCGTGCCCGCGTGGGCGGGATCGGCCACCCAGCGCGCGGCATCGTCCTCGACGACGGACAGGCGCGCGTCGTCGGGCGGCAGTCGGAACCACAGCCGGTTGGCGCCGATCACGGTGGGGTTGATCTCGACCACCGTGGTCTTCATGCGCAGCACCTTGTGGCAGAAGCGCGTGATCGCCCCGGCGCCCAGGCCGAGTTGCACCGCGTGGCCCTCGGCCACTTCGCGCTCGGGCCGCCACAGCATCCAGGCCATCATGCGCTGGATGTATTCCAGCTCCAGCTTCTGGGGTTGCGCCAGGCGCATGGCGCCTTGCACCCAGGGCGAGTCGAGGTGCAGGTAGCGCACGCCGTCGTGCTCCGACATCGTGGCGCCGGCGAGGTCTTGTTGCTTGGGTGGCATCGGGTCGGGACTGTATAGCGGCCCAAAGACAAACGCCGCGCGGGCAAGCCCGGGCGGCGTTTGCAGAGTGGATGCGCCGGCCAGCGGCGCAAGCGCATCAGAAGTGGTAGCGCACGCCCAGCGACAGGGAACGCAGGCTCGCCTCTTCGCCAGCGATTTCGGCGCGGCTGAAATCGGCCTCGCCGACCACCTTCAGTTCCTTGCTGATCGAGTAGCCGAAGCCCAGGCCGAAGTAGGCCTTGAGGTTGGTCTCGGAGATGGAGCCCGACAGGCCATCGGCGGCTGCCCAGGACTTGGTCTTCATGCTGATGGCGCCAAGACGCACATTGCCCAGCCAGTCTTCACCGATGTTGAACTGGTAGTTCACCGCGGCGAGCACGCCTTGCGAGCGGAACCCGACGTTGAGGCCCTGGTCGGCGGCCTTGGCCTTGCCGAAGTTGATGTAGCCGAGTTCCCCGTAGAGGTTGTCGGTGAAACCATAGCCACCGACGAACTTGTACGAGGTGCCATCTTCGTTGCAGGTCTGGGCGCCGGAGCAGCCGACGTTCATGTGGCCTTGGCCGACATTGCCGCCGACATAGCCGGCGGCCATGGCGCCGTTGGAAAGCAGGGCAGCGGCCGAAGCGGCCAAAGTGATAGCGATCTTCTTCATGGAAACGAACTCCCGAGTCAAAAAATTGAATCCGTGCGGAAACGGCGGGCAAGATTGTTGGCGCAGCCGTCTAGAACACGAAATCTAAGGTTTTGATCTCGTCGTCTGGATGCGACAAAAAATTGAACATTTCTGATCAAGCCGCCGCCGGCGCCCGCCAGCGGGCCGTCAGCTCGGCCCACTTCACGCGAGCCGCCTTCAGGTGGCGCTCCTTCACGTGGCCGTAGCCGCGAATGTCCTCGGGCAGCTGGGCGATCTCGACCGCCAGCGCCAGCTTGTCGGCGGTGAGGCCGGCCAGCAACTCGTCGACCGCTGCGCGGTATTCGCCAATCAGCGCGCGCTCGGTTCGGCGCTCTTCGGTATGGCCGAAGACGTCGAAGGCCGTACCACGCAAGCCCTTCAGCTTGGCCAGCAGGCCGAAGGCCGAGCGCATCCAGGGGCCGTAGGGTTTCTTGACCAGTTCGCCCTGGGCATTGCGTTGGGAGAACAGCGGCGGCGCCAGGTGGTGCACCAGCTTGAAGTCGCCTTCGAACTGTGCGCTCAGCTTGGCCAGGAAGCTCGCATCGGTGTGAAGGCGCGCCACCTCGTACTCGTCCTTGTAGGCCATCAGCTTGAACAAATACTTCGCAACCGCCTCGGACAAGCGGGTGCCGCTGCCCAGCTTCGCTTCGGCCGCGCGCACCTTCTCGACGAAGGCCTTGTACTCGCCGGCGTAGGCGGCATGCTGGTAGCCGGTCAGGAACTCGACGCGCTTGGCGACCATCTCGTCCAGCGATGCCCGCTTGACGAACTGGATCACCGTGGCCGCCTTGAACAGCGCCTTCACCGATGCCAGGTCGTGCGCGCAGCGGCGGCCCCATTCGAACGCGTCTTTGTTCTTCTCGATCTGCACGCCGTTCAGCTCCATGGCCCGCATCAGCGACTCGCGCGTCAGCGGGATGCGGCCGTGCTGCCAGGCGAAGCCCAGCATCAGCGGGTTGGTGTAGATCGAATCGCCCAGCAGCTGGCTGGCAGCCTCTTCGGCGTCGAAGCTGGCGAAATGGTCCTTGCCCACCGCTGCGGCGATGGCTTGCTCGCACTGGCCGGCCGGGAAGGTCCACTCGGTGTCGGTGACGAAGCTGGCCGTCGGTGTCGCATGGTTGTTCAGCGCGACGAAGCTGCGCTCCGGGTGCATCGCGCTCAGCGTGGTCTTGCTCGCCGCCACGATGGCGTCGCAGCCGATGATCAGGTCGGCCTTGGCGGTGTCGACCTTGGTGGTGTGGATGGCCTCGGGCGCTTGTGCGATCTGCACATGGCTCCAGGTGGCGCCGCCCTTTTGGGCCAGGCCGGCCGCGTCCTGCGTGACGATGCCCTTGCCCTCGATGTGCGCAGCCATGCCCAGCAGCTGGCCGATGGTGATGACGCCCGTGCCGCCGACGCCCGCCACCACGATGCCCCAGGCCGACTCGCAGCTGGGCAGCGTCGGCTCGGGAATGCCGGGCAGGCCCGCCAGGTTGGGCCCGCTGCCCTTCTTGGGCTTCTTCAGCGTGCCGCCTTCGACCGTGACGAAGCTGGGGCAGAAGCCCTTCACGCAGGAAAAATCCTTGTTGCAGGAGTTCTGGTTGATCTGGCGCTTGCGGCCGAACTCGGTCTCGAGCGGCTCGACCGAGACGCAGTTGCTCTGCACCGAGCAGTCGCCACAGCCTTCGCAGACCAGCTCGTTGATGACGACGCGCTTCTCGACGTCGGCCATGGTGCCGCGCTTGCGGCGGCGGCGCTTCTCGGTGGCGCAGGTCTGGTCGTAGATGATCGCCGTCGTGCCCTTGATCTCGCGGAACTCGCGCTGGATCTCGTCCAGCTGGTCGCGGTGGTGCACCGTGACGCCGGGGGCCAGCGCGGCGCCGTCGTACTTGGCGGGCTCGTCGGTCACGATCTTGAGCCTGGCCACGCCCTCGCTGACCAGGCTGTTCATGATCTGCAGCACCGAGTGGCCCTCGGGGCGCTCGCCCACGCGCTGGCCGCCGGTCATCGCGACCGCATCGTTGTAGAGCACCTTGTAGGTGATGTTCACGCCCGAGGCGATGGACTGGCGGATCGCCAGGATGCCGCTGTGGAAGTAGGTGCCGTCGCCCAGGTTCGAGAAGATGTGCTGCTCGTTGGTGAACGGCGCCTGGCCCACCCAGGGCACGCCCTCGCCGCCCATCTGGGTGAAGGTTTCGGTGTGGCGGCCTGGCATCCAGCTGACCATGTAGTGGCAGCCGATGCCGGCCACCGCGCGCGAGCCCTCGGGCACGCGGGTGCTGGTGTTGTGCGGGCAGCCCGAGCAGAACCAGGGCGTGCGGTCGCCGGTCTTCACCTCCAGCGCGGCCAGGGCCTGCTCTTTCGCGGTGATCACGGCGATGCGCTGGTCCATGCGCGCGGCGATGTCCGCCGGCACGCCCAGCTTCTTCAGCCGCTTGGCAATGGCCTTGGCGATGATGGCCGGCGTCAGGTCGGCCTTGGCGCGCAGCAGCCAGTTCTCGCTCGGGTTGGGCATGGACCATTCGCCGCCGGACAGGTCGCCCTCCTGCTCCTGGAACTTGCCGATCACGTTGGGCCGCACGTCCGGCCGCCAGCCGTAGAGCTGCTCCTTGATCTGGTACTCGATGACCTGGCGCTTCTCTTCGACGACCAGGATCTCCTGCAACCCGGTGGCGAAGTCGCGCGTGATGGTCGCTTCCAGCGGCCACACCACGTTGACCTTGTGCACGCGGATGCCCAGCGCGCGGCAGGTGTCGTCGTCCAGCCCCAGGTCGGACAGCGCCTGGCGCATGTCGTTGAAGGCCTTGCCGCTGGCGATGAT
Source organism: Burkholderiaceae bacterium (assembly GCA_044226465.1). GTDB lineage: Bacteria > Pseudomonadota > Gammaproteobacteria > Burkholderiales > Burkholderiaceae_C > Ideonella. The sequence goes on along the minus strand of JBGAGZ010000004.1, from coordinate 68,910 downwards.
GCCGAAGCGGTCTTGCGAGGACTCGATGACGTTGTGGTTCAGCTTGTTGGCCCGCACGTAGGCCAGCGCCGCGTACCACTTGTAGTCCATCATCCGCGCTTCCTGCTCCAGCGGCGGGTCGGGCCAGCGGATGTGCAGGCCGCCCGGCGGCATGACGAAGTTCAGGCATCACGATGTTCACGCGATCGGGGTCGACGTCGACGCTGGCGCCCGACTCGACCACCTCCTGGATGGTCTTCATGCCGCTCCACAGGCCCGAGAAGCGGCTCATCGCGAAGGCGTGCAGCCCCATGTCGAGAATGTCCTGCACGCTGCTGGGGAAGAAGGTCGGGAAGCCCGCAGGCCTTGAAGACGTGGTCGCTCTGGTGCGGCGCGGTCGAACTCTTGGCCACGTGGTCGTCGGCGGCGATGGCGATCACGCCGCCGTGGCGGACGTGCCGGCCATGTTGGCGTGCTTGAAGACGTCGATCGAGCGGTCCACGCCCGGGCCCTTGCCGTACCAGATGCCGAACACGCCGTCGTACTTGGCCTTGTCCTTGAACAGGTCGAGCTGCTGGGTGCCCCAGACCGCGGTGGCGCGCCGAGTTCGTTGACGCCGGGCTGGAAGACGACGTGGTTGGCGGCCAGGTGCTTCTGGCACAGCGCCTGGTCGTACACCAGCGGCGAGCCGCGGTAGCCGCTGATGAAGCCGGCCGTGTTCAGGCCGGCGCGCGCATCGCGGGTGCGCTGCAACATGGGCAGGCGCACGAGGGCCTGCACGCCGCTCATGAAGGCGGCCCGTAGGCAGCGCGTACTTGTCGTCGAGCGTGACCGATGCCAAGGCCTGGCGGATCGATTCGGGCAGCGGGGCGTTCATGGGCAGGTGCTCTGATGGGCGGCCGGGCAGGCGTGGCGCGAGCGCAAGCGAGAAGGAAGCCAGCTCGGTCGGCCGGCCCGCTGCGCACGGGAAGTGTGCGCAAAGTGTAGAAGCAAGCGGGCGAAGTGCTTTTGGTGCCCCGGATGAAACGTTTGAGGAAACAACTTGCTCAAAATATGCAACGTGGAGAGCCAGATTGCAAAGCCCGCAAATTCGGGGAAAACCAGTAGCGCCGATGCGCCGCCGCCGGCCCGCAGGGCCGGTAGCCCTGGACCGCTACGACGTGGCCATCCTCGACGCGCTGCAACGCGGCGCGCGCAGTCCAACGCCGAACTGGCCGGCGCCATCGGCCAATGTGGCCCCGACCTGCTTGCCGCGTGCGCCGGCTGGAAGAGCTGACACCGGCTACCGCGCCGAGATCGACCGCGCAAGATCGGCCTGGGCGTGCTGGCCTTCGTGCGGAGTGGACACCCGACCGCGACAACGCAGAGTCCGCCCGTGCGCTGGAAGACGCCATCCGCCAGCTGCCCGGTCATCGCCTGCCACTACGTCAGCGGCGCCGGCAACTGGTACGGCTGGGTGACCGACCTGGACGCCTACCTTCGCGCTGGATTGGACGGTTTCAAGCTGCCCAACGTGAAGGACCTGCACACCCAGCTTCTCGCTGGGCGAGGTGAAGGCTGCGGCCCTGCCCTCGCCCACTTGGCAACGCGCTTGTTCACCCGACCCTGCGCCACCGAGCGCCTGCTGCTGCAGGCCGGCGACGAGCCCGGCCACTGTGGCTGACGACACGCGCACCGGCGTACTTCGGTACTTGGGACCCGCCCACGCCGAGAGCTTCTTCACCGCCGCCGCGCAGGCCGAGCGCATCCGCTTGGGCTGGCTACGGCGGCGCGGCCTTCGCCATTGGTGTTGCCGGCCGCACCCTGGCCGCGTGATCGGCCTGGTCCACGTCACGGCGCGCGGCGCTCACAACGCCGTGCCGGGCTACGCGGGTTGCGGCCTGATGCACGAGGCCTTGTCGGCGGCGATCAGCGAATGTTCTCGCCGCGCGAACTCCACCACCAGACGTCGCCACCGGCCCGGAGAATCGGCGCAGCGGTGCTGGCGCGGCTGGGCTTTCGCGTCGAGGGCCTGGCCAAGGACTACCTCTTCATCGACGGCGCCTGGCGCGACCACCAGCTGACGGCGCTCACCAACCCTGGCTTCAGCGAGCCCTCGGACTGGTGAGTGCCCCCGGAGGCTGGCTCAGTGCCCGGCGTGGCCGGGCCCGGCATGCGTCGCGTGGTCACGTGTCACGCGCAGCGGCAATGCCTGGTGCGACAAGGCCTTCAGCGTCGCCGCGGTGCGCTTGCTGCGCGACACCAGTGCGTTCTCGCCCATGCTGGCCGCGTCGTAGACCACCTGGCCCGCGAAGTAGGTCTGCGCGACGCCGATTTGCATGATCTCGTCCGACGGCGTGGTGTAGGGGTCGCGGTCCAGCAGCACGAAGTCCGCCAGCTTGCCGACCTCGATCGAGCCGACCCGGTCGTCCATGCGCAGCGCCTTGGCCGCGTTGATGGTGTAGGCGGCGATCATGTCGCCCACGGCCACCACCTCTTCGGCGTGCAGCGTCTGGCCGGTGTAGGCTGAATCGGGGAAGGGGAAGGTGCGCGTCACCGCAATCTGCGTGGCCGACAGCGGCGTGTTGGGCATCGGGTCGCCGGGCATCGCGTCCACCGGCCAGTCGCTGCCGCCCACCAGCGTGGCGCCCGCGGCCTTCAGGCTGCCGGCCGGGTACATGTAGCGGTGCGTCTCGGGCAGGATGTAGGGCTGACCGCGTCGATCGAGTACTCGTCCGGCATGGCCCAGAACAGCTGCATGTTGGCCAGCACGCCCACCTGCTGGAAGCGGGCGAAGTCGGCCGGGTCGACGATCTGCAGGTGGGCGATCTGGCCGGTTGTCGCTCGCGCCGTTGGCCTGCTTCGCCGCGGCCAGCGCGTCCAGCACGGCGCGGGTCGTGTAGTCGCCGATCGAGTGGGTGTGGATCGTGAAGCCCTCCTTGTCCAGGCGGGCGACGTAGCGGTTCAGCACCGCCTGGTCGAAGTAGCGGCCGCCGTAGTTGGTGGTCGGCTGGCCGTGCTCGTCGAGGTAGGGCTTGGTCATCGCCGCGGTCTGCGTGGGGTACTCGATCACGCCGTCGGAGAAGATCTTCACCGCGTCGGCCTGGATCAGCGGGTGGTCGCGTACTTGGCGCGCAGGCCCAGCAGTCGCTGGTACTCGGCCTCGTCGTCGAGGATGTCGGACATCAGCGCCGCGCGCACCCGCATCTTCAGCGTGCCGGCGGCCTCCATGGTCTCGTAGACCTGCAGCGCGGACTCGCTGGTCCAGGCGTCCTGCACGCTGGTGATGCCCTTGCTGCGCACCAGGTCCAGCGCCTGCTGGGCCAACGCGACACGCTCGTCCAGCGTCAGCGGCGGGATGATCGAGTCGACCAGCCCTTGCGCTGCGTCCTTCAGGAAGCCGGTGGGGTTGCCGTTGCCGTCGCGCTCGATCTGGCCGCCAGGCGGGTCCAGCGTGTCCCTGGTGATGCCGGCCAGTTGCAGGGCCTTGGAATTGACCCACTCGGTGTGGCCGTCGATGCCGTGCAGCGCCACCGGCCGGGTCGCGCTGATGCGGTCGAGGTCGGCCGCGGTGGCCACGAAGTTGGTCGGGTTGACGTTGGCAATCTCCACCCACTTGCCGTCGGGCACCGGCTGCTGCTCGTTGGGCAGGCAGTCGCCGAGGGCATAGGCCACGATCTCGTCGACCGACAGGGCCACGCCGTCCACGCTGCACTGGGCCAGGCGCTCGGCGCCCATCGCGGGGTGGATGTGGCCGTCGATGAAGCCCGGCAGCAACGTCTTGCCGCCCAGCTCGACGACCTGCGTGTCGGGGCCGATGTAGTCGAAGACCTCGGCGTCGCTGCCCACCGCGACGATGCGCGCGCCGCGCACGGCCACGGCCGTCGCGGTGCGGCCCTGGGCGTCCATGGTGCGCACCTGGCGCGCAGCACCAGGGTCGCGGGCTCGGGGCGGTCGTGGTCCCAGCCCAGGCAACCGGCCAGGGCGCTGGCGGCCAGGGCCAGCGCCAGGCCGGCGCGGCCGGGCGAGCCGAGCCAGGTGCGCAGGCGGTGTGGCGGGCGAGGGGGTGGGCAGGGGCGCGGGTGGGGTTCGGCGAAGGCACGACAGGGGTCTCCTTGGCGCCGCGGGGCGCTTTCTACAATGGCTGCCACTCGCCGTTGCCCGCATGCGGCGCCAACCCTGCAGATGCACGGGCCTGGTGCGGCGAAAACCCTGATCCCCATGGAACTCGCCCGCTTCTCGTCCCTGGTGCTCGGCTGGCAGCGGCTGGCCGTCGAGGCACCGGCCGAGGGTCCGCGCCGCGGCGCTGGGGCTGCTGGAATCGGCCCTGCCCTTCGATTCCGCCTGGTGGGCATCGCCAACCCGCAGGCGGGCCAGGTCTCGGTGATGCAGGGCCACCTGCACCGTCCGCCCGCGTTCATCGAGGACTGGTGGGGCATCGCCGACGTCGACTCGCTGGCCCGCCGCTGCGCCGAGCAACCCGGCGTCACCGTGCTGGACGACGGCGGCCACCGGCACGGCGGAGGAAGACGCCTTCGACGCCCGCTACGACCTGGCCTGCGCGCTGTCCACCCTGCTGCCGGACGAGTCGACCGGCCTGTACAGCTTCGTGTCGCTGTTCCGCGGCCGGCGGCGCCGTGTTCAGCGAGGCCGAGCGCCTGGTCGAGTTGCTGATGCCGCACCTGGTGCAGGCCGAGCAGACCCACTGGCGGCTGGGCCTGGGGCGGCAGTTCAGCCATGCCGGCGAGTGGCAGGCCCAGGCCGACGAGGCTGGCTACCTGCTGCAGGCCTCACCGGACTTCTGCCAGCTGCTGGTGCGCGAATTCCCCGCCCGGCCCGGCGGCCCCCTGCCCGAGTCGCTGCGCCTGCTGCTGGTGGCCGGCCAGGGGCACTGGCAGGGCCGGCAGATCGAGGTGGGGATCGACGACCCGGGCCGCCGCCGAGCGCGCCAGCGACACGGCGCGCTGCCGCGTGACGCTGCGCCAACGCATCGGCCATGGGCCTGACGCGGCGCGAGGAGAGCATCGCGCGCGCCCATGCGGGCCGGCGACTCGTACAAGGAGATCGCACGCCAGCTCGGCCTTCGCCGGCCACGGTGCGCGGCTACCTGCGCGAGTGCTACCTGCTGGGCGTGTCGAACAAGGCGGCGTTGGGCGGGTGTTCCGGCGTGGCACGGCAAGCGAACGGCCGAGGCGGCGGCCGCCCCGCAACACATTTGAAACAAGGCGGCGGGCGCGCGCGATACACGCGTGATACGCGCACGGACGACAGTGTCGGCACCCCATCAGCCCACTGGTTTCGAGTCCGCCATGCAACACCTTGCCGCCCTGTCGCCCCAACTGCCCTGCTGTGCCGCAGCGAGGCCTTGCCGAAGACCTGTTCGACGGACTGGACGCGCCGGCTGCCGCCGCATGCGCCCCGGGCAGTGCCCGGCTGAGACGTGCTGTTGTGCGTCGTGCCCTCGTCGGCCCTGGTCGGCGCGCTGTCGGCCGCCACCAGTTGGGGCGCCTGAGCCATGGCCGACTGGCCTCGGTGTCGACGGCCGCCTGCTGGCCGGTGCCCTGCTCGCCGCCCTGCTGCTCGCCGCCTGCGGTGGCGGGCTCCAGCGGCTGCGCGCGGCCGAGGCCCGCCGGCGCGGACCAGGTCCACCGCTACGGCGGTCTCGAGCTGGTCACGCACGCAGCTACCGCCTGGCCGACCGCAGCGGCGAGCACGCGACTGGTCGCTGCGCTGGCAGGGCAGCTTGACCATCGACACGCTGGGCGGCATGCTCGGCGACACCCCCGCCAAGACCGGCGCGGTGAATGCCGTCTTCGTCGTCGGCGAGGGTGAGCCGCCCGACCGTCCTCGTCGGCGACCCGAACAACACGGCCTTCCACCGGCTGCACCAGCAGGGCGGGCGCCTGAGCACGACGCTGCTGTGCGTCGCCTCCGGCGGCAACAACAGCGTCCTGGGTCGACGGCCGGGACGCGCGCCGAGGCACCCAAAGCCTGTACAGCGGCCCGCAGCACCAGACCCGTGGCGGTGGCCGCTGGCTGATGCTGGTGACGGCTGCGTCTACGACGTGGCGCATCACCGGGCCACCAAGCTGCCGCGCCCGCCGGACGACATGGCCGTCTGGTCAAGCGTGGCGGTGTTGGCGGTGTCGCCGGCGGTCGCCGCCTGGCCCGCTTCGGCACTATCCAGCGCGAAGGCGAGGCGATGCCGCACATCCTGGTCGCCGACCTGGACGTGGCGGCGGCTGGTCGGCCTTGCCGGTGGACCGGCAGCGCATGCGCTACCCGACCCACGAGTAGGATCGACGCGCCTGGCTGGCGCACCACTTCCCGCGGCGGCGCAGCCCGACGGCGACGACCAGCTGGCCGAGCGCCGCGCCCAGGCCGCTGTTCTGGCGCGGCGTCCGGGACAGCAGCGGCACCTACGTCGAGTCGCTGCAGGTCGACGCCTCGCCGGCCATCGGCGAGTTGCTGACGCGTGGCTTCCAGGCCGAGCGCCTGCCGCCCGCGCACCTGGGCGACGGCAGTCGTCGCTTCCGGGTCCGCGGCGAAGTGGTGCAGGCTCACGCCAGTCGGCTCTTCGTCGAGTCCGGCCGACCCTACTTCGGTCAGCCCGGCGACCCCGCGCTCCAGCGGGCCTTCGTCAGTCGCTGGGCGAAGCTCGACGCCGAGCTGGCGACCGGCCGCCACGACGCACTGTTCGTGCGCCCGGCCGCTGCAGCCCGGCCGCTGACCGCCGCGGCAGGCGTTCTTCCACAGAACTCGATGGCGGCGTCGCTGATCTCGTAGCGCCAGCCGCCGGCCTTCTCCGCTGCACGCGCTCGGCGACGAAGCGAACGATTCGTCGCGCTCCGCCAGGGCGTGCCCGTGGCCGCGGCCCACCGCGCCGACGTGGGCAGGTCGATGTACATCTGGCAGTCGCCACCGCCCATTTCGTGCCGGAAAGCGGATCTGCGCGCTCGCCGTCGATGGGTGACCACGGCGCCGGCGCGGACGTTGCCTCGAACGCCGCCAGCTGGCGCTGCCAGCGCCGGCTCAGCGCTGCCAGCACCTGCTGGCGAAGCACGAGGTCGAAATCGACCGGTGTCGGCGTGTCCGGCTGCGGTAGAGGGCTCTCGTCTGTGGTGATGGCGATGCACGGTGTCCGTCAGGCAGCGTATCGGGGCGCCACCGATATCTCGTCGCCGCCCAGGCCGTGTGGCGGGCGAGGTGGGTGGGCAGGGGCGCGGGTGGGGGTTCGGCGAAGCACGACAGGGGTCTCCTTGGCGCCGCGGGGCGCTTTCTACAATGGCTGCCACTCTCGCCGTTGCCCCCATGCGGCGCCAACCCTGCAGATGCACGGGCCTGGTGCGGCGAAAACCCTGATCCCCATGGAACTCGCCCGCTTCTCGTCCCTGGTGCTCGGCTGGCAGCGGCTGGCCGTCGAGGCACCGGCCGAGGGCTTCCGCGCCGCGGCGCTGGGGCTGCTGGAATCGGCCCTGCCCTTCGATTCCGCCTGGTGGGGCATCGCCAACCCGCAGGCGGGCCAGGTCTCGGTGATGCAGGGCCACCTGCACCGGCTGCCGCCCGCGTTCATCGAGGACTGGTGGGGCATCGCCGACGTCGACTCGCTGGCCCGCCGCTGCGCCGAGCAACCCGGCGTCACCGTGCTGGACGACGGCGGCCCCACCGGCACGGCGGAGGAAGACGCCTTCGACGCCCGCTACGACCTGGCCTGCGCGCTGTCCACCCTGATGCCGGACGAGTCGACCGGCCTGTACAGCTTCGTGTCGCTGTTCCGAGGCCACCGCGGCGCCGTGTTCAGCGAGGCCGAGCGCAGCCTGGTCGAGTTGCTGATGCCCCACCTGGTGCAGGCCGAGCAGACCCACTGGCGGCTGGGCCTGGGGCGGCAGTTCAGCCAAGCCAGCGAGTGGCAGGCCCAGGCCGACGAGGCCGGCTACCTGCTGCAGGCCTCACCGGACTTCTGCCAGCTGCTGGTGCGCGAATTCCCCGCCTGGCCCGGCGGCCCCCTGCCCGAGCCGCTGCGCCCGCTGCTGGTGGCCGGCCAGGGCCAATGGCAGGGCCGGCAGATCGAGGTGGGGATCGACACACTGGCCGCCGCCGAGCGCGCCAGCGCGGCGGCGCGCTGCCGTGTGACGCTGCGCCAACGCATCGGCCATGGCCTGACGCGGCGCGAGGAGAGCATCGCGCGCGCCTATGCGGCCGGCGACTCGTACAAGGAGATCGCACGCCAGCTCGGCCTCTCGCCGGCCACGGTGCGCGGCTACCTGCGCGAGTGCTACCTGAAGCTGGGCGTGTCGAACAAGGCGGCGTTGGGCGGGGTGTTCCGGCGTGGCACGGCAAGCGAACGGCCGTGAGGCGGCGGCCGCCCCGCAACACATTTGAAACAAGGCGGCGGGCGCTGGCGATACACAGCTGATACGCGCACGGACGACAGTGTCGGCACCCCACAGCCCACCGTTCGAGTCCGCCATGCAACACCTTGCCGCCCTGTCGCCCCAATTGCCCCCGCTGTGCCGCAGCGAGGCCTTTGCCGAAGACCTGTTCGACGGACTGGACGCGCCGGCTGCCGCCGCATGCGCCCCCGGCAGTGCCCGGCTGAGCGACGTGCTGTTGTGCCTCGTGCCCCTCGGGTCGGCCCTGGTCGGCGCGCTCTCGGCCGCCACCAGTTGGGGCGCCTGAGCCATGGCCGACTGGCTCGGCGGCGTCGACGGCCGCCTGCTGGCCGGTGCCCTGCTCGCCGCCCTGCTGCTCGCCGCCTGCGGTGGCGGGCTCCAGCGGCTGCGCGCGGCCGAGGCCCCGCCGGCGCCTGACCAGGTCCACCGCTACGGCGGTCTCGAGCTGGTCACGCACACCCGCAGCTACCGCCTGGCCGACCGCAGCGGCCGTGGCAGCACGAACGACTGGTCGCTGCGCTGGCAGGGGCAGCCCTTGACCATCGACACGCTGGGCGGCCTGTTCGGCGACACCCCGGCCACGACCGGCGCGGTGCATGCCGTCTTCGTCGTCGGCGAGGGTGAGTCGCCCGACCTGATCGTCCTCGTCGGCGACCCGAACAACACCGGCGCGTTCCACCGGTTGCACCAGCAGGGCGGGCGCCTGAGCACGACGCTGCTGTGCGTCGCCTCGGGCGGCAACAACAGCGTGGCCTGGGTCGACGGGCCGGACGCGCGCCAGGGCACCCGGGGCCTGTACAGCGGCCCGCAGCACCAGGTTCTGCATGGCGGCCGCTGGCTGATGCTCGGTGACGGCTGCGTCTACGACGTGGCGCAGGTACGGGCCCACCCCGTGCCGCGCGCGCCGGACGACACCTCGGTCTGGTCCAGCGTGCCAGTGCTCGCGGTGTCGCCCGGCGGCCGCCGCCTGGCCCGCTTCGGCAGCGTTGCACGGGGCGGCGAGGCGGTGCCGCACATCCTGGTGGCCGACCTGGACGGCGGCGGCTGGTCGGCCCTGCCGGTGGACCGGCAGCGCATGCGCTACCCGACCCACGAGGCGATCGACGCGGCCTGGCTGGCGCACCACTTCGGGTGGCGCCGCGGGCCCGACGGCGACGACCAGTTGGCCGAGCGGCGCGGCTTCCGGCCGCTGCCCTGGCGCGGCACCTGGGACAGCAGCGGCTTCAACTACGCGCTCGAGTCGCTGCAGGTCGACGCCTCGCCGGCCATCGGCGAGCTGCTGACGCGTGGCTTCCAGGCCGAGCGCCTGCCGCCCGCGCACCCCGGCGACGACTCGCTGCGCTTTCGCGTCCGCGGCGAAGTGGTCCAGCTCACGCCAGTCGGCTTCTTCGTCGAGTCCGGCCGACCCTACTTCCCCGGTCAGCCCGGCGACCCCGCGCTCCAGCGCGCACTCGTCAGGGCGCTGGGCGAAGCCTTCGACGCCGAGCTGGCGACCGGCCGCCACGACGCGCTGTTCGCCACACCAGCGCCCGGCCGCTGACGGACCCGGCGCACCTGCGGCCGGCATCGCCCGGCCCGCAGGCAGGCGTTCTCCTCAATAGAACTCGATCGCGGCGGCGCGGATCTCGTAGCGCCAGCTGCTGGCCTTCTCCTGCTGCACGCGCTCGGCGACGAAGCGCACGATCTCGTCGCGCTCGGACAGGGGCGTGCCGGTGGCCGCGGCCCACTGCGCCTCGGCGGGCAGGTTGATGTACAGCTTGCAGTCGCCACCGCCCATTTCGTGCCAGAAGCGGATCTGCCGCTCGCCGTCGATGTAGACCACCGTGCCGGCGCGGACGTTGCCCTCGAACGCCAGCCGGCGCTGCCAGCGCCGGCTCAGCGCTGCCAGCACCTGCTGGCGAAGCACGAGGTCGAAATCGGGGTTGTGCGTGGGCGTCATGGGTTCTCCTGTGGTGATGGCAGGCAGTGTGGCCAGCCCGCGTATCGGCACCGTATCGAGACCGAACCGGCTTGGTTTCATTCGTGTTTGAACAGGACCGCGACAACAACTGAAACGCAACGGGCAGCGCCTGAAGCGGGGCTGCAACGGCCGGCGGCCACAGTGCCCTCACCCAGTTCAACCCGCACGGAAAGGCCCCTCGCCATGACACCCCGACAGACCGACCTCGTCCGCGACAGCTTTGCCCAGGTGGCGCCCATCGCCCCGCAGGCCGCGGCCATCTTCTACGACCAGCTGTTCCAGCGCGACCCGGCGCTGCGCGCGCTGTTCCGCAGCGACATGGGCACCCAGGGCGAACGCCTGATGGCGATGATCGGCGCCGCCGTGCGGATGCTCCACCAGCCGCAGCAGTTGCAGGCTGCGCTGACGGCACTGGGCTCGCGGCACGCCGGCTACGGCGTGCGCGATGAGCACTACGCCACGGTGGGCGCGGCCCTGCTCGACACCCTGGCCATCGGCCTGGGCGACGCGTTCACGGCCGAGGTGCGCGAGGCCTGGACCACGCTGTACGGCCACGTCAGCCGCACCATGCAGGATGCCGCCGCCGTGCCAGCCTGAAGCCGGCACGGCCGAGCCGGCGGTCCGACTATCATGGTCCGCCCTCGCTGCCCCCTGCCGCCCCCTTTGCCGATGGAGTCCGCATGAGCCACACGCCAGGTGCCGCCGCTGCGCCACCGGCACCCGCCCCGGTGGTCCTGGTGGTGGACGACGAGCCCGAGCTGCGCGAGCTGCTCGCCGAATACCTCGGCCGCCACGGCATGGCCGTGCAGACGGCCGAGCACGCGGCCCGGGCCCGCGAGCTGGTCGCCGTCGGCGCGCCTGCCCTGGCGTTGCTGGACGTGAACATGCCCGGCGAGAACGGCCTGTCGCTGGCCCGCTGGCTGCGCGAGGCCCACCCGGCGGTGGCGATCGTGATGCTGACCACCGCCGGCGAGGCCGTCGACCGCATCGTCGGCCTCGAGATGGGCGCCGACGACTACCTGCCCAAGCCTTTCGAGCTGCGCGAGCTGCTGGCGCGGCTGCGCGCCGTGCTTCGCCGCACGATGGCCGTGCCGGCCCCACCCGAGACCCGCTCGGCCAATGCCGCCCCGGCCCCCGCGCCGGCCGAAGTCACGAAGCGCGTGTCCTTCGGCGACCGGGTGCTGGACCTGGACCAGCGCAAGCTCTTCAGCGCCGATGGCCAGGAGATCGAGATCACCGCCGCCGAGTTCGACCTGTTGGCCCTGTTCGCCCGCCACCCGAACCGGCCGCTGAACCGCGACCAGATCATGGAACAGGCCCACAACCGGGGCTGGGACGTGTTCGACCGCTCGATCGACCTGCGGGTGATGCGGCTGCGCCGCAAGGTCGAGCGCAACCCCGACAAGCCCGAGGTCCTGAAGACCGTGCGCAGCGTGGGCTACGTCTACGTGCCCAGGCCGTGACCACCGACCCCGCAGGCCTGCCCCAGGGGCTGGACCCGGCGCTGCTGAAGCTGCTGCTGGCCCGCGTGCCAGCACGGGTGGTGCTGCTCGACCGGGCGCACCGCTTCGTCTACGCCAACGACGCGACGCTCGATTTCCTCGGCCTGGCGGCCGAGGAAATGATCGGCCGCTCGGTGCTGCAGGTGCGCGGCGAGACCATCTTCCGCAACCACCTGAAGACCGCTGAACGCCTGTTCCGTGGCGAGACGGTGCACTGGGAAGGCTGGACCGACTACCCGGGCCGCGGCCGCTGCTACACCGAAGAGACCTTGCTGCCCTACGCGGGGCCGGACGGCTCGGTGCAGCTGGTCATCGGCTACGCGCGCGACTTGACCGCGCTGAAGCGCCAGGAGCAGCAGCTGGTCGAGCAGGTTCAGGCCCTGCAGCGGGCGGAAGGGCTCAAGGCGGCGATCGTCGACAACGCGCTGGCGGCCATCGTGACCACCGACGAGGCGGGCCTCATCGTCGAGTTCAACCCGGCGGCCGAGACCATGTTCGGCCTGGCACGCACCCAGGCCCTGGGCCGGCTGGTGTCCGAGGTGATGATCCCGGCGCGCCACCGCGAGGGCCACCTCGCCGGCATGGCCCGCATGGCGCGGGGCGAGGCACCCCGCCTGATGGGCCAGCGACTGTCCCTGCAGGCCCTGCGCGTCGACGGCAGTGAATTCCCGATCGAGATGGTGCTGTGGCAGACCAACGTCGGCGGCACGAGCTACTACACGGCATCGATCAACGACGTGAGCGAGCGCGTGCGGGCCGCCGAGGTGATCGAACGCCAGCGCGACGCCCTGCGCCAGAGCGAGAAGCTGACCGCCATGGGCAGCCTGCTGGCCGGCGTGGCGCACGAGCTGAACAACCCGCTGGCCATCGTCATGGGCCGCGCCAGCCTGCTGGAAGAGAAGACCGCCGGCACCGCGCTGCACGACGACGTGCTGCGCATCCACGCGGCGGCCGAACGCTGCGGTCGCATCGTGCGCACCTTCCTGCACATGGCGCGGCAGCGCCCGGCCCAGCGGGGCCCTGTGCCGTTGAACGACCTGGTGCGCGGTGCTGCCGAGCTGCTGCAGTACAGCCTGCGCTCCAGTGGCGTGCAGCTCACGCTGGCGCTGGCCGACGGCATCCCGGAGCTGAACGCCGACGCCGACCGCCTGGGCCAGCTGGTGCTGAACCTGATGGTGAACGCGCAGCAGGCCCTGGTGTCGGTGCCGGCGCCGCGCCACCTGCGCATCGAGACAGGGGTCGAAACACCGCGCGCCAACCGATCGCCACGGGCCTGGCTGCGCGTGGCCGACAACGGCCCCGGCGTGCCGGAGGAGGTGCGCGAGCGCATCTTCGACCCCTACTTCACCACCAAAAGCGAAGGGGCGGGGACCGGCCTGGGGCTGCCCGTGTCGCGCTCGGTCGCGCGCGACCACGGCGGCGAACTGCAGCTCGAGCGCTCGGCCCAGGGCGCCAGTTTTCGACTGAGCCTGCCGATCAGCGGCGAGGCCGGCGAGATCACGCAACCGATGCCGCTCTCGCCCTTGCCGGTCGCTGCCAGCCAGCACGTGCTGGTGGTCGACGACGAGCCCGAGGTCGCCGACCTGGTGCGCGCGATGCTCGAGAGCAGCGGCTACGAGGTGAGCACCGCCGAGTCCGGCGCCGTGGCACTGGAGATGCTTCGCGAGGCGCACTTCGACGCCATCGTGTCGGACCTGCGCATGCCCGACATCGACGGCGCCGCGCTGTGGCGCGAGGTCCGGGCACGGCAGCCGGTGCTCGCCCGGCGCATGCTCTTCGTGACGGGCGACACCCTGAGCCCCGGCGCGACGCGCTTCCTGGCCGACGCCGGCTGCCCCAGCCTGGACAAACCGTTTTCCAAGATGGAGCTGTTGCGTCAACTCGGCGCCTTGATCGACGCCACGCCGCTCGATTGACGGTGGGGCCGATCGGCCGAACACCATGTGCAACGCCGGCCACCTGACTAGGCAAGTGCTCCTGTCGACGATCAACAGGAAAAACCCTGGTGCCGGGCACGGGGTTTGCGTATGGTTCCGGTCCAGAATGCCCCACCTCGCATTTCCAGTCCACGAACGCGGCCCGGCCGCTGACGAACATCCAGCGCGGCACAACCGCTGAGGAGCTCTTTCCATGCACAGCCATCGCACCACCCGCCCGATGTCGCACACCCTGGCCGCTGCCGCCGCGCTGGCCATGCTGGGCCTCGGCGCGGCCCAGGCCAAGACCTTCGTCTACTGCTCTGAAGGCTCGCCCGAGAACTTCACCCCGGCGCTGAACACCACGGGCACCAGCTTCGACGCCGCCCGCCCGGTGTACGACCGGCTGACCCACTTCAAGCGCGGCAGCACCGAGGTCGAGCCCGGCCTGGCCGAGAGCTGGACGGTCTCGCCCGACGGCAAGACCTACACCTTCAAGCTGCGCGCCGGCGTGAAGTTCCACAGCGTGCCCGGCTTCACCCCGACGCGCGACTTCAACGCCGACGACGTGGTCTGGTCCTTCGAGCGCCAGTGGAAGCCCGAGCACCCCTACGCCAAGGTCTCGGGCGGCAAGTACGATTACTTCGCCGACATGGGCTTCAAGGACGACCTGGTCGCCGTCGAAAAGGTCGACCCGCTGACCGTGCGCATCGTGCTGAAGAAGCCCAACGTCACCATGCTGCCCAACCTGGCGATGGACTTCACCGCCATCCACTCGGCCGAGTACGCCGACGCGCTGGCCAAGGCCAACAAGAAGGAGCAGTTCGACCAGGTGCCGGTGGGCACGGGGCCGTTCAGCTTCGTCACCTACCAGAAGGACGCGGTGATCCGCTACAAGGCCAACAAGGCCTACTTCGGTGAGAAGGCGCTGGTGGACGACCTGGTCTACGCCATCACGCCGGACGCGACCGCGCGCTATTCCAAGCTCAAGGCCGGCGAATGCCACCTGAGCAGCTACCCCCGCCCGGCCGACCTGCCCGAGATGCAGAAGGACTCGACGCTCAAGGTCATCAACCTGCCCGGCCTGAACATCGCCTACTGGGCCTTCAACAACACCAAGCCCCCGTTCGACAAGAAGGAAGTGCGCCAGGCCTTCACGCTGGCCATCGACAAGGCGGCGATCCTGAAGGACGTCTACCTCGGCGCCGGCACGGCGGCGAAGAACTTCATTCCGCCCACCATGTGGGGCTACAACAACCAGGTGCAGGACTGGCCGCACGACCCCGAGAAGGCCAAGGCCCTGCTGGCCAAGGCCGGCGTGAAGACCCCGCTGGAGGTGGACCTCTGGTACATGCCGGTGCAGCGCCCCTACAACCCCAATGCCAAGCGCATGGCCGAGATGATGCAGGCCGACCTGGCCAAGATCGGCGTCAACGCCAAGCTGGTCACCTACGAGTGGGGCGAGTACCGCAAGCGCCTGCAGCAAGGCGAGCACCTGACCGGCATGATGGGCTGGAACGGCGACAACGGCGACCCCGACAACTTCTTCTTCCTGCACAGTTGCGACGCGGCCCGCCCGGGCGGCCAGAACCTGTCGAAGTGGTGCAACAAGGCCTACGACGAGAAGCTGGAAAAAGCCCGCACGCTGACCGACAACAAGGCCCGCACCAAGCTCTACGAAGAGATGCAGGCGATCGAGCATGACGAGGCGCCGGACTTCAAGATCGCCCACTCGGTGGTCTACGAGGCGATGCGCGCCAATGTGGCGGGCTACAAGCAAAGTCCGTTCAACACGCACGAGTTCAACGGCGTCGACCTGAAGTGAGTGAAGCGAGAGATTCGAAAGAAGCGAGACCCGCGATGACGATGTTTGCCCATACCCGAGTCGCCCTCGGCCTGATCGTGCTGGGCTGCATGGCCGCGCTGGCCGGCTGCCACCCCGGCGTGCCGGACACGATCAAGATCGGCGTGGCCCAGCCGCTGTCGGGCCCGCTGAAGGACCTGGGCCAGGACATGGTCGACGGCACCAAGATGGCCATCGACGACATCAACAAGGAAGGCCTGAAGATCGACGGCAAGACGGTCCAGCTCGAGCTGGTGACGGCCGACGACAAGGCCGACGCCGAAGCGGGCAAGGCGGCGGCGAAGACCCTGGTCGACGCCGGGGTGGTCGCGGTGATCGGCCACCTGAACTCGGGCGTCAGCATCGCCGCCGCGCCGGTCTACGCCGAGAAGATGGTCCCGCAGCTGGCGATCTCGACCAAGCCCGAGTACACCAAGCTCAACCTGCCCACCACCTTCCGCCTGGTCGCCAGCGACGCGCTGCAGTCCAAGGCCATGGGCTCGGTGGCGGCCGGCCTGCCGGGCGAGCATGCCTACGCCGTGGTCGACGACAACACGCCCTATGGCAAGAGCCTGGCCGACAACGCCGCGGCGCAGCTGAAGGGCAAGAACATCGCGGTGCGCGCCTCGCTGGACGACAAGACCACCGACTTCAAGGCCCTGGTGCCGCAGCTGGTCGAGAAGAAGGTCGACGTCTTCGTCACCACGCTGGCCGACTTCCAGATCGTGGCCCTGGCCGACCAGATGGTGGCCGCCGGCATGAAGAACATCCAGATCGTCGGCAGCGACACGATCAAGACCGAGGGCATGCTCAAGGTCAACCCGGCCATTGGCACGATCTACGCCACCTCGCCGATCATCGGCGTGGCCGAGTTCACCGGCGGCAAGGGCTTCCTCGAGCGCTACCGCACGCTGTACAAGCACGACCCGGTCTACGCCGCACACTACGCCTACGACGCCGTCTTCGTGCTGACCGCCGCCATCAAGCAGGCCAAATCGGTCGAAGGCGCCAAGCTGGTGCCGGCGCTGAAGTCGGTCGACGCCCTGGCCCCGGTGACCAGCAGCATGCGCTTCGCCGACGACGGCGAGCAGCGCTACGGCTCGGTCAGCGTCTACCAGCTCAACCGCGGCGCCTGGTTCCTGCTCACGCGCAGCGACGTGTGGTGATCACGCGCCGCACCTCCTTCGAAGCGGCCTTCGGGCCGCTTGATCGTTCATGCTGAAGTTCCTCTGGCGCCGGCTGGCGCTGACCATCCCGACCTTCGTCGCGCTGATGTTCGTGACCTTCGTGGCCATCCGGCTGGTGCCGGGTGACCCGGTGGAGGTGCGCGTGGGCGAGCGCGGCATCTCGGCCGAGCGGCTGGCCCACTTCCGCCATGAGCTGGGCCTGGACCAGCCGGTGTGGAAGCAGTTCGCCGACTACATGTGGGCCCTGCTGCACGGCGATTTCGGCACCTCGCTGGCCACCAACCAGAAAGTGCTCAGCGAGTTCGCCACACTGTTCCCGGCCACGCTGGAGCTGAGCTTCTTCGCGATGTTGTTCGCCGCGCTGATCGGCCTGCCGGCCGGCACCATCGCCGCGGCCCGGCGCGGCAGCCTGTACGACCAGGCCTTGATGGGCCTGTCGGTCACCGGCTACTCGATGCCGATCTTCTGGTGGGGCCTGCTGCTGATCATGTTCGTCGGCGAGCGCTGGGGGCTCACGCCGGTGTCGGGCCGCATCGACCTGATCCAGTACTACTTCGAGCCGGTCACCGGCTTCATGGTCATCGACGCCTGGCTGTCGGGCCAGGCCGGTGCGGTGAAGGACGCGCTGCACCACCTGGTGCTGCCGGCCATCGTGCTGGGCACGGTGCCGCTGGCGGTGGTGGCGCGCATGACGCGCTCGGCGATGCTCGAGGTGCTGGGCGAAGACTACGTGCGCACCGCCCGCGCAAAGGGCCTGTCGGCCTGGCGGGTGATCGGCCTGCATGCACTGCGCAACGCGCTGATCCCGGTCGTCACGGTGATCGGCCTGCAGGTCGGCGCGCTGATGGCCGGCGCCGTGCTCACCGAAACCATCTTTTCCTGGCCAGGCGTGGGCAAGTGGCTGATCGAGTCGATCGCCCGCCGCGACTACCCGGCCCTGCAAGGCGGCGTGATGCTGGTGTCCACCGTCGTCATCCTGGTGAACCTGCTGGTCGACCTGACCTACGGCCTGATCAACCCGCGCATCCGCCATGGCTGAGTCCCCAGTCGTTCCCGTCGTGGCGGCCACGCCGGCCCCACCCTCCCCGCTGCGTTCGTTCTGGCTCGCGTTCCGCGAGAACAAAGGCGCGGTGGCCGGCCTGGCGGTCGTCGCCCTCGTCGTGTTGCTGGCGCTGTTCGCCGACTGGATCGCGCCCTACGCGCCGAACGAGCAGTTCCGCGACGCGGTGCGCGCCGCGCCGGCCTGGGCCGATGGCGGCTCGGCGCGCTTCCTGCTCGGCACCGACAGCCTGGGCCGCGACATGCTGTCGCGCCTGATCCACGGCGCGCGGGTGTCGCTGTTCATCGGCCTGTCGGTGATGGGCTTCTCGTTCATCATCGGTGTGCTGCTGGGCCTGGCCTGCGCCTCGCTGGGCCAGGCGGTGGACGTGGCCATCACCCGCGTGATGGACCTGATCATGGCCGTGCCCAGCCTGGTGCTGGCCATCCTGGTGGTGGCGGTGCTGGGGCCGAGCCTGGCCAACACCATCATCGCGGTGACCATCGTCTACCTGCCGCGCTATGTGCGGCTGCTGCGCGCCTCGGCCCTGACCGAGCTGCAGAAAGACTACGTCACCGCCGCCCGCGTGGCCGGCGTGGGTGGCTGGCGGCTGATGTTCTTCACCGTGCTGCCGAACTGCCTGGCGCCGCTGATCGTGCAGGCCGCGCTGGGCGTGTCCGACGCCATCCTCGAAGCGGCCGCGCTGGGCTTCCTGGGCCTGGGCGCGCAGCCGCCCACGGCCGAGTGGGGCACCATGCTGGCCGACGCGCGCGAGTTCATCCGCTCCGACCCCTGGCTGGTCACCCTGCCCGGCCTGGCCATCCTGGTCACCGTGGTGTCGATCAACCTGGCCGGCGACGGCCTGCGCGACGCCCTCGACCCCAAGATGAGGAAGACATGAGCCAAGCTCTGTTGGACATCAAGGGCCTGTCGGTCAGCTTCGCCACCCGCGGCGGCGCGTTCAAGGCGGTCGATGGGGTGGACCTGCAGGTCGCGCCGAACGAGGTGCTGGCCATCGTCGGCGAGTCCGGCTCGGGCAAGTCGGTGGCCATGCTGGCCATCATGGGCCTGCTGCCGTGGACGGCCACGGTGACCGCCGAGCGCATGCACTTCGACGGGCAGGACCTGCTGGACATGTCGCCCAAGCAGCGGCGCGCCCTGGTCGGGCGCGACGTGTCCATGGTCTTCCAGGAGCCGATGAGCTCGCTCAACCCCTGCTTCACGGTGGGCTGGCAGATCGCGGAGGCGCTGGCCGCCCATACCGCGCTGGACCGCCCCGCGCGCCAGCGGCGCGTGGTCGAGCTGCTGGAACTGGTCGGCATCCCCGACCCGACGCGCCGCGCGCGCGCGTTCCCGCACCAGCTGTCGGGTGGCATGAGCCAGCGCGTGATGATCGCGATGGCCCTGGCCTGCAAGCCGCGGCTGCTGATCGCCGACGAGCCGACCACCGCACTGGACGTGACCATCCAGGCCCAGATCCTGGACCTGCTGCAGGCCCTGCGCCGCGACACCGGCATGGCCCTGGTGCTGATCACGCACGACCTGGGCGTGGTGGCCGAGGGCGCCGACCGCGTGCTGGTGCAATACGCCGGCCGGCCGGTGGAGACCCAGCGCGCTGAGACCTTGTTCACTGACCCGCACCACCCCTACACCGCGGCGCTGCTGGCCGCCCTGCCCGAGCGCGCCCGCCAGGGCGAGCGGCTGATGGCCATCGATGGCCTGGTGCCGGGCCAGTTCGACCGGCCGGCGGGCTGCCTCTTCGCCCCGCGCTGCCCACATGCCCAGGCGCTGTGCCATGCCAAGGCGCCGCTGGCCGCGCCGGCCGAACTGGGCCGTGCGCTGTGCCACACACCACTGGTCGACGGCCGGCCGCTGGCCATCACCGAAGGGGCCGCCGCATGAGCACCATCGACCCCAACGCCGCCGTGCTCGAAGCGCAGGACCTGCGCCGCGACTACCCGGTCTCGCGCGGCTGGATGAAAGGCACGGCCACCGTGCAGGCGCTGGCCGGGGTCAGCTTCTCGGTGCGCTCGGGCCAGACGCTGGCCGTGGTCGGCGAATCGGGCTGCGGCAAGTCCACGCTGGCGCGCTTGCTGACGATGATCGAGGCGCCCACCGCCGGCCAGCTGCTGATCGACGGCCAGGACGTGGCCCATGCCGACGCGGCGCTGCGGCGCCAGTTGCGGCGCCAGATCCAGATCGTCTTCCAGAACCCCTATGGCTCGCTGAACCCGCGCCAGACCGTGGGCAGCGCGCTGATGGAGCCGCTGCTGGTCAACGGCATCGGCGACGCGGTCGAGCGCGAGGCCCGGGCCCGCGCCATGCTGCGCCAGGTGGGCCTGCGCGAAGAGCATTTCGGCCGCTACCCGCACATGTTCTCGGGCGGCCAGCGCCAGCGCGTGGCCATTGCCCGCGCGCTGATGCTGCAACCCCGCGTGCTGGTGCTGGACGAGCCGGTCTCGGCGCTGGACGTGTCGATCCGCGCCCAGGTGCTGAACCTGCTGGACGAGCTGCAGCAGGCGATGAACGTGGCCTACATCTTCATCTCGCACGACCTGGGCGTGGTGCGCCACGTGGCCGACGAGGTGATGGTGATGTACCTCGGCCGCTGCGTCGAGAAGGGCCCGCGCGACGCCGTGTTCGACACGCCGCGCCACCCCTACACCCAGGCCCTGCTGTCGGCCACACCGACGGTCGACCCGGCGCTGCGCCGCGAGCGCATCATCCTGAAGGGCGAGCTGCCCTCGCCGATCGACCGCCCCAGCGGCTGCCCCTTCTGCACCCGCTGCCCACTGGCGATGCCCAAATGCGCCGAGGTGGAGCCGCCGCTGGAAGCCCGCGGCGCCCAACGCGTGGCCTGCTGGGTCGTCGAGGCGTAAAGGACAGCGACGCAGCACGGGTCAGGTGACTTCCCGTTTCGACCCCAAGCGGTCCGACAGCTCACACGAGAGCGGTCATCTCCGGCAGCGATGACAGGGTGTCGTCGTCAAGCGCGGGAAGGCGCCGTGGCAAGCGACTGAACGGCCCGTCAGTCCTCGATGCTAAGCACCCGGCGGATCTCGTCGGTCTTGAAGCCGAGGGCCATGGGCCTGCGCACACCCGGCAGCGGGATCACGTCGTAGAGCTCCTCGACCACACCCTCGATGCGCAGCCAGTGCACGGCGTCGCCGGTGCGCAGGTCGATGACCTGCAGGCCGCAGCGCGCCTCGGCACCGTGCGCGCGCAGCCGATCGTCCAGCGGCAGGCCGCTGAAGGTCTTGTTGTCGCGCGGTTTCGACAAGCCGACGATGGCGAAATCGTCGACGAAGGACAGGCCGCGCAGGTAGCCGGCGCAGAATGCGGCCGGCACGAAGCGGCCGCTGTCGAGCTCGACGTGGCCGAACTCGCCGGTGCCGGAGTTCAGCAGCCACAGCCGGCCGCGATACCAGCGCGGCGAATGCGGCATGCTGAGCCCGCGGGCCACGACCTCGTTGCGCACCACATCGACCACCACCCCGCCGCCGGCCCGATGGTCGCGCCAGCTGTCGACCACGTCGCCCGCATGCACGGCCGTGACGTGGGCCGGCGCGCCATCCTTCATCGCTAGGCCGTTCAGGTGGCAGCGGTCTTCCGCCGCGAGACGGCTGATAAAGGGCGGGCGCCACAGCGGCCGGAAGCTGTGGGTATCGCTGAGCGTGGCCAGGCAGCCGAACAGGGTGTTGACGAAGACGAGCCGGCCGTCGCCATCCAGCGCCATGTCGTGGATGTCGAGGTCGCCGGTGGTGTGGCCGACCTGCGGCACGTAGAGCTTGTCGTAGCCGCTCTGGAGCTCGCCCGCGCCGAGCGCGTTCACGAAGCGCCAGACCTGGTAGAGGCTGCTGAGGTAGAAACCGTCGCCCGTTGGGCACAGGCCCATGCATCGGTTGAAACTGCGCTCGAACACCGAAAGGCCACCACCCGGCTTGAGACCGATCAGGAAGAGCTTTCCGATCTGGTAAGTGCTGAACGCGAGCGAGACACGGTGCTCGGCCAACCAGGCCAGCATCTGCCGCGAGCTGCTGATTTCGAGCCGGGGCGCGACGGATGCGGCGGGGGAGTCCGACGTCGTCATCGCTTGCCGATGGCCTCGCGTTCATCGTCGGCGAGGATCACCTGCCGGTTCAAAAGCAATTGAACCCGCCCCTTGCGGCTGTTCAGGACATCGTAGGTCTGCCCCTTGCGCGACACGGTGCCCATGTTCGTCCAACTGCCGGACACGCCCAGGATCCGGTCACCGGTGTCTCCGTCGACGACCAGTTGATGCAGGGGAACCTTGGCCGGGAATTGATAGCTACCGTTCTGCCAACCGAGGGCTGCCTGGCTGTGTGCGTTGATGGTGTTCATGGCCGACATGCCTTGCACGTCAGGCACGCGGAATACGAGTGTGTTGTCGCCGGACCCGGTCAAGTCGATGCGCTCGATCGACACGATTCGCGAGCGGCTCCCAGGCAGGCCTGCCCCCTGGCTGGCGATGCCACGCAGGTCGAGCGTGATGTTGCTGCCACGCAGATTTAGCGTGTCGAAGCCGGAGCCGCCGTCCAGCCGGGAGAGTCGGCCGACGTTGCCGTGGTTGCCGAGCTTGCCGCTCAGCGCCCTCACAAGACTCGCATCGGCAACAAGCGTGTCATCTCCCGGCCCGCCGACTAGCACGTCCGCGCCGCCGTTGCCAACGAGTGTGTCGTTGCCTGCGCCGCCGGCCAGGCCGTCGTCGGCGGAGGTTCCCCACAGTTTCTCGTCGCCGCCATTGCCGACCCGGGTGAAATCGCTGGGCGCGAAGGCTCCTTGGGTCGAGCCGAAGATCACGTAGCTGCGCCCAACGTAGCGGTCACCCGCCAGTCCGCACCATGGGGCAGCAACGATGAGGTCTAGGAGGCCGTCGCCGTTGACATCGCCCGCGCCGCTGACGTTTTGACCCATTAGTCCATAGCCGCATTCGCCGTAGATGGTGATGCCGGCGATAGTGCCCTCCGTCACGGCGGTAAGCTCGACGGGCGAAGTGTCTGGCTTGCCTAGCACGAGGTAGGCACGGCCGGCACTGTCGTATTGATGGTCACGCGCATCCGCCCCGGGTGCCCCGATGAGGATGTCGGCCAGTCCATCACCATTGATGTCACCCACCCCAGCGACGCTTCTGCCGCTGTAGTCATAGCGAATCCCCTCGCCCCTGATGATGTAGCCGCCTTGCTCGGCCTCGAGGTCGCGCAGCATCACATGGTTGGTGCCCTTCCGGCCGAAAACCACGTAGGTCCGACCACGCCCCTCCACCTTCCAATAGCTGCCCGGCGCGCCGATCAGCACGTCGGCCAGACCATCGCCGTTGATGTCGCCGGCGGCGGCCACGCTGGTGCCGGCAGCGTCATACCCGTAGCCGTCCATGCTGAACCCACCGTCGCCGGCCGAGATGGCGCCCAGGTCGATCGGTGCCGTACCGGGCCGGCCGAACACGACGTAGCTCCGGTTGTTCTGCGGCATTCCGATGACGAGGTCCGCGATGCCGTCGCCATTCACATCTCCCGCGCCCGCCACGGCAGCGTCCGAGTGGCCGCCCGGCTCGGCGTTGATGGCCACGCCACCCTGGCCTTGCGCGACGGCAGACAACTCGACTGCCGCCGTGCCGTGCTTTCCGAAGACCACGTAGCTGCGGCCGGCGTTGTTCGAATCGTTGCGGCCGTATTGGACATTCACCACCACATCGGCAAGCCCGTCGCCATTGAAATCGCCCGCAGCGCTGACGTTGAATCCGATGGCCTTGGTCGTGTTGTCGCAGTGGATTGCAAACCCGCCGGCATCTGCGCCCCCAGCCGCGATGGCCAACAGTTCCACCGGCGAAGCGCCCTTCTTGCCGAAAACGACATAGCTGCGGTCGGTGAAGCCGTGGCCGTCAAAGCGCGTTCCCACGCCGATCACCAGATCGGCCAGCCCATCTCCGTTCACATCGCCGGCAGCCGCCACGCTGTAACCGCTGCGGAAGTTGACGCCTTCACCGTGGATGGCGAAGCCGCCGCCAGCGCCGGCTTCGATAGCTCCCAGGTCGACCGGCTTCGTGCCGCGCTTGCCAAAGACCACGTAGCTGGCGCCGGCGGGTTCGTGACCGGCGACGGTGGCGCTCGGCACGCCAATGAGCAGGTCGTCAAGGCCATCGCCGTTCACGTCGCCTACGCCAGCGACGCTGAAGCCTGCGGTCTGGTCGGCCGTGTCACCGTCGATCACGAATCCGCCCTTGCCCGCCACGATGTCTGACAGCCAGATGTTGACGTCGGCCGTGGCCGGAGTGCGCGCACGCGCCTGGGCGGACTGCGCGTCACTCGGCGAGACGCACAGGCCAGCGGCCAGTGCGACGGCCGTTAGTGCCGCTGACGGACAGCGGGATCGTCGTGAGGTCATGCCGCTTCCTTCTTGACGGTGCCCAGAGCGCCTATTGCACGCGGTCCTTTGGGGTACGCATACCCCCAAGTCTTCGGGGGGCCTGTAGGGCGGGCGTCGAGTTCGCTGCCTCGCTGCTTCGGCGCCCGCACGTTCTTCACTTGCGGCCGCTTCGCACACCAAGCGCGGCCGGAGGCCAGAGCGACCAGATCCTCACCGGGCCCTTACATTTGGCCACCCGCCCGGCCTTCGGTGATACGACGAGCGCTGTTTGATCGCTCGACTGGCTGAGCCACCGCTTTGTCTGGCAGGTGCAAGTGGCCGCTCCTGGCCGAACTGCGTCATGGGTGAGCCACGCTGACCACCGTGATCAGGCGCCGGCCAGCCAGCACGCCACCTGTTCCACCACCCAGTCGCCATCGTCCAGTGGCAGGTCGTGGCCGGCGCTGGGGTGCTCGGCCAGTGGCCAGTGCCAGGTCTCGGCCAGACGGCGCGAGCAAGCGGGGTCGACCAAGCGGTCGCCGGCGCTGGAGAGCACCAGCGCCGGCACGGCGGGTGCTTCGCGGGGCGCGCGGTAGCACGCCGCGGCCAGCAGCTGGCGCCAGGCATTGGCGGCTGACACTGGGCGTGCGCGGCGCACGTCGACCCACCCCGGCACCACAGCTTGCAGCACGAGCGCGCGCGCACTGGTCAGGCGCAGGACGATGGCTTCGCGAGCCTCGGCATCTCGGCCGGCCCGCAGCAGCCGCAACAAGGCGGGCAGGTTGCCTGGCCGCAGCCGCTGGTCGACGCGGCTGAAGCGCGCCAGGCTGGTGTTGACCAGCACCATGCCCGCCAGCTCGTGCGGAAAGCGCCGGGCCCAGTCGACCGCGACCATGCCCCCCAGCGACAGCGCCAGCAGATGGACCGGGGTCGTGACCTGCCGCGCCTTCAACTGCGCGCGCAGTGCGTCGACGATGCCTTCGATGCGCGCCGGGCTGCGCTGCCGGAGTTCGCTGCCGCAGCCCGGCAGGTCCAGCGTCAGCACGCGCGCGGCGGGCAGGCGGGCCCGCAGCAGCGCGGGGAAGTCGCCCCAATGCGCCGCCTCGCGCGTCAGGCCGCGCAGCAGCACCCAGGTCGCCTCCCGCTCCTCGGCAGGGGCGCTCATGGGCGGCGGCCGTACCAGCGGGCCAAGGCCTGCTGGTGGTGGTGTTCGCGCAGCGCGCCGTCGGGCCGCCAGCGCGCATGGCTGCCTGCGGCGCGACCGATGAAATCCAGCAGGCCCAGGTGGCGGCGCAGCACCCGGCGCTGGCGGTGCTCGATCAACGGATTGAAGATGCCGTGCCGCGAGAACACCTGGCGCGGGTTCTTCTTGATCCACAGCCACGAGCCCATCTCCAGCGTCAGCGGCAGGAAGGCCTGCGCGGGCCGGGCCGCGCGGCCCCGCAGGTAGAGGTGGTCCCAGAGGTCGCCGTGGGCGAGGTACTGGCGGCTTTGCGGCTCGACCACGTAGCGGTGGTGCAGCAGGGCCTGGTCCATCAGCTCGGCCAGGGCATGCAGCTCGGCCAAATGGTCGATCGGCCGGGCGGTGTGCGCGTAGGGGAACCACAGCCGGTCGTTCATGCCGAAGCCCGAGTGGCAGTCCACCGCCACCGCGAACGGCTGTTTGGTCTGCAGGCCAAACTTCAGGCTGCCGGTGAGCTCGCGTGACGGATCGTCGCCGGCCTCGCGCTGCACGCCGAGCAGCCAGCGCTGGTCGGCGTTGTCGAGCGCGGTCTCGCGCGCCGAGTAGCGCGCGCCGACATCGCGCAACTCGGCCAGCAGCCGCGTGGCAGGCGCCACGGTGCAGAGGTAGCGGGCCACCGCGGCTCGGGTCGTCACGTCACCCACCCGAGCGGTCTCGCGGTGGTTGAGGTAGGTCTTGCGGGACATGGTGGCCTCGAATTCGCCACGCTGCACGCCATCGTCGCTGTCGACCCGCCACACCGCGCCCACGGCGCGTGCCTGGAAGCGGTTGGGCGTGCTGCTGAGTTCGCTCAGTGGCGAATTGCCGACCTCTTCGTGCGCGTCCTGCCAGGCCAGGCGCCAGGCCACGGCACTGTGATCGCCGGTGAGGTTCACGGCGTCCATGACGGCCTCGGCGTTGTGCACGTTGTTGGCCGGGACAGAGGCGTAGCGGGTGAGCTCGCCGCGCAGCGCCCACTCGTAGCGGTCGTCGCCTTGCGGCAGGCTCAAGCCGAGGCTGGGCGACCAGGTCTGCACCCGGCTGCCCTGGCGCTGGGTCTCGGCGTAGTCGATGTTGTCGTTGTAGGCCTCGGACAGACCCACGCGAGGCAGCAGCGTCAACGAGCCGATGCGCCACCCCAGTGGTGGGGTCGCAGGTGGTGCCGAACTGTCGGCGGCCGGTTCGTCAGGCTCGGAAGGGGCGGCCGCCGCCCCCTCGGCACGCACCGGGCCGGCCGACACGATGGCCAGCATGGCCAACGCCAGGATGGCCCTGAGGCACGCCGACGGCCGCAGTGGCCGCCGGCGGCGCCGGGCTGGGCTGGTGGCCGGCGCGCGTGCCAATCAGCGCTGGCTGCCGCGAACCGCGCCAACCACGCCACCGTTGCCAAACGAGGCACCATCGCCGATGCCGCGGCGCGCATTGGCCGCCGCCGCGGTGTTGGCGTTGGCTGTCGCGGCCGCAGCGGTCAGCACCGAGCCGGTCATGGTCGGGCGCAGCGTGGCCGCGGCCGTGGCGCCACCCTGGCCACGCGGACGTTGAACGGCCACGCCCAGACCACCATCGGCGCGGGCCAACGCAACCCCCGCGCCTTCGCGTTCCAGGCTGCCACCGAAGCGCACGCGCGGCGAGGTGCCGTTCAGGCCCAGCGCCACCGGCGGCTTGGTCGCCAGCAGGTAGCTGATGTCCGCCCCCTTGGCCGAGCTGGCGGTCAGGCTGTAGCTGATCGTCAGCGTGGTGCTGCCCGCGGCGAAGTTGCCAAGGTCGATCGCATGGTCGGTGAAATAGGTCTTGGCGGTCGCGAAGCTGGTGAACGTGGTGTTGACCAGGTTGGTGGCCCCGTTCGAGACCTTGAAATTCATCGAGCTGAAGCCTCCACCGTAGCCGGTCATGTCCAGCAGGCCCAGCGTGATGCTCTTGGTCGAGCCCAGGTTGAAGCTGTAGTTCACGCTCACCGAGTAGGTGCGGCTGCTGCTGGCGCCCGAGCCGTAGTTTGCGCCCATCGAGCCCAGGCCCATCACGGTGTAGTTCCCGCCCAGCGCCGCGGCCACGTTCGCATGCGTGGACAACTGCGCATTCACCGTGGCCGCGCTGGGCGAGCCGTTGGTGTAGGCGAAGGCCTCCAGACCGTTGCTGCCGCCATTGAGGTTGGGGAAGTTCAGCCCCACGGCGGTGTTGAAAGTGGTCTGGGTCTTGGCGATGGTGTTGCCCGAGACCGCTGCCGTGGCACTGGACTCGATCGAGTTGGTGCCGTTGGTGGCCGTGGTCTCGGCCGTGGCGCTGCCGCCATGGCCGTTGGCATTGGCCGTGGCATCGAGGTCGGCGGCCGCCTTGCCGAAGGCCTGGGCCAGCGACGTGGTGGTGCCCGCCGCCGAGTTGGTGGTGCTGGTGGCGTGGGCGTAGCCGTTGCTGGCCGTTTCGGTGGCCTTGGCGGTGGCGCTGGCGGCGCCGGCGGTGCTGCCCGCGCCACCGTTGGCGTTGGCCGTGACCGTGGCTTTCGAGACCGCGGTGGCGGTCAGACTGGCCGTGGCCGCACCGCCCGCCGCACCGGTGCCCGCTCCGCCGTTGGCCGTGGCGTAGGCGGTGAGTTGCGAACTGGCCGCCGTGTCGGTCAGCGTGACCGTGGTGCTGCCGGCACCGCCAGCGCCCCCGGTGCCGCTGCTGGTGCCGCCACCAGCACCACCGTTGGCGGTGGTGGTGACCGACAGCACGGCCGCCTGGCTGGTGCTGAAGCTGAGGTTGCTGGTGCCACTGCCCCCCTTGCCGGCGGTGGACGTGTAGGAGTAGCCCCCTGTGCCGCCGTTGGCCGTCTGGCTCAGGGTCAGCGTGCCGGTGGTCACGCCGCCCACGTCGCTGGTGGCGGTGACATTGCCACCGGCGCCACCGTTGGCGCCCGAGTAGCCCGTGCCGCCGGCCCCGCCGGTCAGCGTCAGCGTGGCATTGCTGTTGCCGCTGGCCGAGTTGGCCGTGGCACTGCCGCTGGCACTGCCGCCCGCACCGCCCTTGTGGCCTGCACCGTTGCCACTGCCGCCGTTGCCGCCGGCGGCGCTGACGCTGACCCTGTCGGTGTGGGCCAGCGTGGTGCTGCCGGTGCCTTGGCTGGTGGCTGCGCCGCCCGCCACGCCATCGGCATTGGTGCTGCCCGCGCCGCCTGTGCCACCTTGTGCAGAGGCGGACAGCGAGAGATTGCCGACGCTGCTGATCTGCGCATCGGTGGTGGCCGTGCCACCCAGCCCAGTGGTGCCCGAACCGCCGCCACCCGCGCCACCGTTGGCGCTCACCGCTACCGTGAGCGTGCCGGCATTGGTGTTAGCCAGCGTCAGGCTGCTGGTGGCCGCGCCGCCCTTGCCTGAAACGCCACTGTCGGAGCCACCGCCCGCGCCACCGATCGCGATTTGGGTCAAGTGCAGGCTACCCGTGGTGCCACCGCCAACACTGTCGGTCAGGGTGACGCTACCACCGTTGCCACCGTTGGCGCCACTGCTACCGGCCCCACCACTGCCACCATGGCCGTTCGCTTCAGCAAATGCATCGCCGCTACCCGTGAACGCCGAAGCACTGGCAATACCGGTCACTCCGTTGCCGGCGGTCTTGCCTGAACCCGAACCACTCCCGCCGCTGCCTCCGAGGCTCTGAGCCGTCACGAACACGGCCTTGCTCCCGGTGGTCGTCCCTTGACCTGACGCCGTGCCGCTGCCCCCGTTCGCCCCGCTGGCGGCGGTGGCGCTGCCGCCGTTTCCGCCATTGCCGTACACATAGAGCGTCAGGTTATCGTGCCGCTGGCGCTGGCCGTGGCGCCCGCCGTGGCGGCACCACTGGTGTTGCCGCCGCCATTGCCCGCGTTGGCTTGCACACTGGTCGTCAGGCTGCTGGCGCCGGTGTTGTTGAGGGTCAGGTTGCTGGTGGCCTTGCCTGCGAGGCCCGCGCTGCCGCCATAGGAATAGCCACCGGCTCCCCCCGTGGCGTTCTGGGTCAGGCTCAGGCTGCCGCTGGTGCCACCACTGACGGCATTGGTCAGCGTCACGTCCGACGCGGCGCCGCCGTTGGCACCCGCATAGCCAGTGCCGCCGGCACCGCCCGATGCAGTGAGGGTTGCCGATGCCGTGCCGGTGGCCGACGTGGCGCTGGCCGTTCCAGTGGCCGCACCACCATGGCCCCCTTTGTGGCCGGCGCCATTGCCGGAGCCGCCGTTGCCGCCGGTCGCACCGATGGTCACGCTGGCGGAATGGCCAAGGTTGGTCGCGCCACTGCCCTTGGCATTCGCCGCTCCGCCGCTGGCACCGTCACCGTTCAGGCCGCCGGCGCCGCCCGTGCCGCCCTGGCCGGTCGACGAGAGCGTGAAGTTGGCAACATTGGTGACTTGCACGTTGGTGTTGCCGGCCCCGGCGATCCCCGCGGTGCCGCCGTTGCTGGCGCCGCCCCCGGCGCCACCGCTGGCCCCGACCGACACGGACAAGGTGCTGGCCGCGCCGTCGCTCAGTGCGAGGTTGCTGGTGGCAGCACCGCCGTTGCCCGCGGTGGCGGTATCGGTGCCCCCGCCCGTGCCACCGGTGGCGTACTGGGCGAGGTTGAGTGTGCCGGTGGTACCACCGTCCACCGCATCGGTCATCGTGGCGCCACCACCCTTGCCGCCATTGGCACCGGAAGTGCCAGCGCCACCGCTGCCGCCGAAGGCACGCGAGGTCACGCTGACCGTGCCGCTGCCGGAATTGCCGATGGCGCTGGCCGTGGCCCCCACCCCGTCGCCGCCTTTCTTGCCAGCGCCCACGCCGCTGCCACCATTGCCGCCAGTGCCCTGGGCGGTCACGGACACCGTGTTCCCGCCGGTGCTGGTGCCCTGGGCGGTGGCACTGCCTGTGGCACCGTTGGCGCCCGACGCGGCCGTGGCGCTGCCGCCGTTGCCACCGTTGCCGTAGACGTAGAGCGCGAGCGTGCCAACGCCGCTGGTGGTGCCGCTGGCCACACCGTTGTTGCCGGCGGCGCTGGCCCCGCTGGTGTTGCCACCGCCATTGCCGCCGTTGGCTTGCACGGTGGTGGTGAACGACGAGGCGCTGGCGCTGGACAGCGTCAGGCTGCTGGTCGCCTTGCCCGCATTGCCGCTCGTGCCGCCGTAGGAATAGCCCCCGTTTCCGCCCGTCGCGGTCTGGCTGACGGACAGGCCGCCGGCGGTGTTGCCGGTGGTGGCGTTGGTCAGCGTCACGCTGCCGGCCACGCCGCCGTTCGCTCCGTTGTAGCCAGTGCCACCGGCGCCGCCGGTGGCCGTCAGGCTGACGGAAGCTGCGCCCGTGGCCGAGGTGCTGCTGCCGGTGGCCGACGCGGCACCGCCGTGGCCCCCGGTGTGGCCGGCCCCCTCGGCGCTGCCACCGTTGCCCCCGGTGGCGCCAACCGTCACGTTGCTGGTGTGGCCCAGGTTGGTGGCCCCGGTGCCAGTGCTCTTGGCGGCACCGCCATAGGCCCCGTCGGCGTTGGTGCTGCCGGTGCCGCCGGTACCACCTTGCGTGGTGGCAGAGAGCGTGAGGTTGCCGATGCTGGTGATGTGAGACGTGACATTGCCCGCGCCGCCCAAGCCCGCGGTGGCCCCGTTGCCGGCCGCCCCGCCGCTGCCGCCTGTGGCGGCCGTGCTGACCGTCAGCGTCGTGGCATTGGCGTTGCTGAGCGTCAGGTTGCTGGTCGCCGTACCGCCCGCGCCGGCCAGGCCGGCATCGCTGCCACCGCCGGCCCCGGCATTGGCCAGTTGGCTCAGAGACAGGGCGCCGGTGGTGGTGCCGGCAACATCGTTGCTCAGGGTCACGGTGCCACCCTTGCCACCGTCGGCCCCGCTGCTGCCGCCGCCACCGGCACCGCCAAAGCCGCGGGTCAGCACCGTGACCGAGCCGCTGCCCGAGGTGCCGGTGGCGTCCGCGGTCGCGGTCGCGCCATCGCCGCCCTTCTTGCCAGCACCCACTGCGGCGCCGCCGTTGCCGCCCACGCCCTGGGCCGTTACGCCGACCACGCTGGTGCCGGTGCTGGTTCCCTGCGCCGTGGCATTGCCGCTCGCGCCGTTGGCACCGCTGGACGCACTGCCGGCGCCACCGTGCCCACCGTTGCCGTAGACGTACAGGTTCAGGGCGCCCACGCCGCTGACCGTGCCCGTCGCCGTGCCGGTGGCGCCGGCGCTGGTGGTACCGCTGGTGTTGCCGCCACCGGAGCCGCCGTCGGCCTGTACCGTGGCGTAAAAGGTCGAGGCCGAGCCATTGGACGAGGTCAGACTGCTGGTGGCCTTGCCCGCCATGCCGCTGGCACCGCCGTAGGAATAGCCGCCGCCCCCCCCCTGGGCGGTCTGGCTGAGGTTCAGCGTGCCGCTGGTGTTGCCGCCGACGGCGTTGGTCAGGCTGGTCACGGCGCCGACGCCTCCATCGGCCCCCGCGTAGCCCGTGCCGCCCGCCCCACCGCCGGCAACCAGGCTGGCAGTGGCCGCGCCAGTGGCCGAGGTGGCGCTGCTCGTACCGATGGCCGCACCGCCATGCCCGCCCTTGTGGCCGGCCCCGTTGGCGCTGCCGCCGCTCCCGGCATTGGCCGTGACATTGGTGTAGGCACTGTGGCCCAGCGTGGTGCTGCCTTGGCCATTGCTGGTGGCGGCGCCACCGCTGGCCCCGTCGTTGCTGCTGGAGCCAGAGCCGCCCGTGGCACCCAGGGCGCTGGTGCTGAGCGTCAGGTTGCCGACACTGTCGATGTCGCTGTTGGAGGTGGATGACCCGCCAATGCCTGCCACCCCAGAGGTCAAGGTGCCGCCGCCGCCGGTGCCGCCGCGCGAGTACACGTTGACGCTCATCGTGCCGGCCCCGGTGTCGGCCAGCGTCAGGTTGCTGGTGGCCGCACCCCCTACCCCGGCCGCCGCACTCTCACTGCTACCACCCGCGCCGGCAACGGCGCCCTGGGTCAGGTTCAGCGTGCCCGTCGTGCCGCCGTCCACCACGTTGGCCAGCGTGACCGCCGCCCCCTTGCCGCCGTTGGCGCCGGCATAGCCCGCACCGCCGCCGCCACCGTAGGCGGTGGCAGTCGCCGTGGCAGTGCCGCTGCCACTGAAGGCCGAGGCATTGGCCGTGGCCGTCACGCCGTCGCCGCCCTTGCGCCCGGCACCGTTGCCGCTACCGCCGCCGCCGCCCGTTCCTGTGGCGGTGACGCTGGCCGCGTTCGCGCCGGTGGTGGTGCCTTGGGCGGTGGCATTGCCGCTCGCGCCGTTGGCGCCGCTGGCGCCGCTGGCGCTGCCGCCGCTGCCGCCGTTGCCGTAGGCCGCCACCTGAAGCTGCCCCGTGCCGTTGATGATGGCCGTCGCCGAGCCGCTGGCACCCGCCGTGGTGCTGCCGGTGGTGTTGCCGCCGCCGTTGCCGCCACTGCCAGTCACCGTCGCATAGAAGAGGTTGGCACCGCCGCCATCGGCATACGTCAGAGAGCTGACCGCCTTGCCCGCCAGGCCGGCGCTGCCACCATAGGAATAGCCGCCGTTGCCACCCGTGGCGGCCTGTTGCAGGTTCAGGGTGCCCGCGGTGCTGCCGCTGGTCGCGTCGGTCGCCGTCACGTCGGACGCCGCGCCGCCGTTAGCGCCGCTGTAGCCGGTCCCCCCCGCGCCGCCATAGATCGCCAGGCTGGCGGTGGCGGCGCCGGAGGCCGACACCGCGCTGGCGCTGCCGCTGGCGCCGCCGCCATGCCCCCCCTGCCGCCCGGCACCACTGCCACCTCCGCCCACGCCGCCGTAGGCCGTCACGTTGGTGCCGGCAGTGTGGCCCAGGTTGGTGGTGCCACTGCCGATGGCGCTGGCCGCCCCGCCCGAGGAACCGCTGGCATTGGTGCCCCCGCCCCCGCCCGAACCGCCCGACGCGCTCGACTGCACCCACAGGTTGCCGACGCTGGTGACCGTGTTGCTGCTGGCGGCAGAGCCGCCCTGGGCCGAGCTGCCGCCGGCGTTGGTGCCGCCCCCTGCCCCGCCCACCGACTCGACGTAGGCATTCAGCGTGGATGCATGGGTGTTGCTGAAGGTCAGCGTGCTGCTGGCGTTGCCGCCCTTGCTGGCGGTGGCGGACTCCGAGTAGCCGCCGCCGCCGCCGCGGGCAGACTGCGACAGCGTCAGGGTCCCGGTGGTGTCGCCCGTGACGGCGTTGGTCTGCGTCACGTTGGCCGCGCTGCCGGCGTTGGCGCCGCTGGAGCCAGTGCCGCCGCCGCCGCCATAGGCCACCGCCGTGGCCGACGCATTGCCCGAGCCGGAGACCGCGCTTGCCTGCGCCGTGGAAGTGGCGGCATTGCCGCCTTTGTTGCCGGCGCTGATGCCGGCACCGCCGCCGCCGCCATAGCTCCAGGCCGAAGCTGTGGCCGCAGCCGACCCTGCCGCGGTGGCCTGTGCGTTGGCCGTGCCGGAGGCGCCGTTGCCGCCCGAATTGCCCGTGCCTGGGCCGGCTCCGCCATCGCTGCCGGGCGCCCCGCTGCCCCCACCGTTGCCGGCACTGGCCGTGGACGAGGCGGTGGCGGCGCCGCTCACCGGCGCCGCAATGGCCGTGGCGGTGGCCGAGCCACCATTGCCACCTGCGCCCGCGTGGCCGCCCTGGACGCCGTTGTTACCCGGCCCGCCCGCGCCGCCGCTGCCGCCCGTGCCACCATTGGCCGTGGCGGTGTTGGAGCCGTCGCCGTTGCCTGAAGCATTCGCGTTGGCGCTCTGGCCCGTGCCACCGTCGCCGCCCGAGCCACCAGGCGACGTCCCGGCCGTTCCCGGCGTGCCTGCGTTGCCGTTGACGGTGACGACAGCCGCCTGGGCCAAGTCGACAGCCGCGCAGAACACGACAGGCCCGATCACGGCGCTGCCACCGATGGCATGGGTCAGGGCACGCACCAGAGCGCGCAGCGGGCGATTGGAAGGATGGCGGGTCATGGCGGCTCCAGAACGTCAAGAGCGGGGCCTGATCGCCTGGCATCTCACCCGGCGTCGCGCCGGGCTCGCCGACGCTGGCAGGCCCCTACAGCCGCCAGCTTGGCACGCGCCTCTGGGTGCTCACATCCCTCGAACGAGGTACGCAACACCCCTGTTTGCCATGGCTCAAGCCGACTCGAAACAGGCGTTCAGCCGCTGCAGCCATTCCGCCCGCCTCATCGGCGTGACAAAACTGGCCTCGAAGCTGTGGCGCGCCAGCAGATAGGCTTCGCGTGCGCCCAGCTGAGGCAGCGCCTCGAAGGTCTGCACAAAATTGTCGTTGACATAACCACCAAAATAGGCGGGGTCATCCGAGTTGACGGTGGCCACCAGCCCCGCCTCCAGCAGCGCCGGCAGGTTGTGGTCGGCCAGCGTCTTGAAGATGCACAGCTTCACGTTGGACAGCGGGCACACCGTGAGCGGCATGCGCAGTGCGGCCAGGCGGGCGACGAGGCCCGGGTCTTCGACGCAGCGCACGCCGTGGTCGATGCGCTCGGCCTTCAGCACGTCGATCGCGCTGTCGATGTAGGCCGGCGGGCCTTCCTCGCCGGCATGGGCGACCACGTGCAGGCCGAGCTCGCGGCAACGTGCGAACACGCGGGCGAATTTCTCCGGCGGGTGGCCGCGCTCGGAGCTGTCCAGGCCGACACCGACGAAGTGCTCGCGAAACGGCAGCGCCTCGTCGAGCGTCCGGAAGGCCTCTTCCTCGCTGAGGTGGCGCAGGAAGCACAGGATCAGCGAAGCACTGATGCCCAGCTCGGCGTGTGCGCGCTGGCAGGCGTGGTGCAGGCCGCGGATCACGGTGCCGATGGGCACGCCGCGCTCGGTGTGGGTCTGCGGGTCGAAGAACAGCTCGGCGTGGACGACGTTGTCGGCCGCGGCCTTCTCGAAATACGCCCAGGCCATGTCGAAGAAGTCTTCCTCCTTCAGCAGCACGCTGGCGCCGGCGTAGTAGATGTCGAGAAAGCTCTGCAGGTCGCTGAACGCGTAGGCCGCGCGCAGCGCCTCGACGCTGGGGTAGGCCAGCGCCACGCCGTTGCGCGCCGCGAGCTTGAAGATCAACTCGGGCTCGAGCGAGCCCTCGATGTGGATATGCAACTCGGCCTTGGGCATCGCCCGCAGCAACGCGGGCAGGCTGGCGCGGTCGATCCTGTCGAAATCGATGGCCATGGCGTCAGTTCGCGATCTGGCCCAGGAAGGCGCGGATGCGCGGGTTGTCCTGGTTGTCGAAGAATTCGAGGGGCGGCCGGTCCTGCAGGATGCAGCCCTTGTCGAAGTACAGCACGCGGTCGGCCACTTCCTTGGCGAAGCCCATCTCGTGGGTGACCACGATCATGGTCATGCCGCTGGCGGCCAGGCCCTTCATCACGTCCAGCACTTCCTTGACCGTCTCCGGGTCCAGCGCCGAGGTGGGTTCGTCGAACAACATGATGCGCGGCTGCATCGCCAGCGCGCGGGCAATGGCCACGCGCTGCTGCTGGCCACCCGACAGCGCGAACGGGTGCTTGTGCGCATGGGCTTGCATGCCCACCCGCTCGAGCAGGCCGCGAGAGCGTTCGTCGGCCTCGGCCCGGCTCAGGCCGCGCACCCGGCGCGGCGCGAGCGAGACGTTGTCCAGCACCGTCAAATGCGGGAAGAGGTTGAACTGCTGGAACACCATGCCGACCTCGGCATGCAGTTCCTTCAGGTGCTTGGGGTCGTCGTCGACCGGGATGCCGTCGATCGTGATGCTGCCGCTGTCGTGCTTCTCGAGCCGGTTCAGCGTGCGCAGCAAGGTGCTCTTGCCCGAGCCGGATGAGCCGATGATGACCGCCACCTCGCCGGCATTGAAATGGGTGCAGACGTCGCGCAGCACGTGCGCGGGGCCGAAGTGCTTGTTGACCTTGTCGACCGTGATCAGCGGTGCACTGCCATGGCCGCTCATGGGATGCGCCCCTCGATGTCGTAGTAGCGCTCGATGCCGTTGGTGATCTGCGTCAGCAGCGTGGTCATGATCAGGTAGAGCAAGGCCGTGGTGATCAGGATGGGCACCGGGTCGAAGGTGCGCGACTGCACCCGCTGGCCGACGTTGACCAGCTCCAGCACGCTGATGTTGTAGGCCAGCGAGGTGTCCTTCAGCAGGGCCACGATGTTGCTGACCAGCGGCGGCAGCGCCACCTTGAAGGCCTGCGGAAACGTGATGTCGACCAGGGTGTGCAGCCGGCCCAGCCCCAGCGAACGCGCGGCCTCGAACTGCCCCTTGGGCACCGCCAGCAGGCCGGCGCGGAACGACTCGGCGTTGTAGGCGCCCACGTTCAGCGACAAGGCCAGCACCGCGGCGGTGAACTCGGTCATGCGCATCGCGTCTTCGAGGAAGCTCCCCTTGGCCAGCACCGGCAACGCGAAGTACACGAAGAAGATCTGCACCAGCAGCGGTGTGCCGCGGATGATCCAGATGTAGAAGGTGCACAGCCAGCGCAGCGGCAGGATGCGCGAAATCTTGCCCAGCGCCGCCAGCAGCCCGAGCAGCAGGCCGATCAGGCCCGAGACGACCGTGAGCTTCACGGTCATCAGGGTGCCGTCGGCAAAGAACTGGGCGTTCGAGCCGATCGGCTCGGGCGCGAAGGCGATCAGCGAGGCCGCCACCCACAGCGCAGCCACCAGGATCAGCGAGTCCATCACGATGGACGCCTGGCTGCGCTGCTGCCGCGTCCACCGCTGGGGCCACCCGATTCGCAAGGTCATCATGTCGTCCGAAAGTTCAGCTACGAATGGGTGTTCCCCGCCTGCTCGGTAGGCGCAGGCTTACTTGCAGCGCACGTCTTCGTTGAAGTACTTGTTGGACAAGGCTTCGTAGCCGCCGCCCTTGGCCATGAACTCGCCCAGGGCCTTGTTGTAGGCATCGGCCACGCCGGTGTTGCCCTTGGCGGCCGCAGCGGCGATCTTCTCGACGAAGAGCATGCCGGTCGCCTGCAGGCCGGTGTTCTTCTGGGTCTTGAGCACGTCCATCACGACGAACTTGTCGGTGATCCACGCGTCAGCGCGGCCAGCCATCACGGCCGCCTGCGCGTCCGGGTCCTTCGGGAAGTTCTTCACTTCCTTCACGCCCTTGATCTTCTGAGCAGCGTCAAGGTAGGAGCTGCCCGTCTGCACCGCCAGCACCTTGCCCGCCAGGTCGTTGGCGGTCTTGAGCGCCGGGTTCTTGGTGACGATGGCACCACCCGAGCAGTAGTGCGGGTTGGTGAAGGTCACGGCCTTGGCGCGCTCTTCGGTGATGCCGTGCGAGGCGATCACCAGGTCCCAGCGGTCCTGGCCCAGGCCGGTCAGCAGGGCGTCGAAGCCCAGCGTCTTCCATTCGATCTTCAGGCCCATCTTCTTGGCCACGGCTTCCATCAGGTCGACCTCGAAGCCCGACAGCTTGGAACCCTCGAAGAAGTTGAACGGGGCGTACTGGCCCTCGGTGGCGACGATGATCGTGCCGGACTTCTTGATGGCGTCGATGCTGCGGGCCGATGCGGCGGCAGCGCCGAACATCATCACGGCGGCGGCGGCGCCAGCAACCCAGGACGAAATACGCGACATGTGGAATCTCCTCGAAATGGTGGGCCCTGCCGCGGGTGGGCGGTGGGCTCGGGCTTGGTTGGTGCGCTGCATCCTACTACCGGGGATGGCCGCACCAAGGGGGCTGGGCCAGGGTCCCGGATCGGGATTGGCCCTAGGTCCCGACGCAAGGATCGCGCCCGACGTTCGCGGCGCGGCCTACTCGAGCCGGTCGACCTGCAGGAAGCTCATCTTGGTGGCCTGCACCAGCGAGCCGGCCACGTGGTGGCGCACGGTGGCGTAGAGCTTGTCGCCGGCCTCCAGCACCACCGAAGGGCTGTGCAGCGGGTGCCAGCCGTCGCCCGAGCCGCCGACGACGCGAGAGGCGCTCATCGCCACCACATTGAGCGTGCCGCCGGCGATGTCGATGCCTTCGGCCACCGATGGGTTGTAGAGCGACACGCGAACCAGGTCTTCGTCGATCACCTTGGCCTGCACGATCAAGGCATCCAATGCGTTGGTGGGCAGTGCACCGCTCTTGATCTGGCTGTGCGACGCAATGGCCAGGTCGCCCGGCTTGACGATGCCCGCGGGTGTCACCGCCACGTCCAGCGTCACCATCGCCCCCTTGGCGATGGCCGGTGGGTTCCATGCGGTCTGCGCGCGCGCCGGCTCGGGTGGGTTGGAGCCCGGCAGGTCACCGTAGAGCACGCGCTCGTGCGCTTCCAGCGGCTGGTCGGGCTGGCCGACGCGCTGACGCCGGATGCCGGTCTGCCGCAGCGCGATGTCGCGGCCCGCCTTCAGGTCCCAGTCGATCGACAGCGTCACCTCGTACAGGCCGCTGGTCTTGACCGGCACCTTGCCGTCCGGTTGCAGCGCCAGGTCGTTGCCGCTCTGGAAGTCGGTCAGGTCGAACGGCACCAGCACCACGCCGTCGTAGGCGGGCGCGTAGTCCGCCTTCAGCCGGTAGCGCCCGCGGGAATCCAGCCGGCTCAGCGCGTACGCGGCCCAGGGCGACAGGGCCGCCGCAACGCCCAGGACGATCTGCCGCCGCCGCATGCCCGGCACCGGCGTTGAATGAAGTCGATTCATCGCAAACTCTCCCGTGGAAGCGGGCAGCGATCGATCAGGCATGCAGCAACCCGCCACCCGAAAAGGGCTGCAGCTGGAAAAGGCGAGCACCATCCTCGGGGCGGCCACACCTGTGCGCAAGCGCGAACGGTGTCTGAT
This sequence comes from Burkholderiaceae bacterium, assembly GCA_044226465.1. Classification (GTDB taxonomy): domain Bacteria; phylum Pseudomonadota; class Gammaproteobacteria; order Burkholderiales; family Burkholderiaceae_C; genus Ideonella. The sequence continues at coordinate 29,840 of JBGAGZ010000004.1, read as the reverse complement.
TGTTTTGCGCCGCCCTCCCTGAAGCGATGGATGTTCGTCCGGCCCCGGTTCTAGCCCCCGGCGGCGCCTTTGTCGATGTGCGGGCTCAAGAAAACAGGGCCACCAGCTCGCACTGGTGGCCCCTGGCGCAGTGGCCGGGCCGTGGCCCGGCGCGACGGCGCGTCAATGCGCGTCGCCGGGTACCTTGCCTTCCACGCCCTTGACGTAGAACTTGATGCCGCTGAGGAAGGCGTCGTCGGCCACCGCGTCCTTGGCCAGCACTTCCTTGCCGGCGTTGTCGACGATCGGACCCTTCCAGATCGAGAAGCTGCCGTCCTTCAGGCCGGCCTTCACGGCGTCCAGCTTGGCCACGGCCTCGGCCGGCACGTCAGGCGCGACCGAGACGAAATCGATCGCCCCTTCCTTCACACCCCACCACGAGCGGCCGGTGGCCCACTTGCCGTCCAGCGCGTCGCGCGTGGCCTTCACGTAGTAGGGGCCCCAGTTGATCACCGCCGAGCCCAGATGGGCCTTGGGGCCGTAGGCGGTCATGTCTGAATCCCAGCCAAAGGCGCGCTTGCCCTTGTCCTCGGCGGTCTTCAGCACGGCGGCCGAATCGGTGTTCTGCATCAGCACGTCGGCGCCGCCGTTGATCAGCGCGGTGGCGGCCTCGGTTTCCTTGGGCGGGTTGAACCAGTCGTTGACCCAGACCACCTTGGTCTTGACCTTCGGGTTCACGCTCTGCGCGCCGAGGGTGAACGAGTTGATGTTGCGGATCACCTCGGGGATGGGGATCGAGCCGACCACGCCCAGCGTGTTGGTCTTGGTCATCGCGCCGGCGATCACGCCCGCCATGTAGGCGCCCTCGTAGGTGCGGCTGTCGTAGGTGCGCATGTTCTCGGCCGTCTTGAAGCCCGTCGCGTGCTCGAACTTGACCGCCGGGCTGTCGGCGGCCACCTTGAGCATGGGCTCCATGTAGCCGTAGGTGGTACCGAAGACCAGCGTGTTGCCCTGGCCGATCAGGTCGCGGAACACACGCTCCGCGTCGGCACCCTCGGGCACTTTCTCGACGGCCACCGTGGCCACGCGGTCGCCGAATTCCTTCTCGATCGCCTTGCGGCCGTTGTCGTGGGCGAAGGTCCAGCCGCCGTCGCCCACCGGGCCGACGTAGGCGAAGGCGATCTTCAGCGGTGCCGGCTTGGCCGGCGCGGCCGAGGCGGCTGCGCTGGCGGCCGCTGGCGCGGCGGCCTCTTCCTTCTTGCTGCAGCCGACCAGGGCCGCGGTGGCGGCGAGGCTGGCCAGGCCGGCTGTCTTGATGAGGGAACGCTTGCTGAACTTCATGGCGGGGACCTCCGGGTCGTGGACGTTGTGCAAAAAACGGAAGAAGCGATGTTAGGCGCCAGGGAAGAAGGGCTTGCCCAGCGAGGCGGGCATGTTGGCCTTGATCCAGGCCGGGTTGCGCGAGATCAGCACCAGCACGACGATGGTCGCGAGGTAGGGCAGCATGGTCAGCCACTGGCTGGGAATCTCGACGCCCTCGCCCTGCAGGGTGAACTGCAGCATGGTCACGCCGCCGAAGAGGTAGGCCCCCAGCAGCACGCGGGCCGGTCGCCAGGTGGCAAAGGTGGTCAGGGCGAGCGCGATCCAGCCCTTGCCAGCCACCATGCCCTCGACCCACAGCGGGGTGTAGATCACCGACAGGTAGGCCCCGGCCAGGCCGCAGAACGCGCCGCCGGCCAGCACCGCCAGCAGGCGGATGCGCCGCACCGGGTAGCCCAGCGCATGCGCCGACTCGGGCGACTCGCCCACCGCGCGCAGCACCAGCCCGGCCCGCGAGCGGTAGAGGAACCAGGCCAGCGCGGCGGCCAGCACGATCGCGCCGTAGACCAGCGGGTGCTGCCGGAACAGCGCCGGCCCGACGAGCGGGATGTCGGCCAGGCCGGGCACGGCGAACTTGGGCCGCTCGCCGATGCGGGCCTGCACGTAGCCGATGCCGACGAAAGCCGAGAAGCCGGCACCGAACAGGCTGAGCGCGAGGCCGCTGGCGTACTGGTTGGTGTTGAGCCAGATCACCAGCACGCCGAAGGCCAGCGCCATCAGCATGCCCGCGCCCATGCCGGCGGCGAAGGCCAGCAGGTCGGACCCGGTGTGCACCGCGGTGGCGAAGCCGGCGATGGCAGCCACCAGCATCATGCCCTCGGCCCCGAGGTTGACGATGCCGGCCCGCTCGTTGATCAGCAGGCCCAGGCCAGCAATGGCCAGCACCGTGCCCGCGTTCAACGTGGCGGCGATCAGCAACGCGATCTCGTTCATGCGGCACTCCTGCGCCCGACGCGCAGCCTGTAGTGGATCAGCGTGTCGCTCGCCAGCAGCGCGAACAGCAGCAGGCCCTGGAACACGCCGGTCAACGCCTTGGGCAAGCCCAGGCGCGACTGCGCCAGCTCGCCACCGATGTAGAACATGCTCATCAGCACGGCGGAGAACACGATGCCCACCGGGTGCAGCCGCCCGACGAAGGCCACGATGATGGCGGCGAAGCCATAGCCCGCCGGCACGTAGGGCGTGAGCTGGCCCAGCGGCCCGGCCGCCTCCAGCCCGCCGGCCAGGCCGGCCAGGCCGCCCGACAGCAGCAGCGCCGTCCACAACGCGCGGCGCGACGAGAAGCCGGCGTAGCGCGCGGCGGCCGGTGCCAGCCCGCCCACCTGCAGCGCGAAGCCACGGTAAGTGCGGAACAGGAAGACCCACAGCGCGGCAACCGCCGCGAGCGCGATCGGCAGCCCCAGGTTCATACGCCAGCCCGCGACCAGGCGTGGGATCTTGGTGCTCGCGTCGAAGGTGATGGTCTGCGGGAAGTTGTAGCCCGCCGGGTCCTTCCACGGCCCGTAGACCAGCCAGGCCAGCAGCATGTCGGCCACGTAGACCAGCATCAGGCTGACCAGGATCTCGTTGGCGTTGAAACGGTCGCGCAGCAGGGCCACCAGGCCGGCCCAGGCCATGCCCCCCAGCATGCCGGCGAGCAGGATGGGCACGACGATCCCGCGGCCGAGCCAGGCCGTGCCCGGCCCCGCCTGCATCGCCACCCAGCCCGCCGCCAGCGCACCCACCACGAACTGGCCCTCGGCGCCGATGTTCCAGATGTTGGAGCGGAAGCACACCGCCAGTCCCAGCGCAATCAGCACCAGCGGCACCGCCTTGACCGACAGCTCGGACAAGGCGGTGCCACTCTTCAGCGGCTCGACGAAGAAGACCTGCAGGCCACGCAGCGGGTCCTTGCCGAGCAGTGCGAAGAGCAGCACGCCGACCACCACGGTGACGGCCAGCGCCAGCAGCGGCGAGGCGATCGACATCGCCCGCGACGGTTGGGGCCGCGCCTCAAGCCGCAGCATGGGCCGCCTCCTGCGCCACCGCCCCGGACGTGGGCCACAGCCCCGACATCCATTCGCCGATGCGCTCCACGGTCGCCTCGGCCGTGGCCACCGGTGGTGACAACCGCCCGCGCGCGATGACCAGCAGCCGGTCGCTGATCTCGAACAGCTCGTCCAGCTCTTCGCTGACCACCAGCAGCGCGCAGCCCTCGTCGCGCAGGCGCAGCAGCTCGCCGCGGATCTGCGCCGCCGCGCCCACGTCCACGCCCCAGGTGGGCTGGGCCACGATCAGCAGCTTGGGTGCCGCGTCGATCTCGCGGCCGACCAGGAACTTCTGCAGGTTGCCGCCCGAGAGCGACCGCGCCGCCGCGTCCGGCCCGCCGGCCTTCACCTGGAAGCGGCCGATCAGCGCGGCCGCCAGCGTGCGCGTGGCGGCGAGCTTCAGCCAGCCGCCGCGGCCCACCGTTTGCGTGCGCGTCAGCAAGGTGTTCTGCGCCAGGCTCAGCGACGGCACGGCGCCGCGGCCCAGGCGCTCTTCGGGCACGAAGTGCAGGCCCAGCGAGCGCCGCTGGCGCGGCGAGGCGGCGCCGATGTCGTGGCCGAAGAGCTGCACCGTGCCGGGCGGCGCGCGCCGGTCCTCGCCCGAGAGCGCGGCCATCAGCTCTTGCTGGCCGTTGCCCGAGACACCGGCGATGCCCACGATTTCACCGGCGCGCACCTGCAGCGACACGTCGTCGAGCGCAACGCCGAACGGGTCCTGCTGGGGCAGCGACAGGCCGCGCAGTTCCAATGCCACGCCGCCAGCCTTGGCTTCACGATGCGCCAGCGCCGGCGGCTCGGCGCCGATCATCAGCCGGCTCAGCGAGGCGTTGGTCTCCTGCGTCGGGTCGACCTCGCCGGTGACCTGGCCGCCGCGCAACACCGTGCAGTGGTGGCACAGGCTGCGGATCTCGTCGAGCTTGTGGCTGATGTAGAGGATGCTGCAGCCCTCGGCGCTCAGCTGGCGCAGCGTGACGAAGAGCTTGTCCACCGCCTGCGGCGTCAGCACCGAGGTGGGCTCGTCGAGGATCAGCAGGCTGGGCTTGGTGAGCAGCGCCCGCACGATCTCGACCCGCTGGCGCTCGCCGACCGACAGCGTGTGCACTGGGCGCAGCGGGTCCACTTCCAGCCCGTAGCCGGCGGCCACCTGGCGGATGCGCTCGGTGACCTCGGCCAGCGTGGTGTCTCGCCCCAAGCCCAGCCAGACGTTCTCGGCCGCGGTCAGCGTGTCGAACAGCGAGAAGTGCTGGTAGACCATGGCGATGCCCAGCGCCCGCGCCTCGGCGGGGCTGGCCACCTTCACCGGCTGGCCGTTCCACAGCACCTCGCCGGCGTCGGGCTGGGTGGCGCCGTAGATGATCTTCATCAGCGTCGACTTGCCCGCACCGTTCTCGCCCAGCACGGCGTGGATCTGGCCGGGCGCCACGCGCAGCGACACCTTGTCGTTGGCGCGCACGGCCGGGTATTGCTTGGTGATGCCTCGCAATTCGAGACGAGGCGGGGGCGAGCTCATCGGCAGCGGTCGTTGGTTCGGTGGGTCATTCTCGGTGGGCCGCGGCCCCGGCGCGCCGGTAGCGCTCGGTGCCCGCCACGCGGGTGCTCACCACGTGGCGCTCGTCGCCCAGCGTGAGCCAGGCGAAGACGGCATCATGCAAGTCCCGGGCCACGGATTGTCTGCGGGCTTCCACCGGGCTGGCCGCGCGGTCCCAGACCACGATGTCGGCCTGCAAGCCCGGCTCGAGGCGGCCCATCTCGTGGCCCAGGTGCAGCGCCTCGGCCGCGCCGCGCGTGGCCGCGTGCAGCAAGGCCCAGGCCGTCACCCTTCGGCCGGCCATCGCTTGCACCTTGTAGGCATCGGCCAGCGTGCGCGGCATCGACAGGCTGGTGCCGCCGCCCACGTCGGTGCCCAGGGTCACGCCGGCACCGGCCGTGCTCGCCGCCGCCCAGTCGAACAAGCCACTGCCGAGGAACAGGTTGGACGAGGGGCAATGCGCGATCGCCGCGCCGTGCTCGGCCAGCCGCGCCCGGTCACCGGCGTCGAGCCAGATGCCGTGCGCCAGCATGGCCCCCTCGCCCAGCAGGCCGAAGCGCTCGTACACGTCCAGGTAGCTGCGGGCCTGGGGGAAGAGCTCGGCCACCCAGCGCACCTCGTCGGTGTTCTCGGCCACGTGGGTCTGCATGTACAGGCCCGGCGTCGCGGCCATCAGCGCCCCGGCCATCGCCAGCTGGGCCTCGGTCGAGGTGGGGGCGAAGCGCGGCGTGACGGCATAGCTCAGCCGGCCGCGGCCGTGCCAGCGGGCGATCAGGTCGACGCTATCGCGCTCGGCCTGGGCCACGTCGTCGCGCAGAAAGTCGGGCGCGTGGCGGTCCATCAGCACTTTGCCGGCGATGAGCCGCATGCCGCGGGCCTCGGCGGCGGCGAACAGCGCGTCGACCGACACCTTGTGCACCGTGGGGAAGACCATGGCCGCCGTGGTGCCGGCCGCCAGCAAGCCGTCGAGGAACAGCGCCGAGATCATCCGCGCATGGGCGGCATCGGCCATGCGGGCCTCGGCCGGGAAGGTGTGCTGCTCCAGCCAGTCCAGCAGCGCCGTGCCGTAGGCGCCCAGCACGTCGACCTGGGCGCTGTGGACATGGGTGTCGATGAAGCCGGGCAGGATGAGCCGGCCCGGGTGCCGCTCGCGCGGCCAGGTGGCGTCCGGTGCGTCGGCCTGAACGCCGGCGATGCGGCCGTCGTCGCCGATCAGCAGCCAGTGGCCGGGGCGGTAGCGCACGGCCGGGCTCTGCGGGTCGTCCAGCGCAGGCGTGTCAGTGAAATCGAGCAGGTCGCCCTGCAATGCGAGGCGGGTCATGAGGACACTGGCCCCCAGGGCCGGGCTGGCCCGACCCGCCCCCAGGCCCCATGAGGGGCCTCTGCAAGGCCCATGGGGATCAATAAACTCGGGAGCGGCCCATCGTTCATTGATGGATGATATTCACATGAGCAGCGACGCCAGCATCCGTTTCGTGTTCCGCGGGCAAACGGTCACCGTGCCCGCGGCCGACCCGACGCGCAGCGTGCTGCAGTGGCTGCGCGAGGACGCCCGCGCCTGCGGCAGCAAGGAGGGCTGTGCCGAGGGCGATTGCGGCGCCTGCACCGTGATCGTGGCCGAGTTGGCCGACGAGTTGCCAGAGCCCAGCCGCGCGGTGCGCGCCGCAGGGCTGGCGTTGCGGCCGGTGAACGCCTGCATCCGCTTCCTGCCCACGCTGCACGGCAAGGCGCTGCTGACCGTCGAGGACCTGTCGGCCGACGGCGACCTGCACCCCGCGCAGCGCGCGCTGGTCGCACACCACGGCTCGCAATGCGGCTTCTGCACGCCGGGCTTCGCCATGTCGCTGGCCGCCTGCCACGAGCGCCATGCCGAGGCCGGCACCGCGCCCACGCGGGCCGAGTTGGCCGACACGCTGGCCGGCAACCTGTGCCGCTGCACCGGTTACCGGCCCATCCTGGACGCCGGCTTGGCGATGAACGCCCTGCCCGGCCCACGCCTGCCGCTGGACGGCCTGGCGGCGCAGCTGCGCGCGATCCGCGCCCAGTCAGCCCCGGCCATCCCCGGCTTCGCGGCGCCGCGCACGCTGGCGGCGCTGGCGGCGGCGCGCGAGGCCGAGCCCGGCGCAACCCTGCTGGCCGGCGCCACCGACATCGGCCTGTGGGTGAACAAGCAGCTGCGCAGCCTGCCCTCGCTGGTCTGGCTGGGCGACGTGGCCGAGCTGCGCACGATCGAAGCGCATGCCGGCGCGCTGCGCATCGGCGCCGCAGTGACGCTGGAAGACGGCTGGGCCGCGCTGGTGCAGCGCTGGCCGGGCCTGGGCGAAATGCACCGCCGCTTCGCCGGCCCGCCCGTGCGCCACGCCGGCACCCTGGTGGGCAACCTGGCCAACGGCTCGCCGATCGGCGACACCGCGCCGGTGCTGATCGCGCTGGGCGCGACGCTGACGCTGCGCCTGGGCGCGGCCACGCGCGAGCTGCCGCTGCAGGACTTCTACCTCGGCTACATGAAGAACGCGCTCGCGCCGGGCGAGTTCGTCGAGGCGGTGTCGGTGCCGCTGCCGGCACCGGGCTGGCAGGTGCAGGCCCACAAGCTGAGCAAGCGCTTCGACTGCGACATCTCGGCCGTCAGCGCGGGTTTCGCGCTGCGGCTGGACGGTGAGCGCGTGGCCGAGGCCAGGCTGACCTTCGGCGGCATGGATGCGGTGGTGCGACGCGCCGCTGGCGCCGAAGCAGCCATGACCCGCCAGCCCTGGACCGAGGCCACGCTGCGCGCCGCGCAACAGGCCCTGGCCACGGATTTCGCCCCCTTGAGCGACCTGCGCGCCAGTGACACCTACCGTCGCCAGGCCGCCGCCGCGCTGCTGGAGCGGCTGTGGCTGTCCACCCGGGCCCACGATCCCTTGCCGGACAGCGCCCTGCGCGTGTTCGCCTGAGGCTGCTGCACCGTGGACATGACCTCGCCCCCAGCCGCCACCCCCGTGGTCGGCGCCGCGCTGCCGCACGAGTCCGCCGAACTGCACGTCACCGGCCGCGCCGCTTATGTCGACGACCTGCCCGAGCTCGCCGGCACGCTGCATGCCGCGCTCGGCCTGTCGCCGGTCGCGCACGGCCGATTGCTCGGCATCGACCTCGATGCGCTGCGCCGCGCGCCCGGCGTGGTGGCGGTGCTGACGGCCGCCGACATCCCCGGCCGCAACGACTGCGGCCCCATCGTCCATGACGACCCGATCCTTTCGGACGGCGAGTTGCGCTACCTCGGCCAGCCGGTGTTCGCGGTGATCGCCGACAGCCGCGAGGCCGCGCGCCGCGCCGCCGCGCTGGCCAAGCAGGTGCTGCAGGTCGAGCCGCTGCCGGCCGTGCTGGACCTGCGCGAGGCCCACGCCAAGCAGGCCTACGTGGTGCCGGCTATGCACCTGGTGCGCAGCCTGTCCGGCAACGGGGCCGACGGCGTTCGGCGCGCGATCGACGCGGCGCCGCACCGGCTGTCCGGCCAGTTCTCGCTCGGCGGCCAGGAGCAGTTCTACCTCGAGGGCCAGATCAGCTACGCCCTGCCGCAGGACGACGGCGGCCTCAAGGTCCATTGCTCCACCCAGCACCCCAGCGAGATGCAGGCCGTCGTCGCGCATGCGCTGGGCCTGGCCGCCAACCAGGTGCTGGTCGAGTGCCGGCGCATGGGCGGCGGCTTCGGCGGCAAGGAGTCGCAGTCGGCCCTGTTCGCCTGCGTGGCCGCGCTGGCGGCGCGGCGGCTGAACCGCCCGGTCAAAGTGCGGCTGGACCGCGACGACGACTTCCTGGTCACCGGCCGGCGGCACGGCTTCGAGTTCGACTGGGCGGTGGGTTTCGACGACGAAGGTCGGTTGCTGGGCTACGAGGTCACGTTGCTGGGCCAGGCCGGCCACTCGGCCGACCTGTCGCCGCCGGTGATGACGCGCGCGATCTGCCACGTGGACAACGCCTACTGGCTGCCCGAGGTGGCGATCAACGGCTATTTGCCGCGCACGAACACGCAGAGCAACACGGCCTTTCGCGGCTTCGGCGGGCCGCAGGGCGCGCTGGTGACCGAGGTGGTGCTCGACTCGGTCGCCCGCCACCTGGGCCAGGATCCGCTGGCCGTGCGGCGGGCCAACTGGTACGGCACGGCCGAGCGCCATGTCACACCCTACCTTCAGACCGTGACGGACAACATCGTCGCGCCGCTGGTCGACGAGTTGGTCGGCAGCAGCGCGTACGCCGCCCGGCGCGAGGCGGTGTCCGACTTCAACGCCACCAGCCCGGTGTTGAAGAAGGGCCTGGCGCTGACGCCGGTGAAGTTCGGCATCTCGTTCAACGTCAACCATTTCAACCAGGCCGGCGCGCTGGTGCATGTCTACCTGGACGGCTCGGTGCTGGTGAACCACGGCGGCACCGAGATGGGCCAGGGCCTGAACACCAAGGTGGCGCAGGTGGTGGCGCACGAGCTGGGCCTGCCGCTGGCCCGCGTGCGCTGCACGGCCACCGACACCAGCAAGGTCGCCAACACCTCGGCCACCGCCGCGTCCACGGGCTCGGACCTGAACGGCAAGGCGGCGCAGGACGCAGCGCGAAAGGTCCGCGACCGCCTGGCCACGCTGGCCGCGGCGACGCTGGGCTGCGCGGCGGACGACCTGCGCTTCGAGGGCGGCCAGGTGGTGGCCCCGGGCGGCGAGGCCGTCGACTTCGATGCGCTGGTGCAGCAGGCCTACCAGGCGCGGGTGCAGCTGTGGTCCGACGGCTTCTACGCCACGCCCGGCCTGCACTGGGACCGCGCCACGCTGACCGGCCGGCCGTTCTACTACTTCGCCTATGGCGCCGCCGTGAGCGAGGTGCTGCTGGACACGCTGACCGGTGAGTGGAAGCTGGTGCGCGCCGACCTGCTGCACGACGTCGGTACATCGCTGAACCCGGCCATCGACATCGGCCAGATCGAGGGTGGCTTCGTGCAGGGCATGGGCTGGCTGACCAGTGAAGAACTGGTCTGGCACCCGCAGACCGGCGCCCTGCTGACCCATGCGCCGTCCACCTACAAGATCCCCACCGCGAACGACATGCCCGAGGCCTTCACCACGCGGCTGTACGCGGGGCAGAACACCGAGGACAGCATCCACCGCAGCAAGGCGGTGGGCGAGCCGCCGCTGCTGCTGGCGTTCTCGGTCTTCCTGGCCCTGCGCGACGCGGTGGCGGCCTGCGGCGCACCGGGCTGCCAGCCGCCCTTGTCCGCGCCCGCCACGCCCGAGGCGCTGCTGCGTGCGGTCACGGCCGCGCGCACCGGCGCTTGAGCGCGATGCAGGACCCGGACCGCGCAATCGCTGCGGCGTGGCTGGCGCGCGGCATGCCGGCCATGGTCGTCGAGGTCGTCGAGGCGCACGGCTCGGTGCCGCGCGAGGCGGGCACCCGCATGCTGGTCGGTGACGACGAGGTGGCCGGCAGCGTCGGCGGCGGGCACCTGGAATGGCAGGCCATCGCGACGGCTCGCGAGCGCCTGGCGGCGGGCGAGCGGTCGGTGCTGGATTGGCGCATCGCGCTCGGCCCGAGCCTGGGCCAGTGCTGCGGCGGCGCCCTGACGCTGCGCCTGTCGCCCCTCACCGACGGGCTCGTCGCCGAGTGGCCCGTGGCCGCACCGCGCTTTCGCCTGCACCTGTTCGGCGCCGGCCACGTCGGCCGCGCCCTGGTGCAGGTGCTGGCCAACGTGCCCTGTGAAGTCGCCTGGGTCGACGAGCGCGAGAGCGAATTTCCGGCGGGGCCGTTGCCGGCCCACGTCGAGCGGGTGTGTGTCGAGCCGGTGGAAGCCGAAGTCGCCCAGGGTCGGCCCGGCGACTTCTACCTCGTGCTCACCCACAGCCATGCATTGGACCTGGCCATCACCGAGGCCGTGCTGCAGCGGGGCGACTTCGGCTGGCTGGGCGTCATCGGCTCGGCCACCAAGCGGGCCCGTTTCGAGCACCGCCTGGCCGAACGCGGCGTGGACGCGGCCCTGCGGGCGCGCATCGTGTGTCCGATCGGCCTGCCCGGTGTGGGCGGCAAGCAACCCGGGGTGATCGCCGTGGCCGTGGCGGCACAGCTGCTGTCCGTGGCGCCACCGGCGCCTGTCTCGCCTTATGCCCTTACCGTGCTTTCTTAAACGTTTTTCTCATAACCAAACCTGCACAATCTCGCCCGACGCATGAGGGTAAAACCGCGACAAGTAACGCGACCCGCTCAGCGCATCTGCAGCGGGGTTCATCGTGGAAATTGATGGTTTGCGGGTGGTGGCCGGTGTCCTGGTCGGCACCATTGTCGGGATCACCGGCGTGGGCGGCGGGGCGCTGATGACGCCGATCCTGGTGCTGATGTTCGGCATCTCGCCGACGACGGCGGTGGGCACCGACCTGCTCTACGCGTCGATCACCAAGATGTTCGGCGTGGCGGTGCACCAGAACCACGGCACCGTCGATTGGGGCATCGTGCGCCGCCTGGCCATGGGCAGCCTGCCGGCGGCCGCGCTCACGCTGGCCTGGATGCACATGAACGACACCCACCAGGTCAAGAGCGGCTTCATCATCACCGCGGTGGCCGTCGCCCTGGTCATCACGGCGCTGGGCATGCTGCTGAAGGACTGGCTGTCTCGCGTGGGCAAGAGCCTGCGGGTCACCGACGCCAGCTACTTCAAAGGCCTGCAACCGGCCGCCACGGTCGCCGCCGGCGTGGTGCTGGGCGTGCTGGTCACGCTCACCTCGATCGGCGCCGGTGCGCTGGGCACCGTGATGCTGGTCTACCTGTACCCGATGCGGCTGAACGCCAGCAAGCTGGTGGGCACCGACCTGGCGCACGCGATCCCGCTGGCGCTGATCGCCGGCCTGGGCCACCTGTCGCTGGGGCACACCGACTACGCCTTGCTGGGCAACCTGCTGCTGGGCTCGATCCCCGGCGTGCTGATCGGCTCGCTGATCAGCACGCGCGCGCCGCTGACCTTCATCCGCTATGCGATCGCGATCGTGCTGGGCGCGGTGGCGGTCAAGATGTTCACGGTCTGAAAGGGCCCCGGCGGCGCGCCCGCCACCCCTCCGGCGCGGCCGCTTCGGGCCGTGCGCTGGCCGCGCGGAGCACCCGGCGGCGCCGGAGGGTGCACGGCCGTTCGGAGCCCGTGCGCGCCGGCCCGGCGGAGGGCGGGAACTTCAGTCGCCCGCCAAGCGCATCAGGGCCGGCCGGTCCAGCACGTGCACGGTGTAGCCGGCCACCGAGATCACGCCCTGGCTCGAGAAACTGCGCATCAGGCGCGACAAGGTCTCGGGCGTGATGGCCAGTTGCGACGCGATGTCGCGCTTGCGCATGGGCAGTTGCACCACCCCGCGGCCGGGGGCGCCGTCGATGGCCAGGCAATGCGCCTGCAGCCAGGTGGCCAGGCGGGCCGGTGCGTCCTTGTGCATCAGCGCGTGGGTGTTCACCGCCAGCGCGCGGGCCTCGCGGGCCAGCGACATGATCATGCGCCGCGCCAGTGCCGGCTGGTGCTCGAGCACCGGCCACAGGGCCTCGCGCGGCAACTCGACGATGGTGGCCAGCGTCATCGCGCGGGCGTCCAGCGCGTGCGGCTCGGCCAGCCAGCCGGCGCTGGCGTCCAGCCAGGCCGGGCCGTGCAGGTGGCGCTCGATGCGGAAGGCGCCGTCGGCGTCGCGCGAGCCCAGCGCCACGTCGCCATCGCGCACCAGCACCAGGCCGCGGGCACGTTCGCCCTGGGCGAACACCGCCATGCCGGTGCTCACGCGGCGCACCTGGCCGATCTCGTTCAAGGCCTGGGCCTCGGTGGCGGACACGGGGCCGGCGCCGAACAGCTCGGTCCAGGCCCGCGTCGGGCAGCAGGGCGCGCATGCCGGCGGGCCCGTCCACCGGTGGGGGCGGTGGTGGCGGGTCGCGCCGAGGCACGCAGGCGGGTCAACGGCGCCCTTTCGGGCAAGGTGGCCAACATGGCTTCAACATGGTCGGGGAGGGGTTCATCGTCGGAGTTCAAGCCGGCTGATGGCAGCCAATGTCAATCAGCCGCGATAAATGAGGGTTGCGCCAGATCAAGCGCCCCCGTGGCCGTCTCCGCACCGGGCCGGACGGCTTGTCGCCCGCGGAAGCCACATGCTGTAATCGCCCGATGGCTGTCGTGCTGGGGGCCCTGCGGGTCGTCCGCCATGCCGCCCGGCGGGCTGTACGGCTGGGGCGGGGCCTGCCCTGGTGGCTGGCGGCGTTGGCGTGGCCGGCTCGCTGCGGCGGCACCGCCAGCCAGCCGGTCGGCGAGTTCGGGGCTCAGCGGGGCCCAGATCGCCCTGGTGGCGGGTGTGGCGGCTGTCACGGCCGTGTTGCTGTGGGGCTTCACGATGCGCCGCACCGGGTCTCGCCGCATGCGCGAGCTGCTCGAAGAGCGGCAGCGGCTGCAGACCCTGGTGGCCACTCGCCCGACCGGTCTGGCTCAAGGACATGGACGGGGTCTACCTGTTCTGCAACCCGGCGCTGGCGCAACTGACCGGACATGCGGTCGAGCAGATCGTGGGGCACGTGGACGCCGACATCGCGCCGATCGAGCGCGCCGAGCGCTACCGCCAGCAGGACCTGACCGCGCTGGCGTCCGACCAGGCGCTGCGCATCCACGAGTCGATCGTCGACGCCTCGGGCCATCGCCGCGAGCACGAGACCTACAAGATCCGCCTGAACGACGCCGCGGGCCGGGCCGTGGGCGTGCTGGGCTTCGCGCGCGACGTGACCGCCCAGCGCGCCGCGGACCGGCAGATGCGCCGCGTGAACCGGCTCTACAAGGTGCTGACCGAGGTCAACAGCCTGATCGCGGCACGGCCGCCGCGGGAGCGGCTGTTCGAACAGGTCTGCCGTGGTCGTGGTCGACGACGGCGGCCTGCCGCTGGCCTGGATCGCCGAGCCCGACCTGGCCTTGCGCGAGTTGCGGCCGGTGGCCGTGGCCGGCGACGCGGCGGCCTACGCCTACGAATGCCGCCTGTCGATCGACGACGTGCCCCGCGGCCACGGGCCGGGCGGGCGCGCCTGCCGCGATGGCCAGCCCCAGGTGGCGCGCGATTTCGCCGTCCACCCCATCCTGGCACCCTGGCGCGACCTGGCCGGACGCTACGGCCTGGCGGCGTCGAGCAGCTTCCCGATCAAGGTCGTCGGCCAGACGCGCGCGGTGCTGATGGTCTACTCGCGCCAGGTCGATTTCTTCGACGACGAGCAGGTGGCCCTGCTCGCCCGACTGGCCGAGCAGCTCGGGCTGGCCTGGGCCGCCACCGAGGCCGAGGCCACGCGCGAGCAAGCCATGCAGGCCTTGCGCGAGAGCGAGGCCCGCTGCGCGGCGATGTTCGAGACCAGCCCGGTGGGCATGGCCCTGGGCCTGATGGACGACGGGCGCTTTCTGCACGTCAACCGTGCCTGGTGCGAGACGCTGGGCTACCCGCGCCGAGCAGGTGCTGGGCCGCAACGGCCTGGAGTTCGGCCTGTGGTGCGACAACCTGGCGCGCGAGCAGGCGCGCCGACAGTTGCGCGAGCAGGGGCACGTGGCGGGCTTCGAGGCCACGTTCCGGCGCGGCGACGGCGCGGCGCGGAAATGATCTTCTCGGCCGTGAGAGTGAGCATCGGCGACGAGGACTGCCTGGTGGCGAGCTACGTCGACGTGACCGCGCAACGTGTACCAACCGGCTGCTGGCGCGCCAGGCCCAGGGCTGGAGCAGGAGGTGTCGCGCCGCACCGCCGAGCTGAACTCGATCTTCCAGGCCCTGCCCGACCTGTACTTCCGCATGGCCGCCGACGGCACCGTGCTGGACTTCCGCGCCAGCCGGCTGGAAGACCTGTTCGTGCCGCCGTCCGAGTTCCTGGGCCGGCGCGCCCAGGACACGCTGCCCGGCGATGCAGGCCGCCAGGTGAGCCACGCCCTGGCCGAGGTGGCCGCCGGCGTGCCGATGTGCGCGGTCGAGTTCACGCTGCCGATGCGCGCGGAGCGCGCCTTCGAAGCCCGCTTCCTGCCCACGCGCGACGGCGTAGGTGGCCGTGGTGCGCAACATTTCGGACCGGCGTGCGCTGAGCAGGCCCGCGAGGCGGCCTGGCTCGAAGCCGAGCGAGTGTGGCCGGCCAGCGCAGCGAGTTCCTGGCCACCATGAGCCACGAGATCCGCACGCCGCTGAACGGCATCCTCGGCTTTGCGCAGATCGGCTTCGACCAGACCACCAGCGAGCCGGCGCAGGCCGGCTACCAGCGCATCCTCGAGCCGGCCGCCTGCTGCTGGGCGTGATCAACGACGTGCTGGACTACTCCAAGATCGAGGCCCAGCGCCTGGACATCGAGTCTATCCCGGTCGACCCGGCGGCCCTGGCCGAGGCGGCAGTGGACCTGGTGCGGCACGGCGCCGAAGCCAAGGGCCTGGCCGTCACGCTGCAGCGGTCCACCGACGTGGCCGGCGCCTGCCTGGCCGACCCGCTGCGGCTGCAGCAGATCCTGGCCAACCTGCTGTCCAACGCGGTCAAGTTCACGCCGCACGGCACGATCCGCGTGTGGGTGGGCCGCGATGGCGACGCCCTGGTGCTGCGCGTCACCGACACCGGCATCGGCATGAGCGACGAGCAGGTAGCCCAGCTCTTCGTCGCCTTCCAGGCGAGGCGGACTCGTCCACCACGCGCCGCTACGGCGGCACCGGCCTGGGCCTGGCCATCAGCCGCCGCCTGGCCGAGCTGATGGGCGGCCGGCTGGTGGTGCGCTCGGCCCTGGGCCGGGGCAGCGAGTTCGAGCTGCGTATGCCCGGCGGCCCGCGGACACCCCCGCGGCGAGCCGCCCGCCACGGGCTGGGCCGGCAGCACCCCGCCGCTGGCGGGGTTGCGCCTGCTGGTGGCCGAGGACAACGCCGTCAACCAGCTCGTGATCGAACAGTTGCTCACCCGCGCCGGCGCCCGTGTGGTGCTGGCCGGTGATGGCGCCGAGGCGGTCGAGCGGGTGCGCACCGGGGCGATTTCGACGCCGTGCTGATGGATGTGCAGATGCCGGTGATGGACGGCTTCGAGGCCACGCGGCGCATCGTTGCCATGGCGCCGGGCCTGCCCGTGGTCGGCCAGACGGCCCACGCCCTGCCCGAGGAACGGGCGCGCTGCCTGGCCAGCGGCATGGTCGCCCACGTGGCCAAGCCGATCGAGCTGCACGAGTTGGTCGCCACCCTGCTGCAGGTGACGGCCGCGCGCGTTCGCGGCCCTAGAGCCGCTTGCTCACGGCTGCCCGGCCTCGAACCAGCGCCGGATCAGCGCGCGCTCGTCTTCGGTGATCTGCGTGGCGTTGTTCAGCGGCATCGCCTTCAGCAGCACGGCTTGCTGGTAGACGGCCTGGGCGTGCTGACGCAGCAGCGCCTCGGTGTGCAGGGCGACGCCCTTGTTCTGCACGTCGGCGTTGTGGCAGGCCACGCAGCGCTGCCGGACCACGGCCTGCACCTGCTCGAAGCGCGGCGGCGCGGCTGCAGCGTCCTTCGCCAGGCGCGCCGGCATCAGGGCCCAGGCCAGGGCCAGCAGCAGCAAGACGCCCGCCAGCGCCGCGCCCCAGGGCGGCACCTTGCCCAGGCGTTTGGCGGCATGCCGGGCCACGAAGAAATGCCGCACCAGTGCGCCGGCCGTCATCAGCGCCAGCAGCACCAGCCAGTTGTGCCGCGCCTGCACCAGCCAGCCGTAGTGGTTGGACAGCATGGCCACCAGCACCGGCAGCGTCAGGTAGGTGTTGTGCACGCTGCGCTGCTTGCCACGCTGGCCGTGCACCGGGTCCACCGGCTGGCCCGCGCGCAGCTGCGCCACCACGGTGCGCTGGCCTGGAATGATCCAGAAGAACACGTTGGCGCTCATGGCCGTGGCGATGGCCGCGCCGGTGAGCAGGAAAGCGGCGCGCCCGGCGAACCACTGGCAGGCCAGCCAGGCGGTGAGGCCGACCAGCCCCACGACACCGATGGCGACGATGCGGTCGCCGCCGGGCCGCTGGCCGAAGGCGCGGCACAGGCCGTCGTAGGCCAGCCAGAAGACGGCCAGGAAACCCAGCGCCACGGCCACCGCCGTGCCCGGCGCCCAGTCCACCAGGCTCTTGTCGATCAGGAAGGCGCCGGCGTTGAACAGGTACAGCACGGTGAACAGGCCGAAGCCGGTCAGCCAGGCGCTGTAGCTTTCCCAGTAGAACCAATGCAGGTGGGGCGGCAGCGTGGGTGGGCCGAGCGGGTATTTCTGCGGGTGGTAGAAGCCGCCGCCGTGCACGGCCCACAGCTCGCCCGACACGCCACGCTCTGCGTCGTCGGGATCGGCCGGTGGGTTCAGGCTGGCGTCGAGGAAGACGAAGTAGAAGGACGAGCCGACCCAGGCGATGGCGGTGACCACATGGGCCCAGCGCAGCAGCAGGTTGGCCCAGTCCAGCCAGTAGCCGCTCATGCCGCTCAGCTGCCCCGGTAGGTGGAATAGGCCCAGGGGCTGGCCAGCAACGGCACGTGGTAATGGGCGTCGGCATCGGCGATGCCGAAGTCCAGCACCACCTCGTCGAGGAAAGGCGGCTCAGGCAGCGCCACGCCCTGGGCGCGGAAATAGGCTGCCACGCCGAAGCGCAAGCGGTAGCGCCCGGGCCGCAGCCCGTCGCCAACCAACAGCGGGCCGTCGGCTCGGCCGTCGTGGTTCAGCGTCAGCTCGCGCAGCGGGGCGGCTTCGCCATCGCGCCACAGGCTCACGGTCATGCCGGCGGCGGGGCGGCCGTGCATGGTGTCGAGCACGTGGGTGGTGAGTTGGCCCATGGCGTCGTGTGCATCGGTATGCGTCGGTGTGCGGGCCAGTGTATACATGCGGCATGCGCTACCCGCGAGACCTGCGCGGCCACGGCCGCCACCCGCCCCCTGCCCGCTGGCCCGGCCAGGCCCGCGTGGCGCTGCAGTTCGTGCTGAACTACGAGGAAGGCGGCGAGAACTCGGTGCTGCACGGCGACGCCGGCAGCGAGCAGTTCCTGTCCGAGATGGCCAGCCCGGCCAGCTACCCGGCGCGCCACCTCAGCATGGAGAGCGTCTACGAGTACGGCTCGCGCGTGGGCGTGTGGCGGCTGCTGCGCGAGTTCGAGCGGCGCGGCTTGCCGCTCACCGTGTTCGGCGTGGCCATGGCGCTGGAGCGCTGCCCCGAGGTCACCGCCGCCTTCGTCGAGCTGGGCCACGAGATCGCCTGCCATGGCTGGCGCTGGATCCACTACCAGGCCGTCGAGCCCGAGATCGAGCGCCAGCACCTGGAGCGCGGCATGGCGATCATCGAGCGGCTGATCGGAGAGCGGCCGCTCGGCTGGTACACCGGCCGCGACAGCCCCAACACCCGGCGCCTGGTCGTCGACCACGGCGGCTTCGAGTACGACAGCGACCACTACGGCGACGATCTGCCTTTCTGGCTGCAGGTGGCCAAGAGCGACGGCACCCTCGCGCCGCACCTGGTCGTGCCCTACACGCTGGACTGCAACGACATGCGCTTCGCCCTGCCCCAGGGCTTCAGCCACGGCGACGAGTTCTTCCAGTACCTTCGCGACGCCTTCGACGTGATGTACGCCGAGGGCGACGAGCGGCCGGCGATGATGAGCGTCGGCATGCATTGCCGCTTGCTCGGCCGGCCGGGGCGCATGCGCGCGTTGCAGCGCTTCCTGGACCATGTCGAGCGGCACGACCGGGTGTGGGTGACGCGGCGCGTCGACATCGCCCGCCACTGGAAGGCCGAGCACCCGTTCGACCCGGCGACCGCCTTTGTCTGGGAATGAGCACGGCCATGCTGACCCTGCAGACGCTGAACGCCGCCGCCACGCCCGGCGCGCTGGCCGCGCTGCTGGACGGCGTCTAC
The DNA here is from genome assembly GCA_044226465.1 of Burkholderiaceae bacterium. Classification (GTDB taxonomy): domain Bacteria; phylum Pseudomonadota; class Gammaproteobacteria; order Burkholderiales; family Burkholderiaceae_C; genus Ideonella. The sequence continues at coordinate 11,082 of JBGAGZ010000004.1, read as the reverse complement.
GAGCATTCGCCCTGGGTGGCCGAGGCGGCGTGGGCACGGCGGCCGTTCTCCAGCCTGGCCGGGCTGAAGCACGCGCTGGCCAGTGCCGTGCGCGAGGCGCCCGTCGACGCGCAGCTGGCGCTGATCCGCGCCCACCCCGAGCTGGCCGGCAGGGCGATGGTGGCGAAGGCGCTGACCGCCGAATCCGCCGGCGAGCAAGGCCGCGCCGGCCTCGCCGACTGCAGCCCCGAAGAATTCGCCACGCTGCAGCGGCTGAACGCCGCCTACAACGCCAAGTTCGGTTTCCCCTTCATCCTCGCGGTGCGCGGGCCGCGCAGCCTGGGCCTGACGCGGCGCGAGATCATCGCCACCTTCGCCCGCCGGCTGGAGAACCCGCCCGCCTTCGAGCGCGCCGAGTGCCTGCGCCAGATCCACCGCATCGCCGAGATCCGCCTGAACGACAAGTTCGGCGCCGTGCCACTCCAAGGCCGCCAGGCCTGGGATTGCGCCGAGCTGCTGGCGGCGCACAGCGACGCGGCCGACGGCGTGTTGACCGTGACCTACCTCACCGACGCGCACCAGGCCTGCCAGGCCCAGCTGCTGCGCTGGATGCGCGAATGCGGCTTCGACGAGGCGCGCATCGACGCGGTGGGCAATGTCGTCGGCGTCTACCGCGGCAGCGAGCCGACGGCGCCTCGTTTGCTGACAGGCTCGCACTTCGACACCGTTCGCAATGCCGGCCGCTACGACGGGCGGCTGGGCATCTTCGTGCCGCTGATCGCCGTGCGCGAGCTGCACCGCGCCGGTCGGCGGCTGCACCACGGCGTCGAGGTGGTCGGCTTCGCGGAAGAGGAAGGCCAGCGCTACGCAGCCACCTTCCTCGGCTCCAGCGCCTTGACCGGCGGCTTCGACCCGGCCTGGCTGGACCAGGTGGACGCCGACGGCGTGGCCATGCGCGACGCGATGTGCGCCGCCGGCCTGCCCGCCAGGCTGGACGCCATCCGCGCCGAACGGCGCGACCCGGCCCGCTACCTGGGCTTCGTCGAGGTGCACATCGAGCAGGGCCCGGTGCTGCAGACGCTGGACCAGCCGCTGGGCATCGTCACCTCGATCAACGGCAGCCGCCGCTTCCTGGGCCAGGCCACCGGCACCGCCTGCCATGCCGGCACCACGCCGATGGGCCAGCGGCAGGACGCCGCGCTGGCCGTGGCCGAGCTGGCCCTGGCTGTCGAGCAGGCGGCAGTGGCGCGGCCGGGCACCGTGGGCACGGTCGGCATCCTGCAAGTGCCCGACAGCTCGGTCAATGTCGTGCCCGGACGCTGCCAGTTCAGCCTGGACCTGCGCGCGCCCACCGACGCCGACCGCGACGCGCTGGTCGACGAGGTGCAGGCCGCCGCCGCGCGCATTGGCGAGCGGCGTGGCGTGCGCTTCGCGCTGGACGAATCGCTGCGTGCATCGGCCGCCCCCAGCCACCCCGACTGGCAGGCGCGCTGGGCGGCGGCGGTCACCGCTTTGGGCCTGCCGCTGCACCGCCTGCCCAGTGGCGCCGGCCACGACGCGATGAAGCTGCACGAGCGTATGCCGCAGGCCATGCTCTTCGTGCGTGGCGGCAACGCCGGCATCAGCCACAACCCGCTCGAAAGCGTGACCGACGACGACGCGCAGCTCGCGGTCGACGCTTTCCGGCACCTGCTGGAGCAACTCGGATGAACCCCGCGCACACCGCCCTGGACGACTGGATCGCCACGCACTTCGACGACGAGGTGCGCTTCCTGCAGGCCCTGGTGCGCGTGCCCACCGACACGCCGCCGGGCGACAACGCGCCGCATGCGGAGGTCACAGCCCAGTTGCTGGCAGGCATGGGGCTCGCCGCCGAGCGCCATCCGGTGCCCGCCGAAGAAGTGCAGGCCCAGGGCATGGTCTCGATCACCAACCTGGTCGTGCGCCACCGCTTCGGCCCCGGTGGCCCGACGATCGCGCTGAACGCCCATGGCGACGTGGTGCCCCCGGGCGAGGGCTGGACGCACGACCCCTACGGCGGCGAGGTGGTCGACGGCCGGCTCTACGGCCGCGCCGCCGCGGTCAGCAAGAGCGACTTCGCGACCTACACCTTCGCGCTGCGCGCCTTGGCCGCGGTGGCACCACCGGTGCGGGGGGCGGTCGAGCTGCACTTCACCTACGACGAGGAATTCGGCGGCGAGCTGGGCCCGGGCTGGCTGCTGCGCCAGGGCCTGACGAAGCCCGACCTGCTGATCGCGGCCGGCTTCAGCCACCAGGTGGTCACCGCCCACAACGGCTGCCTGCAGATGGAGGTCACGCTGCACGGCCTGGCCTCGCACGCCGCCTACCCCGACACCGGCGTGGACGCGCTGCAGGCCGCCAACCACCTGCTGACGGCGCTGTATGCGCACAACGCCGTGCTGCGCCAGCGCCGTTCCCAGGTGCCGGGCATCACCCACCCCTACCTGAATGTGGGCCGCATCGAGGGCGGCAGCAACACCAATGTCGTGCCCGGCAAGGTGGTGCTGAAGCTGGACCGCCGCATGATCCCCGAAGAGGATCCGGCCGCCGTCGAGGCCGAGCTGCACGCGCTCATCCAGCAGGCCGTGGCGCCTGGCGTGGGGGTGCGGGTCGAGTTCCGCCGACTGCTGCTGGCGCACGCGCTGCAGCCGCTGGCCGGGCGCGAGCGCCTGGCCGACGCCGTGCAGCGCCACGCCGAGGCGGTGTTCGGCGAGCCGGTGCCACGGGTGGGCACGCCGCTGTACACCGACGTGCGCCTGTACGGCGCCGCCGGCGTGCCGGCCGTGATCTACGGCGCCGGCCCCCACACGGTGCTCGAAAGCAATGCCAAGCGCGCTGACGAGCACCTGGCGCTGGCCGACCTGCAAGGCGCCACGCGGGTGGTGGCGCGCACCCTGCACGAGTTGCTCTCGTCGGGTTGACATATCCTCTGCCACCGATGCCGCCATTGCCTTTGCCCCGAGCGGGCCTGCACCGCCGCCATGTGCTGGCTGGCCTTGCCACGGCCCCCTGGTGGGCGGGGCCGGCGCGGGCCGACGAGTTGCCGATCCGCTTTCGTCTCGACTGGCGCGTCGAAGGCCCGTCTGCCCTGTTCCTGTGGCCAGCGGCCAAGGGCTACTTCCGCGACGAGAAGTTGGCCGTCACGGTGGACGACGGCAGCGGCTCGGGCAACGCGGTGAGCCGTGTGGTCAGCGGCCAGTGCGAGATGGCCTTCGCGGACCTGTCGGCGGTGATGGAGTTCCACGCCAACAACCCCGGCGCACCCAACCTGCCGGTGGCCGTGATGGTGGTCTACAACAACACGCCGTCGGCCGTGATCGCGCTGCGCCGCTCGGGCATTCGCACTCCGGCCGATCTGGCCGGCCGCCGGCTCGGCGCCCCGGTCTTCGACGCCGGCCGACGCGCATTCCCGATTTTCCAGAAGGCCAACGGCATCGGCCCGGTGCAATGGGTGTCGATGGACCCGGCCCAGCGCGAAGCCATGCTGCTGCGCGGCGAGGTCGATGCGATCACCGGCTTCGCCTTCACTTCTCAGCTCAACCTGCTGGCCGCGGGAGCCCGCGCCGAGGACCTGGTGGTCCTGGCCTACCCGGACCATGGCGTCAAGCTCTACGGCAACGTGATCGTGGCCAGCGCCGACCTGGTCCGCCAGCGGCCGGACGCGGTGCGCGGTTTCCTGCGCGCCTTCACCCGCGGCACGCGCGAGGTGCTGGCGCACCCGCAGGCGGCGGCGGCCCTGGTCAAGGCGCGCGACCCCTCGGTCGACCAGGCATTGGAAGAGCGCCGGCTGCGCATGGCCGTGCAGGCCGTGCTGGACACACCGGACGCGCGTCGCGAGGGCTTCGGCAACGTCAGCGCACCGCGGCTCGCGCTGATGGCCAGCCAGGTGGCCGACGCCTACGGCACGCCCGGCCGCGTCGACCCGGACGCCGTCTGGAACGGCAGCCTGCTGCCCAGCGCCCGCGAACGCGCCATCCTGCCCGGCCCGGGCCGGGCGTGATCTGCGGCACGCTGCGGAGCGGCACGGTGCACCCGGCGAAACACACGGGCAAAAGACCGCCCGTGACAATGCGGACCAGCGGCAGGGGTTAACCTCGCGCCAGCGCTGCCCTGCCCAACGATGAGCCCTGCCACCTCCTCCTTCGCCACGCTGTTCGACCGCTACCTGGCGCAATGCGCGGCCGACGCCGCGACCGCGCTGGAACGCATCTGCCGCGAGGCCGGCTCGCCGCCGCCGGGTGGCCACAGCTTCGTGGCGCCCGCGCAGCGCCAGGCGCGGCAGGTGCTGGCGGGCCTGGCCCGCAGCTGGGTGGCGCACCTGGCCCAGCCGGCCGGCACCGTGGCCCCGTCGACCCAGCCCGCCAACCCCTTCGTGGCCAGCGGCTTCGGCGTGCCCACCGGCCTGAGCCTGATGTCCGACGACGATGTCGACGAGGACATCGAGTCCACCCGCCTGGTGCAGGCCATTGAGTCGGCGGCCGAGTGGTCGCTGCGCGACCTGCGCAGCCGCCTGGCCAGTGCGCCGCCGGCTCCCGGCGCCGCGCGGGACGAGGTGCTGCCACTGTCGCCGGCACGCGTGGTCGGCGCGCTGTGCGGCGCGCTGCACGACGAGCCGATCGAGCCCCCGGTGCGCCTGGCGGTGCTGCGCACCGTGGCCGAACCCTTGTCGCAGGGCCTGGCCCGGGTCTACGAGGCCCATGCCGAGTTGCTGGCCGACTGGGGGCTGCAACCGGCGCGCTACACCATCCGCCGCGATCCGGTGCCCCAGCCTGGCGCCGGCGCGACGGCCCAGGCCGTGGCCGTGGCCGAAGACCGCATCCCCGCCCTGCTGGCCCAGGTGTCGGACCAGGCCGGCCTGAGCCCCGGCATGCAGGCCCTGATGGCCCGTCTGGCTGGCCCGGTGTCGCGCAGCATCGCGGCCGACGGCCGCCTGCTCGAGTCGATGGACAACCCGTTGTGGCGCCTGGTCGACCGCCTGGCCGCCCTCGGCCAGCTCGACACCGCGCCGTCGCCGGGCGGCTTCCAGCTGCCCCTGCACCTGCGCCTGGAGCCCATCGTCGCTGCGCTGGAACAGGCCGCCCAGCCGATGCCGGTGGAGCGCTATGCCCAGGCCTTGGCGGCGGCCGAGGTCGAGGCCATGGGCGTGGCCGGCAACACGCGGCCGATGGAGGCCGACGCCGACGCTGCCACTGCGCCGATGCCACTCGGCCCGACCGGCCCCGTGATGGCACCGGCGCCGGTCCTGTTCAGCGAGCCGGCTCTGGCGGCCGAAGAGCGCCGCCGCGAGCTCGAACCGGTGGTGCGGGCACAGATGGCCTCGCGCCTGCGCGATGCCCAGGTGCTGCCGGCGATCCGCCAGTTCCTGCTCGGGCCCTGGCTGGGCGTGGTGCTGCACAGCCTGGTCGAGCATGGCGAAGATTCGCCCGCCACGCAAAAGGTGCTGGGCACGGTCGAGGCGCTGGCCAAGGCGGGCGGCACGGGGCTCCGCGCGCCCGTGTCGCGTGCCGAGTTGGACTGCCTGCGCATGGACGCGGAGGACGGCCTCGCCGCCACCGGCCACCTGCCCGCCAGCCACGCCCGGCAGCACGTGCTGGACCTGGTCGCGGCGCTGTCGACCTGGCCGCGGCCGAGCGAAGCGGCGGACACCGACATCGAGTCGACCCTGAGCGACGCGCCCGACAGCGCAGTGGACGCGTTCGACGCCATCGTCGCCGCCGAGGCAAACAACGAAGCCGACCACTGGCCCAGCCACGACGAGCTGGCCACGGTGCCGATCGCGCTGGACGCGCACAACCCGGACGAGCGCTCGCTGCGCGACTGCGAGGCCTGGCTCGACAGCCTGGCCGTGGGCGACATCTGCCGCGTGCAGCGCCAGGGCCAGTGGGCCACGCTGCGGCTGAACTGGCGCAGCGACAACGGCCACTTCTTCGCCTTTGGCAATTCCACCGGCCTGGCCTTCTGCGCCAGCCGCCGGGTGCTGGGACGCATGCGGCTCGAAGGCCTGGCCACCACCATGGCGCGCGGCCAGTGGGTGCAGCGCGCGGTCGAGACCCTGCCGATGCCGCTGGATGACTGAGGCCGCCGTGGCGGCGTCGGCGGGCTGGCAGGCCCGGCTGGAAATCGCCTACCGCCGCGACGGCGAACGCACCCTCGCCCATGACCGCCATGTGGGCCCGCTGCGGGTGCTGCAGCGGCTGTACCCCGAAGGGCCAGCCATCTGCCACCACGTGCTCGTGCACCCCCCCGGCGGCATCGTCGGCGGCGACCGGCTCGACGTGCAACTGCAGCTGGCCGAAGGCAGCCATGCGCTGGTCACCACGCCCGGCGCGACCCGCTTCTACCGCAGCGCCGGGCCGGTCGCGGCGCAGCAGGTGCACACTCGACTGGCCGAAGGGGCCCGCCTGGAATGGCTGCCACTGGAAACCATCGCTTACCGCGGCTGCCGGGCCGAGAACCAGCTGTCGTTCGAGCTGGCCCCGGGCGCCCAGATGCTGGGCTGGGACATGCTGGCACTCGGCCTGCCCGCGGCCGGCGAGCCCTTCGACCACGGCCACTTCCAGCAGCACCTGGCCTGGCCCGGCGTCTGGCTCGAACGCGGCCGGCTGGACGGGCGGGACGGCCGCTTGCTCGATTCGCCGCTGGGCCTGGCCGGCCAACCGGTGCTGGCCACGCTGTGGTGGGCCAGCGGCAAGCCGCTGCCACCGGCGCAGCGCGAGGCCCTGCTCGACGCGGCACGCGCCACGATGGCCGAGCACCCCGCGCTCGCCGCGCGTGCCGGCGCCACCTCGCCCGACGCCCGTTTGGTCGTCTGCCGCGCATTGGCCGACCGCGTCGAGCCGGTCTTCGCGCTGTGGCGCGACATCCGCGCGCACTGGCGGCCGTTGGGTTGGGGCCTGCCGGGCGAAGCGCCGCGCATCTGGCGCACCTGAACCGCCGGCCGGTGGCCCGCAGGCTGGTTCATATGGTCTTTAATTGGTATTACTACTGAGCCAAACCAGGATTCCCGCTGAGGCGGCCAATGTTGCGAGCACTTACGGCGTACTGCGTTGACCGGCTGCTCCTCTGGTACTATACTGGTATCAGACCAATTCACCCGCACCCACCCACGTGACTGCGAGCTATCTCATCGGCGTCGACGGCGGCGGCACCGGCACCCGCGCCCGGCTTTGCGGTGCCGACGGCCGACCGCTCGGCTGGGGGCAAGCCGGCCCGTCCAGCCTGTCCCACGGCGTGGCCGCCGCCTGGCAGCAGATCGGCGTCGCCGTCGACGCGGCGTTTGCCCAGGCAGGCCTGGTGCCAGCACCGCGATCCGCCTGCGCGCTGGGTGCGGGCCTGGCCGGCGTCAACGACCCCGCGCAGGCGGCCGAGTTCGCCGAGACCAACCCCGGCTTCGCGCCGCTGGTGCTGGACACCGACAGCTTCACCGCCCTGGTCGGCGCGCACGACGGCCAGCCCGGCCTGGTGCTGATCGCCGGCACCGGCAGCGTTGCGGAAGGCTGGTTCGCCGACGGCTCACGCCGCATCGCCGGCGGCTGGGGTTTCCCCTTCGGCGACGAGGGCAGCGGTGGCTGGCTGGGGCTGGAAGCCGTGCGCCTGGCCCAGCACACCATCGACGGCCGCGCGGCCCCCGGCCCGCTGGCCGACGCGGTCTGCCAGGTCACGGGCCGCACGCCCGAGGCCATGTTCGCCTGGTGCGCCCGGGCCAACCAGACCCGCTTCGCGACGCTGGCACCCCTGGTCTTCGAGCACGAGGCCGCCGACCCGCGCGCCGCGGCCTTGCTGGACCGGGCGGTGCAGGCCCTGGCCGAGCTGGCCCAGGCGCTGGACCCGTCCGGCGCGCTGCCCATCGTCTGCAGCGGCAGCGTGGCCAAGCGCCTGCAGGCCCGCCTGCCCGCCGCCCTGCGCGCCCGCTGCCGCGAGCCCGCCGGCGACGCCGCGGACGGCGCCCTGCACCTGCTGCGCCGCCAGCTTGCGGGGGCTACCCCGTGATGGCCTTGCCCTTCGACCTGAATCCCGACGAGCGGACCACCGTTCCGCTGTACGTGCAGCTGGCGCAGAAGATCGCCCAGGCGATCCGCGCCGGGCGCTACCAGGCCGACGAGGCGCTGCCGTCCGAGCGCATGCTCAGCGAGTCGTTGGGGCTGTCGCGCGTCACCGCGCGCAAGGCCATCGACCAGTTGGTCGGCCAGGGCCTGGTGGTGCGCAAGCGCGGCTCGGGCAACTACATCGCGCCGAAGCTGGAGCAGCCATTGACCCGGTTGACCAGCTTCTCCGAAGAGCTGCAGCAGCGCGGCTTCCACCCCTCGTCGCGCTGGCTCAAGCGCGCGCTGACCTCGGTCTCGCCGGAAGAGCAGCTGACCCTGGGCCTGTCCACCGGCGCCCGGGTCGCCCGGCTGGAGCGGCTGCGCCTGGCCGACGACGTGGTGATGGCCTACGAGGTCAGCGTGCTGCCCGAGCAGGTGCTGCCCGACCCGGGCGGCGTCGAGGCCTCGCTCTATGCCCACCTGGAGCACAGTGGCAAGGCGCCCGTGCGCGCTCTGCAGCACCTGCGTGCCCTGAACGCCGACGCCATGCTGGCCCAGCGGCTGAACGTGCCGACCGGCCAGGCCGTGCTGCACATCAGCCGCGTGGGCTACCTGGAGACCGGGCAACCGGTCGAGCTGACCCAGTCCTATTGCCGCAGCGAGTACTACGGCTTCGTCGCCGAGATGCGGCGAGAGCCCGCCCCCTCATGACCAACACCCTCGAAGGCGCGATCCTCACGCCGTTCGGCTGGCGCCTGGGCGAGCTGCGCCACGACGGCGGCCGCATCGTGGCGATCAACGGCCGCGCGGTCGACGAGGCCGAGGCGCTTGCCGGCGGCTCGGCCATCGTGCTGCCCGGCTTCATCGACCTGCACGTGCACGGCGGTGGCGGGCACGACACCATGGACGCTGGCGAGTCCGCGGCCCACATCGCCCGCACCCACGCCCGCCACGGCACGACCACGATGCTGGCGACCACGATGACCGCACCGGCCGAAGACATCCTGCACGCCTTCGAGGCGCTGGGCCCGGTCTGCCGCACACGCCCCGCCAACGGCGCCCGCGTGCTGGGCGTGCACCTCGAAGGCCCGTACATCAACCCCGGCAAGCTCGGCGCCCAACCGGACTTCGCGCGCGAGGCCTCGCTGGACGAGGTGCGCGCGCTGCACGCGCTGGCGCCGATCCGCCTGATCACGGTGGCGCCCGAGCTGCCCGGCCACCTCTTGCTGATCGCCCAGCTGGTGAAAGAGGGTTGGCGGGTGCAACTGGGCCACAGCGCCGGCTGCTACGAAGACGGCGTGGCCGCGCTGGGTGCCGGTGCGGCCGGCTTCACCCACTTGTTCAACGCGATGACCGGCCTGCACCACCGCGACCCTGGCATGGCCGGCGCGGCGCTCGCCCACGCCGAATACTCCGAGATCATTCCCGATCTGCTGCACGTGCACCCCGGTGCCTTGAAGGTGGCGTTGCGCGCCATTCCCAAGCTCTACGGTGTCACCGATTCCACCGCCGCCACCGGCATGCCCGATGGCGAATACCGCCTCGGCCGCCACACGGTCTACAAGTGCCTGGGTGGCGTGCGGCTGGAAGACGGCACGCTGGCCGGCAGCGCGCTGACCATGGACCAGGCGCTGCGCAATTTCGTCGGCCTGGGCCTGAGCGTGGCCGAAGCCTCGGCCCGCACGGCCACCCACGCCGCCGACTACCTGGGCCTGGCCGAGCATGGCCGCCTGGCCCCCGGCGCCTGGGCCGACATCGTCGTGCTCGACAGCGCCCTGCAACTGCAGCGCGTGCTCATCGAAGGAGAGACCCTTGACGACCCGGATGCTTGAGGAGAGCCGCGAGGCGCCCCAGGCCGTGGCGCGCCAGCTGGCCGCCGATGCCGACACCTACGCCGCGCTGGCCACCGCCCTGCGCAGCGAGCCGCCGCAAGGCGTGCTCACCGTCGCCCGCGGCAGCTCGGACCACGCGGCCCACTACATGGCCTACCTGGTGATGGCGCGGCTGGGCCGACTGGTCACGTCGCTGCCGATGTCGTTGGTGACGCTGTACCAATCTCAGCTGCAATGCGAGGGCCTGGTTTCGCTGGCCTTCTCGCAGTCCGGCCAGAGCCCGGACTTGGTCTCGCCGACCCGCTTCTTCCGCCGCGGCGGCGCTCGCACCGTGGCCGTGGTCAACCAGCCCGACTCGCCGCTGGCCGAGGCCGCCGAATGGGTGCTGCCACTGCACGCCGGCCCCGAGCGCAGCGTGGCCGCCACCAAGAGCTACATCGCCCAGCTGGTGGCCGGCGCACGGCTGGTGTCGCTGTGGCGCGGCGACGCGACGCTGCAGGCCGCGCTGCAAGCGCTGCCTGGCGCATTGGCCCGCGCGCTGGACACCGACTGGACGCGCGCGGTCGGCGTGCTGAAAGGCGCCGACCGCCTGTTCGTGATCGGCCGCGGCACCGGCCTGGCGATCGCGATGGAAGCGGCGCTGAAATTCAAGGAGACATGCAACATCCAGGCCGAGGCCTTCTCGGGCGCCGAGGTCAAGCATGGCCCGATGGCGTTGGTCGAAGAGGGCTACCCGCTGCTGGTCTTCGCCCCGCGCGGCCCGGCGCAGGCCGGCCTGGTCGCACTGGCCGCCGAGATGCGCGAGCGCGGCGCCCGCGTGCTGCTGGCCGCCCCTCTGGGCACGCCCGGCGCCGAGCTGCCGCTGGTCCACGCCGACCACGAAGACCTGGACCCTATCGCCGCGGTGCAAAGCTTCTACCCCATGGTCGAAGCCCTGGCCCGCGCCCGCGGGCTCGACCCGGACACGCCTCGCCATCTGGCGAAGGTGACGAAAACCCATTGACATGAAGGCAGCGGTGGGCGCGCTTCGGCCGGTGGCTGGTACCCGCCGGGGCTCATGTGTCCGCGCCCTCGCCTGCGGCTCGGGTGCCCTGCGATGCTCGGCTCCGTGGCCGCTGTCGAACTCTCTTCGCTCACTGCGTTCGCTTCGTTCGGACAATCGCCAGCGAGTCAGTTTTGGAGGCTCGCTGCGCTCGCTGCCACGAAGCCTGCGCGCTTCGGCGCTG
>JBGAGZ010000098.1:0-15499 GCA_044226465.1 Burkholderiaceae bacterium | reverse complement strand
ATGGGGCCCACACCGTGAGTTCAGCGGTCCCTGTCGACGGACAGCATCCGCTGCTTTGGCGCCGCAGTTCTTCTCCCGAAACTCCGATATTCGAACCAGTCCGCACGCTCTACGGCAGCGGTGTCAGCCGGGCCGGCTGGAAGTACCACAGGCGGTAGCGCTCCAGGCCCTGAACATTGCCAGGATCACGCCCTTGTCGTTGATGCCGCTGCGGCGACCAGGCGCTCGGCGAAGAAGGCGCACGCGCTTGCCCTGGCATGCCTCGGTGACCGCGTTCAGGTCGATCGGCGGCTGGTCGGCGCTTGGCCAGGAGCAGTGCCGTGCCGATGAAATGGAACGCGGCACCATCGACCAGCAGATCGTCGTCTTCCGCCCCCACGATCTGCCCCTTTGCATTGATGGCATGCGCCGTGCCGGTGCTTTGCCCGGGCCCCAGGGCCAGGGGCTGGATGACTTGGTCGACCCACGCCACGGGCCGGTAGTCCGCAGACGCGCTGGCCCACTTGCTTCCGCCGACGACGTGCCGGCGTCGTTGATGGCCAGGCGGTCGATTGGCCCACCGCCAGTGCGCCCAGGTCGACGATCTTCCTGTCCGCGCCCCAGTACACGGCGTGCCAGGTGCCCTTGTCGTCCCAGTCGCTCAGGCCGACCATGTGCCCTGCCTGGTTCATGCCGAGCACGAGGCTCAATCGTTGTGCCTGCAAAGCCTCGGGCCGAGGTGCCCAGGTCCGTCGGGGTGTCGCTGTCCTACGCCACGGCGTACTTCACCGAGCCGCCATCGAAGGTGCTGGCCCCGGCGATCAGCCGGCGTTGTTCGGGCGTACTGCTTGCTGGTGCCGCCGAGTGCCAGCGTCGCGGGTTCGATCGCCATCCCAGACGCAGGCCAGACCGGCTGGGTCAGCGATGCCGCTGACCGACGATGCGCCCGGCATCGTTGATGCCGTAGGCCTCCGAGGATCTGGCCGGGATGGCGCCCGGCGGTCCGGTCCGCTTGCCGCTGCGACCAGCGTGCAGCGCCCACGTTCTGCCCGGCCACTTTGCCGGCCCAGGCTGATTGCCCAGGCGAGGGAATCGTCGGCATGCTGGTCAGCACCGGCAGCGGTACCTGGTCTGCTCGTGTGCGCGGGCGCGCCAGCAGCAAGCCGGCGGCGGCGAGGGCGCTGCTTCTCCAGAGGTGGCGATCATCTATGCTCCCCTGGCCGGCCTGGTCGGCGCAGGTCGGTGCGGATGTCGGCGCCGCAGCGTGGCGCGTCAATGCCGTTGTTGACCGGGTTCGTTGGGCGCGTTCGTTGAAGCGCATCCGTGGCCTGTCGAAACCGGCCCGCGCCGTTCGTCGTGCAGGTGAGCGCCGTGCCCTGTCCACCGCCATGCCAAGGAGAGAAGACATGACCCAGGATCCAGCCCGTTCCGCCCGCCATCGGCTACACTACCACCATCCGCGGTGCGGGCGACGCCATCGCCTTCTACCAGCGCGTGTTCGGCGCCCAGGTCGTGATTCGGCTGGATGACCCCCAAGGCGGCGAGGTGGTGCATTGCCAAGCTGCAGGTCGGCCTTCATATGTTGACCGAAGAACGGCCGCAGATGGGCGCCTTGAGCCCGCTGACGATCGCGCTCGGCCACGATGGTGACGCTGTACTTCCCCGACTGCAGACGCGGTGATTGCGCGTGCGCTGGACGCGGGCGCCAAGCCGCAGATGCCGCTGATGGACCAGTTCTGGGGCGACCGTGCCGGCGGGATCGTCGACCCCTTCGGCCACCAGTGGCTGATCGCCACCCACAAGGAAGAGCCCACACCGGCGCAGCTGGCCGAGCGCTTCCAGGCCCTGGTGAGCCAGAACGGCATGTGCCCCGAATGAGGCACGGCGGCCGGCCGCCGTGCTGCCGCGGTTGACCTGGCGGCCGGCTTCGCCGAAGCTGGCCGCATGACACATGTGCTGCTGCTGGCCTGGGCGCTGGTGCTCGCTGCGCTCGCCGGCCCGGCGCAGGCGGCAGAGCCGCTGCGCATTGGCTCCAAGCGTTTCACCGAGAGCTACATCCTGGCGCAGGTAATGGCGCAGGCCGCCACACCGCACGCGGCGGTGCAGGTGAAGGCGGGCCTGGGCAACACCGCCATCGTCTACGCGGCGCTGCGGGCCGGCAGCATCGACGTCTACCCCGAGTACACCGGCACGATCGCGCGCGAGATCCTGCAGGCGCCGGGCGAGCTGACGCTCGACGAGATGCGCGCCCGGCTGGCGCCGCTGGGCCTGGGCGTGGACGTGCCGCTGGGCTTCAACGACGGCTACGCGCTGGCCATGCGCGCCGACACGGCGGGCCGCCTGGGGCTGCACACCCTGGGCGACCTGGCGAAGCAGCCGGCGCTGAAGCTGGGCCTCAGCCACGAGTTCATCGGCCGCGCCGACGGCTGGCCCGGCCTGGCCGCGCGCTATCGCCTGCCGCAGCAGCCTCAGGGGCTGGACCACGGCCTGGCCTACGACGCCATCGCTGCCGGCCAGGTCGACGTGATCGACATCTACACCACCGACGCCAAGATCGAGCATCTCGGCTTGACCCTGCTGGCCGACGACGCCGGCCACTTCCCCCGCTACGACGCGGTGCTGCTGTACCGGCTGGACCTGCCGCAGCGCCTGCCCGCCGCCTGGGCCGCGCTGCAAGCGCTGCAAGGCCGCATCGACGAACGCCGCATGATCGCGATGAACGCGCGCGCCGAGCTGAAGGGCGAGGCCTTCGAGGCGATCGCGCGCGACGCGCTGGCCGCCGCGCCACCGGCGAAGGGCACCGATGCCGGCCCGGCCACCGCCCCGGTGGCCGCCACCTTCTGGTCGCGCCTGTGGGGGCCAGACCTGGCGCGCCTGACCGGCCAGCACCTGGGGCTGGTGGCCGCCGCGGTGCTGCTGGCGGTGCTGATCGGCGTGCCGCTGGCGGTGGCGGTGGCGGCGCACGCCGGTGCGCGGGCGGTGCTGCTGGGCGCCACCGGGCTGCTGCAGACCATTCCGTCGCTGGCGCTGCTGGCGGCGCTGATTTCGCTGCTGGGCCGCATCGGCAGCGGGCCGGCGCTGATCGCGCTGACGCTCTATGCGCTGCTGCCGGTGATGCGCAACACCTGCGCCGGCCTGGCCGAGGTGCCCGCCGGGCTCAAGCTGGCGGCGCAGGCGCTGGGCCTGCGGCGCGGCCAGAGCCTGCGCGCCATCGAGCTGCCGCTGGCGCTGCCGGTCATCGTGGCCGGCGTGCGCACGGCCACCACCTGGTCGGTGGGCACGGCCACCATCGCGGCCTTCATCGGCGCGGGCGGCTACGGTGAGCGTATCGTCACGGGGTTGGCCTTGAACGACCGGGCCCTGCTGCTGGCCGGCGCCGTGCCGGCGGCGGCGCTGGCCCTGTTGTTCGAGGCGGCGTTCGAGTGGGCCGAGCGCCGCCTGCGCCGCGGGCGCGGCTGAGCACGAAAGGGGCGACCATGGACCGGGGCATCGAGACAAGGCGGGCCATGCGCCTGGCGGCGCTGCTGGGTGCGGCAGCGTTGGCGTGGCTCAGCGGCTGCGCCGCCGCGCCTGAGGCCGGTGCCGGTGCCGCAGCGGGCGAGACGGCCCGGTTGTTCCAGGACGCGGCCTTCGCTGCGCCGGTCGTGCCCATCGACCCCCGCCAGGTCTTCGCCCTCAGCCCGGCCATGCGCGACTACCTGCAGCGCGAGATCGAGCCGCTGGCGCAGCAGCACGGCCCGCAGCGCGCGCTGACCGACGCGCTGTATATCGACCAGCGGCGGCTCTCGCTGGCCTACGACGGCGAATACACCCGCACGGCCGCCGAGGCCTTCGACGCGCGCGCCGGCAACTGCCTGTCGCTGGCCATCATGACCGCTGCCTTCGCCCGCGAGCTCGGTCTGGTCGTGCGCTTTCGCGAGGTGCAGATCGACGACAGCTGGGGCCGCGACGGCGACCTGGTCGAGCTCTACGGCCACGTCAACATTTCCATCGGCAAGTCGGTGCCGCTGGTCCGAACGTTCGAAAACGGGCCCGACTGGTGGACTGTCGACTTCCTGCCCGCGGCCGACATCAAGCGCCAGCGGGCGGACCCGATCACCGAGCAGCGCGTGCTGGCGATGTACATGAACAACAAGTCGGCCGAGGCCCTGGCCCGCGGGCGCGTGGACGACGCCTATTGGTGGACGCGCGCCGCGGTGGCGGCCGACCCGAGCTTCGTGGACGCCTACAACACGCTCGGTGCCGTCTACCTGCGCCGCGGCCTGGCCGCGCCGGCCGAGGCCGCACTGCGCGCCACGCTGGCGCGGCGCAGCCAGCACGGGCCGGCCTTGGCCAACCTGGCCCTGGCGTTGCGGCGGCAGGGCCGCGACGACGAGGCGGCGGCCGTCGACGTGCGCCTGCAGCGTCTGCGCGCGGCGTCGCCGTTCGCCGCCTTCCAGCAGGCGCGCCAGGCTTTCGACGCGGGCGACTACGCCCAGGCCCGCGACCTGCTCGAGCGCGTGCTGCGCGTGTCCAACGACTACCACGAGTTCCACTTCTGGCTGGCGCTGAGCTACCTGCGCCTGGGCGATCGCGACCGCGCCGTGCAGCACCTGCGCCTGGCCGAAGAGAACAGCAATACGCGCCAGCAGCAGTCGGCCTATGCGGCCAAGCTGCACCGGCTGAAGGCGGGCACGGGGCCGGGCGAGGGCGGCTGAGGGCTGTTGAGGGTTGATCACGGCCGCCGCGCCGGCTTCGGCGAAGATCGGTGCTTTTCCGAACCACCCGAAGCATCCACCATGCTGGACACCGAAGGCCTGCAAGCCACCCTGCGGCGCTTTGCCGCTGACCGCAGCTGGGAGCCGTTCCACAGCCCCAAGAACCTGGCCATGGCGCTGATGGTGGAGGCGGCCGAGCTGGCCGAGATCTTCCAGTGGATGACGCCCGAGCAGTCGCGCAGCGCGCACACCGAGCCCGGCGTCAAGCAGCACATCGGCGAAGAGCTGGCCGACGTGCTGCTCTACCTGCTGCAGGTGGCCGACCAGACCGGCGTGGACCTGAACGGCGCCGTGCTCGACAAGCTGGCCAAGAACGCGCGCAAGCACCCCAGCTCGCGCAAGGCGGCGCTGGACCAGCTGGCTCTGGACGCGGCGGCCACCGGCGCGGTGACGCATGTGCTGCTCGACTACGAGAACGTGCAGCCCAGCGAGGACGAGCTGCGCGCCCTGGTGCCCGAGGCCACGCGCGTCTGGGTCTTCCACGGGCCGCACCAGAAGCACATCGCGGAGCGCTTCGTCTCGTATGGCAGCGGCCTGACCGAGGTGCCGATCAGCCGCTCGGGGAAGAACGCGCTGGACTTCCACCTCTCGTTCTACATGGGCTACATCGCCTCGCGCCACCCGGACGCGCGCATGGTGGTGGTGGCCAACGACCAGGGCTATTCGCCGATGCTGGACCACGCCAAGGCGATGGGCTTCGCCGTGCAGCAGCTGGGCCACTCGCCGCGGCGCAAGGCGCCCGCGAGGAAACGTGCCCCGGCGAAGAAGGCGGCGCCAGCACCTGCCCAGCCGGTGGCCTCGGCCAAGCGCCCGGCAGCGAAGAAGGCCGCCGCCAAGAAGGCGGCTGCAACGACGACGCCGGCCAAGACGGTGGCTGCCGGGCCGGCACCGGCCAAACAGGCCAGCGCCAAGTCGGCACCCGCCAAGCAGGCATCCGCCAAGCAGGCGCCGGCCAGGAAGGCCGCGGTGGCGAAGCAGGCCGCACCGGCAGCCGTGCCGGCACCGGTCCCCGCGAAGAAGGCCGCGCCCAGGAAGGCCGCCGCGAAGAAGACGGCAGCGCCCCCGGCCCCGCCGCCGGCCGCCCCGGCGGTCGACGCCGCGCTGCTGGCCCGGCTCACCGACGCCTTGCGCAAGATGCCGCGCCGCCCGGCCAAGGCCAGCTCGCTGCGCCGCGCGGTGCGCCCCTGGCTGGGCAGCGCAGCGACGGACGCGCTGCTCGCCGCCGCCATCGACGCCCTGGTGGCCAGCGGCGCCGTCGCCATCGGTGGCCAGGGCGAAGCCACGTATCCTTTGTTCCGTTGACCCCCGGAGAACCCTTCATGCGACACCTGTTCGCCGCGGCCGCGCTGGCCATTGCCTTGACCCTCACGCTGGCCACCCCGGCCTGGGCCCAGAAGACCCAAGCCGCCCCGCTGCGCGTGATGTGCATCGGCGACTCGATCACCGAGGGCGGTGACGGCTTCGGCGGTTTCCGCAAGCCCTTGTTCGACAAGCTGACCGCCGTCTGGGGCATGCCCAACTTCGTCGGCTCGCGCAACATGCGCCAGAGCGACCCGGCCGATTTCGTCGACCACGACGAGGACGGCTACTCGGCCTACCGCATCGAGCAGATCACCTCGGGCAAGGGCTTCTGGAACGCGCCGCCGCTGGAAACCCGGTTGAAGGCCTGGGACCCGGCCATCGTCACCATCCACGCCGGCACCAACGACGCACAGCAGAACTACTACTTCTGGGGCAACCCGAAGAAGGGCTTCCCGGGGGTGGTCGACCGGCTGGACGACCTGGTCTCTCGCGTGGTCGCCTTCAACCCCGAGATCTACGTGATCGTGGCGCAGATCATCCCGGCCAACGCGCCGGCCAGCGAGACCACGCAGGCCTACATCCGCGCGCTGAATTCCAAGATCCCCGAGCTGGTGGCCAAGCACCAGGCCCTGGGCCACCGCGTGAGCCTGGTCGACATGTACACGCCGATGCTGGCCTACCCCAACCCCGACGGCATCCACCCCGGGCCCGAGGGCTATGCGGTGATGGGCGAGCAATGGTTCCAGGCCATCATGGCGCTGGGCGTGCAGCCGGTGAACCCCGACCCCGGCCGCTTCTACGGCCTGCACCAGGAAGACCGCTTCAGCACGGTGTCGTCGACGCCGTGGACGCTGCAGCCCAGCCTGGTGCGCGCGGGCGAGGCCACGCTGGCCGCGGCCGAGACCACGGCCTACCGCGGCACCCATGCGCCGGCGCTGCTGAACGATGGCAAGCTGCAGGCCTACACCAACGACAAGGACTACCCCTCGACGACCACCTTCACGCTGAACACGGCGCTGTCGCCCACGGGCTACGACGTCAGTGAGATCCGCACCGAGGGGGGGCTGCCCACGGCCGCCAACGGCGACGAGCGCTCGCACCAGTCGTACGAAATCTGGTGGTCCAGCGTGGCCGCGCCGGACAGCTTCGAGCAACTCGGGGACTTCCACCACATCATGGTCAACACGGCTGAGCGGGCTTCTCAGATCGCCCTCACGCGCACGGATGGCGGCCTGCTGGCCAGCGGCGTGGCCAAGATCCAGTTCCGCTTCACGCAGCCGCCGACGCGGCAGTTCGGCGTCTACGGCATCGAGACGCCCACGCCGTACCGCGAGCTGGAGGTGATCGGCACCGCCACGCCGGCGGCGCGCTGAGCGCAGGCGCTCATGCAACGTCGCAGCTTCCTGCGTGGCAGCGCCGCGCTGACCTCGCTGTCGCCGCTGGCGGCCTGGGCCGCCGACGAAGCCGGCAAGCCCGGCTTCGCCACCACGCCTCTGCTGACGCCGATCCGCGCGCGAGCCGACCGCATCGTCGACATCTCGGTCTGCACCCGGCCCTTCCGCCCGCAAGGGCCGCGGCTGGAGGCCGAGCGCCGCCACGGCAAGTCCATCGTCCACCACTACGGCCACGGCGGCAGCGGCTGGTCGCTGTCCTGGGGCTCGGCCCAGGCCGTGTTGCCGCTGATCCTGGCGACGCGCGAGCCGCGCATCGCGGTGGTGGGCTGCGGCGCGATCGGGCTGACCACGGCGCGGGCCGCGCAGCGGGCGGGGCTGCGCGTGCGCATCGTCGCCAAGGACCGGCCGCCCGAGGTGCGCTCGTCCGCCGCCACCGGCGTGTGGTCGCCCGACTCGCGCATCTGCACCGAGGCGAACGCCACGCCCGAGTTCCAGCAGCGCTGGGTGACCATGGCCCGCGCCTCGTTCAAGGTCTGGCAAAGCCTGCTGGGCCTGGCGGGCGACCCGGTGGAATGGTGCGATGGCTATGTGCTGTCTGACGTGCCGTTCGACCAGCCCATCGAGCCGCCGCCCAACAGCCCCGCCGGCGAGTTCGAAGAGCCTGACTACCCGGACCTGGTGGACCTGGCGCGCGACATCTATCCGCGCTCCGAGCCGCTGACGCCGAGCCAGCACCCTTTCCGCGCGCCGCATGCACGGCGCTACGCGCAGATGGTGTTCAACCTGCCGAGCTATTCGCGCCTGCTGCTGGACGACTTCCTGCGCGAGGGCGGCGAGATCGAGCACCGCGAGTTCACGCACCCACGCGAGTTCGCGTCGCTGAAGGAGCGCACCATCGTCAACTGCACCGGCTACGGCGCCAAGGCGCTGTTCGGCGACGACAGCATCGTGCCGGTGCGCGGCCAGACGGCGCGCCTGATGCCGCAGCCCGAGGTGAACTACGGCGTGCACTGGCGCGGTCACAACCTGCACGTGGTGCCGCGCCGCGACGGCATCCTGGTGCAGGCGCAGGGCCCGCACGACTACAACAACGCCGACGCCACGGTGGACCGGGCGGCCACCGAAGCCGCGGTGGCGCGGCTTGCGGAGCTGTTCGTTTGAGCCGGCGCGTCGGTCTCGATCAGCGCGACAAGCGGTCGCGCAGCAGCCGGTGCTGGATCTTGCCGGTCGCCGTGCGCGGCATCTCGCTGTCGGCCAGGAAGCGGATCGTGCGCGGGCGCTTGTAGCCGGCCATGCGTTCGCGGCACCAGTCCATCAGCTCGGCCTCGCCGGCCGCCTGGCCGCTGCGCAGCACGACCACGGCGCAGACGGCCTCGCCCCATTTCGCGTCCGGCACGCCGACCACCGCCACGTCCTGCACGGCCGGGTGAGCGCCGAGCACGCCTTCCACCTCGGACGGGTAGATGTTCTCGCCGCCGCTGATGATCATGTTGCTCTTGCGGTCCACCAGCTCGATGAAGCCGTCGGCATTGCGGCGCGCCATGTCGCCCACCGAGCACCAGGCCCCGCGGAACGATTCGGCCGTCTTCTCGGGGTTCTTCCAGTAGCCGTCGAAGACGTAGGCGGTGCGCGAGTACAGCTCGCCGACCTGGCCATCGGCCACCTCGTGGCCATCGCCGTCCAGCAGGCGGATCGCGCCCGAGCCCGCCCACTCGCGGCCCACGGTGCCCAGGCGCTGCAGCTGCTCGTCGGGCCGCAGGATCGTGACCCAGCCGGCCTCGGTGGAGCCGTAGAGCTCGAACAGCTTGCCGTTGGGAAAGAGCCCGAGGATGTCGCGCTTGGTCTCGCGCCGCGCCGGGGCCGACGAGACCAGCAGCTTGCCCACGGCGCGCAGGTCGTGGCGGGCCTTCACCGCGTCCGGCAGGGCCAGCATCATGATGTAGTGGGTGGGCACCAGCGAGGTGAAGGTGATGCGCGACTCGGCCAGCGTGGCCAGCACGGCCTCGGGGTCGAAGTGCGAGCGGTCGTCGATCACCGCGGTGGCGCCCAGCATCGCGAAGGTGACGCTGAAGTACAGCGAGTTGGCGTGGCACATCGGCATCACCAGCAGGCCGGTGTCGTCGGCCGACAGGCCGAACTCCAGCGCGGTGGCGAAGGCCAGCAGGGCGTTGCCCTCGTGGCTGCGCATCGCACCCTTGGGCCGGCCGGTGGTGCCCGAGGTGTACATCAGCGCGAACAGGTCTTCGGGCCGCACCTCCGCCGCGGGCGGGGTGGGGGCGGCCGCGGCCATCAGCGCTTCATAGTCCTGCCAGCCCGTCGCGGTGGCCGAGGCCGGCGCGCCGAACAGGATGCTGCACCCAGGCGCGATCGGCCACTCGGCGCGCGCCTGCTCGACCACCGGGCGCAGCGCGTCCTGCACGACGATGGCCTTGGCCTCGCTGTGCGCCACGATGTAGCCGATCTCGGGCGCCAGCAGCCGGAAGTTGATCGGCACCGCCACCAGGCCGGCGCGCGAGAGGCCGACATACAGCTCCATCCACTCGACCGCGTTGTAGGCCAGCAGCGCCACGCGGTCACCCTTCTGCAGGCCGCGCGACAGCAGGCCGTTGGCCAGGCGGTTGGCGCGCTCGTCCCATTGGGCGTAGGTCAGCGCGCGCTTCGAGTCGCGCGCGCCGATCTTGGCGGGGTTGAGCCGCGCATGGGTGGCCACCGCGTCGGACAGGGTCAAGAGTTGGCTCATGTGGAGTACCTTCGGGCGGGTGCCCTCCGGTATTCGCCCTTGGGGCGGCCCGGCGGGCTCATGGCAAGCTCCCAGGAGAGAGTCAGCGGCGGCGCAGTTGTTCGGCCTCGTCCCAGGCGGTCAGCGCCTGCCGGTCGGGCACCCAGCCCAGGCCCTTGCCGGCGTCCGAGCTGAGCGCGTCCTGCGTGACCACCACGTCGATCAGGGCCGGGGCGTTCTTCAGCGCGTCTTCGATCGCACCCTGCAGCCGCGCCGGGTCGGTGACGCGCTCGGCGTGCAGGCCGAAGGCGCGGGCCATCGCGGCGTAGTCGCTCCAGGCCAGCGTGGTGCCGACCACGCGGCCGCCGTAGTTCATCTGCTGGTCCAGGCGTTCGATGTTCCAGGCCGCGTTGTTCGAGACGATGAACACCGCCTTCGCGCCGTGGCGCTTGGCCGAGTCGATCTCCATCGCGTTGATGCCGAAGGCGCCGTCGCCGGTGATGGTGACCACCTGGCGGTCGGGGTGCAGCAGCGCGGCGGCCACGCCATAGGGCGTGCCCACGCCGAGGCAGCCGAAGGCGCCGGCGTCGAGGTAGTGCTTGGTCTCCAGCCCCATGCGGGCGAAGCTCAGCAGGTCGCCGCCGTCGGCGATGGTGATCGCGTCGGGCTTCAGCACCTTGCGCAGCGCGCCGAAGATCTGGTTGGGGTGCATGTGGCCGTCGGCGCCGGGCTCGGCACGGCTCAGGTTCTCGGCGTGCTTGAGCGCGCGCTTCAGGTGCTCGGCGCGCAGCGTCTGGGCCCAGGTCTTGTCCAGCGCGGCGGACGGGCGGCCGAGTGCGTCAGCCAGCGCGTTCAGCGCCAGCGCGGGGTCGGCCAGCAGCTCGGCCTCGCCGCGGCGGTTGTCGCGCAGCTCGTCGGCATGGTCGGCGATGCGCACGAACTTCGCCTGCGTGAACACGGCGGGCGAGCCGTAGGCCATCTGGTAGTCCAGCTTGCGGCCGACGATCAGCACCAGGTCGGCCTCGCCCATGGCCTTGGCGCGCACCGCGCCGACCACCGAAGCGTGGCCAGCGTCGACCAGGCCGCGGCTCTCCTGCGTGTCCAGGTAGACCGCGCCGCTGGCGTCGAGCAGGCGGGTCAGCGCTGCGCTGCAGCCGCGTGCGCCGCGGCCGGTGACGACCAGCGGCCGGCGCGCCTCGCGCAGCAGCGTGGCGGCGCGGGCCACCTCGGCGGCGCCGGGCGTCAGGCGGCGTTTGGCCTTGGGGCGCATGTGCTCGTCCAGCACGCAGGCGGCCGGCACGGTTTCGCGCAGCACGTTGGTGGGGATCTCGAGGTAGACCGGGCCGGGCGGGTTGCCGTCGCCGTCGGCCATGGCCCAGGCCTTGTCCAGGTCGCGGGCGATCTGGTCGGCCACGCGCAGGGTGCGCGACTGGCGCGTGACCGGCGCCATGATCGCCGCGTGGTCGATGCCCTGCAGCGGGCCCAGGTCGTCCTGCGGCACGGGCGGGCAGCCGCCGATCAGCAGCACCGGCACGCGCTCGAGGTGGGCGTTGGTCATCGCGGTCACGCAGTTGGTGACGCCGGGGCCGGCGGTGGCCATGGCCACGCCCATCTGGCCCGACAGCGCCGAGTGGGCCTGGGCCATGTGGACGGCGGCGCCTTCGTCGCGCACGTCGACGATGCGCACGCCCAGCTGGGCCAGGTGGTCCCAGATCGGCTGGATGTGGCCGCCCTGCAGGCCGAAGATGCGGTCCACCCCGCGGGCGACGAGGAAGCGGGCGACGATCTCGGCGACGGTGCGGTCGTCGGGGTGTGCGGGGGTGGCAGTGGTCATGGCGGGCATCCTTGGGCGGGCGAAAGGGAAGGGCGGCGGGGCGTGTGGGCGCTTGGGCGGCGGAACAGGCCGCCATCATGGAACTCTGAATTCAGAGTTCAAACAGGGTTTTTACTGAGAACTCTGAACTCTGAATTCAAAATGCGGTTGCTGCGCTAGACTGGCGGCATGAAGACCCTCGCCGCCCAGCCCAACCTCGTCGAACAAGTGCACGACGCCCTGCTGGGCGAGATCGCCTCGGGCCAGCTGGCGCCGGGCGAGCGCATCATCCAGGAGCAGATCGCCAAGGAGCTGGGCGTGTCGCGCCAGCCTGTGCAACAGGCGCTGGTGCTGCTGCGCAAGCAGGGCCTGCTGCACGACGCACCCGGCCGCGGCCTGATCGTCGCCCCGCTGGACCCGGACCATGTGCAGCACATGTACGAGATGCGTGCGGTGATCGAAGGCCTGGCCAGCCGGCTGGCCGCCGAGCGTGGCGCCGAGCGCGCCGCCCGCCAGGGCCCGGCGCTGATCGAGGCCGGCCGCAAGGCGGTGGCGTCGGGCTCGGTGCCGCGCATGGCGGCGGCGGACATGCGCTTCCACGAGTTCGTCCACGGCCTGTCGGGCAACCCGCTGGTGGCGCCGGCCCTGGCCTCACAGCTGTCCACCATGCAGCGCGTGATGGGCGAAGTGCTGCTGAAGGACGAGACGCCGCGCGACATCTGGGACCAGCACGAGGCCATCCTCGCCGCCATTGCCGGTGGCGACGCGGGCAAGGCCGAGTCGCTGGCGCGCAAGCACATCGACCAAGCGGCGCGCTTCATGGTGGCCCGGCTGCGGCGCGACCAGGCCGCGGCCTGAAGCGCGCGGCGTCTCAGATACAGCTTGCAACCAACGACAACGATCGATACGATCGCCCGCGCTGGGGCACTGGGCTCGTTGCTTCGCTGATCTATCGAGCCGGTAGCGACATTTCCCAAGAAAAGACCGATCAGCGAGGCCGCGCCGGCCTCGTGGCCGACGCATTCTGCAGACGTGTCTTCTTCGAGGGATCCATGTCCATCAGCCTTGCCCTGATCGCTTGCGCGCGCCTGCGCGTCTCGTGTCTCCGTGTCGCCCTGGCCCCGGCCACCTGCGCGGTGGCCCTGTTCGCCGCCGTGCCCGGAGCCTCCGCCGCCGACTGGCCCATGTTCGGCCAGAACGCGCGCAACACCGGTGCGGCGGCGGGCGAGACGACTCTGTCGACCGCCAACGTGGCCCAGCTCGCGCCCAAATGGACCTATACCACCGCGGGCGAGGTGTCGGCGCGTGCCGCGGTGGTCGGTGGCGTGGCCTACGTGCCCGACTGGGGCGGCGTGCTGCATGCGGTGCGCACGTCAGACGGCGTGGCGGTGTGGACCGCTAATCTCGCCAGTTATGGGCTGACCGGCAGCTTCGACGGCAACTACCACTCGCGCACCAGCCCGGCGGTGGTCGACGGCAAGGTCTACATCGGCACGCAAGAGGGTGCCTGGCTGCTGGCGATCAACGCCGCCACCGGCGCCCTGGTTTGGAAGACGCAGCTCGAGTCGGCCGCATCGGACCCGTTTGCCCTCATCACCACCTCGCCGACGGTGGTCAAGGGCATGGTCTACACCGGGGTGGCCTCGCTGGAGGAGGGCATCGCCGGCTTCAACCCCAGCTACACCTGCTGTCAGGCGCGCGGCAGCGTGGTGGCCGTCAACGCCCAAACCGGGGCGATCAAGTGGAAGACCTACACCGTGCCGGTGGGCTATGCCGGCGGCGGCGTGTGGGGCAGCAACCCCGTGGTCGACGAAGAGCGCGGCCTGGTCTATGTCGGCACCGGCAACAACTACAGCCACCCGAAGGACGACGCTTCGTCCAGCCAGCCCGGCCAGACCTATGGCCAGTGCATTGCAGCGGGTGGCACGGCCGCGTCGTGCAACAGCCCGGACGATCATGTCGACGCGGTGCTGGCCCTGCACACCGGCAACGGCAAGATCAAGTGGAGCCGCCAACTCGTCACCTGGAACCAGCCCGGCGTGCCCGACGGCTCGGACGACTGGAACGTGGCCTGCTTCGTGCCCCCATTCACCAACTGCCCGAGCAACCCGGGGCCGGACTACGACTTCGCGTCGGCGCCCAACCTGATCAGCTATCAGAGCGCCAAGGGCAAGACGGTGACCATCCTCGGTGCGGGCCAGAAGAGCGGCATCTACTACGCGCTCGACCCGAAGAACGGCGCCCTGCTGTGGCAGACCCAGGTCGGCCCGGGCTCGTCACTGGGCGGCATGGAATGGGGCTCGGCGTCCGACGGCAAGCGCATCTACGTGCAGGTGGCCAACCTCTACGGCATCCCGACCGGGCTGGGCACCAACGCCGGCCTGTGGGCCGCGCTGGACCCGGCGACCGGCGCCGTGCTCTGGCGCGTGGCCGACCCCAACGGCGCGATCGACCTGGGCCCGATGACCGCGGCCAACGGCGTGGTCTACGCCTCGTCCATGTCGGGCAACACCACGGCCGACCCGACCATGCTGGCGCTGGACGCCGCCACCGGCCAGACGCTATGGAGCCACGCGGCGGGCTCGTCGGTGAATGCCGGCGCGACCGTGGTCGACGGGGTGGTCTACTGGGGCTCGGGCTACGCGCACCTGGGCATCCCGGGCTACACCACGAACAACCGCTTCTACGCTTTCTCGCTGGGCGGGCATTGAGGCGCGGCAGCGTGGCCGGGCTGCCGCGGCGGGCACTCGTCCTCGCGCTGGCGGCGGCGGCCTGGGCCATGCCGCCGGCGGTGGTGGCGGCCGACGAGCCGCCCGCGGTGTTGCAGTCGCAGCTCGTCAAGACGGGCCTGTACCTGATCACGGGCGGCGGGGCCAACTCGTTGCTGCGCCTGAGCGCGCAGGGGCTGGTGCTCGTCGATGGCAAGCAGGCCGGCAGCTACCGCGCACTGATGGGGCAGGTCCGCAAGATCAACCGGATGGCGGACCTGCCGCTGAGGCTGCTGGTGCTGACCAGCCCGGCGCCCGACCACGCCGGCAGCATCGCCAGCTTCCTGGCTGCCGGCGTGCCGGTCCTGGCGCAGGCGCAGGCGCTGGGGGCGTTGCCGCCCATGCCGGCGGCCTCGGGCCCGAAGTCGGCCGCCACAGTGATCCCCTTCGACACCGCGTACCGGCTGGTGCTGGGCGGCGCCGAGGTGCGCCTCCTGCATGTCGGGACGGCACGCGGTGGTGACAGCGTCGTGTACTTCCCGGACCTGAAGGTTGTGGCGCTGGGCAAGCTCTACACGGTGGGCGAGCCGGCCGGCGCGCTGGCCGAGGGGGGTAGCCTGGCGACCTGGGGCGCGGCGCTCGACCAGGTCCTGGCGCTGGACTTCGACCTCGCCGTGCCCGCCACCGGCGCGCCAGTGGACCGTGCCGCCGTGCAGGCCCTGCGCGCACGCCTGCCACCCGCGCCCACTGCCCCCGGTGGCGCAGCAGCGCGCTGAGGGGACGGCCCCGCGGCCCGGCACCCCCGCCGCGCCTGGGCGAACGGCGTA
>JBGAGZ010000097.1:0-16595 GCA_044226465.1 Burkholderiaceae bacterium | reverse complement strand
ACTAAAAAGCTTTGTCTTTTGAATCAACAGCTTAAGTTCCATATTTCGCATCATGAATATGTCAATTTCAGGATGAAAAATTCTGCTGCGATGCAACACGAAAGAATTTCACAATGCGAACTGAAGACTTCGGCATGCAAAACCTGCACGCCGTCAGGGCTGCTCGGCTTGCTCATTGATACGGAACAAGCCGGGCCCACCGGGCGGCGCGAAGAATCGTCACAACCCACGGAGGTGACCATGCATCTTGCCGATACACGCCCCGACCGCGGCACCCGTCCGCCTGCCCCGACGCTGCCGCCCCTGGCTTCCCTGCAGGCCACCCACCGCGAGTTGCTGCTGGCGCTCAACCAACTGCAGCAGTTGGTCAAGGACATCGACCGCGACGGACTGACCGCCGAGTCGCGCGCCATCGCCCGCTCGCTGGTGCGCTTCATCGACGACATCGGCCGCCACCACCACGCCGAGGAAGAGCGCCTGGTCTTCCCCGCCCTGCTCGACAGCGGCGACGTCGACCTCGTCCAGCACGTGCGCCGCCTGCAGCAGGACCACGGCTGGCTGGAAGAAGACTGGCACGAACTGGGCCCGCAACTGGACGCGTTGGCCCACGGCATCGGCGGCGCCGACATGGACACGGTCGCCGCTTCCGTCGAGGTGTTCGCCCAGTTGTACCGGGACCACATCGCGCTCGAAGAGACCGTGGTCTACCCCGAGGCGCGGCGCCGCGCCTGAGCAGCCCGGGCTAGCGGCCCGACAGCCAGCGGCGGTAGACGCGGTCGGCCAGCCGCTGCTGGGCCGGCAAGGCGTCGGCAGCCTCGGCGCGCATGCGCTCGCCGCTGTGCACGCTGGGCCAGTCGCGTTGCGCCTGAAGGTAGGCCGGGTCGCGTGAAGCGGACCAGGCGGCGAGCTTGCCCGCGTCGATCTCGACATGGAACTGCATGGCCAGGTGGCGCCCGCCGATGCTGAAAGCCTGGTGCGGGCAGGCCGCACTGCTGGCCAGCGCCACCGCCTGGGCGGGCAGCTGGAAGGCCTCGTTGTGCCACTGGAAGACGCGCGGCGCCTGCCCGGCGCCGAACCAAGGCAGCGTCGCCGCCGTGTCGGCCAGGTCGAGCGCGTGCCAGCCCACCTCTGGCGCCGGCGAGGGCACGACGCGCGCACCGAGCGCACGGGCCATCAACTGGCCGCCCAGGCAGTGCCCCAGCACCGGCGTGTCGCCGTCCATGGCCAGCAGGATCAGGCGCTCGGCCTGGCGCAGCGAATCCAGGTCGTCGTTGGCACTGATCTCGCCGCCCAGCACCGCCAGCGCACGGTAGCCCTGCACCGTGCTGGGAAAAGCCTGCCCCGCTTCGGTGTTGAACACCTCGAACGGCAGCCCCTGGGCCCGCAGCCAGGTGGCCAGGTAGGCCGGGCCGTCGTTGTTCAGGTGCTGCAGCACCAGCACCGGGCGGTCGTCGTCATCGCGCAGGGCCACAGGCTCACTCCAGCGGCAGGGCGGTGGTCTTCTTGACGGTGCGCAGCACCAGCATCGAGTTCGAACGCTCGACGCCGGGCAGCCGCATCAGCACCTCGGTGTGGAAGCGCTCCAGGTCTTCGGCGTCGCGGTAGGCGAAGCGGATCAGGTAGTCGTTCGAGCCGGCCACGTAGTAGCAGTCCAGCACCTGGGGCTCGTCGCGCACCGCCTGCTCGAAGGCGTGCAGCAGCGTGTTGCTCATGTTCTCCAGGTTGATGATGGTGAAGCTGGTGCCGTGCTGGCCGATGGCCTTGGGGTTCAGCAGCGCCACGTACTGCGCAATGACCCCTTCGTCTTCCAGCTGCTTGACCCGCCGCAAGCAGGCCGACGGCGACAGGTGCACCCTTTGGGCCAGTTCCACATTGGAGAGTTTTCCGTTCGCTTGCAGCTCGGCCAGGATCAGCCGGTTGATCGCATCCAATTGCGGTGTTTTCGGTGTATCTCGCATATCGTTCTGAGTGTCTCAGAATTATTCGCACAAAATTGCGCCGCCTAGGGTTGCCCCTTGCAGATCGCGCAAGCACATTGCGCGCCGCCTTCTCTAGACTTCATTCCCTATCAACGCCGCACCGGCTTCGGCTGCGCGCGGTCCGGAGCACGACATGACCCACCCCACCAACGCCTCGCTCGACGCTTACTGGATGCCGTTCACGGCCAACCGCCAGTTCAAGAAGGCGCCGCGCTTGTTCACCAAGGCGTCGGGCATGCACTTCTGGACCGACGACGGCCGCCAGGTCCTGGACGGCGTCGCCGGCCTGTGGTGCGTGAACGCCGGCCATGCGCGGCCGAAGATCGTGCAGGCCATTGCCGAGCAGGCCGCCGAGCTCGACTACGCACCGCCCTTCCAGATGGCCCACCCCAAGGCCTTCCAGCTCGCCGACGAAGTGGCCAAGCTGGCGCCGGCCGGGCTGAACAAGGTCTTTTTCACCAACTCGGGCTCCGAGTCGGTCGAGACGGCGCTGAAGATGGCCATCGCCTACCACCGCGTGCGGGGCGAAGGCCAGCGCACCCGGCTGATCGGCCGCGAGCGCGGCTACCACGGCGTCAACTTCGGCGGCATCTCGGTGGGCGGCATGGTCGCCAACCGCAAGATGTTCGGCACCATGCTGGGCGGCGTGGACCACATCCGCCACACCCACGACCCGGCGCGCAACGCCTTCAGCGTCGGCCAGCCCGCGCACGGTGCCGAGCTGGCGGACGACCTGGAGCGCCTGGTCGCGCTGCACGACGCGTCGACCATCGCTGCCGTCATCGTCGAGCCGGTGGCCGGCTCGACCGGCGTGCTGATCCCGCCCGCGGGTTACCTGCAAAAGCTGCGCGAGATCTGCGACAAGCACGGCATCCTGCTGATCTTCGACGAGGTCATCACCGGCTTCGGCCGCACCGGTGCGCCCTTTGCCGCGCAGACCTTCGGTGTCACGCCGGACCTGATCACCTGCGCCAAGGGCCTGACCAACGGCTGCGTGCCCATGGGCGCGGTGATCGCCAGGCAGTCGATCCACGACACCTTCATGCAAGGGCCCGAGCACCTGATCGAGTTCTTCCACGGCTACACCTACTCGGCGCACCCGCTGGCCTGCGCGGCCGGTCTGGCCACGCTGGAGACCTATGCCGACGAAGGCCTGCTGACGCGTGCCGCCGAGCTGCAAGGTTATTTCGCCGAAGCGTTGCACTCGCTCAAGGGCCTGCCCAACGTCATCGACGTGCGCAACATCGGCTTGGTCGGCGGCATCGAGCTGGCGCCCCGCGCAGGGGCGCCCACGCAGCGGGCCTTCGACGTCTTCCTGGATTGCTACAACGTCGGGGTGCTGATCCGCACCACCGGCGACACGATCGCCCTGTCGCCGCCGCTGATCATCGAGCGGCAGCAGATCGACCAGCTCGTCGGCACGCTGGCCACCGCCATCAAGCGGGTGGCCTGAATCCTGCGTCCGCACGAAACGATCAACGAACCGAGGGCTTGCCTAGCGCCTACCTTATGAGTTTCCTCAGCATCGACCGCGATCTCGCCCGCGATTCCTACTACGCTGCCACTGTGCAGCGCGGGCGGGGGTTCCCCGCGCTGTCCGGCCCCGTCGAGTGCGACGTGGCGGTGGTGGGCGGCGGGCTCGCCGGCCTCAGTGCCGCGCTGGAGCTGGCCCACAAGGGCTTCAAGGTCGGGCTGCTGGAAGCCAAGGAAGTGGGCTGGGGCGCCAGCGGCCGCAACGGCGGCCAGGCGATCCACGGCCTGGCCTGCGACCAGGAAACCATCGAAGCCCAGCTCGGGTTGGACGACGCGAAGCGCGTCTGGGCCATGTCGCTCGAGGCGATCGACATGATCCGCGAGCGCATCGCCACCCATGCCATCGACTGCGACTGGCGCGACGGCTACCTCGGCCTGGCCACCAATGCCCGCAAGGCCGCCGAGCTGGACGCCTGGGCCGACCGCATGGCCCAGGTCTACGGCAGTTCGTTCACCCGCATCGGCGCGGCCGACGTGTCGCGCTGGATCGCCAGCCCGCGCTATGTCGGCGGCATCCACGACCCGCGCTCGGGGCACCTGCACCCACTGAAGTATTCGCTGGGCATCGCCGAAGCCGCCGCCCGCGCCAGCGTGCAGATCTTCGAGAACAGCCCGGTCACCGCACTGGAGCGGACGGGCAGCACCGTGCGCCTGACCACACCCCATGGCGAGCTGCGCGCCAGGCAGGCCTTGCTGGCCGGCAATGTCTACCTGCAAGGGATGGCGCCCCAGCTCGAAACGCGCATCATGCCGGTCGGCACCTACATCGTCTGCTCCGAGCCGATCGAGCCGGCACTTTGCGATTCGCTGGTGCCCAGCCGGTCGGCCGTCTGCGACACCAACTTCGTGCTGGACTACTTCCGACCCACCAACGACCACCGCATGCTCTACGGCGGCCGGGTGAGCTACAGCACGATGACGCCGCGCAACTTGGCCGACAGCATGCGCCAGCGCATGGTCGGCACCTTCCCGCAGCTGGCTGGCACGAAGATCGAGTTCGCCTGGGGCGGCTTCGTCGACATCACGATGAATCGCGCGCCGGACTTCGGACGCCTCGCGCCCAACCTCTACTACCTGCAAGGCTTCTCTGGCCACGGCCTGGCGCTCACCGGCCTGGCCGGCAAGCTGGTGGCCGAGGCGATGAACGGCGACGCCTCGCGCTTTGACGTTTTCGCCCGCCTGAAGCACCATGCCTTCCCCGGTGGCCGGCTGCTGCGCACGCCCGCGCTGGTGCTGGGCATGGCGTGGTACCGCCTGAGAGACCTCCTCGGATGAACGACATGACCGAAGCCCAGACCCTGGCGCCCGTCACTTCGTCGGTGGCGGCCAAGCCCATCGTGCTCGTGCCCGCCTGCAACCGCATGCTCGGCGAGCACCCCTTCCACATCGCTGGCAAGAAGTACATCGACGCGGTGCGCCTGGCCGGCGGCCAGCCGCTGGTCGTGCCCTCGGCCGACGTGGCCGAGATCGACCACCTGCTCGACATGGCCGACGGCGTGCTGCTGACCGGCTCGCCGTCCAACGTCCACCCCAGTCACTTCGGCGAAGACGTGCTGGACCCGGCCTTGCCGCTGGACCCTCTGCGCGACAGCTGGACGCTGCCGCTGATCCGTCGCGTCATCGACCGCGGCATTCCGCTGTTCACCATCTGCCGCGGCACCCAGGAGACCAACGTCGCGCTGGGCGGCTCGCTGCACCAGGCCGTGCACTCGGTCGACGGCCACGACGACCACCGCGGCGCCGACGGCGCGCCCGCGGCCGAGGTCTACGGCCCGGCGCACGACGTGCTCGTCAACGAAGGCGGCCTCCTGGAAAAGGTCGTCGGCCTGCCCCGCTTCGAGGTCAATTCCGTCCACGGCCAGGCCGTCAACCGCCTGGCCGACGGCCTGCGGGTCGAGGCGCGCGCGCCGGACGGCGTGGTCGAGGCGTTCTCGGTGGCCGAATCCGCCGGCTTCACGCTGTGCGTGCAATGGCACCCCGAGTGGCTCGCGGCCGACAACCCGGTCTCGATGAAGATGCTCACGGCCTTTGGCGAAGCCATCCGCCGCTACCGCGAAGGCCGCCGCGGCCCGCACCCCTAGGGCCGCTCACCGCCTCCACCGCCGTCATCCACCGCGGGGCTCGCGCGGCCCGCGCCCGGTGCACCGACCGGGAAACCCTCCGCGCGCAGATACACAACAGCAGGTGCCGACCATGGCCAGCAGAGAACATTTCAATTTCAGCGAGCTCGAACAGTGGCTCAACCAGAACCGCGTCACGGAGATCGAGTGCCTCGTGCCCGACCTGACCGGCGTGGCGCGCGGCAAGATCCTGCCGCGCCAGAAGTTCACCGAAGACCGCGGCATGCGGCTGCCCGAAGCCATCGTCGGCATGGGCGTGACGGGTGAGTTCCCGGACGAAGGCCCCTACTACGACGTCATCAACCCCACCGACCGCGACATGCACCTGCGCCCTGACCCGGCCACGGTGCGCATCGTTCCCTGGGCGACCGACCCGACGGCGCAGGTGATCCACGACTGCTACGACCGCGACGGCAACCTGGTGCCTTTCGCGCCGCGCTCGGTGCTGCGCCGGGTGTGCGACCTGTTCGCCGCCGAAGGCTGGGACCCGGTGGTCGCGCCCGAGCTCGAGTTCTACCTTGTCGCCCGCAACACCGACCCGGACATGCCGCTGAAGCCACCGGTCGGCCGCAGCGGCCGCAGCGAAACCTCGCGCCAGGCATATTCCATCGACGCGGTCAACGAGTTCGACCCGCTGTTCGAGGACGTGTACGACTACTGCGACAAGATGGAGCTGAACGTCGACACCCTGATCCACGAGATCGGTGCCGGCCAGATGGAGATCAACTTCTTCCACGCCCACCCTCTGGGCCTGGCCGACGAGGTGTTCTTCTTCAAGCGCACGGTGCGCGAGGCCGCGCTGCGCCACGACATGTTTGCCACCTTCATGGCCAAGCCGATCGCCGGCGAGCCGGGCAGCGCGATGCACATCCACCAGAGCCTGGTCAACCAGAAGACCGGCAAGAACCTGTTCAGCAAGGAAGACGGCACGCCCAGCGACGAGTTCTACTGGTACATCGGCGGCCTGCAGAAGTACATCCCGGCCGCGATGGCGCTGTTCGCGCCCTATGTGAACAGCTACCGCCGCCTGGCGCGCTTCACGGCCGCGCCGATCAACATCCAGTGGGGCACGGACAACCGCACGGTGGGCATCCGCTCGCCGGTGGCCAGCGCCCAGGCGCGCCGCATCGAGAACCGTGTGATCGGCGCCGACGCCAACCCGTATGTCGCGCTGGCGGCCACGCTGGCCTGCGGCTACCTCGGCATCAAGAACAAGATCCAGCCCAGCCCCGAGTGCAAGGGCGACGCCTACCTGGGTGACTACCAGCTGCCGCGCAGCCTGGGCGAAGCGCTTGAGTTGCTGCGCAACGAGAAGGATCTGGCCGAGGTGTTGGGCAAGGACTTCATCACGGTCTACACCGAGGTGAAGGAAATCGAGCACGCGGAATTCATGAAGGTGATCTCGCCCTGGGAGCGCGAGCACCTGCTGCTGCACGTCTGAACACCATTCGAGGCTTCGCCATCATGAGCACCATCACCATCCAGGCCCCCGCCGTGGCCAGCAAGCGCACGACCAAGGAATGGCAGCAGGCCGACGCTGCCCACTTCCTTCACCCCTTCACCGACTTCGGCGCGCTGGCCAAGAAGGGCTCGCGCATCATCACCAAGGCCGAGGGCATCTACCTGTGGGACAGCGACGGCCACAAGATCCTCGACGCGATGAGCGGCCTGTGGTGCGTCAACGTCGGCTACGGCCAGCAAAGCCTGATCGACGCCGCCACGCGCCAGATGAAGGAACTGCCGTTCTACAACGCCTTCTTCCAGACGTCCACGCCGCCCGCCATCGAGCTGGCCGAGCTGCTGTCGCAGGTCGCGCCGCCGGGGTTCAACCACGTCTTCTATTCGAGCTCTGGTTCGGAGAGCAACGACACCAACGTGCGGATGGTGCGCCGCTACTGGGACATCCTCGGCCAGCCCGAGCGCCAGGTGATCATCGGCCGCAAGAACGGCTACCACGGCTCGACCATGGCCGGCGCCTCGCTCGGTGGCATGAGCGGCATGCACGCCCAAGGTGGCCTCCCGATCCCCAACATCGTGCACATCGAACAGCCCTACTGGTTCGAGAACGGCTTGGGGCTGGACCCGGACGAGTTCGGCAAGGTAGCTGCCGGCTGGCTCGAGGCGAAGATTCTCGAGGTTGGCCCGGAGAAGGTGGCCGCGTTCATCGGCGAGCCGGTTCAGGGCGCGGGCGGCGTCATCGTGCCGCCGAAGACCTACTGGCCCGAGATCCAGCGCATCTGCGACAAATACGGCATCCTGCTGATCAGCGACGAGGTCATCTGCGGCTTCGGCCGGACCGGCAACTGGTTCGGCTGCGAAACCATGGGCGCCAAGCCTGACCTGATCACCTTCGCCAAGGGCGTCACCTCAGGCTATGTGCCGCTCGGCGGCGTGATGGTCGGCGACCGCGTCGCCAAGGTGCTCATCGAGCAAGGTGGCGACTTCAACCACGGCTACACCTATTCCGGCCACCCGGTGGCCTGCGCGGTGGCGGTGGCCAACATCAAGCTGATCCAGCAGCTCAAGCTGGTCGAGCATGTGCGCGACGACGTGGGCCCGTATCTTGCTGAGCAATTTGCCGGGCTGCGCGACCACCCCTTGGTCGGCAGCACCGACACATGCGGGCTGATGGGCGCGATTCTTCTGGTGAAAGACAAGGCGAAGGGCACGCCCTTCCCCGGCGAGCTGGAAGTCGGCATGGTCTGCCGCGGTCACTGCTTCGGCAATGGGCTGATCATGCGCGCCGTGGGCGACCGCATGATCATCGCCCCGCCGTTGGTCATGACCCGCGCCCAGGTCGACGAGATGATGGTGCTGGTGCGCAAGGCGCTGGACCTGACGCTGGCCGACGTGCAGGCCAAGGGCTGGCTGTAACCGTCAACGCGGGCGCACCGATGGCTTCCCCCGATGACCACCCCCGAGGCCGGCGCCTAGACTGCCGGGCGAACCTGCTGGCCGCAGGGCCGCCTGGGCCTGCCCGCACGTTGATCGACTGCTCCCCGCTACGCACTTCCATCCCCCTTCGTCACACGGAGATCCCCTCATGAAGTTCCCGTCCGTCCGCTCGGCCCTGATGCTTGCCGCCGCCCTGCTCGCCACCGGCGTGGCCCAGGCGCAAGAAGAAGAAAAGGTCCTCAACATCTACAACTGGTCCGACTACATCGCCGACGACACGATCAAGAATTTCGAGAAGGAAACCGGCATCAAGGTCCGGTACGACAACTTCGACAACAACGAAATCCTGCACGCCAAGCTGGTGGCGGGCAAGACCGGCTACGACATCGTCGTGCCCTCGTCGAACTGGGCCGGCCTGCAGATCCTTGGCGGCCTGCTGGCCAAGCTGGACAAGGCGCAGATCCCCAACCTGAAGAACGTCGACCCCGCGGTTGCCGCGCAACTCAGCAAGATCGACCCCAACAACGACCACCTGGTCGACTGGCTGTGGGGCTACACCACCGTCGGCATCAACGTCGACAAGGTCAAGGCCGCGCTGGGCTCGACGCCCATGCCGGACAACGTCTGGGAGCTGGTGTTCAAGCCCGAGTACATCAGCAAGCTCAAGTCCTGTGGCGTGTCCTTCCTGGACTCGGCCGACGAGGTGGTGCCGGCCGCGCTGCACTACATGGGCAAGGAGCGCGTCTCCAAGAACCCGGCCGACTACACCGCCGCATCGAACCTGCTCAAGAGCGTGCGCCCCTATGTGACGCTGTTCAGCTCGTCGGGCTACATCAACGACATGGCCAGCGGCTCGATCTGCGTGGCGCTGGGCTGGTCTGGCGACATCAACATCGCCCGCCAGCGCGCCATCGACGGGAAGACCGGCCAGAACATCCAGGCGCTGATTCCGAAAAACGGCGGCCTGCTGTTCTTCGACGTGATGGCCATCCCCGCCGACGCCCCGCACCCGGGCAACGCCCACAAGTGGATCAACTACATCCTGCGCCCGGACGTGAGCGCGTCGCTGACCAACAAGGTCTTCTACGCCAACCCCACGATCGAGTCCAAGAAGTTCATCAAGCCCGAGGTCGCCAACAACCCGACGGTGTTCCTCTCGCCCGAGAACCTGAAGAACATGAAGGGCTCGTCGGACCTGCTGAACAACGAGATCCGCCGCCAGCAGAACCGGGTCTACACGAGCTTCAAGACGGGCCTGTGAGCGCCCACGCGCCCTCCGGTCGCTGCGGCCCCCCGAGGGGGCTCTGGCGGCGGGCCGGCGGTGCTGGATCCGCGCCAACCCCTTGGCTCTGGGTTGGCGCGGTTGAGCGCAAACCATGATCGTGCACTGAGAACATCGACCCGCCGGAGAGACGGAAAGACAGCATGGCAAACGACAACTCGAAGTTCCTTCAGATCAAGGACGTGGTCAAGGACTTCGGCGGCTACAAGGCCGTCAACCATGTGAACCTGGACATCGCCAAGGGCGAGATCTTCGCGCTGCTCGGTTCGTCCGGCTGCGGCAAGACCACGCTGCTGCGCATGCTCGCGGGCTTCGAGACTCCCACCTCCGGCAGCATCGTTCTGAACGGCGTTGACCTGGCGGGCATGCCCCCGTACGAGCGGCCGCTGAACATGATGTTCCAGTCCTATGCGCTGTTTCCGCACCTCACGGTGTGGGACAACATCGCCTTCGGGCTGCGCCGCGACGGCGTCGCCGCGGACCAGGTGGCGGCGCGCGTGGACGCGATGCTCAAGCTGGTGCAACTGGGCAAGTACGCCAAGCGCAAGCCGCACCAGTTGTCCGGCGGCCAGCAGCAGCGCGTGGCGCTGGCGCGCAGCCTGGCCAAGCAGCCCGAGATGCTGCTGCTGGACGAGCCGCTGGGGGCGCTCGACAAGAAGCTGCGCGAGGAAACGCAGATCGAGCTGGTCAACATCATCGAACAGGTCGGTGTGACCTGCGTGATGGTGACCCACGACCAGGAAGAGGCGATGACCATGGCCTCGCGCATCGCCGTGATGAGCGAGGGCCGCTTCCTGCAGGTGGGCACGCCCAACGAGATCTATGAGACGCCGGCCACGCGCTTCGTGGCCGACTTCATCGGCAACGTCAACCTGATGGACGGCACCGTGGCCGTCGACGAGCCGGACCACGTGGTCATCGACTGCGCCGATTGCAAGCACTACGTCGGCCACGGCATCACGGGCACGCTGGGCATGCCCGTCACGGTGGCGCTGCGCCCAGAGAAGATCCACCTCGCGCCGGAGAAGCCGAGCGGCGAGTTCAACGCGGTGCAGGGCGTGGTGCAGGAGCTGTCCTATTTCGGCAGCTACACCGTCTACCGCGTCAAGCTGGCCAGCGGCCTGGTGTTGGCGGTGAGCATGGCCAACATCGCGCGTCACCGCGAGCACGAGTTCACCTGGGGCGACACCGTCTGGGCCCACTGGACCGACGCCGCCCACGTGGTGCTCACCCAATAAGGTGCGTCGTATGAGCACCTCCTTGAATGCACCCCGCTGGTGGCGTGGCCGCACCGCCGTCATCGGCATTCCGTACGTCTGGCTGCTGCTGTTCTTCCTGGCGCCGTTCCTGATCGTGCTGAAGTACTCGGTGGCGGAGATGGGCGCCGTGTCTGTGCAGGACGTGGTCACCGTCACCGACGGCATCGTCAAGCTGGCGATCAAGTACTCCAACTACGTCTTCATCACCAGCGACGACCTGTATTTCACGGCCTACAAGTCCAGCGTCAAGTACGCGGCGATCACCACGCTGTGCTGCCTGTTCATCGGCTACCCCTTCTCCTACTTCATGGCGCGCTCGCGGGCCACGCTGCAGCCCACGCTGCTGATGATGGTGATGCTGCCGTTCTGGACCTCGTTCCTGCTGCGCGTCTACGCCTGGAAGGGGCTGCTGGACGAAGGCGGCTGGGTGGCGACGGCGCTGACCAAGCTCGGCATCGACCACCTGCTGCTGTCGGCCGGCATGATCGAGGCGCTGGACAAGTACATGCACACGCCCTTCTCGCTCGTGATCGGCATGACCTACACCTACCTGCCGTTCATGATCCTGCCGCTGTATGCCAACCTGGCCAAGATGGACCTGCGGCTGCTGGAGGCGGCGGCCGACCTAGGCGCCACGCCGTGGGTGGCCTTCTGGAAGATCACGGTGCCATTGTCCAAGGCCGGCATCATCGCCGGCTCGATGCTGGTGTTCATCCCCTGCGTCGGCGAGTTCGTGACGCCCGAGCTGCTGGGCGGCCCGCAAACGCTGATGATCGGCCGCGTGATCTGGGACGAATTCTTCAGCAACAACGACTGGCCGATGGCCTCGACCGTGGCGGTGATCCTGGTGCTGCTGATCGTGATCCCGCTGGCGCTGTTCAACAAGTACCAGGCTGAAGCCCAGGAGCGCAGAGCATGAGCACCCACCGCGCCCTCTTCGGCTCGCGTTTCGCCGCGGGCTTCGGCAAGGCCTGGCTGGTGGGGGGCTTCCTGTTCCTCTACCTGCCGATGGTCACACTGATCATCTTCTCGTTCAACAAGTCGCCGCTGCCGACGATCTGGGGTGGCTTCACCTTGGAGTGGTACGAGAAGCTGGCTGGCGATGGCGAGATCCTCTCCGGCCTTTGG
Organism: Burkholderiaceae bacterium; assembly: GCA_044226465.1. Taxonomy (GTDB): domain Bacteria; phylum Pseudomonadota; class Gammaproteobacteria; order Burkholderiales; family Burkholderiaceae_C; genus Ideonella. The sequence goes on along the minus strand of JBGAGZ010000097.1, from coordinate 4,399 downwards.
CTGTCGCTGAAGATCGCCTTCTGGTCGGCCAGCTTGTCGGTGGTGTTCGGCACCCTGGCGGCGTTCGCGATGGTGAAGTACCGCCGCTTTCCCGGCCGCACGCTGTTCACCGGCATGGTCAACGCGCCGCTGGTGATGCCTGAGGTGATCCAGGGCCTGTCGCTGCTGCTGATGCTGGTGGCCATCCAGAAGGCGATCGGCTTTCCGGAGCGCGGCTTCCTGACGATCCTGTTGGGCCACCTGGTGCTGGGCCTGTCCTATGCCGCGGTCGTGGTGTCGGCACGCCTGCAGGAGCTGAACCCCCAGCTCGAAGAGGCCGCCATGGACCTGGGTGCCAGGCCGTTCCAGGTCTTCTACCTGGTGACGCTGCCGATGATTACCCAGTCGCTGGCTTCGGCCTGGCTGCTGACCTTCAGCCTCTCGCTCGACGACGTGGTGACCTCGGCCTTCCTGTCGGGCCCTGGCGCCACCACCATGCCGCTCGTCATCTTCTCGCGCGCTCGCCTGGGCCTGAACCCCAGCGTGAACGCAGTGGCCACCGTGACCATCGTCGTCGTGGCGATCTGCGTCACCGTGGCCAGCATCCTGGTTGCCCGAGCCGAACGCCGGCGCGCTGCGGAAATCAGCGCCGCGCAGCGTGATGTTTCCTGACAAAGCCTGACCAAGCCCCTACCGGAGACCCCATGAAAAACATCCGATTGACCGCCCTCTCCGTGGCCTTGCTGGCCGCCTTTGCCGCACCCGGCGCACAAGCCCAGAGCAACGAGGAACTGCTCAAGGAACTGAAGGCGCTGCGCGCACGCGTCGAAGAGCTCGAGAAGAAGGCCGCCGCCCAGCCCGCGCCTGCAGCCGCCGCCGAGCCCAAGTGGGGCATGACGCCCGAGCAGGTGCAGGAGTTCAACCGCATCGCCGTGAAGACCGAGGCGCTCGAGGACGTGATCGAGGCCCAGGGCTTCAAGGGCCTGAAGGTCACCGGCTTCATCGAGCCGGTGTTCATCTACAACCAACGCCAGGACCGCGCCGGCTTCCAGTTCCTGAACCAGCAGGCCGATGGCTACGCCTACGACACCTCGTTCATGGGCTCGGCCACGCTGGACCTGCTGAAGGAAACCGAAGGCGGCACGCTGTGGCACCTGACGCTGACGCCCAACCGCGGTGTGGGTGCCGGCATCGACGGCATGAGCATCGTGCAGGAAGCCAGCGTCTCGGTGCCCCTGGGCAGCCTGCAGACGCGTCTGATCGCCGGCCAGATCCCCGACTGGTCCGGCTACGAGTACCAGCAGCCCACGCTGAACCCGTTCACCACCCACAACCTGCTCTACGACTTCACCCTGCCCTTCGGCTACACCGGCGTCGGCCTGGACCTGAAGGACGGCAAGTGGTGGGTGCGCACCGCGCTCGCCAACGTCAACGCCACCATCCGCAACGCGGGCGAGAAGTCGCCGGTGTGGGCCTTCCGCGTCGACTATTCCAAGGGCGAGTTCGACGGCTGGGGCTTCGCCAGCCTGGTGGGCAAGTCGCCCAACTTCAACACCGGCACCAACACCATGGCCTACCTGGCCGAGGTGGACGGCTACTACATCCGCGGCGACATGACCCTGCAGGGCCAACTCAGCATCGGCCGCCAGAAGCAAGGCGCGATCACCCCGGACGCCAACGGCAACTGGCGTGATTCGCAGTGGGCGGGCATCTCCGGCCTGGCCGGGCTGATGTTCACGCCGCGCCTGCAAGGCCTGGTGCGGGCCGACTACATCAAGAACGACAAGAACGGCGGCGGCCTGTACACCTACAACGGCTACACGACCTTTGACGAAGAAACCGGCGCCGTCATCTACGGCAACGACGGCCGCAACGGCCTCGGCCCCGACCTGGCCGGCGACCCGAACCGCGGCGCCAACCGCTACGCCGTCAGCCTGGGCTTGAAGTACGCCTTCGACAAGGCCACGACGCTGAAGATCGAGTACCGCCTGGACGGCGCCGACCGTGCGGTGTTCGAAGACGTCAAGGACGGCACCTTCAAGAAGAACAACTCGCTGCTCGGCGCATCGATGGTGGTCGCGTTCTAAGCGGCGGCCCCACCCACGGTGGCCGCCCCCAGGCGGCCACTTTCACTTTCACAGGATCACACCATGTCCACCATTGACTGGGCTGCGCGCGCCTCCGCCCTGCGCGCCGATGGCCGCAGCGTCATCGACGGCAAGCGCGTCGAGGCCGCCGACGGCCAGACCTTCGCCAAGCACTCGCCCATCGACAACCGTCTGCTGGGCGCCGTGGTGCGCGGCCAGGCCGCCGACATCGACCTGGCGGTTCGCAGCGCCCGCGCCGCATTCGAAGACCGCCGCTGGGCCGGCAAGTCGCCAGCGGCACGCAAGAAGATCCTGCAGCGCTTCGCCGACAAGATCCTCGCCGCCAAGGAAGAGCTGGCCCTGCTCGAGACGCTGGACATGGGCAAGCCCATCCAGTACTCGCTGAGCGTGGACGTGCCGTCCACGGCGCGCTGCATCGCCTGGTACGCCGAAGCCGTGGACAAGATCTACGACGAGATCGCCCCCACGCCGGACAGCGCGCTGGCCCTCATCACGCGCGAGCCCATGGGCGTGATCGGCGCCATCGTGCCCTGGAACTACCCGATGATCATGGCCTCGTGGAAGCTGGGCCCGGCGCTGGCTGCCGGCAACTCGGTGGTCCTGAAGCCCAGCGAGAAGAGCCCCTACACCGCGCTGCGCCTGGCGGAGCTGGCGGTCGAGGCGGGCATCCCGCCGGGTGTGTTCAACGTGGTGCCGGGCTATGGCCACGAGGCCGGCGAGGCGCTGGCCATGCATATGGAGGTCGACGCGATCGGCTTCACCGGTTCCACCCGCGTTGGCCGCCGCATGTACGAGTACGCCGGCAAGAGCAACTTGAAGCGCGTCTACAACGAGCTGGGCGGCAAGTCGGCCTTCGTCGTGTTCGACGACTTCGCCGACATCGAGCGCGCTGCACGCACCGTGGCCGGCAGCATGTTCTTCAACCAGGGCGAGAGCTGCAATGCGCCCTCGCGCGTGCTGGTGCAGGCCGGCATCGCCGACGAGTTCGCCAAGCTGGTGGCGGCCGAGGCGCCCAAGTACGCCCCGGGCGACCCGCTGGACGCCGGCACCGAGCTGGGTGCGCTGGTCGACGAAACCCAGATGCGCACCGTGCTGGGCTACATCGATGCCGGCCACCAGGAAGGCGCCAAGGTGCTGGCCGGCGGCCGGCAGGCCCGCAGCGAGACCGGCGGCTACTACGTCGAGCCCACCGTGTTCGCCGAGGTGAACAACGGCATGAAGATCGCCCGCGAAGAGATCTTCGGCCCGGTGATGGGCATCATCAAGTTCAACACCGAGGCCGAGGGCATCGCGCTGGCCAACAACTCGAGCTACGGCCTTCAGGCCAGCGTGTGGAGCGACAGCCTCAACCGCGCCCACCGCGTGGCCCGCGCGCTGCGCGCTGGCACCGTGCACGTGAACCAATACGACGAGGACGACATCACCGTGCCTTTCGGCGGCTACAAGCAAAGCGGTAACGGCCGCGACAAGTCGCTGCACGCCTTCGACAAGTACACCGAGCTGAAGACCACCTGGATCCGGCTGGACTGAACGGATGATCGACCTGCAACAGCGTTTGGCCGCGCAGGGCGTGCACACCCTGCTCGCCCAGTTCACCGACATGCACGGCGTTGCCAAGGGCAAGTACGTGCCCCTGGCCAAGCTGCACGAGCTGGTCGAGACCGGCGCCGGCTTCGCCGGCCCGTCGATCTGGGGCACGGGGCTGCCGCGCACCGGCGCCCGGGCCGAGTACTACGCCCGGGCTGAGCCCGAGCGCATCCAGCCCATGCCGTGGATGCCCGGCTACGCCCGCGCCGTGTGCAGCGGTTTCGTCGACAACCAGCCCTTCGACGGCTGCCCGCGCCAGGTGCTGCAGCGCGCCACGGCGCGCCTGGCCGAGCGCGGCTGGCTGCTCAAGACTGGCATCGAGCCCGAGTTCTTCCTGCTGAAGAAGACGGCGGACGGCCAATGGCGCTCGGCGGACGATGGCGACCGGTTGGACAAGCCCTCTTACGACCTGAAGTCGCTGCCTCGGCAGGCGGGCTTCCTGCACGCGCTGCACGAGACGCTGGCGCGCTGCGGGCTGGATGTGCTGCAACTCGACCACGAGGACGCACACGGCCAGTACGAGGTCAACTTCGCCTTCGACGAATGCCTGGCCAGCGCCGACCACCTGATGCTGTTCAAGCTGGCCGCCCAGGCCCTGGCGGAAGAGCGCGGCATGGTCTTCTCGATGATGCCCAAGCCCTTTGCCAACCAGCCGGGCAGTGGCTTGCACTTCCATGTGTCGCTGTGGGACGCAACGGGGCGTTGCGTCTTCGCGCCGGCCGCCA
>JBGAGZ010000096.1:0-16698 GCA_044226465.1 Burkholderiaceae bacterium | reverse complement strand
GCGCTGGTGCGCTACATCCCGGTCAGCATCGTCATCGGCTTCACCAACGGCATCGCGGTGCTGATCGGCCTGTCGCAGCTGAAGGACTTGCTGGGCCTGCAAGTCGCCAAGATGCCGGCCGACTTCTTCACCCAGCTCGCCACGCTCGCGCGCCACCTGGACAGCGCCAACCCATGGGCGCTGGCCCTGGGCGCGGCCAGTCTGGCCATCGTGGTGCTCTGGCCCAAGACCTACGCCATGCCGATGGCGCCGGTGGGCCTGGGCGCGAAGCTGCGTCGCCATGCCTCGCAGGTGCCCGGCACGGTGGTGGCGCTGGCGGCGGCCACGCTGCTGGCGCATGTGTTCGCCCTGCCTGTCGAGACCATCGGCAGCCGCTTCGGCGGCATTCCCCAGGCCTTGCCAGCCTTTGCGCTGCCGGACTTCGAGTGGGCCACGGTCAAGCAGCTCGTGATCCCCACGGTGACGATCGCGCTGCTGGGGGCGATCGAGTCGCTGCTGTGCGCGCGCGTCGCCGACAACCTGACCGAGCTGCCGCGCCACGACCCGAACCAAGAGCTGATGGCGCAAGGGGTGGCCAACTTCGTCGTGCCTTTCTTCGGCGGCATCCCCGCCACCGGCACGATCGCCCGCACCGTGACCAATGTGCGCGCCGGCGCCGTCAGCCCGGTGGCCGGCATCGTGCACGCCGTCACCCTGCTGGCCATCGTGCTGGTGGCGGCGCCGCTGGCGCTGCACGTGCCGCTGGCGGCCCTGGCCGGCATCCTGCTGTTCGTGGCCTGGAACATGGGCGAATGGCGCGAGTTCGCGCGGCTCAAGCATTTCCTGCTGCCCTACCGCGTGGTGCTGGTCGGCACCTTCGTGCTGACCGTGGTGTTCGACCTCACGGTGGCGGTGGAAATGGGCCTGCTCAGCGCCTGCGCCTTCTTCATCTACCGCATGAGCACGCTGTTCCGCGTCACGCCCCATGCCGCGGGCGAGTTGCAGCCCGGTGTGCAAGTGTTCGAGCTGTTCGGCTCGCTGTTCTTCGGCGCCGTGGGCAAGATCGAGGCGCTGCCGGGCCAGATCCCCGACGGCACCCGCGCCGTGGTGCTGGAGATGCACCGCCTGATCTCGCTGGACACCTCAGGCCTGGACGCGCTGGAGCAATTGCACGCGGCCCTGCAGCGCCGCGGCATCGCCCTGGTGCTGGCGAACGTGAACGAGCAGCCGCTGGGCCTGGTGCGCCGCTCGGGCTTCGAAGCCGTGCTCGGCGCCGCCAACATCGTGCCCACCGTGGCGGATGCCCGGCTCGACCCGCCGGAGGCGCCCGGCCCCGCCCGCTAAAATGCGCAGTTCCGCCCCGCTTCCCACGAGCCACCCGAAGGCCCCGCCATGCCGCTGTTCTGGAAACCCTACCAATCCGAAGTCACCCAGTTCATCGACGAGCTGAAGGCCAAGCGCCCCACGCTGGAGGCCGAGCAGCGCGCCGGCCGCGCCCTGCTGTGGGACAAAGCCCAGGACCGCGAGGCCGCCGCCGAATTCGCCGCCGCCCGCGTGCCGCAGCAGCCCTACGTCTACCAGACCGAGCCCAAGCAGTGAGCCTGCCCACGGCGCCGGCGTTGCCTGACGACGCCGGCCTGCCGCCGCCGGTGGCCCCCGAGGTCGAGGGCCCGGCCGAGGTCGACGGCGTCGCAGTCGCACGCTTGTACGGCGAGCCGCTGTTCGCGCTGCCGACCGACCTGTACATCCCGCCGGACGCGCTGGAAGTCTTCCTCGAAGCCTTCCAGGGCCCGCTGGACCTGCTGCTCTACCTGATCCGCAAGCAGAACTTCAACATCCTCGACATCCCGATGGCGGATGTCACGCGGCAGTACCTGCGCTACGTCGACCAGATCCGCGAGCACAACCTCGAGCTGGCCGCCGACTACCTGCTGATGGCGGCGATGCTGATCGAGATCAAGTCGCGCATGCTGCTGCCGCCCAAGAAGACCGACGACGGTGCCGAGCCCGAGGACCCGCGGGCCGAACTGGTGCGCCGCCTGCTCGAATACGAGCAGATGAAACTGGCCGCCGCCCGGCTGGACGCGTTGCCGCAGCTCGGCCGCGACTTCCTGCGCGCCCAGGTCACGGTCGAGCAGTCGCTCACGCCGCGCTTCCCCGACGTGTCGGTGGACGAGCTGCGCGAGGCCTGGCTGGACATCCTCAAGCGCGCCAAGCTGCACCAGCACCACAAGATCTCGCGCGAGCAGCTGTCGGTGCGCGAGTACATGAGCGTGGTGCTGCGCCGCCTGCAAGGCCAGCGCTTCGTCGAGTTCCAGGACCTGTTCGACGTCACCCGCGGCGCGCCGGTGATGGTGGTCACCTTCATCGCCATGCTCGAGCTGGCGCGCGAGCGCCTGCTCGAGCTGACCCAGGCCGAGGCCTTCGCGCCGATCTATGTGCGGCTGGCCTACACGCCGGCCTGACGCGCGAGCCCGGCCGGGTCGCGCAACACGACCTGGTAGCCGTTCACCTCGACCAAGCCGTCGTTGGTCAACCGCCTGAAGGCCCGCGACAGCGATTCGGACGTCGTGCCGAGCTGGCGCGCGATGGCCTGCTTGCGTTCGGTGAGCACCACCGTCACGGCGCCGCTGCGCTCGTTCGTCGGGGTCTGGCGTAGCAGCCAGCGGGCGACACGGCCGGTCACGTCGGCGCTGACCAGGTCGTGCAGGTGGTCGCTCAGCTCGCGCACCCGGCGCGCCAGCACCGAGGCATAGGCAGACGGGAAGGACGGGCAACTCGCGCAGGCCTCGTTCATCGCGGCCAGCGGCACGGCCAGCAACTCGACCGGGGTGCGGCACTCGGCCGGCTCCAGCCAGGTGCCCGGCGCGGTCATCGCACCCGCGGTCTCCAGCCACTCGCCGGGGCCGATGCAGCGGGTCTCCACGAAGGCGCCGTTCGCCGAGCGGCTGCCCAGCGCCATGCGCCCGCGCGCCAGCAGCCACCACGAGGGCTCGGGCCGGCGCGGCGAGGCCACCTCGAAGGGGCCGGGCGGGCAGCGGACCAGGCGCGACGCGCTCGACAGCTGTTGCAGCACCTTGTCGGCCAGCACGGCCGGCAGGAAGGCGCGGCGCAGCAACTCGGCGTCGGACAGGTCGGCATCGGGCGGCATGCCCAGCGTGCGAGCGGGAGACAGATGCATCGGGAAAGACGGCGGGGCGATCGGTGTGTGCAGCATGTCAACCTCCTGGCTAGACAAGCAAGCGATGCACTCACTGTGACGAGCCGCGCTCGACAAGGGCTTGCGCCAGCACAAAGGCCAGCGTCGTGGGCAGGCCGCTTCGGGGTAGACCCCAGGGGCCGCGGCCGCTCAGTCGGGGACGTAGAAACTGGCCGGCGCCACCACGCGCGCCGCGGCGTCGCCGCCGTCCGCCGTCGTCTCGACGACGAAGCGGATCGGGTGCGAGCCGCGCCCGGCCGTTGCCGCCTGGGCTGCCGGCAGCAGCAGTTGCACCGGCAGCGAGGCGATGCCCGCCGGCGCGAGATCGACCTCGCGTTGCGCCTCGCTGGCCAGGCCGGGCAGGCCTTCGGCGCGGATGCGCAGGTGCTGCGGCCGCTCGCTGCGGTTGGCGATCTGTACGCGGTAGAGGTTCTCGATCGCGCCCTCGTCGACCACGCGGGCCAGCGCGGCGCGGTCCTTCAGCACGTCGACCTGGAAAGGCGCGCGGCTGGCGATCGACCAGACAAAGCCGCTGCACAGCACTGAGAGCACGGCGAAGTAGACCAGCACGCGCGGGCGCAGCGCGCGCCTGAGCATCTGCATCCGGGTCCAGCGCTTTTCCACGCCCTGGGCCGTGGCGTAGCGGATCAGCCCGTGCGGCGCGCCGACCTTGTCCATCACCTGGTCGCACACATCGATGCAAGCGGCGCAGCCGATGCACTCGTTCTGCAGCCCCTTGCGGATGTCGATGCCCGTGGGGCAGACCTGCACGCACAGCGTGCAGTCGATGCAGTCGCCCTGGCCCAGGTCGTGTGCCACGGTGCCGCGCGGGCGCGAGCCACGCGGCTCGCCACGTGCCTGGTCATAGGTGATGATCAGCGAGTCCTTGTCGATCAGCGCGCTCTGGAAGCGGGCATACGGGCACATGTACTTGCACATCTGCTCGCGCAGCCAGCCGGCGTTGCCGTAGGTGATGCCGGCGTAGAACAGGATCCAGAACAGCGCCCAGCCGGACACATCCAGGTGGGCCACATCGGCCGCCAGGCCACGGATGGGCGTGAAGTAGCCGACGAAGGTGAAGCCCGTGGCCAGCGCCAGCGCGCCCCAGGCCAGGTGCTTGCCGCCCTTTCGGCGCAGCTTGTCCCAGCCCCAGGGCGCCTTGTCCAGCCGCATGCGGGCACCGCGGTCGCCCTCGGTGTGCAGCTCGATCCACATGAACATCTCGGTGTAGACCGTCTGCGGGCAGGCGTAGCCGCACCAGACGCGCCCGGCCAGCGCCGTGACGAAAAACAGGCCCAGCGCGCAGATCACCAGCAGCGCGGCGAGGTAGATGAAGTCCTGCGGCACCATGGACAGGCCCAGCACGTAGAAGTGCCGGCTGTCGAGGTCGAACAGCATCGCCTGGCGGCCGTTCCACTGCAGCCAGGGCATGCCGTAGAAAAAGGCCTGGGTCAGCCAGACCATGGTCCAGCGCCAGGTGGCGAAGCGGCCGGTGACCGCGCGCGGGTAGACCTTGATCTCGGCGACGTACAGCGGCTGGGCGGTGCCAGCCGCGGCGGGGTCGGGGGCGCTCATGTCGGGTTCAAGGTGGCAAGTTCAGGGCTCGGGCGGGCGCGCGCTGCGCGTGGAACGCGGGCGACGGGCCGCAGGCAGGCTGATCGGGACTGGCGGCGCGGCCGCCTTGGGGCCGCCGCGCGGCAGCAACTCTGCCAGTGTGTGGCCGTCGAGCTGCTTCAGGAAGGCCTCGAGCGCGTTGTGGACTATGCCGGTCAGCCGGCAGTGCCCGGCCAGCGTGCAGGCGTTGCCGCTGCCCAGGCACTCGACCAGGTGGAAGTCGGGCTCGATGCTGCGCACCAGCCCACCCAGGTTGATTTGCGCCGGCTCGCGCGCCAGCCGCATGCCACCGCCCTTGCCGCGCACGGTTGTGATCCAACCGGCGCGCCCGAGCTGGTGGGTGATCTTGGTCAGGTGCGCCTCGGAGATCTGGTAGGCCTGCGCGATCTCGCTCGTCGTGCACAGGCGCTCGCGGTGCTGGCCCAGGTAGATCAGCATGCGCAGCGCGTAGTCCGTCATCGTGGTCAGTCGCATGGCGTGCCTTTCAACCGGGTTGGCCGTCGGCGCGCGGGCGCAGCAGCATGGGCGTGTAGTGCCAGAGGTAGAGGGCGAAGGCCGTGGCCCACAGCCCTGCCGAGACCTGCGCGCTGGCCACCAGCGCGGCCGGCCACAGCAGCGGCAGGAAGACGCGCACCAGCGCCGCCGAGAGCAGCGCCGCATAGGCCAGGCGCTCGAAGGGGCCCGCGCGCAGCGGCCGGCCGGTGTGGCCCAGCGCGGTGCGGGTGATCATGCCCAGCGTGATCATGCCGATCAGGCCCACGGTGAGTGCGTGGGTGGCCGGCCCGCCGGCCCACCAGCCCAGCACCGCGCCGGTCCGCAGCAGCAGGTGCACCGGCAGCCAAGCGTAAGCAGCGTGCAGCACCCACACCAGCGGGTTGCGCAGGCTCATCCAGGGTTGCCACAGCCACCAGCGCCAGGCATGCACCACGGCCGCTGCCACCAGCGCGGCGGCGAGTGTCGCGCCGCCCACGCCGGCCGCGTCGAGCGCGGCGAGGATCAGCACCGTGGCCAGCGCCGATCGCTCGACCGGCTCCTCGCGCCGCGCCTGCATGCCCGGCACGCCGTTGTTCGAGAACATGGGCACCACCCGGCCGGTCATCACCGCGATCATGAACAGCACCACGTCCAGCGCCACCGGCAGGCCCAGGCCACCCGGCAGCGTGATCAAGCCCATCTGGCCGAGGTGGAAGACGCCGGCAGCCACGCCCATCAGCACCAGCAGCGCGACGAAGAAGTAGTTGCGCCGGTTGCCACCGGCGTGCAGCGCGCGCCACAGCCCCCAGGCTGCGGCCCAGGGCATGGCCATGTTCAGCGCGGCGGCCACGCCGGCATAGGGGGTGAGCACGGCAACGCGGGCCGCCAGCCACAGCGCCGCCAGCGCCATCAGCGCGCGGCCCGTGGGCGTGGGCCGGCCGGACCAGTTGCGCCCGGCCGTGAACAGGAAACCGACGATCACCGCCAGCGCGTAGCCGAAGACCATCTCGTGCGCATGCCAGGCCGGCCCACGCAGGTAGGCCGCGGGCATCAGGCCACTGAACTGCAGCGCCCACAGCGGCACCGACAGCAGCGCCAGCGCCGCCGCCAGCAGGTAGAACGGTCGGAAGCCCAGGTCCCACAAAGCCCAGCGCTTGCCGCGCTGCATCTTCGGCAAGGGCTCCTGCAGCGGGATGAAGACGGTGCCCATGGCGATGCCTCCTGCGTGTGGCGGCCGCTCAGCCGCCGCAGCAGCCACAGCAGCTCTTGCCGGCGGCCTGGCGCGTGATCCGCACGCGCCAGAGCGAAGGGCCGGCTTCCAGGTATTCCCAGGCGAACTGGCCGGGCCACTGGGCCAGGAACTGGGCGCGCAACGGCATCGGGTCGTGGTCGTTGTGCAGTTCCAGGCTGCCACCGGGGGCCAGGCCCTCGAAGGTGGCGAAGATCGTCGCGTGGCGCTCCTGCGGCGGCATGCGGCGGACGTCCAGGGTGGGGGCGGCAAGGCTCATGGTTTGTCTAAAGTTGAGTATTGAATATATCTATTATCGACACTCCACCGCCGTTAAGCAACATTTAAAATGCAACTTTCACACAACGCGAACCGGCCGGCCATGGACATCGCCCATTTCGACGACCTGCTGCGCGAAGCGCGCCGCCAAGCCCAGCCCCAGCGCCTGCTGCTGGTGTTTGTGGAGGCCACCCTGCCCGACGGAGCCGACGCCGCCCAGCGCGCGGCCTTCGAGGCCGGCGAAGGCGGTGAGTTGAGCCCGCTGATGTGCGTGGACAAGGGCGCAGACGAACTCGCCGATTTCGCCGCACTTCAGCGCGAAGCCGCGCAGGCCGCTGGTGACGGCTGGGTGCTGGTCTTCGCTTCGGCCCTGTCCGGCGCCGGTGGCCAGCCGCCGGCCCCCGCCCAGGTGAACGCGGCGCTGGACCGCATGGTCGAGCAGGTGCGCCTGGGCCAGATTGGTGGTTTCATCCCCTTCGACCGCAGGGGCGCCGCGGTGCGCCTCGGCTGAACGCCGCCTGCGGGTGCCTCAGCGCCCGCCGCGACGCGCCTGCGTCATTTGCCCCACGGCCAGCACCGCCTGGGTGCGTGAGCTCACGCCCAGCGCGCGCAGCACGGCCTGCACGTGGTCCTTGATGGTCTCGACCGACAGGCCCAGGCGGCGGGCGATGTCCTTGTTGGACTTGCCCTGCAGCAGCAGCATCAGCACGTCGGCCTGGCGCGGGGTGATGCCCAGCTCCTCGAACGATGGCAGGCTGTCTGCCGCCGCCGCAGCGGGCGCCGCCACCGGTGCGGCCGGCGCGGGGTCGTCGGCGTCGCGCGCGGGGTTCAGGCTCATCGTCGGCACGAAGATGCCGCCGGCCATCACCAGGCGCAGCGCGTCGGCCAGGTCTTCGGTGGTCATGCGCTTGGGCAGGAAGCCCATTGCGCCCAGGTCGATGGCCTGGATCACGTCGCCGGCGCGGTCCGACGAGCTCAGCACCACCACCGAAAGCTCGGGGTCGGTCTGCCGCACCTCGGTCAACAGCTCGAAGCCGTTGGCGTCGCCCAGCTGCAGGTCCAGCAGCATCAGGTCGTGGTCGTGCTCGGCCGCCAGCGTGGCGCGGGCGGCCTGCGCGCTGGCGACGGCGTTCACGGTCACGCCCGGGCTCAGCTGCTCGATCATGGCCTTCAAGGCGGACAGGATCAGCGGGTGGTCATCGACCAGCAGGACTTTCATCATCAATTGACGCGTTATTTTTCTTCAGGCGCGATCGTAGCCGTTCAGACGAAGCGGCGGGTGAGCGACTCGGCCACACACACCGGCTTGGCCGAGCCTTCGCGTTCGACCGTGACCTCGATCAAAAGTTGCGCTCCCCCATCCAGTGGCTCGTAGGCCAGCAGCTTGAAGTGCGCCCGCAGCCGGCTGCCGACCGGCACCGGGGCCGGGAAGCGCACCTTGTTCAGGCCGTAGTTGATGCCCATGTGCACGTCGTCCACCTCGAAGGCGGTGGCGAAGAACGCCGGCAGCAACGACAAGGTGAGAAAACCATGCGCCACCGTGGCGCCAAAGGGGCCGGCCGCCGCGCGCGCCGGGTCGACGTGGATCCACTGGTGGTCGCCGGTCGCCTCGGCGAACTGGTCGATGCGGGCCTGGTCAATGGTGATCCAGTCGCTCACGCCCAGCGTGTCGCCGATGCGGGTGGCCAGGTCTTCGAGGCGGGCAATGTGTTGGGGCATGACGGAGTCGTGAGGGGTGCGATCAGCCGGCCACCCAGGCCAGCAGGGGTGCCCACTGGGCCAGGTCGCGCTCGACGCGGCTGGGCGCCACGTCCCACAGCGTCAGGCCATGGGCGGCAAGGTGGACATAGTTCTGGGTGTCGCGGATGGCCGCCACCATCGGCGCCGGCAGGGTCGAAACGTATTCCTGCAGCCGCTCCTGGGCAATGGTGTGGTCTTTGACCCGCATGCCGACCAGGCCGACGCGCATCTTCGCGGCCCGCGGGTGCGTGCGCAGCTCGGCCAGGAAGCCGTGGGTGGCCTGGATGTCGAACAGACTGGGCTGCAGCGGCACCAGCAATTGGTCGGCCAGGGCGAGCAGGGCCTGCAACTTCTTGCCGTGCAGGCCGGCGGGCGTGTCGATCACGACATGGCTGGTGCCCTTGGGCGGCCGGACCTGGCCGGTTTCCTCGCGGATCTCCCAGCCCGCGATGGCCGGCAGGCTGGCCGGGCGCAGACCCAGCCACTGGCGCGAGGACTGCTGGCGATCCAGGTCGCCCAGCATCACAGCGTGGCCCTGGCGCGCCAGCGCACCGGCCAGATTGGTGGCCAGCGTGCTCTTGCCTACGCCGCCCTTGGGGTTTGCGATCGCGATCACCGGCATGCGTCGATCTCCTCGTTCGCCCGGCCCGGGCGGTTCGAGGGTATGGTAACGGGCCACTTCGGTGGCCCCGACCCGGATCAACCCGCCAGCTTCGCCCTGCCCATGCCCGAGCCCGACACCGCCGCCCCCGCCGACATCGTGGTCCTGGTCGCCCACCCCCGGCTGGAGCACTCGCGGGTCAACCGCGCGCTGCTGCGCGCCGCGGCGGGCTTGCCGGGCGCCCGCATCGAGGTGCGCGACCTGTACCGCCTGTACCCGGACTACCTGGTCGACGTGGCCGCCGAGCGCGCCGTGGTGGCCGCCGCGCGGCTGCTGGTCTGGCAGTTCCCGTTTCACTGGTATGGCATGCCGCCGCTGCTCAAGCTGTGGCTGGACGAGGTCTTCGGCTTCGGCTGGGCCTATGGCCCCGGTGGCAACGCGCTGCGCGGCAAGGACCTGTGGCTGACGGTGAGCACCGGCGGCGGCGAGGACGCCTACCACCCCAGCGGCCACAACCGCCACTTCATCGATGCCTTCTGGCCGCCGATGGAGCAGACCGCCGCGCTGGCGGGCATGCGCTTCCTGCCGCCGCTGGTGCTGCACGCGGCGCACCGCGTCAGCGACGCCCAGGTGGACGAACACGCGGCCCTGTTCGGCCAGCGCCTGGGCAGCTACCCGGCATGGCCAGAACTCGCCGAGCTGGAGGCCGACACCGCCTGCTTCGTGCCCGCCGCCGACCGCCCGCACGACGAGCCCGAGCACGCCCCGACCCGCAGCCCCAAGGACTGAACGCCGCATGGACGCCCCCCACGCCACCAGCTGGCTGCTGACCAGCCTCGTCTACCTCGGCGCCGCGGTGCTGGCCGTGCCGCTGGCCCGCCTGGCCGGGCTGGGCTCGATCATCGGCTACCTGGCCGCCGGCATCGTCATCGGGCCCTGGGGCCTGAAGCTGGTGACCGACCCGCAGACCATGCTGCACTTCGCCGAGTTCGGCGTGGTGCTGATGCTCTTCCTCGTCGGGCTCGAGCTGGAACCCAAGCGCCTGTGGGCCCTGCGCCGGCCGATTTTCGGCTGGGGCACGGTGCAGACGCTCGGCTCGGCCGCGCTGATGGCCGGCGCCGCAGTCGCCCTGGGCGCAGACTGGCGGCTGGGCGTTGTGGCGGCGCTGGGGCTGGCGCTGTCGTCCACCGCCATCGGCCTGGGCGTGCTGGCCGAGCGCAACCTGATGTCCACCACCTCGGGCCAGAGCGTGCTCAGCGTGGCGCTGTTCCAGGACATCGCCGCCATCCCCATCCTGGCGCTGGTGCCCATGCTCGCCGGCGAGCACGGCGCGGGCGGCGGCTGGGTCGGCGCGGCCAAGGCGGTGGCGGTGATCGCCGCCATCGTGCTGGGCGGCCGGCTGCTGCTGCGCCCTGCGCTGCGCTGGATCGCCCGCAGCGACACGCCGGAGATCTTCACCGCCGCGTCGCTGCTGCTGGTGGTGGCCACCGCCGCGTTGATGCAGGCGGTGGGTCTGTCGATGGCGCTGGGCGCCTTCCTCGCCGGCGTGCTGCTGGCCGAGAGCGAATACCGCCGCGAGCTGGAGACCGACATCGAGCCCTTCAAGGGCCTGTTGCTGGGCCTGTTCTTCATCGCCGTGGGCATGAGCATCGACTTCGGCGCCGTCGCCGCCCACCCGCTGTGGGTGGCCGGCCTGGTGGTCGCGTTCCTGCTGTTGAAAGCGCTGGTGCTGTGGGGCATGGGCAGGCTGATGCCCATCCCGTTGGCGGAGCGGCCGGTGTTCGTGATCCTGCTGGCCCAGGGCGGCGAGTTCGGCTTCGTCGTCTTCCAGGCTGCGGCGCAGGCCGGCGTGATCGAGGCAGGCACCTCATCGCTGCTGGTGGCAGCGGTGGCTTTGTCGATGCTGCTGACACCGCTGCTGCTCGTAGGCGCCGACCGCTGGTGCGCGCGCCACGCCGGCCAGCCGGACGACCGCGGCCTGGCGCCGATCGCCGAGCCGCAGGACGCGCCGATCATCATCGCCGGCTTCGGCCGTTACGGGCAGATCGTGGGCCGCCTGCTCTTCGCCAACGGCCTGAAGGCCACGGTGCTGGAGCACTCGGCCGAAGCGGTGGAAAGCCTGCGCAAGTTCGGCTGGCGCGTGTTCTATGGCGACGCTACCCGGCTCGACCTGCTGCGCGTGGCCGGCGCGGGCAGTGCCAAGGTGCTGGTCGTGGCCATCGACGACATGGAGCAGAACCTCGCCGTGGTCGACCTCGCGCTCGAGCATTTCCCCCAGCTCACGCTGGTGGTACGAGCGCGCAATGCCCAGCACTGGTACGAGCTGAATCGGCGGGGCGTGACCCTGATCGAACGCGAGACCTTCGACTCGGCGTTGATGTCTGGCCGCAGCGTGCTGGAGACGCTCGGCTTCGAGCCGCATCAGGCGCGCACGCTGGCGATGAAGTTCCGCCGCCACAGCATCGAGCAGATGCACACGCTGGCGCCGCACTATGGCGACCAGGCGCGGCTGATCGCGCTGGCCCAAGCCGGGCGGCAACAGCTGGAAGACATGTTCGCGCAAGACCGGGCACTGCGCAGCGAGCACCCCGGCGGCGGTGGCTGGCAGGCCGACGACGCGGACGCGCCGGCCGCGCACTGAGCACGGCCGGCGCGCGGGTTGACGCTCAGTTCACCGGCGCCTTCTCGGGCGCAGGGGGCGTTTCGGGCGTGGGCGCCACGGGCTGTAGTGCCGAGTCAAGCGGTGGCGTGGCCGGGCTGACCGGCGGCGGCACCACCGCGGCGGGCGGCGAAAGAGGCTCAGCCGGCGGCACAGGGCTCAGCGGCGGCGGCGTGACGCTCTGTTGATCGACCGGCGGCGTCACCGGCGGGCGGCTCAGCTCAGGCGGCGCGGCTGGCGGCGTGACCGGCACAGCAGGCGCCGGCGGGCGAACCTGGGTGCGGTTGGCCGGCGGCGTGACCGCCGCAGGCGCCGGAGTCGCCTCCTTCACGGCCGCTGGCGGCGCGGGCGTGGGCGGTGCTGTCTCAGCCGGCACCGACTCGGTGGCCTGCGGTGTGACAGAGCTATCAGCCGCCGGGTCCTTCGGGCCGGCCGCCGTGGGCTCGCTCCCGACCAGGCCGGCCGGATCGGCCGTCGCGGCCACCATGGCCCGCTCGGCCTGGTTGGAACTCGCTTCGTGGTCGATCGTCAGAACGATCGCCGCGGCGGCCGCGCCGATGAGCACCACCGGCCATCCTCTCCAGCGGCGGGAATCGGCGTCCCAGCGCGAAGAGCGCCAGCCCGACATGGTCGAGCCGGGCTCCCGGCGTTTGCTCACCTGCGGCGCCGGAGGCGTCACGGGCATCAGCGGTTCAACACGTGTCGGCTTCGCGATGCGGGCATCGAAGGCCGGCTCCTGGAGGGGGGTAAAGGTCTTGTCCATGGCCCTTAGCTTGGGCGCTTGGCCGCTCGGTCTCCATCGGAGAGGGTGGCGTTCGCCTGTCGGGCCCGTCCTACAGGCTTTGTGTGCGACCGTGAGCCCTGCAAGCCGGTGCAACGGCGAGGGGCGGCATCGAGGCCTTGCAGCGCGTCATGCCAGCTGGCAGGCCTCGTCGAAGCTCAGCCGTGGGTCGCGCGGGTGCAAGCGCGCAGGGTCGCCTTGGCCGAGTGTGCAGACCACGATCGCGCGCTTGGGGCTGGCTGGCCAGAAGGCGGCGTCGACCGCGGCGGCGTCGAAGCCGCCCATCGGGCCGGCGTCCAGGCCCAGGGCCCGCGCGGCGACGATGAAGTAGCCGACCTGGATGTGGGCGTTGCGCAGCGCGGCGTCGGCCGTCTTGGCGGGGTTGCCGGCGTACCAGGCGCGGGCATCCGTGCTCGGGAAGAGCTTGGGCAGCCAGTCGGTGAAGGCCAGGTCCATGCCCAGCACGGCCGCCACCGGCGCCGCCCGCACCTTGGCCTGGTTGCCGCCAGGGTTCATGCACAGCGCCAGCTTTTCGCGCGCCTCGGGCGTGCGCGCGAAGACGATGCGCAGCGGCGTGCAGTTGCCCGAGGTCGGCCCGAGCTTGACCAGGTCGTACAGCGCGCGCAGCGTGTCGTCCGCCACCACGCCGGGCAGGTAGCCACGGGCGGTGCGGGCGTCGGTGAAGAGCTGTTCGGTGCTGGTCTGCATGCGGCGTGAGGGGATTGGGGCGGAAGCGACAATTGTCGAATGTTCCAACCCTCCCAGCACGACGTGCGCCGCTTCTTCTGCGAAGTGGCCGCCAAGCAAAAGCAACGCGAGCCGCTCGCCCCGATCGAGGCGTTGGCCGCCGGCTGGATCGACGAGCACCCCGAGTACGCCACCGACCTGGCCGACGTGGACGCTGCGCTGGCCGCCAGCTACACCGTCGAAGGCGGCCGCACCAACCCGTTCCTGCACCTGTCGATGCACATCACGGTGAGCGAGCAATGCTCGATCGATCAGCCGCGCGGCATCCGCCAGGCGGTGGAGCTGCTCGCGGCGCGCCGCGGCTCGCTGCACGACGCCCACCACGAGGTGATGGAGTGCCTGGGCGAGATGGTCTGGGAAAGCCAGCGCAGCGGCCGCCCGCCGGACGGGCTGGCCTACCTGGACCGGGTGCGGCAGCGGGCCACGCGGGACTGAGCCACGCCGCCGGAGGCGGCTATTTCACCGTCACCCACTGCCACTCGAGCCAGTTGTCCGGCCGGTGGACAACGGTGACGTTCTTGCGCGCCGCCCAGGGGATGAACTGGCGGTGCAGCGGGATGTGGTGCACCTGTTCGTTGTGGCGCAGCAGGGCCTTCTTGATCAAGGCCTGGCGCTTGGCGGGGTCCGGCTCCTTGCTGGACGCGGCGACCAGCGCGTCGAGTTCGTCGTCCTTGAAGTTGCCCCGGTTGTACTCGCCGATGCCGCCGGTACCGCGGTTGCGGTAGATCTGGGTGAAGGTGGTCTCGGCGTCGGTGATCGAGCCGCCCCAGCCCAGCATGTACATCGAGGTGTCCATCTTCTCCTGCTTGGGGAAGTAGGTGACCTTGGGCATGGCGTTGACCCGCACCTTGACCTTGATCTTCTCCCACATGCCGGCCAGCGCGATGCAGATGCGCTCGTCGTTGATGTAGCGGTTGTTCGGGCAGTCCAGCGTGACCTCGAAGCCATCGGCATAGCCGGCGTCGGCCATCAGCTTGCGGGCGGCAGCCAGGTCATAGGGCAGGCGCTTCTCGACATCCGGATCGTTGAAGGTGCCCAGCGGTGAGGGCATCACCGCGCCGGTGGGCGACGACTGGCCGTTCATCAGCTTGGTCTTGATGGTCTCGATGTCGATGGCCTGGTAGAGCGCCTTGCGCACCCGCACGTCCTTGAACGGGTTCCTGCCCTTCACGCTGCTGTAGAGCAGCTCGTCGCGGGCCTGGTCCAGGCCGATGAAGACGACACGGTTCTCGGGGCCGTCGATCACCTGCACGCCGTCGGTGCCGCGCAGCCGTTCCAGGTCGCGCGGCGGCGGGTCGAGGATGAAGTCCACCTCGCCCGAAATCAGCGCGGCCACCCGCGTGGCGTCGCTCTTGATCGGGGTGTAGACCACCTCCTGCACGTTGCCTTCGATCTTGCCCCACCAGGCGGGGTTGCGCTTGAACACCGTCTTCACGTCCGGCTGACGCGACACCAGGATCCAGGGCCCCGTGCCGTTGGCATGCAGCGCGGCGTAGGTCTCTTCCTTGTTGGTGAAGTCCTGCGGCTTGGTGACCTTGTACTGCTCGCACCAGGCCTTGCTCATGATGTAGACCGTGTTCAGGTGCTGCAGGAAGATCGGGTCGAACTGCTGCAGGTTGAACTCGACCGTGTAGTCGTCGATCTTCTTCGGCTCGCCCAGCGCGTTGGCGTAGTTGGCGATCTGCGAGGTCTTTTCCTTGGCCCGGTTGACCGAGAACACCACGTCGTCGGCGGTAAAGGCCTGGCCCTCGTGGAACTTGACGCCGCGGCGCAGCTTGAAGGTCCACTTCAGCGGGCCGTCCTGCTTCCACTCGGTGGCCAGCGCCGGCACCAGGCCGAGCTGCTTGTCGCGCGCGACCAGGAACTCGTAGACCTGGCCGTTCATCGCGTTGGTGAACGACTCGTTCTGCGACACCGGGTCCAGGGTCTGCGGGTCCCCCTGGCTGGACCAGCGAAAGGTCTGGGCGGGGGTGGCAACGCTCGCCACCAGGGCGGCGGTGGTCAGGGCAAGGCGGAAAAAGGGGGTCATGCGGCTTCCCATCGTCAAGTAGGCGGTGGTGGGTGGGTCGCCGCAGTGTAGGCAAGCCACGCGCCACGCGCAGAACGGGGAAATACGAAGCTTGCGCGGCCGGCCCCGTGGCAGGGTGCCCGTCTCAGCCGATCGCCAGGCCGCCCCAAGCCGGCCGACACCCGCTTGGCGGGTGGCTGCGGTACGCCGCAGCCGGGTGCCCTCTTCAGCGCTTCTTCGGCGCCGCCTCGCCGGCCCAGATCTCGTCCAGGTGCGGAAAGCCCCAGGCCTTCGGGTCCTCGCGGGAGACGATCTTGTCGTTGGCGCGCGCCAGGTCCACGGTCTGCATCGTGATCGGCATGTTGGACTTGGTCGAGAAGAAGGCCTTGACCGTGGGCGTCGCCAGGCTGAGCGGGTTCTGCTCGGTGACCACGGCCAGCCGGCCGGAGTTGAGCTTGACCAGCGAGCCGGTCGGGTAGATGCCCAGGCTCTTGACGAAGGCCTTGAACACGTCGGGGTCGAAGTGCCCCTTCCACGAGGCCATGGCGGCGATGGAAGCGGCCGGGTCCCAGCCCGCCTTGTAGGGCCGGTTCGAGGTGATCGCGTCGTAGACGTCGCACACCGCGCCCATGCGCGCCATCTGGCTGATCTTGTCGGGCGGCAGTTGGTGGGGGTAGCCGGTGCCGTCCATGCGCTCGTGGTGCGACAGGCAGACGTCCAGCACGATCTCGCCGGCGCCGCGGCCTTCCACGAGCATCTCGTGGCCGCGCACCGGGTGCAGCTTCATGATGTCGTATTCCTCGGGCGTCAGCTTGCCGGGCTTGTTCAGCACCTCCAGCGGCATCGCGGCCTTGCCCAGGTCGTGCATCAGGCCGGCCAGGCCCGCCTCGCGGCAGGCGGCCTCGTCGAGCGCCAGCTCACGGCCCAGTGCCACCATCAGCGCACAAACGGCCACCGAATGCATGTAGGTGTAGTCGTCCTGGGTCTTGAGCCGAGCCAGGCTGACCAGGGCCCCCGGGTTGCGAAAGACCGAATCGGCGATGTCGTTGACCAGGGGCAGGCATTGCTCGGCGTCGACCGCCTTGCCCAGCCGCGCCTCGGTGAACATCGACTTGACCTTCTCCTGGCCTTGCTTGCACAGCGCGGCGGCCTGCTGCAACTCGTCCTGCATCGATGCCGATGGCGGCGGCGGGCGGGAGGCAGCCGGGGCCGCGGACGGCGTGGGCACCGGCGCGGCCGAGCGACTCACGGGGGGCGGCGACGGGACGGTGACGGCGGTGGGCTCGGGCGCCACGTCCAAGCCCTTGCTGACGTCGATCCACACGCCGGCCAGCCCGCTGGCCCGCAGTTTCTCCAGGTCCGCCGGGTCCTTGATGACGAAGCGCGTCT
>JBGAGZ010000003.1:0-149650 GCA_044226465.1 Burkholderiaceae bacterium | reverse complement strand
GGCCTCATGTTTGCCCCGTGCGGACGGCTTCGTTGACCTCGGCCAGGATGCGCGCCGCCTCGCCGCCCTGCATGCGGGCGATGTCGTCCTGGTACTTCAGCAGCACGCCCAGCGTGTGCTGCACGGTCTGCGGCTCCAGCACCAGGGCGTCGAGCTCCATCAGCGCGCGCGTCCACTCGATGGTCTCGGCCACGCCGGGCAGCTTGTACAAGTCCATGCGGCGCAGGCGCTGCACGAAGTCGACGATCTGCGCCGACAGCGCCGCCGGCGCGCCGGGCACGCGGCGGGCGAGGATGGCGCGCTCGCGCTCGGCGTCCGGGAAGCCGACCCAGTGATACAGGCAGCGGCGCGTGACCGCGTCGTGGATCTCGCGCGTGCGGTTCGAGGTGATCACGACCACCGGCGGCTCGACGGCGCGCACCGTGCCCAGTTCGGGCACGGTGATCTGGAAGTCCGACAGCACTTCGAGCAAAAAGGCCTCGAACGGCTCGTCGGCCCGGTCCAGCTCGTCGATCAGCAGCACCGGCGGTACCAGGTTCGCCGGGTCGATGGCCTGCAGCAGCGCGCGCTTGATCAGGAAGCGCTCGCCGAAGAGTTCGTCGTCGAGCCGGCCGTGCGCCGCCGTGCCCTCGGCCTCGGCGATCCTGATCGCCATCATCTGCCGCGCATAGTTCCACTCGTAGGCGGCGCCGGCCAGGTCCAGGCCCTCGTAGCACTGCAGGCGGATCAGCGGCCGGCCCAGCATCGCGGCCAGGGTCTTGGCGACCTCGGTCTTGCCTGTGCCGGGCTCGCCTTCGAGGAACAGCGGGCGCCGCAGCTTCAGCGCGAGGAACACCGTGGTGGCCAGCTCACGCTGGGCCACGTAGTCGAGCGCGAGCAGGGCCGCCGCGGTGTCGTCGATGCTGGCGGGCACGGCCCGCTGGTGGGTCGCTTCCGCGCTCACGAGCCGGCCACGGCGCGCCCGGCCAGCACCGGGATCAGTGCCGCGCGGTAGGCGCCGGAGCCGTGCAGGTCGCTGTTCATGTCGTCGGCCGGCAGGGCCACGCCGCTGCAGGCGCCCGCGCTCCAGTTGCCGGCGAGCTTGGCCTCCAGCGCGCTGGCGCGGAAGACGCAGGCCTTGGCGCCGGTGACCGCCACACGCACGCCGGACGGGCCCTTGCTGACGAAGACACCGACGATCGAGAAGCGCGACGCGGGCTGCTTGAACTTCTGCCAGCCGGCCTTTTCGGGCACCGGGAACTTCACGGCCGTGATCACCTCGCCCTCGGCGAGCGCGGTCTCGTACAGGCCCTTGAAGAAGTCGTCGGCGGCGATGCTGCGGCGGTCGGTGACGACGGTGGCACCCAGGCCCAGCACGGCCGCCGGGTAGCAGGCCGCGGGGTCGTTGTTGGCCAGGCTGCCGCCAATGGTGCCGCGGTTGCGCACCTGGCGGTCGCCGATGTGGCCGGCCAGGTCGGCCAGGGCCGGGATGGCCTTTTGCACCTCGGCCGACGCGGCCACCTCAGCGTGCGTGGTCGTGGCGCCGATGGTGACGGTGCCGCCGGCCACGGTGATGCCGCGCAGCCCGGCGACCTGGCCCAGGTCGACCAGGGTCTCGGGCGCGGCCAGGCCGAGCTTGATGGCGCCGAGCAGCGACTGGCCACCGGCCACGAGCTTGGCACCGCTGGCGGCGGCGGCCTTGGCGGCGTCGGCCACCGAGCCGGGGTTCTGATAGGCGAAAGCTTGCATGGTGATTTCCTTCTTGGCTTCCTGATCAGCGCATCAGCGGTGGTTCTGGATGGTCTGCCAGACGTTGTAGGGCGAGGCCGGCATCGGCACGTCCTTCACGCCCAGCGCGTGGCAGATGGCGTTGATCAGCGCCGGCGGCGAGCCGATGGCGCCGGCCTCGCCGCAGCCCTTGACGCCCAGCGGGTTGTGGGTGCAGGGCGTGCCCTTGACCGTCTCGACCTGGAAGTGCGGCAGGTCGTCGGCGCGCGGCATGGCGTAGTCCATGTAGCTGCCGGTGAGCAACTGGCCCGTCTCCTTGTCGTAGACGCCGTGTTCCAGCAGCGCCTGGCCGATGCCCTGCGCCAGGCCGCCGTGCACCTGGCCCTCGACGATCATCGGGTTGACCACGTTGCCGAAGTCGTCGCAGGCGGTGAAGCGGTCCACCTTGACGACACCGGTGGCCGGGTCCACCTCGACCTCGCAGATGTAGGTGCCGGCCGGGTAGGTGAAGTTGCTGGGGTCGTAGAAGGCGTTCTCGTTCAGCCCTGGCTCCAGCTTGTCGTGCGGGAAGTTGTGCGGCACGTAGGCGGTGAGTGCCACCGAGGCGAAGGGCACGGCCTTGTCGGTGCCGGCCACCTTGAACTGGCCGCCCTCGAACTCGATGTCGGTGTCGGCCGCCTCCAGCAGGTGGGCGGCGATCTTCTTGCCCTTGGCGATCACCTTGTCCACCGCCTTGACGATGGCGGTGCCGCCCACGGCCAGCGAGCGCGAGCCGTAGGTGCCCATGCCGAACAGCACCTTGCCGGTGTCGCCGTGCTCGATCTCCACGTCCTCCAGCGGGATGCCCAGCCGGTCGGCCACCACCTGCGCGAAGGTGGTCTCGTGGCCCTGGCCGTGGCTGTGGCTGCCGGTGAAGATGGTGACCTTGCCGGTCGGGTGCACGCGCACCTCGCCGGCCTCGAACAGGCCGGCCCGCGCGCCCAGGGCGCCGGCCACGCTGGACGGCGCGATGCCGCAGGCCTCGATGTAGGCCGAGTAGCCGATGCCACGCTTGAGCCCCTTGGCCGCGCTGGCCGCCTGCCGCGCGGCGAAGCCCTTCACGTCGGCCAGCTCTTCGGCGCGGTTCATGGTGGCGTCGTAGTCGCCGGTGTCGTAGGTCAGGCCCACCGGCGTCGCGTAGGGGAACTCGTGGATGAAGTTCTTGCGGCGGATCTCGCCCGGGTCGCGCCCCGTCTCGCGCGCGGCCAGCTCGACCATGCGCTCGACCACGTAGGTGGCCTCGGGCCGGCCGGCGCCGCGGTAGGCGTCCACCGGCGCGGTGTTGGTGAACATCGCTGTCACCGTGGCGCAGATCTTGGGCGTGGCGTACTGCCCGGCCAGCAGCGTGGCGTACAGGATGGTCGGCACCGAGGTCGAGAAGGTGGACAGGTAGGCGCCCAGGTTGGCCGTGGTGTCCACCTTCAGCGCGAGGAACTTGCCGTCCTTGTCCATGGCCAACTGGGCGGTGGTCAGGTGGTCACGCCCATGCGCGTCGGACAGGAAACTCTCGCTGCGCTCGGCCGTCCACTTGATCGGGCGGCCGATGCGCTTGCTGGCCCAGACCAGGGCGGTCTCCTCGCCGTACAGGAAGATCTTGGAGCCGAAGCCACCGCCCACGTCGGGCGCCACCACGCGCATCTTGTGCTCGGGGATGCCGAGCACGAAGGCGCACATCAGCAGGCGTTCGACGTGCGGGTTCTGGTTGGACACGTAGAGCGTGTAGCTGTCGCCGGCACGGTCGTACGAGGCGTTGGCCGCCCGCGGCTCGATCGCGTTGGGGATGAGCCGGTTGTTGCGGAAGGTCAGTTTCGCGACATGCGCAGCACCCTGGATCGCGGCGTCGGTGCCCGCGGCGTCGCCGATCTGCCATTGGTAGCAGCGGTTGTCGGGCGCCTCCGCGTGCAGCGCGGCACCCGCGGGCGGCGCGCTGCCGGCGTCGATGAAGGCGGGCAGCTCGTCGTAGTCCACCTCGATCAGCGCGGCGGCGGCCTTGGCCTGCTCCAGCGTCTCGGCCACGACCAGCGCGATGCGGTCGCCCACGTAGCGCACCTTGCCGTCGGCCAGGATGGGGTGCTTGGGCTCCTTCATCGGCGAGCCGTCGATCGAGTTGATCAGCCAGCCGCAGGGCAGGCCGCCGACCTCCTTGAAGTGCTCGCCGGTGTACACGCCCAGCACGCCGGGCGCGGCCGCGGCGGTGGCGGTGTCCACCTTGTTCAGCCTGGCGTGGGCGTAGCTCGAGCGCAGGAAATAGCCGTAGGCCTGGCCTGGGAGGACGATGTCATCCGTGTAGCGGCCGGTGCCGGTGAGGAAGCGGGCGTCTTCGCGGCGCTTGACGCTCTGGCCGACGAAACCTTGACGTGCGTTCATTGGGTGGTGCTCCTGGTCAAGGTTTCACTTCATCGCGGCGGCGCCTTGGCGCACCGCCTTGACGATGTTCTGGTAGCCGGTGCAGCGGCAGAAGTTGCCTTCCAGCCCCTCGCGCAACTCGGCCTCGCTGTCGCAGCGGTGGTTCTTCACCAGGTCCACCGCGCTCATCACCATGCCTGGGGTGCAGAAGCCGCACTGCAGGCCGTGGCAGTCGTTGAAGGCCTTCTGCATCGGGTGCAGGGTGCCGTCGGCCGCGGCCAGCCCTTCGATCGTGGTCACGCTGCGGCCCGCGGCCTGCACCGCCAGCATGTTGCAGCTCTTCACCGCCTGGCCGTCCACGTGCACGGTGCAGGCGCCGCACTGCGCGGTGTCGCAGCCCACATGGCTACCCGTGAGCTGCAGCGTGTCGCGGATGAACTGCACCAGCAGCGTGGCAGGCTCGACGTCGCGCGTCACCGCCTTGCCGTTCACGGTGAGAGAAAGGGGCTGGCCCATGCATGTCTCCTTGGGTTGTTCCTGTGACAGGGTCCAACCCATGCTATGCACGAGCTTGGCGGGGCGCATCCATTCGCTATCACCTATGAACAGTCGGGCATACGGCTTTGAGGCAGGATGGCCGTCAAACGTCGGCAAGAGCGTTCATAAGGGAACGCGCGCAATCGCCAAGCGGTGCCGACGCGTCTAACTTGCCCCTGATCCAGCGGCCCTTCGGCCCGGGCGGTACATTCGAAGACGATGGACAACGTCGACCTGAACATTCTTCGCCAGGTGGTGGGCTGGCGCGCCGAAGGCCGCCGCGTGGTGCTCGGCACGGTGACCCGCACCTGGGGCTCGGCGCCGCGGCCCGTGGGCTCGCTGGTGGCGGTGCGCGACGACGGGGCGATCGCCGGCTCGGTCTCGGGTGGCTGCATCGAAGACGACCTGATCGAGCGCACCAAGGCCCACGCGCTGGCCGCCGAGTCGCCCCAGGTGGTCCGCTACGGCGTCAGCGGCGACGAGGCAGCCCGCTTCGGCTTGCCGTGCGGCGGCACGCTGGAGCTGGTGCTGGAGCCGCTGGCCGACCACAGCCAGGTCGAGGCCCTGCTCGAGCGGCTGCTGGCGGGCGGGCAGGTGCGGCGCGAGCTGGCCCTGGCCAGCGGCGTGGTCACGCTGGGCGAGCCCGAAGGCGCCGACGTGGTGGTGCTGGGCGAGACCGCGCTGGTCACCACGCACGGCCCGCGCTGGCGGCTGCTGATCGTGGGTGCCGGGCAGATGACCCACTACCTGGCCCAGATGGCGCAGGCGCTGGACTACGGCGTGGTGGTCTGCGACCCGCGCGAGGAATACACCGTGGCCGAGCCGCTGCCCGGCGTGCGCTACGTGCGTGACATGCCCGACGACGCGGTGACCGCGTTGCGGCCCGACGCACACACGGCGGTGATCGCGCTGACGCACGACCCCAAGCTCGACGACCTGGCCCTGATGGAGGCGTTGCGCTCGCCGGCCTTCTACGTGGGGGCGATCGGCTCGCGGCTCAACCAGGCCAAGCGCAAGCAGCGCCTGGCCGAGCACTTCGACCTGAGCGAGGCCGAGCTGGCCCGTCTGCACGGCCCGGTGGGCATCAAGAACGGCGCCCGCACGCCGCCGGAGATCGCGGTCAGCATCCTGGCCGAGCTCACGGCGGTGCGCTATGGCTGGCGCATCCCCGAGCCGATATTCATCGGGGCGGGCAGCGACCTGGCGGTGCCGGGCTGCGTGGTCTAGCGCGACATTGGGCCGGGGGCACAATCGGCCGATGGCGGCGCGACGGTGTTTCCTCTGGGGTTGGTTGGCTGGGCTGGGCGCAACGGCTTGGCTGACAGCCGCGGCGACGGCTGCCGCCGCGGCCGCGCCCGACCTGCACGAGCACTGGGACACCCGCTGCAAGCCCTGCCATGGCGACGCGGCGGTCTTCGCGCGCAGCACCCTGTCGGTGGACGCCCAAGGTCGATTGCTCGGGCGGCATCACGGCGATCAGCTCGACACCTTTCTTCGCCAGCACTATCTCGGCGACGATCTGGTGCCGCCGGTGATGGCCATGCTCAAGGCGCAGGTCGTCACCACACCGGTGTTCAAGCAGAAGTGCGCCGGTTGCCATGAGTCCGCGGCCGCGTTGGCCCGCAAATCGCTGGTGCTGCGCGACGGCGTGTTGACGGGCCGCTCGAGTGGCAGACCGGTCGCCGAGTTCCTGCGCAACCACGGCGGGCTCGCCGGTGCCGAAGTCGAGCCCATGGTCCGCACCCTGGAGCGCGTTCTGAAAGAGGTTGGAGCCGCGTCGCAGGCGGCCGCGCTCGCCGGACCACACTGAGGGCGGGCGGGCCGCCGGCTGGCTCAGGGCGCGCGGGCCGCCTTGGCCGAGCGGTAGTGCCACCAGGGCAGGGCCTGTGTCAGTGACACGACTTGGCCGGCCTGCTCGGCGGGCGCGTAGCCCGGCAGCGTGACCAGGGCGCTGCGCCACGCTGGGCTGGCCAGGGCCTTGCGCAGCTTGACCATGCCAGGGTGGTCCAGCGCGTCCTTCAGGCAGACGAGGTAGTAGTCCTCGGTCAGCAGCGGCACGAAGCCGAGCCCGAAGGCCACCGCCGCCGCTTGCACGCCAATGCCCGCGTCCGCCTCGCCGCTGGCCACGGCGGCGGCCACGGCGTTGTGGCTGTCCTCGGCTGGTGTGCCTTTGGCGGCGAAGGCCTCGGCCGGCAGGTGCTGCTGTGCCACCAGGTGGTCGATCAGCAGACGTGTGCCCGAGCCCGGCTGCCGGCTGACGAAGCGGGCCCGCAGGGCGGCCACGTCGGCCAGGCTGTTCAGGCCCAGCGGGTTGCCGGGCGGCACCATCAGGCCCTGGGTGCGGCGTGTGCAGGCGATCAGCTTGTGGCGCCCCGGCTTGAGCAGTGGCTTGAGGCCACGGGCGAACAGGTTGCCGCCTTCGGCCAGCGGCGGCACGTGGAAGCCCGCCACCAGGCAGCGACCCTCGGCCAGGGCGCGCAGCGCGTCCATGCTGCCGGCGAAGCGCAGCTCGATGTGCAGGCGCTCGGCGGCGCTGGCGTGGTCGCGCAGCAACGGCAGCGCCAGATCGTGGCTGGCGTAGACGGTGAGCACCTGCTGGGTGCCGTCCAGGGCCTCGTCCAGCACCCGTTCCAGCTCGGCGCGCAAGGCCTCGATGTGGGGTGTCAGCCGGGCGCGGGCACGGGCCTCCGCCCACAGCAGCCGCTCGGCAAAGGGCGTCAGCCGGGCCGGCTGGCCGCGCACCCACAGCACGAGCGGCTCGTTGAGCACTGACTCCCAGCGCTTGAGCGAGCCCCAGACGTGGCGGTAAGAGGCACCAATGCCCTGGGCCGCGTGCTGGATCGAGCCGTGCTCGCGCACGGCGGCCAGCAGCTCGAACAAAGGGTTGGCCAGCGAGGCGCCGCGCTGGTCGTCGGCTTCGAAGCTGTACTGGAGGTGGACGCCACGGGCGTGCATGCGGTGTCGGCGGGCCTTGCGGCGGCTTTTCTGGCTAGGCCTTCACCATAACCGATGGCCGCGACCCGCCCGCTGCTACAGGCTGGAGCAGCCCGTCTGGCGATCTAGGGTTAGGCCTAGGTATCGCCCGGTTGGATGTATGAAGATGATTGCATAAGCCCAGGCTCGGCAAGCCTGCTGTACCTGTGTCCGATCGGCCTTGAACGCGGAGCGACAAGTCATGCAGAAAAGTCTCCACATCAACCCTGACAAGTGCACTGGCTGCCTGCAGTGCGAGATGGCGTGTTCCTACGAGAACTACGCCGTTTTCGCGCCGGCCAAGTCGCGCATCAAGGTGTTCGACTTCCACACCACCGGGCGCAAGGTGCCCTATACCTGCACCCAGTGCGACGAGGCCTGGTGCCTGCACGCCTGCCCGGTCGAGGCCATCACGGTCGACAAGCTGACCGGCGCCAAAGTGGTCAACGACAGCACCTGCGTGGGCTGCAAGGTCTGCACCATCAGCTGCCCGTTCGGCACGATCAACTACGTGCAAGAGACCGGCAAGGTGCAGAAATGCGACCTCTGCGGCGGCGACCCGGCCTGTGCCACCGCCTGCCCCACCGGCGCCATCACCTACGTCGACGCCAACTGGACCGGCCTGAACAAGATGCAGGCCTGGGCCGACAAGCTGGGCAACCAGCCTGCCGCATCCTGAACCTTTAGGAGGAACACACATGTCCTGGGCTGGAAAGATCCTCCGCGTCAACCTGACCGACGGCACCGTCAAGAGCGAGCCGCTCCGCATGGACTGGGCCAAGGAATACCTGGGCTCGCGCGGCCTGGCGTCCAAGTACCTCGTCGAGGAGATGGACCCGAAGACCGACCCGCTGTCGGCCGCCAACAAGATCATCTGGGCCACCGGCCCGCTGACCGGCACCATGGCCTCCACCGGCGGCCGCTACACCGTGGTCACCAAGGGCCCACTGACCGGCGCCATCGCCTGCAGCAACTCGGGCGGCTACTGGGGCGCCGAGCTCAAGATGGCCGGCTGGGACATGGTCATCTTCGAGGGCGTATCGCCCAAGCCGGTGTACCTGGTCATCAGCGACGACAACGTCGAGTTGCGCGACGCCTCGCACCTGTGGGGCAAGACCGTCTGGGAAACCGAGGAGACGATCAAGAAGCAGCTGCAGGACCCGCTGGTGCGCGTGTCCAGCATCGGCGGCGCCGGCGAGAACCAGGTGCTGTTCGCTGCCGTGGTGAACGACCTGCACCGCGCGGCCGGCCGCTCGGGCGTGGGCGCCGTGATGGGCAGCAAGAACCTCAAGGCGATCGCCGTGCGCGGCACCAAGGGCGTGGGCAACATCGCCGACCCCAAGGCCTTCATGAAGGTCACCGCCGAGAAGAAGAAGATCCTGGCCGACAACGGCGTCACCGGCCAGGGCCTGCCGGCCTACGGCACCCAGGTGCTGATGAACGTGATCAACGAGATCGGCGCGCTGCCCACCCGCAACCACCGCGACGTGCAGTTCGAGGGCGCGAAGGACATCTCCGCCGAAGCCATGATCACGCCGCGCGCGACCGACGGCAAGAAGCACCTGGTGACCAACCAGGCCTGCTTCGGCTGCACCATCGCCTGCGGCCGCATCAGCAAGATGGACCAGGGCCACTTCACGGTCGAGAACAAGCCGCAGTACTGGGGTGCCAGCGGCGGCCTGGAATACGAAGCCGCCTGGGCCCTGGGGGCCGCCAACGGCGTCAACGACCTGGAGGCGCTGCAATACGCCAACCTGCTGTGCAACGAGCACGGCATGGACCCGATCAGCTTCGGCGCCACCGTCGGTGCCGTGATGGAGCTGTACGAGATGGGCGTGCTCACCAAGGAGCAGCTCGGCATCGACGCCAAGTTCGGCGACGCAAAGGCGCTGGCCCACTTCGCCGAGATCACTGCCAAGGGCGAGGGCTTCGGCAAGGAGATCGGCCAGGGCAGCAAGCGGCTGACCGCCAAGTACGGCCACCCCGACTTGAGCATGAGCGTCAAGGGCCAGGAGTTCCCGGCCTACGACTCGCGCGGCATCCAGGGCATCGGCCTGGCCTATGCCACCAGCAACCGCGGTGCCTGCCACCTGCGCGGCTACACCGTGGCGTCCGAAGTGCTGGGCATCCCGGTCAAGACAGACCCGCTGGCTTCCGACGGCAAGCCCGAGCTGGTCAAGGCCTTCCAGGACGCGACCGCGGCATTCGACTCGGCCGGCATCTGCATCTTCACCAGCTTCGCCTGGGGCCTGGCCGACGTGGCGCCGCAAGTGGCCGCGGCCTGCGGCGACGAGTTCACGCTGGAAAACATGGAGAAGATCGGCGAGCGCATCTGGAACATGGAGCGCGACTTCAACAACAAGGCCGGCTTCACCGCCAAGGACGACCTGCTGCCCAAGCGCCTGCTGACCGAGCCCGCCAAGACCGGCCCGGCCAAGGGCCTGGTCAACAAGCTGCCCGAGATGCTGCCCAAGTACTACGCCGCGCGCGGCTGGACGGCCGACGGCCAGCTCACCCCCGAGACGCGCGCCCGCCTGGGGCTTTGACGGCCCGTTGACCGGTACGCAGGCCGCCCGGGCCCACCGCCCCGGCGGCCTGTTTTCTTTTGTGTGGAGCCCATGACGCCATGAAGCACCTGATCCTCGGCGCCGGCCCGGCCGGCGTCATCGCCGCCGAGACCATCCGCAAGCACGCGCCGCAAGACGAGATCACCATCGTCGGCGACGAGGCCGAGCCGCCCTATTCGCGCATGGCCATTCCCTACCTGCTGATCGGCAAGGTGGGCGAAGAGGGCACGCACCTGCGCCACACGGCCGGCCACTTCGAGAAGCTGCGCATCACGATCCGCCGCGCCCGGGTGACCCAGCTCGACGCGGCCAAGCGCGAGGTGCTGCTCGACGACGGCAGCCGCCTGGGCTTCGACAAGCTGCTGATCGCGACCGGCTCGTCGCCCGCCACGCCGCCCGTTCCCGGTATCCACGGGCCGGGCGTCCACTCGTGCTGGACGCTGGCCGACGCGCGCGCCATCATGGCCCTGGCCACGCCGGGCGCCCGGGTGCTGCAGATGGGTGCCGGCTTCATCGGCTGCATCATCATGGAAGCGCTCGCCGCGCGCGGCGTGCAGCTGAGCGTGGTCGAGATGGGCGACCGCATGGTGCCGCGCATGATGGGCCCCACGGCTGGCGGCATGATCAAGCACTGGTGCGAGCACAAGGGCGTGCGCGTCTACACCGGCGCGCGGGTCGAGGCCATCGAGCGCGGTGCCGACGCCGCCCCCGGCCTGCTGGGCAAGATCGCGCAGGCCGTGGGCCTGGGCCAGAGCGCCATGCCACGCGGTGAGATGACCGTGCGCCTGTCCACCGGCGAGCAGTTGGCGGCTGACCTGGTCATCAGCGCCACCGGCGTCAAGCCCAACATCGGCTTTCTCGAGAACTCGGGCGTGCGCTGCCTGGTCGGCGTGCTGACCGACGAGCACCTGCAGACCAACGTGCCCGGCGTCTACGCCGCGGGCGACTGCGCCGAGGCCTTCGACAAGGTCAGCGGCCAGACCATCGTCAGCGCCATCCAGCCCAACGCGGCCGAGCAGGCGCGCGTGGCGGCGCTGAACATGGTCGGCCAGCGCACTTCGCTCAAGGGCGTCACGCAGATCAACGTGCTGGACACGCTGGGCCTGATCTCAGCCAGCTTCGGCAACTGGCAGGGCGTGCCGGGTGGCCAGGGCGTGGAGCTGACCGACGAAGCCGCCGGCCGCCACCTGAGCCTGCAGTTCGCCGACGACCGGCTGGTGGGCTGCAACGCCATCGGTTGGACCAACCATGTCGGTGTGATGCGCGGCCTGGTCGAGGGCCAGGTGCCGCTGGGCCCATGGAAGGAGCGCCTGGTCGAAGACCCGACGCTGCTGATGGAGGCCTACCTGGCCTGCGCCCAGGCCCAGGCAGAACCGGCACACTACAAGGCCTGACCTGCGAGCCTGATGCGCATCACCTTCAAGCTCTACGCCAGCCTCACGAGCTACCTGCCGCCCGAGCGGCAACCCGGCAACGCGGTGGAGATCGACGTGGCCCACGGCGCGAGCGTGGCCGAGATCATCGCGCCCTTCAACCTGCCGCTGAAGCTGGTGCACCTGGTGCTGATCAACGGCCACTATGTGCCGCCCGAGCAGCGCGCCAGCCGCACCCTGGCCGAAGGCGACGTGCTGGCCATCTGGCCGCCGATCGCGGGTGGTTGAGTCCGCGTTCGAGCGCGAGCACGGCGACACCGAAGCCGACTGGCTGCGCTGCCTGCCGGGTGCGGTGGGCCCGCACGCGCTGCACCTGCCGGCACCCGGCCAGGCGGTGGTCACGCTGCAAGGCCAGGGCACGCTGAGCCTGGACTGGCAGGTGCTGCCCGACCGGCAGATCGCGCTGGTGCGGCTGCCACGCCTGCGCGTGCGCTACGCCTTCAGCCCCGAGGTGCCCGCCGCGGAGCGCGAGGCTTTCATGCGCTATTTCGACCTTTACACCCGCCGGGGTGGGGGCTGAAGCCGGGCCGTCGATCCCTCGTCCTACAGCCAACCGAGCGCCCGTCCCGCCACGGGAGCGCGCCTTGTTCACTAGGATCTCCACATGAACAAGTACCTGGCCGCCTACGCCGGCACCGCCGTCACGATGGTTGCGTTGGACATGCTGTGGCTGGGCGTGATCGCCAAGCCGCTCTACCGCGACGGCATCGGCCACCTGATGGCCGAGCAGGCCAACGTGCCGGTGGCGGTGCTGTTCTACGCCCTCTACACACTCGGCCTGGTGATCTTCGCGGTCGCGCCGTCCGCGGCCGGGCCGAGCTGGGGCAAGACCCTGGCCACGGCAGCGCTGTTCGGTTTCTTCGCCTATGCCACCTACGACCTCACCAACCTCGCGACCCTGAAGCAATGGCCGCTGAGCCTGTCCCTCGTCGACCTGGCCTGGGGCACGACCGTCAGTGCGCTGGCCGCTGCAGCTGGCAGGGCGGCCATGGCTTGGGTGGGCGAGGCCTGACGCTGCTGCGCAGGCCAGGCGGCGTTCAGGGCACGGCCGACTTGTTGATCGACACGTCGTCGAACAGCGCGTCGATCATGCTCGTGGGCCTATCGAACTCAGCCGCCGAAGTGCTCGACCAGCAGATCCAGCAAGGCGCGCAGCCGGGGCAGATGCCGCAGGTCTCGGTGGTAGCCCAGCCACACGTCGCGGCCGGGCGGGGCGGGCGTGCGCTTCACCCGCTTCAGGCCAGGGTGGCTGTCGCCCAGCGGGGCCGGCAGCACCGCCAGGCCCACGCCTGCGGCGCAGGCTGCTGCCTGCACATGCCGGTTGTTGCTTCGAAATGCGACGCGGCCCTGGGGAAAAGTGTTTCGAAGCCAGACCGCGTCCGGCATCTCGCCGAAATGGGTGTCCATCGTCACCAGGCGCGGTGCGTCGCCATCGAGGCCTTCGCTGCCCACCGCCGCGAAGAGCGCGTAGGGTACATGGGTGAGCCGGCGCTGGACGACATCGGGTTCGTCGAAAGGCACGATGCGCGTCGCCAGGTCGGCCTCTCGCCGAGCCAGGCTGGCCAGCCGTGCGTCGGTGAGCAGCTCCACGGTCACGAGGGGGTGGCGGCGGGTCAGCTCTGCGCAGATGGGCGTCAGCACGTGCAGGCCGAACCAGTCCGATGAAGACACCCTGAGCAGGCCTCGCAACTGCCCGCCGGCCGCGTCGAGCTGCCGCGCGAAGGACAGGGCATCCGCCTCCATGCTTTCCGCATGGGCAAGCACCGCCATGCCTTCGTCCGTGAGCACCAGGCCGCCCGCGCTGCGCTGGAACAGCACCTGGCCCAGCGCGGATTCCAGCGCCTTGAGCCGCCGGCCCACCGTCGGCTGGCTCTGGCCCAGTTGCCTGCCCGCGGCGCCCAAAGTGCCCGCGCGGGCGATGGCCAGAAACACCTTGACGTCGTCCCAGTTCATGCGGCCGAGGATACCCGCCGATCGACTATTGGCCCATTCATGTTTGCATGCCGTTGATTCGAATCTGTCGATTTCAATTCAAAAAGATCATCACCAGAATGAGGGCCATCCACCAACGCCAACAAGGATCCGCGATGTCGATCACCATCCCCGCTGAGATGCACGCAGTGTTGCTCGAAAAGGCCCACGCGCCGTTCGTGATGCATCGCCTGCCCACCCCCGCGCCGGCTGAGGGCGAAGTCCTCGTGCGCATCCACGCCAGTGGCGTGAACCCCTTGGATACGAAGATCCGGGCGGGTGCTGCCGAGCATGCGCGCCAGCCGCTGCCGGCTGTCCTCGGCATGGATCTGGCCGGCTCCGTGGTGGCCACGGACCCCGGTGTCGGCCGGTTCAAGGTCGGCGACGAGGTGTACGGCTTTGCCGGTGGCATCGGCGGCCTGCAAGGCAGCCTGGCCGAGTTCGCGGCGGTGGACGCCCGCCTCTTGGCCATCAAGCCGCGCACGCTGTCGATGCGCGAGGCAGCGGCGCTGCCGCTGGTCTTCATCACCGCGTGGGAAGGGCTGGTCGATCGCGCCGGGGTCCGCGTCGGCCACCAGGTGCTGGTCCATGGGGGTGCCGGCGGCGTGGGGCACATGGCGGTTCAGCTTGCCGTGGCGCGCGGCGCGGTGGTCTTTGCCACGGGCACGGCCGAACAGGCCGACAGCATCCGCGCCATGGGCGCCACCCCGATCGACCACGAACGCACCGAGGTAGCGGACTACGTGGCCACGCACACCGCCGGCCGAGGCTTCGACATCGTGTTCGACACCGTGGGCGGCCCGGTGCTCGACGCTTCGTTCCTGGCCGTCAAACGCTACACCGGGCACGTGGTCTCGTCGCTGGGCTGGGGCACCCACCCACTGGCTCCGCTGTCTTTCCGCGGGGCCAGCTACTCGGGCGTCTTCACGCTGCTGCCGATCCTGACAGGCGAGTTTCGCGAGCACCACGGGGCCATCCTGGCCCAGGCCACGGCCCTGGCCGAAGCCGGCTTGCTCAAGCCCTTCATCGACCCCGCGCGCTTCTCACTGGCGTCCGCCGCCGACGCGCACGCTCGCGTGGCGGCCGGGCAAGCGCGTGGGAAGGTGGTGGTCGATGTCAGCCCCTGACGACCAGGCGGCCCGGCACCCCGGCGATGCAGCCGGAGGCGTTCCGCCCTCGCATCGCCATCCCATGCCCCAGGCCCTCGAACTCACCAGCTTCCGGCTGGTCAAGAACGCCACGCTGGCCGATTTCATCGCCGCGAACGAAAACGTGGACGACTGGATGCAACGGCAGCACGGTTTCAGGGCGCGCTGGATCGTGGAGCGTGACGACCACGTTGTCGTCGATGCCCTGCTCTGGGCGTCGGCGCAGGCGGCGCGCGCTGCGCTGAGCCGCTTGATGACGGAACTGGCCGACTCGACGGTCCATGGGTTGATCGACCAGGGCACGGTGTCCTGGTCGGTCTCGTCCGTGAGGCACTCGCTCACGATGACCGACAGCTCGGCGACCACGCCGCGCGGCTGAGATGCACTCCCCCGGGCCACACGACACCGCCCGCTAACATGCCAGGCATGAATATCGACGAGTCCACTCAAGACCACGACGCCGACGCGCCCGAAGCCATCCACGAAGACCGCCTGTGGCGCGACAAAGGCTGGACGGCGCGGGTGCTGAAGAACGAAGACGACGACGGCTGGGCGGTGGCGATGACGCTGCACGGCGAGGCCGAGCCGGCCCTGGTGGGGCCCTGGACCATGGGCCGCGACAAGAAGAACCCGAAGCCGCTGGACGCGGCCGCCTTCAACACCCTGGTGAAGACGGCGGCCGAGGTGATCCGCCGGCACGAGCAGCAACTGCATGCCCAGCTGCACAAGAGCGTGCACGTGGCTGCCGAATCTGGCCGGGTGACCGTGACGCTGGACATCGTGCCCGACGAGGTCGAGCCTTATGCGGTGCTGGCGGCCCTGGATGCCGATGGCAAGCCGCTGGCCCAGGTCCGCGTGTCGCCGGGCTTCAAGCTCCACGCGGCCAGTGCCGCGGCGTGGATCGAGGGCGGGTTTCGCCGGCTGGGCTGACCGCCGCCCCCGGTCTCGTCAGGCCGGGTCGCGTTGGTAGGCCGGCAGCCGCTCGCCGCACTGGCTGCAGTAGCGTGCGTCGGCCGCATGGCCCTCGCTCAGGCAGGCGTGGCAGGTGCGCGTGGTGGCCGGGCCCAGACCGCGGCGCTGCCAGGTCATCTCGGCGGTGACGATGCCCGTGGGCACCGCCAGCACGCCCCAGCCCAGCAGCATCATCAGCGAGGCGATGGCGCGGCCGACGTCGGTCTTGGGCGCGATGTCGCCGAAGCCCACCGTGGTCATCGTGCTGATGGCCCAGTACATCGCGGTGGGGATGCTGGTGTAGCCGTTGGCCGGGCCCTCGACCACATACATCACCGTGCCCGACACCAGCACCATCATCATCACGAACGACAGGAACACCAGGATCTTGCGGCGGCTGGCGCGCAGCGCGTCGCCCAGGGCGCTGAACTCCTGCACGTAGCGCGTCAACCGAAGGATGCGGAACACCCGCAGCAGACGCAGGATGCGCACGTCGATCAGCGCGCCCGCCACCGGCACCAGCAGCGCCAGGTAGGTGGGCAGCACGGCCAGCAGGTCCACCACGCCGAAGAAGCTGGTGGCGTAGCGCCCCGGCCGTTGCACGCAGGCCAGGCGGGCCAGGTATTCGGCCGTGAACAGCAGGGTGAACGCCCATTCGATGGCCGAGAACCACGGGGCGTAGCGCTGGTGCAAGGCCTGCACGCTGTCGGCCAGCACCACCAGCACGCTGAGCACGATGGCGGCAATCACCGCCAGATCGAAGAGCCGCCCGGCGCGCGTGTCTGCCTCGAAGATGACGGTGTACAGGCGCAGCCGCCAGCCGCTCAAAGGGCGGCCGAGCTGGGACCCTTCGGCCGGGGGCGTGAGCGGATGGGGCATTGGGTGGCAGGCGAGGGGCGGTGAGCCGATCTTAGGGGCCGAGCCTTGCAGGCTCGGTTCGTCCACGCCACGCTGCATTTCGTCGCGGCGGGGCCCGGCTCGTCGGCGACCTGAGGCATATTCCCAGGCTTCGACCTACCCGTCGGTGGCCACAGCCCCCCTTGCCCATGAAGCGAAGCACTCCCCCCAGCCGCCTGGCGGCCCTGTTGATCACCCTGGCCAGCGCGTTCGCGGCCCAGGCACAGAGCACGCCGGCCACCCCTCTCGGCCCGATGCAGAACCCGCTGTGGCTGCGCTATTCGGCCATCTCGCCCAGCGGGCAGGAGATCGCCTTCGCCTTCCAGGGCAACCTCTTCGTGGTGCCGGTGGGCGGCGGCACGGCGCGGCTGCTGGTGGGGAATGGTCACCACAGCTTCGCGCCCGTGTGGTCGCCCGACGGGCGCAGCATCGCCTACGCGTCGGACGTGTACGGCAACTTCGACGTCTTCCTGGTCGATGCGCAAGGCGGCCCGTCGCGCCGGCTGACCACGCATTCCACCGGCGAGACGCCGCTCGGCTTCACGCCCGACGGCAAGGAAGTGCTCTTCAGCGCCCAGCGCATGGACGCGCGCACCAACCTGATGTTCCCCTCGCGCGCGGCCGGCGAGTTGTACAAGGTGGCGGTGGACGGCGGCCGGCGCCCGGCGCAACTGCTGACCACGCCGGCGCTGTCGGCCCAGTTCAACAAGGCCGGCAGCCAGATGCTCTACGAAGACTGGAAGGGCTACGAGAACGCCTGGCGCAAGCACCACGTGTCGCCGGTGGCGCGCGACGTCTGGCTGTACGACGCCAAGACCGGCCAGCACCGCAAGCTGACCAGCTTCGGCGGCGAAGACCGCAACCCGGTCTGGTCGCCCGACGAGCAGTCGGTCTACTACCTGAGCGAGAAGAGCGGCTCGTTCAACGTGTGGAAGATGCCGCTGAACCAGCCCGAGGCGGCGGTGCAGGTGACGCAGTTCAGCAAGAACCCGGTGCGCTTCCTCAGCATTGCGGCCAACGGCATGCTGAGCTTCGGCTACGACGGCGAGCTCTACACGCTGGCGCCCGGCGCGTCCGAGCCGAAGAAGGTGGCCGTGCAGGTCACGGCGGACACGCGCGCCGGCCGCGTCGAGCAGCTCAAGCTGAGCGACGGCGCCACCGAGATCGCGGTCAGCCCGGACGGTGCCGAAGTGGCCTTCGTGGTGCGCGGCGAGGTCTTCGTCACCTCCACCGAGTTCGGCGACACGCGGCGCGTCACCGACACGCCGGCGCAGGAGCGCTCGGTCAGCTTCAGCCCCGACGGCCGCCGGCTGCTCTTCGCCGCCGAGCGCGAAGGCTCGTGGAACCTCTACGAGGCCACGATGCCCGGCCCCAAGAAGGACAACCCCTATTTCTTCAGCTCGGCCCAGGTGCAGGTGAAGACCCTGCTGAAGAACGGCCACGAGAACTTCCAGCCCCGCTACTCGCCGGACGGCAAGGAGGTGGCCTACCTGGAAGACCGCAACACCCTCAAGGTGCTGAACATCGCCAGCGGCAAGACGCGCGTGGTGCTGCCGGCCAGCTACAACTACTCGTATGCCGACGGCGACCAGTGGTTCGACTGGTCGCCCGACGGGCACTCGCTGCTGGTCAACTTCATCGACCGCAACCGCTGGGGCACCGAGGTGGGCCTGATCGACGCCCAGGGCAAGGGCCCGCTGCGCAACCTCACGCTGAGCGGCTACGAAGACTTCCACCCCGTGTTCACCAACGGTGGCAAGGCCATGATGTGGGCCAGCGACCGCCTGGGGCTGCACGGCACCGGTGGCTCGTCGCAGCAGGACCTGTATGCGATGTTCTTCACGCGCGAGGCCTACGACCGCTTCAAGCTCGACAAGGGCGAGTTCGCCCTGCTGAAGAAGCAGGAAGACGAAGACAAGAAAGAGAAGGAAAAGGCCGACGAGAAGAAGAAGGACGAGGGCAAGGACGCCAAGGCCAAGGCCGACGACAAGAAGAAGGGCGAGCACGACGAGGCGATCAAGCTGCCCGACCCGG
This sequence comes from Burkholderiaceae bacterium, assembly GCA_044226465.1. Lineage (GTDB taxonomy): Bacteria > Pseudomonadota > Gammaproteobacteria > Burkholderiales > Burkholderiaceae_C > Ideonella. The sequence continues at coordinate 131,047 of JBGAGZ010000003.1, read as the reverse complement.
TGAAGATCGAGTTCGAGGGCCTGGAAGACCGCGTCGCGCGGCTCACGCCGAATTCGGGCAGCCTGCGCGCGGCGGCCATGTCGAACGACGGCGAGACCGTGCTGTTCCTGATGCAGACGGCCGACTCGTACGAGCTGTGGTCGCACAAGCCGCGCGAGCATGCGCTGAAGAAGGCCGCGAGCTTCCCTTCCGGCAAGGGCGACCGGGGCGAGCAGGACCCGGTGGACCTGCAGCTCGACGCCAAGGGCGAGCAGGGCTTCGTGCTGGTGGGCGGCGGCATCCACAAATTCAAGGTGCCCAAGGAAGACGGCGACATCAAGACCGAGCGCGTCGGCTTCAACGCCGAGCTGCGGCTGGACCGCGCCGGCGAGCGCGCCGAGATGTTCGAGCACGCCTGGCGCCAGACGCGCGAGAAGCTCTACGTGCAGGACATGAACGGCGTGGACTGGGCCTACTACAAGCAGATCTACCAGAAGTTCCTGCCCTACGTGGCCGACAACTACGACTTCGCCGAGGTGCTGAGCGAGATGCTGGGCGAGCTCAACGTCTCGCACACCGGCTCGGGCTACCGGCCGCATTTCGACGGGGCCGACGCCACCGCCGCGCTCGGCGCCTTCTTCGACGAGGGTTACACCGGGGCCGGGCTGAAGGTCACCGAGCTGATCGAGGGCGGGCCGCTCACCGGCGCGCAGATCAAGCTCAAGCCCGGCATGTTGATCGAAAAGATCGACGGCGTGGCCGTGGTGCCCGGCGGCGAGGTCGACTCGCTGCTCAATGGCAAGGCGGGCCAGCGCATCGCGCTCAGCGTGTTCGACCCGGCCACCGGCAAGCGCTTCGAGCAGGTGGTCAAGCCGATCGCGCTGCCCGAGCAGGGCGAGCTGCTGTACAGGCGCTGGATCAAGGCCGAGCGTGAGCTGGTCGACAAGCTCTCGAACGGCCGCCTCGGCTATGTGCACGTGCGCGGCATGGACGACGACAGCTACCGCGACGTCTATGCCGAGGTGCTGGGCCGCCAGAGCGGCAAGGAAGGCCTGATCGTCGACACCCGCTTCAACGGCGGGGGCAACCTGCACGATGAGCTGGCATCGCTGCTGTCGGGCAAGCGCTACCTCGAGTTCCTGCCGCGCGGCCAGTCGCTGGGCTACGAGCCCACCGGCAAGTGGACCAAGCCCTCGATCGTGCTGATGAGCGAGAGCAACTACTCGGACGCGCACCTGTTCCCCTGGACCTACCGCAAGCTGGGCCTGGGCAAGCTGGTGGGCATGCCGGTGGCTGGCACGGGCACGGCCGTGTGGTGGGAAACGCTTCAGGACGGCGCCGTCTACTTCGGCATCCCCGAGGTGGGCTTCCGCGACGACAAGGGCGAGTTCATGGAGAAGGCGCTGATCGAGCCCGACATCCTGGTGCCCAACGACCCGGCGCTGATCGGCACCGGCCGCGACCAGCAGCTGGAAGCGGCGGTCAAGGCCTTGCTGGGCGCGAAGTAGCCGCTCGATCAACCAGAGCGGCCCAGCCCGGATAGTCCTTCGCCCGCAGGCTGAACTTGCGGGCGAAGGCCCGCGTGGGCTCGCCGGCGCGCAGGGCGGCCACGAAGCCCGCCTGGTCGGTGACCCAGCTGCCGCCCAGCAGCGTGACGCCGCGCGCGAACAGCGGGTCGGGCGGGCAGCCGACACTCGGGCCCAGCATCGCGAACTGGCGGGCGTGCGCGCAATGCGCCAGCACGCCGTCCAGCGTGTCGTTCAGCAGCAGCGTGCCGGTGGCCAGCACCTTGGCGCAGGCGGCCAGCTCGCGGCCGTCGAGCGTGACGCGCACGGGGCCCTGCTCGCCCACCAGGTCGGGCCGCAGCTCCACCACCAGCAGCCGCGCGCCGCGCTCGACGATCTGCGGCATCAGCGGCGTGAAGTGGCCGACCATGCCGATGGTCTCGCCGGGCCGCGGATCCAGGTGTCCGATCGAGTCGGTGCTGGCCGGTGGGGCATAGCCCGCGCGGTCGAACAGGTGGCGCGTGAGGGCGTTCATGGCCGCAAAGCCGATGGTGCGCTGCAGCGGGTCTGCGCTGCGGTAGCCGCGGGCCACGGCCAGCGGGTCCTGGCCGGCCAGGGCGTCCAGGCGACGTTCCTGCTGCTGCGCGCTCAGGCCCTCCCAGGTCCGGTCCAGCAGCACGTAACTCTGGCCCAGCGAGCCATCGCTCAGCTCGAGTGCGCAGAACTCGCCGCGCAGGCCGCCTGGCGGCGGCGGTGGCGGCAGGTGCAGGGCCTGCACGCGGGGCAATGCCAGGCGCGGGGCCAAGGCTTCCAGAAGCGCCAGGGCGTCGTCGGCAAAGTTCTCAAGGAAAGGACGGGCCGCTCCCGAGTTTCCTTGACCCCCTCGGGGGGCCTGGCGCGAAGCGACAGGTCTGGGGGCGCTCATGAGGTGTTGCCGCGGTGCCGCGCCGCCCGGCTGGACAAGGCGTTGGGGAAGTACAGCGCCGTGAGGCTCTTGCTGTGCACCGGCGAGAAGCCGCGGCCGTCGCCGCCCTCGGCCGCGTCGGCATAGCGCCGCCAGTCGCGCACCCAGTGGATGTCGTCGCAGACCTCGAGCAGGCCCATGGTCTCGCGGTCGCCGACCAGCACGCCCTGCACGCGCAGGCCCAGGCGCTGGCGCGCCTCGTCCAGCCGCGCCAGGGTCTGTGGCACACAGCCGAATTCGCCATCGCTGACCAGCAGCAGGTCGGCCGACGCCCAGCGGGCCTCGTGCACCCGCTCGATCGCGCGCTCGATCGGGGTCTGGATGTCGGTCCCGCCGTCGAAGCCCTGGCCCATCAGGGCCATCAGCGCATTCAGCCCGGCCTCGCCCCGGCCCAGCTCGCGCTCGACGATCTCTCCCGGGCCGCCGAAGGCCACCAGCAGGCAACCGCGGCGCTGCTCGTGGGCGACACGCAGGGCGGCGATGGTCACGGCCTTGGCGATGTTTTCCGGCGCACCGCGCATCGAGCCCGAGGTGTCCAGGCACAGGATGATCGGGCCGCGCGCCAGCCGCTCGGGTGTGGGCGGCGGCGGCGCGGCGCGGGCCGCGGCGTGCGGGTCGGGCCGCCAGTCCACCAGCACGGCCGCCGTGTTCCAGCTGAGCAGCCGGGCCTCGGCGTGGCGGGCGCGCCAGAGCTTTTTCAGCAGCGGGTGCCTGAGCATCACGGCCTCGCTGGCCAGCATGCGCTCGGGCAGGGCCGAGAAACGCACGCCGGTGATCTCGCCCGGCGCGTCGGGCAGGCGGGTCTCCAGTGCGCGCAGCGGCAGGGGCGGGGCGCTGCCATGCGGCGGCTGGGCGCTGGGGGCCGGCGCCGCGCTGGCCTCGCGCTCGGCGCGGCCCAGTTGCTGCACCAGCGCAGCCAGGGCCGGCAGCTGGCGCAGCCATTCGGCCGCGCGGCGCGCCTGGGCCCAAGGCCGCGAGCGCAGCTGGCCTTGCAGCGTGTCCCAGTGCAGGTGGGCATGGTCGCCCAGGCCGAGCAGCAGGGCCAGGTCTTGGTCCAGCCCCTGGCGTTGCACGGTCCACGCGGCACGGAACTCGTCGGTGACCACGGCGATCGCAGCGGCGCGGTCGAGCCTGGGTTGCCAGTCCACGATGCGGTCCAGGTGCCACAGCAGGGTGCGCAGCACCTGCTCGGCCAGGGCGGGGGTGGCGCGGGCCAGGGCCGGAAGATCGAGCTCGCCGACGACCTGGCGCAGGGGTGCCGTTGCCTGCGGGTCGCCGAAGTCGGCGCTCTTCGGCGGCAGCTCGCCACCGCCCAGGGCGTCTAGCCAGCGTCGGGTGTCGACGAGCCGAGCGTCCACTCGGCCCGCGCTGGTGACCAAGCTGCCCAGCCAGACGCCGCGCGGCAAGGCCTGCAGCCGGTCGTAGGGCCGGTCGGCGGGGTGGGGCAGGGGGGTGCCCATGCGCTGGCCGTTCAGGCGGTGGTGGCCTCGGCCAGCGCCACTGGCGCAGGAACGACGGCGGGCAGGTCCTCGTCGGGCGGCAGCGCGACGAAGCCCGCCCGGGCCTGGGCGAGACGGGCCAGCAGGGCATCGAGCCGGGCCAGCGACTCGGTGTGGGCGCCGCACCAGCGGGCCGACAGGCTGGGGGGCACCCAAAGCCTGGTCTGCAGTCGGGCGGCGAGCGCGTCGGCCTCGTCGGCCAGGCCCTGGCGGTGCGCCTGGGTGTGGGCCACCAACTCGTCCATCTGTGCCACGCGGGCGGCGATGTGCACCGGGCTGTAGCGGCGCCGCAGCTGGGCCTCGAGACTGGGCTGCATCAGGCGTGGCATGGCCGGCGCGTCGCTCGCGACGTCGCCCGCAGGCCCATCCACCTTGCCGCCGGGGCGACCGATGGCCCGTGCCAAGGCCAGCTTGCCGGCGCTGCCGTCGCCCTCGGCCCCTTCGGGCGCGGCACTCAGCTCGACGTTCAGCTGCTGCTCGAAGGCCTCGACCGCCCGGGTCAGCCACTCGAAGGCCTGCGGCACCGCGCCCAGCAGCTCGGCGTCGACCCACTGGGCCACGGCGGCCACGTCGTCGGCCGCGGCGCCGGCCACATGCGGGGCCAGCCACAAGTCCAGCGCGTCGACCTCGGCCCGGCCTTCGGTGGCGGCCGCCGTGCGCATCAGGCCCACCCACTGGCGCCAGCGCCGGTCGGACAGGGCCTGGCCGCGGGCCGCGAGCCACTGGCGCAGCCGGGCGCAGGCCGCCAGCGCGTCGTCGCCCAGCGGGATGGTGGCAGCGGCCTCGGCGATCGCCTGGCGCTCCGCCGGGGTCAAGGGGCCGCCCGCGAGCCCCGCCGGCTCGGCCGGTGGCAGGCGCAGCAAGGCACCGAAGGCCGCGTCGCTGACGGGGCCCACCGGCACGCGCAGCAGGAAGCGGTCGAGGAAGGCCTGCAGCGCTTCGTCCGCCGGCAGCTCGTTGCTGGCGCCCACCACGCTGACCAGCGGCGTGGCCGCACGGCCGCTGCCGTTGTCGAACTCGCGCTCGTTCAGCAGCGTGAGCAGCGCGTTGAGGATGGCCGAGTTGGCCTTGAAAACCTCGTCGAGGAAGGCGATGCCGGCCGTGGGCAGGAAGCCCGTGGTCAGCCGCTCGTAGCGGTCGTCCTCCAGCGCCTTGAGCGACAGCGGGCCGAACAGCTCCTCGGGGGTCGAGAAGCGGGTCAGCAGGCGCTCGAAATAGCCCGCGCCGCCGAAGGCGTGGTGCAGCCGGCGCGCGAGCTCGCTCTTGGCGGTGCCGGGCGGGCCGATCAGCAGCACGTGCTCGCCTGCCAGCGCCGCCAGCAGCACGAGCCGCGCGGCCAGGTCGCGCTCCAGCAGGCCGGCTTCGAGGGGGGGCAGTAGGGCGCGCAGGCGCTCAGGGGTGGGCGGCGTCATGACCCGATTGTCCGGGTCCCGTGGCGCCGTCGCAAACGAACGGGATCAAGGGCGCGTCACGCCCCTGGCGCTGGCGGCCTTCAGGCGCGCAGCTTGAACACCGCCACCATCTCGGCCAGGCGGGCGGCCTGGTGCTTCAGGCTCTCGGCGGCGGCGGCGCTTTCCTCCACCAGGGCCGCGTTCTGCTGGGTGACCTGGTCGAGCTGGTTGACGGCATGGCCGATCTGGTCGATGCCGGTGCTCTGCTCGACGCTGGAGCCGCTGATCTCGCCGATCAGGTCGCTCACGCGCTTGACCTGCGCCACGATGTCGTCCATGGTCTGGCCGGCATCGCCGACGAGTCGGGTGCCGTTCTCGACCTTCTCGACGCTCTCACCGATCAGGGCTTTGATCTCCCTGGCCGCCTGGGCGCTGCGCTGGGCCAGCGTTCGCACCTCGCCGGCCACCACCGCGAAGCCGCGGCCCTGTTCGCCGGCACGCGCGGCTTCCACCGCCGCGTTCAGGGCCAGGATGTTGGTCTGGAAGGCGATACCGTCGATCACGCCGATGATGTCGGCGATCTTCTTCGAGCTGGCGCTGATGTCGTCCATGGTCCGAACCACCTGGCCGAACGCGGTGCCCCCCTGGGCCGCGACCGCCGAGGCGCCGGCCGAGAGCTGCGCCGCTTGGCGGGCGGTGTCGGCGTTGTGCTTGACGGTGGCGGTGAGCTCCTCCATGGACGCCGCCGTCTGCTGCAGGTTGCTGGCCTGCTCTTCGGTGCGCTGGCTCAGGTCGGCGTTGCCGTTGGCGATCTGGGTCGAGCCGGTGGCGATCGATTCGCTGGCGTTGCGGACGTCGCCGACGATGCGCACCAGGCTGTCGTTCATGCGTTGCAGCGAGGCCAGCAACTGGCCGGTTTCGTCGCGGTGGCGCACCTCGATGTGGGTGCCCAGGTCGCCGGCCGCCACGGTTTCAGCGACCCGCACCGCCTCGCGCAGCGGCGAGGTGATCGAGCGCGTGAGCAGCCAGCAAGAGCCGACGGCCAGCAGCATGCCGGCAACGGCCAGGCCGATTTGCACGTTGGCAGCGCGGGCGCGCACGCCGTCCACGAGGTCGACCACGCCGGCCGCGCGCTGGATGGCCCGCTCGTTGATGGCGTCGACCGACTTCTCCATCCCGTGCACGGCTTCCTTGTGCTTTCCCATGGCCGTGTTCGCGTCCTGGGTGCTGGCGATCTGCCCGCCCTGGATCGCGACGACCACGGTCTCGAAACCGGCGGCGTAGGCCTTGAACGAGTCACCGATCTTGGCCACCGTCTCCTGCTCTTGCGCCGGCAGGCGCAGCTTCGCGATGTCACCGAGCACGCCGGTCAGCCGGGTGCCGGCGTCCTTCCACTTCTTCACATAGCCGTCGCGCTTGTCCGCATCGGCCAGGTTGATGAAGGCGTCCTTTTCGAAGCGGCGCTCCTGCAGCACCAGGATCTGCAGGTCTGCGGCGTGCTGGGCGAGGGCCACGTCCTGTTCGAGGGTCTCGCGCGTCATGCCATGCAGCGCGTTCAGTCCCCATAGGCCGGTGGCCACCATGGCCGCCATCATCAGCAGCACGCTGCCCAGCACCAGCGCGAGGCGGGTGCCGATCTTGAGGTTGTAGAACGCATTCATCGGGAAGGGTCTCCGGGCTGGATTGAAAACGCGGCACCCGAACCGCGGCCCGCACAGCCTCGTTTATCGGGCAGTTTCCCTGGTCCCCAGAGCCGGAAAAGCGTGACAAGATGGGGCTAGATTACATGTAAACATACGCGTACATCACATATGGTTCGTGGCATGCCAAAGTCAGAGAAAGTGACGAGAAAGCCCCCCGCCTCCAAGGCGCCCCGCGTGCGCCGAAGCAGCCCCGAAGACCAGCAGCGGCTGCGTCAGCAGGTGCTGGACGCCGGCTTCGAACTCTTTCGTCACCACGGCCTGCAAGGCCTGACGATGCGCGGCGTGGCGGCGGCGGTGGGGGTGTCGGCGATGGCGCTGTACCGCTATTTCGCCGACAAGGCGGACCTGGTGCAGGGGCTGTGGGACTACGTGATGCACGATGTCCATGGCGAGATGGCTCGCGCCGTCGCCCTCGAGCTCACCACCCGCGGGCAGCTGCGTGCGGCCACCGATGCGGCCATGGCCTACTGGGAAGGCCACCCCGACCATTTCCGCCTCGTCTTCATGACCGAGCAGGCCACCGCACCGCGCCCAGCCAGCTCATTGGCCGACCTGCCGAGCTACCGTCGGGTCCTCGACTTGTCATTGGAAATCATCGACGCCAGGGCTGCCGAGTTGGGGGCCGATCCTGCGGCCTGCCTGCAGGCGCGCGACCTGCGCATCGCGCTGATGGTGGGCTACCTGCACGCCCGGGTCATCAGCCGGCGCTACCCCTGGCAGGACCTGGACACCCTGCGCGCCCGTGTGCTCGACACCATCGTCGAGGGCGTCGACCAGTGCCTGTTGGCGACGACGGCGCCGCCGCGGCTGGCTGCAAGCAGCAGCTTGCGCGCGGCCAACTGAGCCGAACTCGGCCCGCAGGCCGGTCAGCCGTAGTTCTGGATCCACTCGATGCCTTGCGCGTGCGCGGCATCGATGGCGGTCTCGGCGCTGAGGTGATTGCCGCGTTGCACGGCGATCTCGCGCGGGCGAGTCGGCCAGATCTGCTTGGCGACGATCAGGTGGGGCGCATAGCGGCCACTGTCGACCGCCTTGGCAGAGCACTGCAACTCGTAGTTCTGGTGCCTGAAGATGCGTGTCTCGTTCATGGCTGCTCGCGAGGCCGAAAGTGGGAGTATGCGCTCGTCCAGGGTCATGCCTGTTCACCGCTGTCGGTGGACAAGGCCTCGTTGACCCGCGTGGGCAGGATGATGTGGCCCTGGTCGTTGGCCACGGCGGCGATGCTCACGATCGGCGGCTGCGATTGCACGGCCCCGAAGATCGTGGCGAAGGCCGCGTCGGCTGCGTCGCGGCTGGTGGCCAGGCGCAGCAGGCCGGTCGGGATGGCTGTGCCCGAGGGGTCGAAGAGGTACCAACGCTGGCCGAGGAAGGCCTCGACATAAGCGTGGAAATCAGGCGGGCCCAGGGCCGGGTCGGCGCCGTAGTCGAAGCCAGTGGCGAAGCGCGCCGGGATGTTGACCGCGCGGCACAGCGCGATCATCAGGTGGGCGAAGTCGCGGCACACGCCCTGGCCGCTGACCAGCGTGTCGCAGGCCGAGGTCACGCTGGTCGACGTGTTGGAGCGGAAGTTCACATACTGCTGCACCCAGTCGCGGATCGCGGCCACGCGACCATGGCCCTGCCAGAGCCCGCCGAACTGCCGCACGGCGAACTGATGCAGCCGGTCGGACTCGCAGTAGCGGCTGGGGTAGAGGTAGGGCCAGGCCGCGTCGGGCAACTCGGCCACGCGGGTCTCGCCCACCTGATCCGGCGGCAGCAGGTGGTGGGCGATGTCCACCGTGGCCTCGCTCAGCACGCGCAGCGGCCCGGGCTGGGCCGTGAAGCGCAGCGTGCGCGTGTGCGTGACCGCGTCGGTGTGGCTGCGCATCAGCACCGGCTGGCTGATGGCCAGGTTCTCGCGCACCACGCGCTGGTGCCGCGTGCGCGCGGCCTGCAGGTTGAGGATGAAATCGGCCCCGGGGTCGAGCACCTGGTAGTTGAGTTCGACCGAGAACGCGAGACGGACCAAGGCGCACCTTCGTGAAGAGAGCTGCTGCCGAACACCGGGCCGCGCAGGGGAAGGGCGAGGTCGGCGGCGATGCCGCCGCGGTGGGCCCACTATACGCGGCAGGCCGCTGCCCCGTTCGCGCGTGGCCGCTGCCGCTCAGCGCGCCGGGGCGTTGGGGAAGAACAGCTGCTCGCCGCCGATCTGGTAGGCCGCGATGGCGGCCTGGCCCGCGGGCCCGGTGATCCAGTCGGCAAAGGTCTTGGCCAGGGCTTCCTTGACGTGCGGGTGCTTGGCCGGGTTCACCACCATCACGCCGTACTGGTTGAACAAGGCCTTGTCACCTTCGACGAGCACCGCCAGCTCGCCGCGGTTCTTGAAGGCCAGCCAGGTGCCGCGGTCGGCCAGCAGGTAGGCGTTGGTGCTGGCGGCCATGTTCAGTGCCGGGCCCATGCCGCAGCCGCATTCCTTGTAGCCCGCGGGCTTGGCGGCGCTCATGTCCACGCCAGCCTGCTTCCACAGCCGCAGCTCGGCCGCGTGCGTGCCGCTCTTGTCGCCGCGCGAGACGAAGCTGGCGTTGGCCTGCGGCGCCAGCTTGGCCAGCGCCGCGGCGATGTTGCCGCCCTTCACGCCCGCCGGGTCGCCCTTGGGGCCGACGAGGATGAAGTCGTTGTACATGACCGGCGTGCGTTTCTGCGACCAGCCTTCGGCGACGAACTTCTCCTCGGCCGCGGTGTCGTGCACCAGCACCGCGTCGGCATCGCCGCGGCGCGCCATGTCCAGCGCCTGGCCGGTGCCCACGGCCACCACGCGCACCTCGATGCCGGTGGCCTTGGTGAAGGCGGGCAGCAGGTGCCCGAACAGGCCCGACTGCTCGGTGGACGTGGTCGAGGCCAGCACGATGAACTTGTCGTCGGCCGCGCCGGCCTGTGCGGCCAGGCCCAGGGCCCATGCGGCCAGGGCGGTGGCGAACGCGCGGCGGGTGCGGCCCATGCCGATGTTGTCGATCAATCCCACGCCATCTCTCCTTTGAGGAAGTGCGCCGCCTCGGGCGGCAGGTTGTCGGTGATGAAGAACTCGCGCACCGGCTTCTCGACGATCAGCCGGCCACCTTCCAGGTAGGCCACGCGCTGGGCCAGCCGCTTCGCCTGGCCCAGGTTGTGGGTGGCCAGCACGACGGTCAGGCCGCTGGCGGCGAAGTCCTCGATGAGCTGCTCGACCTCACGCTTGGCCGTCGGGTCCAGGCTGGCGGTGGGCTCGTCGAGGAAGAGGATGTCCGGCTGCAGTGCCCAGGCGCGCGCCAGGGCCAGGCGCTGCTGCTGGCCGCCGGACAGCGCCCGCGCCGGCCGGTGCGCCAGCGCGGCCAGGCCCACGCGGTGCAGGGCCTGCTCGGTGAGGCGGGCCCGCTCGCCGCGTGGCACGCCGCGCAACCAAAGCCCCAGCGCCACGTTGCGGCGCACCGACAGGTGCAGCAGGAAGGGCCGCTGGAACAGCATGGCGCCCACGGCCGCGCGGCCTTCGGGCCGCAGAGCCAGGCGCTGTACCTGGCCGCCACAGGGCGCCACCAGGCCGTGCAGCAAGCGCAGCAGCGTGGTCTTGCCCGAGCCATTGGCGCCGACCAGGGCCAGCCGGTCGCCGCGGTGCAGCGTGAGCGAGACCTCGCGCAGCGCCGTGACGGCGCCCAGGCGCACGCTCGCGCGGTCGAGTTGCACGAGGGCTTGCGCCGGAATCACCGAGGTGGCGGGCGGCATGCCGGTCATTGGGCCACCCTCCGTGCTGCGCACTGCGGGATTCGTGCTTGGGAGCGGCCCGGCGCACTCATGCAGCCACCGCCTCGCGGCGCGCATCCGCGGCATTGGCGGCGCCTTGCAGGGCGGCCACGCCCAGGTTCACCAGCGCCACCACGCCCAGCAGCACCGCGCCCAGCGCCAGCGCCAGGGCCAGGTCGCCCTTGCTGGTCTCCAGCGCGATGGCGGTGGTCATCACCCGCGTGACGCCGTTGATGTTGCCGCCCACGATCATCACCGCACCCACCTCTGACACGGCGCGCCCGAAGGCCGTGAGGCCGATGGTGAGCACCGCGCGGCGCTCGTGCAGCAGCATCAGCAGCGCGCTGGCGAACGGCCCGGCACCGAGCGAGCGCAGCTGGTCGCCGCCTTCGGCCAGCGCGTCCTGCACCAGGCGGCGCGTCAGCGCGGCGATCAGCGGTGTGACGAGCACCGCCTGGGCCACGACCATGGCCGACGGCGTGAACAGCAGGCCCCACGAGCCCAGAGGCCCGGCGCGCGACAACAGCAGGTAGACCAGCAGGCCCACCACCACCGAGGGCAGCGCCAGCAGCGTGTTCAGCAGCCAGATGACGGCGGCCCAGCCGGGGAAGCGCGACACCGCCAGCCAGGCGCCCAGCGCCAGGCCCAGCACGCCACCGACGACGCAGGCCGCCACGCTGACGCGCAGCGACAGGGCCACGATGCGCCACAGTTCGCCGTCCCCTTGCCAGACGAGTTGAGCGGCCAGCAGCAGGCTGTCGTTGAGCGTGGACATCGCCGGCATTGTCGGTGGCGGGTCGCGGCCCTGGCGATATGCAGTTGCGTTCATATGGCGCCGCCGCCTCGGCCGAGCCAGCGCACAATCCCGCCAACCCTGGCCTCCACCGAATCACCGACACGCCATGACCGAACTCGGCCCCTCGCCCCTGGCCCAGCAAGGCGACCCCCAGATCAGCGTAGACGACGCGCGCCAGCGCATTGCCGCCAGCCTGCAGCCCATCTCCGGCCAGGAGGCCGTGCCCCTGGCCGACGCGCTCGGCCGCGTGCTGGCCGAGGACGTGGTCTCGCCCATCGACGTGCCGGCGCACGACAACTCGGCGATGGACGGCTTTGCCTTCCGTGGCGCCGAGCTGCGCGCCGAGGGCGACAGCCGCTTCCGCGTGGTGGCCACGGTGATGGCCGGTGACGCCGGCCCGGTGGCCACCCAGCCGGGCGACTGCGTGCGCATCATGACCGGCGCGGTGATGCCCGAGGGGCTGGACACCGTGGTGCCGCTGGAGCTGTGCCGCGAAACCGACGGCGTGGTGCAGGTCGCGCCGGGCGTGCTGCGTGCCGGCGAAAACCGTCGCCGACGCGGCGAAGACCTGTCGCTCGGCAAGCCCGCGCTCACGCGGGGCCGCGTGCTGCGGCCGGCCGACCTGGGCCTGGCCGCGTCGCTGGGCCTGACCACGCTGCCGGTGGTGCGCCGCCTGCGGGTCGCGCTGTTCTCGACCGGCAACGAGCTGCGTGAAGCCGGCCAGCCGCTGGACCCGGGCTGCATCTACGACAGCAACCGCCACAGCCTGGCGGCGGCGCTGCGCCGCATGGGCGTGCAGGTGGTGGACCTGGGCCTGGTGGCCGACGACCCCGCCGCGCTGGAAGCCACGCTCGCCACCGCGCTAAGCGAAGCCGACGTGGTGCTCACCAGCGGCGGTGTCAGCATGGGCGATGCCGACCACACCCGCGCGCTGCTGGCCCGCATGGGCGAGGTGGCGTTCTGGAAGGTGGCCATGCGCCCGGGCCGGCCGTTCGCCTTCGGCCCGCTGCGGCGCGCGGCGGGCGACGATGCGCCGGCCTGGCTCTTCGCCCTGCCGGGCAACCCGGTGGCGGCCCTGGTGACCTTCTACGCCTTTGCGCAAGAGGCGCTATGGCAACTGGCGGGTGCCGTCAAGCCGCCGGTGCCGCGCCTGCGCGCCCGTTGCACCGCGGCCATCCGCAAGCGGCCGGGCCGCACCGAGTACCAGCGCGCCATCGTCGAGCCCGCCGAGGATGGCCAGGGCTGGCAGGTGCGCGTGACCGGCTCGCAAGGCGCGGGCATCCTGCGCAGCATGAGCGAGGCCAACGCGCTGCTGGTGCTGGGCCACGGGCAAGGCTCGGTGGCCGCGGGCGAGCTGGTCGAGGTGTGGCTGTTTGACGGGCTGGTGTAGACGCGCACACGTGGTCAGGAGGGCGGCGCGTCCTTCGGGGTATCGGCCACGACGGGTGAGCCCGCTGCGCATGCCGCAAGAGCGGCCCCCACGGCGGAGCCGGCGCTGGCAGCGGCTGGCGTCTCAAGCGGCAGGTCGAACCAGAAGCGGCTGCCCCGGCCTGGCACGCTGTTGGCCTCGATGCGGCTGCCCATGGCCAGCAGCAGCTCCTTGCTGATCGCCAGGCCCAGGCCGGTGCCGCGGCTGCGGTCGCGCGAGGGGCCGGCCTGCTCGAAGGGCTGGAAGATGCGCTGCAGGTCCTCCGGCTCGATGCCGACGCCGGTGTCGCTGACGGCAAAGCGCAGCCGAGGCTCGGCGTCGGGGGTGGCTCGCAGCAGCGTCACCTCGAGCACGACCTCGCCCTCGCGGGTGAATTTCAGCGCATTGCCCATCAGGTTCAGCAGCACCTGGCGCAGGCGCTTCTCGTCGACGACGATACGGGCTGGCACCTCGTCGGCGATATGGCATTGCAGCGCCACTGGTTGCCCGGGTGCCCGCTCGCGCAGCAGGCTCATCACGGCGCCGGTCACGACGCGGGGGTCGATGGGCCCCGGGTCCAGGCTGAAGCGGCCGGCCTCGATCGAGGCAAGGTCGAGCAGGTCCTCGATCAGGCTCAGCAGGTGGTGGCCACCCTGGTCGATGTGCTGCACCCAATGTGCCTCGTGCTCGGGCAGGCCGCCCCGTTTCAGCAGCAGTTCCGAGAACCCGAGGATCGCGTTCAGCGGCGTACGCAGCTCGTGCGTGACCGTGGCCAGGAAGCGCGACTGGCTGTGCCGCGCCGCTTCGGCGGAACGGCGGGCCTCTTCGAGGTAGCGCGTGGTCTCGCGCCGCAGCGTGGCGTCGCGCAGCACCACGATGCTCACGCGCGGCTCCCCGCCCAGGTGGCTGAGCGTGGCCTCCACCGGCAGGCTGCCACGCTCGGTCTGTGCCATGGTGTCCACCGCTGGCATGGCGGTGGAGGCCAGCCCGGCGTGGCCGGCCAGGTCGAGCTGCGGCAGCAACCGCGTCGCTGGCAAGCCACGCAGTCCGTCGGGTGGGGCGGAGAACATGCGGTGCGCGGCCGGGTTGGCCTTCTCGACGCGCCCGCTCTGCAGCACCAGGATGGCGTCGGCCGTGCCGTCGAGGATGGCCTCCAGGTGTCGGCGCTGCGCGTCCAGCGCATCGCGCATGCCGCGCAGCGCCTCGCGGTCGCGCAGCAGCGCCAGCGCAGAGCTGGACATGTCGCCGATCTCGTCGCCGTCGCCCACCGGCAGCGTGGGCCAGGCCTGGCCCTGGGGCGTGCGCAGCGCGCGGCTGATGGCGGCCAGGCGCGCGATCACCCGCCGGCCCAGCAACACGTAGCCCACCCACGACGCGGCCAGCAGCGACAGCATGGCCACCGCGAAGGTGGCACGGCGCTGATCGTCCAGCGCACGCAGCTGGGCCTCGACCGCGCTTTCGAACTGGCGTGACTGCCAGCGCGCCTGCACCTGGGCTGCATCCACCATGTCGCTGGCCGCGGCAGCGACCGCGTGGGTGGTCGGAGCGAGCCAGAGAGGGGCGTCCGCCTCGACCGGGCCGACCAGCGAGCGCTCACGCCACTTGGCCAGCACCACCACGCCATTGCGGAACAGCTGGCTGTTCTCGTGCAGGCTGAGCAGGTCCATGTCGCCGCGTGCCGCCAGCGTGGTGGTGGCCGCGTCGACCTGCGCCTGCCAGCGGCCGACGCGCTCTTCGAGTCGGGTGATTTCGTCCACTGAGCCGGCCCGCAGCAGGTCGTTCAGGGCCACTTGCACGCGCAGCGTGCCTTCGAGCAGGGCATGGGTGGCCTGCAGCGCCGTGACGCGCTCGTGTAGCAGCGACTCCACCTCGCTGGCCAGCGACCGCTGCACCTGCAAGGTGGCCACCCCGGCCATCACGAAGCACAGGCACAGCGCCAGCATGCCCGCAGCGAACTGCCAGCGCAGCGAGCCGAAGCGCTGGCTGCCACCGTCGTTGGGGCTGTCGCCTGGGCGCGCGGGGCCGCGCGGGCGAAGCTTGTTGCCGGTGCGGCTCATGGGGCGCGCCAGGCTTGACGCAAGGCCTCGCGGTAGCTGGCCGCGGGGTCGTAGCGCAGCGTGCCAGGGGCTTGCGACTGCAGCCACTCCACGGTGATGAGGCCCGGCTCGGGCACCACGCCCGCTGGCGGCAGGCCGCGCCGCATGCGGTTGAGCTCGTCGACCATCAGCCAGCCTTGGAGTCGCAGCGGCTCGGCCACGGTGGCGGTCTGGAACAGGCCGGCGCGGATGCGCATGAAGGCGGACGGGCTGCCGTCCCCCGCCGACACCAGCCGCAAGGTCTGGCGCGCGTCCGCCGCGGTGGCCAGCGCTGGCACCATGTGGTCGAAATACAGGTCGTTGATGGCCAGGGCGTGCGTCCAGGCGCCGCCGTGGCGCTGGCGCAGCTCGCGCAGCCGGGGCACGGCCTGGGCGGGCGTCTGCGACAAGGGCAGCTCCACCACCTCGAGCAGGCGGCAGTTGGTGCAGGTCTCGAGCGACTGGGCCATCAGGTCGGACTTGCGGCGCGCGATCGGGGCCGTGGGGTCGGTGTAGATCACTACGCCAATCGTGTTGCGGCTGGCCTCGTCGATCAGCACGCCGGCGGCCAGCCGGGCCACCAGGGCCGGGTCGGTGGTGACGTCGGTGCGTACCACCGAGCCGGGCTGCGCGCCTGGGGTGTCGTGGTGGTGCCAGCCTGCCATCGGCGTGGCCGGGCCCAGGCTGGCGCTCAGCACCTCTTCGTGCCACGGGCCGAGCACGGCCACGGCATCGGCACCCTGAGCCCGCGCCTCGCGGCACGCGTGGGCTTGGCCGTCGGCCTGGCCGCGGGCGTCGTAGACCTGCACCGGCCAGCCGGCCGCACCGGCCGCCTCCTTCAGACCCTGCGCGACCGCCAGGATGCCGCCGTTGCGCAGGTCCAGGGCCATGACGGCCAGCCGCTGGCCGGGCCGAGCGGCTGGCGACTCAGGCCGGGGACGACCATCGCCCACCGCGATGAAGTGGGCCTGTGCTGACGATGGCCACGCCCCCAGGACTGCCAGCGTGCTGGCGGCGCTGCCCAGCATCCAAGTGCGCCGACCCACGCCAGGGGGCCGCAGAAGCGCTTCGGAGACCGGCAGACCGTGGCGAGTCATGACCAGTGGACCAAGGCCGACCCGCAGGCCCGCCTCAGGCTGAGGTAACGAGAGGTTACGCCGAGGCTGGTCCGAACGGCAAGCCACGTGTTTGTCAGGTGCCGAGGGCCTTGATCTGCGTCAGGTCCGATGCGGGCGCGGCGGGATCGATCGGCGCCGAGTCCGCCCTGGCTGGGGGGCCTTGCAGGCCCTGCAGTTCGGCCAGGGTGCTCGCGTTGAAGAAAGCGTCCGCGTCGTCGAAGCTCACGGTGGCGAAGCGGTGCTGCCTGGCCCAGCGGTCGATCTTGCGCCGGCCGGCGGCGGTGGCTCGCACCAGGCTTTCGAGCAGGCTGGCGTGCATCAGGCTGAACACGGGCTGCATCTACGACAGCAACCGCCACAGCCTGGCGGTGGTCTTGCGCCGCATGGGGTGCAGGTGGTCGACCTCGGCCTGGTGGCCGACGACCCCACCGCGCTGGAAGCCACGCTCGGCACCGCGCTGCGCCAGGCCGACGTGGTGCTCTCCAGCGGCGTCAGCATGGGCGACGCCGACCACACCCGCGCGCTGCTGGCAACTCGGTGGCTGCGCTGGTGACTTTTCTACGCTGTCACGCAACGGGCGCTGTGGCCACTGGCGGGCGCCATCAAGCCGCCAGTGGCCGCGCCTGCGTGCCCGCTGCACGGCGCGCATCCGCAAGCGGCGGGCCGCACCGAGTACCAGCGCGCCATCCTCGAGCCGGCCGACGACGGCCCCGGCTGGCAGGTGCGGTTGACCGGCTCGCAGGGCGCCGGCGTCCTGCGCAGCATGAACGAGGCCAACGCGCTGCCGGTGCTGGGCCACGAGCAGGGCTCGATGGCCTCGGGCGAACTGGTCGAGGTGTGGCTGTTCGACGGCCTCGTGTGATGCCGCGGGGGGCAGCGCCGAGACGCTGCTGAGGGCGATGTCCTACACCAGCTCGGGCGGACGGCCGATGCCGCGTGTCGAGGCCGCGGGGCACATTGGAATCCCCGACAAGGAGATCCCACCATGTTGAAACGTCTTTGCCTCATCGCCCTCAGCAGCGTGGCCCTCGCCACCACCCTCAGCGCCTGCGTGGTCGCACCGGCCCGCCCGGGCTACGTGCACGACCGCGATGCGGACGGCGTGCCGAACCGGTACGACCGTGACCGCGACAACGACGGCGTGCCCAACCGCTACGACCCCCGGCCGAACAACCCGTACCAGCGCTGATTGGCCCGCGCAGCCAGCCCATGTCAGGCGCCCCGCCGCTTGCCATGGGCTTGGCCATGAGCGTGCGCAGGGGGTGCCGCTGCGCACCTCAGGCGCGGAAGTGGCGCCACTTTCCTTCGGACACGACCTCGACCTGACCGTCGACCACCTGGATGGCGGTCTGGTCGTCGATGGCGTAGGAGGGGCCGCCGATGCTGGCCGCCCAGCGCTCCGCGCAGGCCATGGTGTTTTGCGTGAAGCCCGGGTAGTCCAGGTGCGGGAAGATCGAGAAGTCGACCAGCCCGAGCCCCCGGTCGTCGCCGGTGATCGGCGGCCTCGTCTCGACGAACTGCTCTCCCACCCGCGGCGTCATCACCATGCTGCCGGCGCTGAGCCCGACCCAGACGAGCCGGTCCAGCGAGGGCAGCAAGCCGGCAAGGCCTGACTGCCGCATCCAGTGGCAGAGGTACAGGGCGTCGCCGCCTTCGACCAGCAGCACATCGGCTTCGCGGACCCAGGGCAGCCAGCGCGCTTCGCCGATGCTGGGCAGCGCGGTGAGCTCGAGCACACCGAGCGATTTCCAACCCAGTTCGGCCATCGGGCAACCGGACTGGCCCGTGATGAAGCGCCAGATGCCGGCGGGGGTCCCTTGCGGGTGCCCGTACAGTGCGGTGGGGATGCACAAGGCGTTGGACTCGGCGATGGGCTTGCCCAGCAGGCCGACCAGCGCGGCGTGGATGCTGGGGTTGCGGATGCCGGCGGACGTCAACAGCAGCTTCATCGTGCCTCCCTCAGGCTTGAGTGTTGGAGGGCGGGATCGCCGCCGGGTCCATCCAGAAAGCGCCCCACAGGTGCCTGCTGGGGTCGGCGAGGTCGCGGCTGCACATGAAGCCCAGGTCTTGCACCGGATTCACGTCGGCCTGCCCGCCATGCGTGGCGGCGGCCTGGTTCATCGCGTCGACCGCCTCGCTCCACACCATGCAGGCGCCGTTGTCGTCACTGAACTGCGGGTTCCGCTCGAAACCCAGCGCCCGGTAGAAGGCGATCGCAGCCTGCAGGTCAGTGACCGGGAGGCTGACGAAGATCATCTTGGTCATGTGCGTTCCTTGCTGGTGTGGGCGCAGCGCCCGCGGGCTGGGACGCTCACCAGGACGACGAACGAACACCCCCCGGATCGACATCCGGCCCGGTCGTTCGGGCCCTACTTCGGCCTTTGCAAGCTTTGTAGCTCGGCCAGGGTGTTGGCGTTGAAGAATGCGTCGGCGTCGTCGAACAGCACGGCGACGAAGCGGTGCTGTTTCGCCCAGCGGTCGATCTTGCGCTCGCCCGCCGTGGTGGCACGCACCAGGCTTTCCAGCAGGCTGGCACGCATCAGGCTGAACACCGGCTGCAACTGCTCGCTGCCGTCGGCGTCGCGCGTGGCGGCCATGGCGATCTCGGCGTCCTGGGCCACGGCTGCGGCGGCCAGACGGGCGACGAGGTCGCTGGGGAAGTTCGGCGTGTCGCAGGGCACGGTCGCCAGCCAGGGTGTCTCGCAATGCTCCAGCCCCGCCAGGAAGCCGGCCAGCGGGCCGGGGTAGTCGGGCAGGGCGTCGGGCCAGACCGGCGAGCCCATGGACTCGTAGGCTGCGAGGTTGCGGTTGGCGTTGACCAGGGTCGGGCCCACCTGCGGCGCCAACCGCAGCAGGGTGTGCAGCGCGAGCGGCAGGCCGAGGTGGCTCTGCAGGCCCTTGTCGACGCCGCCCATGCGGCTGCCGCGGCCGCCGGCCAGCACCAGGCCGGTGATGTCTTGCGGTGGGATCGCCATGGCGCTATTCGACCATGTCGAAAGCCTGGGCCTCGACCTGCACGAAGGCGCGGGTGAACGCGGCCACGGCGCGCCAGGTGACGGCGGCCGGGTGCGCCTCGACCGCGTCGCACAGGCGCTCGACCCAGGGCTGCACGTGGGCGCGGAAGAAGCGGCGCTGCTGCTCCAGCGTGCAGACCGCTGCATCGTCGCCGGCGATCAGGTAGCGCATGACCTCGAAGACGAAGGCGACGTGGTCCTCGGTCTCGCCGCGGTCGTTGTCGCGGGCCAGGCCGAGGGCGGCCAGGTCGCGGCGCAAGGCCACCAGCGGCTTCTCGTTCAGGAAACCCGCGAGGTGGTAGGAACCGTAGAGGAAGACCTCGGGCTTGCCGACCCCGCCGAACAGCGCGTCGTGCTCGGCCGCGGCGGCCGCGGCCGTCGTCTGGCGCAGCGCGCCGACCAGCGCCTGCCACGGTGCTTCGAGGAAGCCGCCCGCCTCGGGCGCCTGGGTCACGGCGACGCGGAACTGCGCCAGCAGGGCCTCGTCCGGCGGTGCGAACCAGAGCTGGGCCAGCAGGCCGTAGAGCTCGGCGCGGGCCAGCTCTTCGCCGTCGTCGGCCGCGGCGAAATGCAGGGGGGCGGTGGTGGTGCTCATGGGCGAGCTGCTCATGGGTCGCTGTTTCGAATGTCGGTGATGCGAATTTCGTTCGGGTTGGTGTGCAGGTCGATCACCCGGCAGTCGCCGCACATTTTGAGCCGCTCGGCCGCCGCGCCCTGGAAGGCGGCATGGCCGGCCAGCTTGGCCAGCATGTTCTCGATCGCCTTCGCGGTGCCGAAGGGCTTGCCGCAGCGCACGCAGGCGAAAGGCGCGGCCTCGTGCAGCACGCGCGTCGCCTTGCGGGCGCGGCCTTCGTCGGCCAGCCACAGCCGCGGTTCGAGCGTGATGGCCTGCTCGGGGCAGGTGCCCGCGCACAGCCCGCACTGCACACAGTTCTTCTCGATGAACTTGAGCTGCGGCCGGTCGGGGTTGTCGGCCAGCGCGGCCTCGGGGCAGGCGCCGACGCAGGCCAGGCACAGCGTGCAGCGCTCGGTGTCCACCCGCAGGCTGCCGAAGGGCGCGCCGGCCGCGGGCAAGGCGATGGCGTCGGGCACCGCCACAGCGGGGGCCTGCTGGCGCAGGTGGTCCAGCGCCAGCTCGAGCGTGGAGCGCTTGTCGGCCTGGGCGACGAAGCTGGCGGCCGCCGCCACGCCGGTGGCGGCAGGCGCGCGCAGGGCGGTGTCGAGCGCGGCCAGGTCGCGGGCATCGCGCGCCTCGATCAGCGCGAAGTGCGTGCCCGTGTAGCCCAGGCCCTGCAGCACGGCCTCGGCCACGGCCATCTGCTCGGCCAGCGCCTGGCGGTACTCCGGGGCCTCTTCGTCGGTCAGCAGCAGCCAGACCTGGGACGCGCCCTGGGCGATGGCCGCCAGCCACAAGTCCAGCCCCACACTGGCGGTGTGCCACAGCGGCACCGGGATCACGCGCGCCGGCACGCCGTGCACGCCGCGGTCCACCCGCGCAGCGCGGCCCAGGTCGCCGAGCAGCCGCTGGCCGGCACCCTCGCTGTGCAGCAGCAGCGCGGCCTGGCGGCCACCGGCACGGGCATAGGTGGACAGCAGGGTCTGCAGCCGCTTCCCCTGGTCCGCCGGGCCGGGCGCGGCGTAGGTCAACGCGCCGCTGGGGCAGACGGTGGTGCAGGCACCGCAGCCCACGCACAGGTGCGGCTCGACGACGATGCCGCCGCCCGGCTGCAGCGCGTTCTTCGGCCGGCCCTTGAGCGAGGCGTCGCTGCGGATGGCGCGCGCCGAACACACGTCGATGCAGGCGGTGCAGCCGGTGCGCTCGTTGCGGCTGTGGGCGCACAGCCGCTGCTGGTAGCGGAAGAAGCGCGGCTTGTCGAACTCGCCGACCAGGCCGCGCAGTTTCAGCACGGCGTCGACCAGGCGGCGCTCATCGCCACCGGTGTGCAGGTAGCCCTGCGGCGGCTGGTGCATCGTGAAGGCCGGCGCGGCGCGCAGGTCCAGCACCAGGTCGAACTGGCCTTGCTGCAGCATCGGCTCGCGCTCGAAGTCGATCGCGCCGGCCGCCTCGCAGACGCGCACGCAGTCGCGGTGGCTCTTGCAGGCCGCGAGGTCGACCTGGTAGCTGAAGTCGATCGCCCCTTCCGGGCAAGCCTCGACGCAGGCGTTGCAGCGGGTGCAGAGGTCGGCGTCGATCGGGTTGCTGCTTTCCCACTCGGCCTCGAACGCGCCCAGCCAGCCGCTGAGCCGCCGCAGCCGCCCGGTGTGCAGCACGAACTCGCGTGCCTGCGGCAGCGCGCCGCCGGGCCGCTCGACCAGCAGGCTGGGCTCCAGCACGTCGGCCAGCAGGGTGGCGGCCCGGTGCGCGGCCTCGGCGTCGCCGATCACCAGCGTGCGGCCGGCCGAGCGGTAGCCCACCGTGCCGACCGGTGCGGGCGCGGGCAGTTGCGCGGCGGCGATCAGCGCGGCGAGCTTGGGGCCGGCCTGGGCGGCATCGCGCGACCAGCCGCCGGTCTCGCGGATGTTGACGAAGCGGATCGGCCGCTCGGCCACCGGCGGCGCGCCCGCGGTCTCGTCGTTGAGCGCGTTGAACAGCCGCGCCTCCTGGGTGCAGGCGACGACCAGGGTCTCGCCCTCGTCCTTGGCGACGCGCTGGAAGCTGCCCGCCTCGCGCCGGCACAGCAGGCTGTGCTGCCGCTCAAGCCCGTCCGTGCTCGCGCCCGGGGTGGCCGACAGTGTCCGCTTCAGGGCCGGCAGGTCCAGCGGCATCGTCCGGTTGCAGTCGCAGATCAGGGTCTTCATCGTTCGGGTCGGGGTCGGTCACCATGGGCGCGTCGGGCGCCTGGGGTGTGGTGTCGGGCGGTGCGGCATGTTCGTCCGCTGCCGGTTCGGTGAACAGGCCAAGGAAGCGGGCCTGGGCCATCTGCTGCAGCATGCCTTCGGGCAGCGGGTCCGGGCGGCCGAAGTCCTCGATGTAGGTGTCCAGGCCGTCCATCAGGTTGAAGTGGGGGTCGGCGAAGAGCTTCTTCAGCGCGGCGTTCTTGACCTCGAGCGCCACGTCGCGAGCGACGAAGCGGCTGAAATCGGATGCCGGCGTGAGCGTGGCCACCTCGTCGATCGTCGGTGCCGGCCCGCCGGCGGACGGCGTGGCCGCCGGCGTAGACATGGCCGCGGCCTCGGCCGGGGCGGCGGGCGGCACCGTTGGCGGCGGCGCGACCACCGGGGCGCCGGGGCGCGGCGGCGGCTCACGGTCTGGTTCGCCCGCCGGCAACTCGCCGCGCCGCGCCTCGGCCTTGCGCTGCGACCAGCGGGACAGGAAGCCGCCGCGACCGCCCTCGGTGGCGCCTGGGTTGCCGCTCATGGCGTGTTGCGGTCCCGCCGCTCGGGCGGCAGGAACGACGCGGGGCGCTGGCGCCGCTTCGGCTCGGGGCGGTAGTGGGCGTCGGTGAAGGCCTGCAGCAGCTCGACCAGGTCGGCCGGCAAGGGCCAGTTGTCGACCCGCTCCTGCGCGTCCAGCAGGCGGCCGGCTTCGTGGTACGACAGGGTCACCCGCTCGGGCCAGGCGCGCGAGGGGTCGTCCTCGTCCACGCGCCACATCACGAACCAGACCGGCGTGCCGCTGGTGAGGTTGAGCTGGTAGCCCTCGGCCTCGTCGGCGTGCAGCTCGACCTCGAAGCCGCCGAAAGAGAACAGCGCCTCGCGGCCGTCGTCGCGCAGCAGCCGCGGTGTGCCGGGTGCGCCCGCTGCTGCGCCGGCAGGTTCCTGCAGCACGCCGGCCAGGCGAAAGCGCCAGTCCTCCCAGCGGTTGGGCTGCGCCTCGCGGGCCATCAGCACGTTGGCGTGCAGCGTCAAGCGACGAGGCTGGGCCGCCACCGCGTCGGCGGGCCCGTCGGCGCCCGGGGCATCCATGGCGGCGCTCAAGGCTTCAGGAGGCCACCACCCGCACGGCGGCGGGCTCGGGCAGGGGCTCGGAGTCGAAGCGGTCGAAGCCGGTGTAGCAGAGGAAGTGCTTGTTGGCCGCGCGGCCGAACAGCGTCATGCCCAGGCGTGTGGCCAGCTCGTGGCCCATCTGCGTGACGCCGTTGCGCGAGACCACGATGGGCACGCCCATGTGCGCCGCCTTCATCACCATTTCGCTGGTCAGGCGGCCGGTGGTGTAGAAGGCCTTGTCCTCGCCGGACACGCCGTTCAGCCACATCCAGCCGGCGATGGTGTCGATCGCGTTGTGGCGGCCCACGTCCTCGACGAAGTGCAGCATCTGGCCGCCGCGGAAGAGGGCGCAGCCGTGCACCGAGCCCGCCTTGCGGTGGATGCTGTCCTGCTGGCGCATCACGTCGAGCATGGCCGCCAGCGTGGACTGGCGGATGCGGGCCTGGGCCGGCGGCGGCAGGTGGATGCCGTCGACCTGGTGCATCAGGTCGCCGAACACCGTGCCCTGGCCGCAGCCGGTGGTCACCACGCGGCGCTCGGTGCGGGCCGCCAGGTCGGGCAGGCCGTGGCGGGTGTGCACCGCCGCGGCGCCCACGTCCCAGTCCACGGTGATCGACTCGACCTCGTCCATCCGGGAAACCAAGCGCTGGTTGCGCAGGTAGCCCAGCACCAGCATCTCGGGGCTGGCGCCCAGCGTCATCAGCGTGACCAGCTCGCGCTTGTCGACGAAAACCGTCAGCGGCCGCTCGGCCGGGATATGGATGCGCCGCCGCGTGCCGTATTCGTCGACGATCTCGATCTCGCGCAGCATCGGCGCGCGCGCCGCGGTCATGCGCGGCGAACGGCTGAGGTCGGCAGGGGCCGCGCGAGAGCGGGTCGTCATGCGGCGAGCCTACTTCTTGGGGTTGGCTTGCGCATCGGGCTTGTTGGTGCTCGGCGGCGTGGCGGCCGTCTTGGGCGGCGAATGGGCCCCCGACGCTTCGAGCGGGGGCTTGGCTTCGCCAGGGGCCACGTAGGCGAACGGGCCCGGGTCGGCGCAGGGCGGCGTCGCCACTGGTGCCGAGGCGGCGTGACCGGCCTTCTTGGCCTGGGCCTGGTAGTCGGCCGCCACCTTGTCCTGGGCCTTGCACAGCTGGTAGCCGGAGACCTTGTCCGTCCAGGCGGTCTTGGCGGCGGCCTCGGCCGCCTTGGCCTTGGCCTCGTCGCTGGGCGCGGGCAGCTTGGCCTGGGCCAGCGTGACGGCGGCCAGCAGCAGGGCAGGGCTCAGGGCAACGGCCAGGGGCTTCATCATGTGGATTCTCCTCACGGTGTCATGCCCGGGCGGCGGGGGTGGACATCGGGCCGGGCGCCGGCTCGGCCGAGCGCTGCGCCGGGATCTTGCCGGCGCGGATGTCGTCGAACCAGAGCTCGTGGTGCTCGCGAGCCCAGCCCTCGTCGACGTAGCCGGTCTTCATGGCCTTGTAGGCGTCCTTCATGCCGATCGTGCCCATGTAGATGTGGCCGACCAGCACGCAGACCATCAGCAGGGCGACGGTGGCGTGGATCATGTGCGCGATCTGCATCTGGCCACGCAAGTCGCCCAGGCCCGGCACCAGCTTGTCCAGCACCAGGCCCGAGCCGACGACGATCAGCCCGGGGAAGAACGCGCCCCACCAGTAGATGCCCTTCTCGCCGGCGTTGAAGCGGTGCGAGGGGATCTCGCGGTCGCTGAACATGCCGCCGGCGCGGCGCAGCCATTCGAAGTCCGCCCGGTTGGCGATGTTGTCCTTGAAGAAGGTGATGAGCACGATCACCAGCGACACCGCGAACAGCGGGCCGGCGAAGTTGTGCGCCGTCTTCAAGAGCCAGCCCAGCCAGCCGAACAGCGTGCTGCCGATCAGCGGCAACAGGACGAACTTGCCGAAGGCCATGTAGAGGCCCGACACCGCCAGCACCACGAAGGCACCCGCGTTGGTCCAGTGGGCGGCACGCTCGAAGGGCGTGAAGCGCTCGATGACGCGGCCGGTGTCCGCCACGTGGCCACCCAGCGGCCCCTTGCGCCAGTAGAACAGCGCCAGCGCCAGCAAGACGATCAGCAGCAGCGAGCCGCCGTAGGGCAGGATCCACTGGTTGCGCACCTGGCGCCAGCCTTCGCCGGCGTTGGTCTGGCGGGCGCCGGGGTACTGGACGAAGGGTTGGATCAGCACGCCCTTTTCGGCACCGGGCAGCGAACTGGTGCCGCCGGTCTCTTTCGCAGCCCGCCACATCGGCGCGTTGTTGCCGGGCTGGCTCTTGGCGCGCTGGGCATTGGTCTCGTCGGCCTTGGGCTCGGCGGGGGCGACGAAACCGGCGGGCGCGCCGGAGCCGCCGGCGGACGCGCCGGCTGCCGCGGGTGCCGGCTGCTGGGCCACGGCGCCGGCGCCCGCCAGCAGCAGGGCCAGCGGCACAGCCAGGCGGAGGGCGCCTTGTCGGATCAGGCGGTGCATGGTGACGTGCTCCTTGGCTGCGCCCGGTGCCTCAGGGCGCCTTGGGCGAGGCCGTGATGCGGGCATATTCGTTCTGGCCTTGCGCACGGGTGCGGATCTGGGTCTGCCAGCTGGTGTCGTCGCCCGCGGTCCAGCCGGCGGCAGTGAAGGCCTTGTCGGCGTGCGGCGCGCCGGCCGAGGCCTTGCTGTCGGCCTTCTTGACCGGGCCGGCCTCGGCCTGCGAGCGCTCGCCGCAGGCGGCCAGGCCCAGAGCGGCCAGCAGCACGAGGGCCAGGGCGCTGGGCAGGGTGTGGGCGCGGGCGCTCATGACTTGCCCCCTTCGCTGGGCTTGCCATAGGCCGTGCCCCAGCCCCAGACCTCGCTGCCCTTGCCGCGCATGATCACGCGGCTGCGGAAGATGTCGGCCACCACGTCGCCATCGCCGCCCAGCAGGGCCTTGGTCGAGCACATCTCGGCGCAGGCCGGCAGCTTGCCTTCGGCCAGGCGGTTGCGGCCGTATTTCTCGAACTCGGCCTGGCTGCCGTTTTCTTCCGGGCCACCGGCGCAGAAGGTGCACTTGTCCATCTTGCCGCGCAGGCCGAAGGTGCCGTTGCTCGGGAACTGCGGCGCGCCGAAGGGGCAGGCATAGCTGCAGTAGCCGCAGCCGATGCAGACGTCCTTGTCGTGCAGCACCACACCCTCGTCGGTGCGGTAGAAGCAGTCGACCGGGCAGACGGCCATGCAGGGCGCGTCCGAGCAGTGCATGCAGGCCACCGAGATCGATTTCTCGCCCGGCACGCCGTCGTTGAGGGTGATGACGCGCCGGCGGTTCACGCCCCAGGGCACCTCGTGTTCGGCCTTGCACGCGGTGGTGCAGCCGTTGCACTCGATGCAGCGCTCGGCATCGCAGATGAACTTCATTCGAGCCATGCTTGTCTCCTGCTCAGGCCGTGGCCCGTTCGATCTGGCAGACCGTGGTCTTGGTCTCTTGCATCATGGTCACGCTGTCGTAGCCGTAGGTGGTGGCGGTGTTGATGGCCTCGCCGCGCACCACCGGGTGCGCGCCCTCGGGGTAGTACTGCAGCATGTCCATGCCGCCCCAGTGGCCCGAGAAGTGGAACGGCAGGAACACCGTCTCCGCGTCGACCCGCTCGGTCACCAGGGCCTTGACCTTCAGGCCCTTGAAGTCGGGTGCGGCGGCCATCGGCGGCGTCTTGACCCACACCCAGTCACCCTGGCGGATGCCGCGGTCGTTGGCGGTCTTGGGGTTGATCTCGATGAACATGTCCTGCTGCAACTCGGCCAGCCAGGGGTTGGACCGGGTCTCTTCGCCGCCGCCCTCGAACTCGACCAGCCGACCCGAGGTCATGATCAGCGGGAAGGTCTTGCCGATGTCCGCGTTCTTCTGCTGCACGGTCTTGTACAGCGTGGGCAGGCGCCAGAAGGCCTTCTTGTCGTCGTGCGTGGGGTACTTGGCCACCAGGTCGGGCCGGGTGCTGTACAGCGGCTCGCGGTGCTTGGGGATGGGATCGGGGAAGTTCCATACGATGGCCCGTGCCTTGGCGTTGCCGAAGGGGTGGCAGCCGTGCACCTTCATGGCCACGCGGATGATGCCGCCCGAGGAGTCGGTCTTCCAGTTCTTGCCCTCGGCGGCCTTCTGCTCTGCCTCGGTCAGGTCGCCCCACCAGCCCAGCTTCTTCAGCAGCAGGTGGTCGAACTCGGGGTAGCCCATCGTGAGATCGGCGCCCTTGGAGTGCGAGCCGTCGCCGGCCAGCAGCGACACGCCCTCGCGCTCGACGCCGAAGTTCGCGCGGAAGTTGCCGCCGCCGTCCATCACGTGGCGGCTGGTGTCGTACAGGTTCGCCGAGCCCGGGTGCTTCAACTCGGGCGTGCCGTAGCAGGGCCAGGGCAGGCCGAAGTAGTCGCCATCGAGCGAGTAGCCTGTTTCCTTGTCGGTGCCGCCCTTGGCGCGCAGGGTCTTGACGTCGAAGACGTTCATGTTGCGCATGTGGGCCTTCAGGCGCTCGGGGCTCTGCCCCGTGTAGCCGATGGTCCAGACGCACTTGTTGATCTCGCGCAGGATGGACTCGGGCTCGGGCTCCATGCCGCCCTTGCCCTGCACCATCTTGTAGTTCTTGACCAGCTCGGCGCCGAAGCCCAGCTTCTCTGCCAGCTGGTACATGATCATGTGGTCGCTGCGGCTTTCCCACAGCGGCTCGATGACCTTCTCGCGCCATTGCAGCGAGCGGTTGCTGGCGGTGCACGAGCCGCTGGTTTCGAACTGCGTGGCCGCCGGCAGCAGGTAGACCGCGCGTTTCGGGTTCAGGTCTTCGGCCTTGCCCGGCATGGCCGCCATCGCGGCGGTGGCCGACGGGAAGGGATCGACGACGACCAGCAGGTCGAGCTTGTCCATCGCCTTCTTCATCTCGAGCCCGCGGGTCTGCGAGTTCGGCGCGTGGCCCCAGAAGAACAGGCCCCGCAGGTTCGAGTCCTGGTCGATCAGCTCGTTCTTTTCAAGTACCCCATCCACCCAGCGCGACACCGTCATGCCGGACTTGGCCATCATGCCCGGCGCGTATTGCTTCTTGATCCACTCGAAGTCGACGTTCCAGGCCTTGGCGAAGTGCTTGAACGCGCCTTCGGCCAGGCCGTAGTAGCCAGGCAGCGAATCCGGGTTGGGGCCGACGTCGGTGGCACCCTGCACGTTGTCGTGGCCGCGGAAGATGTTGGTGCCGCCGCCCGACTTGCCGACGTTGCCCAGCGCCAACTGCAGCAGGCACGAGGCGCGCACGATCGCGTTGCCGATCGTGTGCTGCGTCTGCCCCATGCACCAGACGATCGTGCTGGGCCGGTTCTCGGCCATGATCTTGGCGACCTTGAACGTCGTCGCTTCGTCGACGCCGCAGGCCTCTTGCACCTTGTCCGGCGTCCAGACGGTGAGCACTTCCTCGCGCACCTTGTCCATGCCGTAGACCCGGTCGGCGATGTACTGCTTGTCTTCCCAGCCGTTCTTGAAGATGTGGTGCATCACACCGAACAGGAACGGGATGTCCGAGCCCGAGCGGATGCGCACGTATTCATCGGCCTTGGCCGCGGTGCGCGTGAAACGCGGGTCGACCACGATCATCTTGCAGCCGGTTTCCTTGGCATGCAGCATGTGCAGCATCGACACCGGGTGCGCCTCGGCGGCGTTGGAGCCGATGTAGAGCGCCGCCTTGGCGTTCTGCATGTCGTTGTACGAGTTGGTCATCGCCCCATACCCCCAGGTATTGGCGACGCCAGCGACCGTGGTGGAGTGGCAGATGCGGGCCTGGTGGTCGCAGTTGTTGCTGCCCCACAGGCTCATCCACTTGCGCAGCAGGTACGACTGCTCGTTGTTGTGCTTGGACGAGCCGACGACGAAGACCGAGTCCGGCCCACTGGCCTGGCGCAGCTCCTTCATCTTGGCGGTGATCTCGTCGAGCGCCTGGTCCCAGCTGATCTTCTGGTACTTGCCGTCGACCAGCTTCATCGGCGTCTTCAGGCGGTATTCCCCGTGGCCGTGCTCGCGCAGCGCAGCACCCTTGGCGCAATGCGCGCCGAGGTTGATCGGCGAATCGAACACCGGCTCCTGGCGCACCCAGACGCCGTTCTCGACCACGGCGTCGACCGCGCAGCCCACCGAGCAGTGGCCGCACACGGTGCGGCGCACAACGACCTGCGGCGCCGCGCCGTCGGCCGGCTTGGCGGCGTCGGCCGCCTGGGCCTTGCGCACCAGCGTCAGCTGCGACGCGGCGATGCCGGCACCCACGCCCAACCCCGAGCGGCGCAGGAAAGCACGGCGGTCGACGGTGGGCAGGGCACGCGAAACGCCGCGCGCGAGGCTGGAGACCAGGCTCGACGTGCGGTCGCCGGCCGGGGTGGATCTGCGGGTCAGCAGCATGGTCACTCCTGGTGGCCGCGCCGGCCGGGGCCGGAGCGCCGGGGGATGGATGAAAGGGTCAGACCTTGGCGGTCTGGTAGTAGCGCTGCACGTGAGCGCTCAAGCGGTAGCCCCCGTCGGTCTTGGTGGCGGGCTCGGCGGAGGCGGCCTGCGCCACCTCGTCGGCAGGCTTCAACAAGGGCAGGGCGGCCACGGCGGCGGCGGCAGCACCAGCGGCACCAGCCCCAGCAAACAGACGCCGGCGTGACACCGGCCCAGGCGTACTCGAATTACCCACGACGTGTTTCTCCTCGGCGCTGCATGGCGCACGATATGCAGAGGTTTGCATGAGTGAGTCTACGCGGCTTCGGGGCTTTCCCTAGCCCGCGTCGACAAGAGGTGGCCATGGCGCTCAGCGCGACGCGGCCTTCAGCAAAGGCAGCAGCGTGGGCCACACGTTGTCGAGGATCAGAGGGTGCGCCTTGGCCAGCGGGTGGATGCGATCGGCCTGGAACCAGCCGTCGGCATCGGGGCGGTCGGCCACGCCCTTGAGCAGGAAGGGCACGAGGGCGCAGTGCTCGGCCCTGGCGACGTCGGCGAAGGCCTGCTCGAAATCGGCCGTGTACTGGCGGCCGTAGTTGGGCGGCACCTGCATGCCGGCCAGCAGCACCTGCGCGCCGCTGGCGCGCGCAGCGCGCACCATGGCCGAGAGATTGGCGCGCGTCTCGGCGAGAGGCAGGCCGCGCAAGGCGTCGTTGCCGCCCAGTTCGATCACCACCACCTTCGGCACATGGGCCTTCAGCAGCGCCGGCAGGCGGCTGCGGCCTCCGGCCGTGGTGTCGCCGCTGATGCTGGCGTTGACCACCTCGACCGGCAGCTTCTCGCGTGCCACACGCTCGCCCAGCAAGGCCACCCAGCCGCTGCCGCGCGCCAGGCCGTACTCGGCCGACAGGCTGTCGCCGACGACCACCAGCCTGGCTGCCGCCGCGTGGGCCGGCATGGCCATCGGCAGCGACAGGAACACGGCGGTGGCCCAGACGCTACAGTCAGCGGTCGCCCGCCGGGCCCAAGCCCGGCCGGCCTTGCAGAGAAACTCCAACGCACGCATGTCTGAACCCATCATCGCCGTCGAACGCCTGACCAAGCGGGTCACCGATTCCACCGGCACGCTGACGATTCTCCACGACATCAACTTCACCCTGCGGGCCCAGGAATCGGCCGCCATCGTCGGCGCGTCGGGCTCGGGCAAGAGCACGCTGCTGGCCCTGATGGCGGGGCTGGACGTGCCCAGCGACGGCCGCGTGGTGATCGAGGGCGACGACCTCTTCGCGCTGGACGAGGACGCCCGTGCCGCGCTGCGCGCGCGCAAGCTGGGCTTCGTGTTCCAGAGCTTCCAGCTATTGGGCAACCGCACCGCGCTGGAAAACGTGATGCTGCCGCTGGAACTGGCCGGCCGGCGCGACGCGCGCGCCGCCGCGACCGAGATGCTGGGCCGCGTCGGCCTGTCCCAGCGCCTGGGCCACTACCCGCGCGTGCTCTCGGGTGGCGAGCAGCAGCGCGTGGCGCTGGCGCGTGCCTTTGTCGTGCGCCCGCGCCTGCTGCTGGCCGACGAGCCCACCGGCAGCCTGGACTTCGCCACCGGTGAGACCGTGATGGCGCTGATGCTGGAGCTCAACCGCGAAGCCGGCACGACCCTGGTCATGGTGACCCACGACCGCGGGCTGGCCGACCGCTGCGAGCGCCAACTGCACATCGAGGCCGGGCGTTTGCTGGCCGAATAGCCCGAAAAAGAAAAGGCGCCCGAGGGCGCCTTCTGGTCGCGGCAGCGCGAACGCTTACTGCTGCGAGAACTTGTAGTCGGTCTTGGCGGACTTGCGCAGCGAGTCCTGGTACTTCTGCAGCTTGTTTTGCTCGACGAGCTGCAGCAACTGGGGCTTGATTTCCTCGAACGAGGGGAAGCTGGCTTCGCGGGTATCTTCGAGCTTGATGATGTGGAAGCCGAATTGGGTCTTGACCGGGGCGTCGGTCATCTCGCCCTTCTTCAGCTTGGCCATCGCGGCGCCGAACTCGGGCACGTAGCTGTCGGGCTTGGCGAAATCGAGGTCGCCGCCGTTCTCGGCCGAGCCCGGGTCCTTCGAGTTCTTCTTGGCCAGCTCTTCGAAGCTGCCGCCGGCCTTGATCTCGGCGATCAGCTTCTTGGCGGTGTCTTCGTCCTCGACCAGGATGTGGCGGGCGCGGTATTCGGTGCCGCTCTGGGCCGCCTTGCGCTGGTCGTACTCGGCCTTGGCTTCGGCATCGGTGGCGGGGTTCTTCTTCTTGAAGTCCTCGAACAGCTCGCGGATCAGGACCGTCTGGCGCAGCAGGGCCATCTGCTCCTTGTAGGCCGCGCTGGCCATGATGCCTTTCTTCTCGGCTTCTTGCGTGAAGATCTCGCGCATCACGACCTCGTCACGGGCGCGGCTTTGCAACTCGGGCGTCACCGGCTGGCCGGCGCGCGTGGCCTGCTTGAGCAGCATGTCGACGCGGGCCTTCTCGACGGGCTTGCCGTTCACCACGGCAACGTTCTGGGCTTGCACGG
Organism: Burkholderiaceae bacterium; assembly: GCA_044226465.1. GTDB lineage: Bacteria > Pseudomonadota > Gammaproteobacteria > Burkholderiales > Burkholderiaceae_C > Ideonella. Next base: position 98,992 of record JBGAGZ010000003.1, on the reverse strand, counting down.
CCAGGGGCAGCAGGATCGCGGCGGCGACCAGTGCGGCGGAGGTTTTCAGGTTCATGCGTGTCGCCTTCGTTGGTGACTCGTGACGTGTCTCGACGTCGAAACGATCGGTTGGTTGAGGGAGGTGGGCGCCACGTCATGCGCAGCCCGGGCACAACGCGCGGCGCGAGGCTCGCGTGGACACCGGCAGCGTGCGGGTCGCTCGTTTCTCAGGGCTCTCCGGGTGCGCGGGCCTCGATGGCCAGCGCATGAATACCCCTTGGCATCAAAGTGCTCAAAGCATCATACACGAGGCGATGTCGCGCCAAGCGAGCCACCCCCACGAATCGGGGGCTGACGATGCGCACGGTGAGGTGGCTGCCTTCGCGGGCGCCGGCATGGCCGGCATGGGCGGCGCTGTCGTCGATGACTTCGAGCCATTCCGGGGCCAGAGCTTCTTGCAGACGCTCCTGCACCGCGGCGGCGCTGACATGCGGCCAGGCACGGTGCGTGGAATCGCCGGGCGCGCTCATGACTCACCCCGCTTGGCCGCGTCGGACGCCGGCGCCGCGGCGTCGTCGTCTGGCATGTAGCGGCTCATGTACAGACCCTGCCCGATGAAGAACACCACCATCAGGCCGGTGGCGCCGAAGACCTTGAAGCTGACCCAGGTGCTGATGTCGAAGTGGAAGGCGACCCACAGGTTCAGCAAGCCCATGGCGCCGAAGAACAGCACCCAGGCCAGGTTGAGCCGGCGCCACACCGGCTCGGGCAGGGTGATCTGCTCGCCGAGCAACTTCTTCAGCAGGTTGCGGCCGAACAGCGCCTGGCTGCCCCACAGCAGCAGCGCAACGGTCCAGTACAGGCCGCTGGGCTTCCACTTGATGAAGGTCTCGCTGTGGAACCAGACGGTCAGCCCGCCCAGCACCACCACCAGCGTGAGGCTGACCCAGAGCATCAGGTCGACCTTGCGGCCGCGGGCCTTGAGCACCGCCACCTGCAGCAAGGTGGCGGCGATGACGACCAGGGTGGACAGCAGCACCGGCGCCTCGCTGGCGCCGACCACGCCGCCCGAGACCAGGGCGCCGAAATGCTCGGAGGCGAAAGCGGCTGCAGACTCCTTGTGCCCCTCGGTGTAGCGGAAGGTGGCGAAGAACAGGATGAGGGGGAAGAAGTCGAACAGCAGTTTCATGTGTCTTTGTCGGCGGCGGCGAAGTTTATCGCCGCCGAGTTGATGCAGAAGCGCTCGCCGCTTGGCTCGGGCCCGTCGTCGAACACATGGCCCAGGTGCGATCCGCACTTCGCGCAGCGCACCTCGACCCGCGTCATGCCGTGCGACTGGTCGACCACGCGTTCGACGCGGCCGTCGTCCACGGCTTGCCAGTAGCTCGGCCAGCCGCAACCGGCGTCGAACTTGGTGCCACTCTCGAACAGCGTTTCGCCGCAGCCGATGCACTTGTAGACACCGTTCTCCCAGTGGTCCCAGAAGCGGCCGGTGAAGGCACGCTCGGTGGACGCGTGCCGGGCGATGGCGTACTCGGCGGGGCTCAACTGCGCGCGCCACTCGGCATCGGTCTTGCGGACGGGGTAGCGGGGGTCGTCGTGCGGGTGGGGGGTGTCGTCACGGCTCATGAGGAACAGCTCACTTCGAGGTGTTGGGCCCAGTCGGGCGGGAAGGCGGCGTACGCCTCGTGCTCAGGCTGTTCGCCGAACGGCCGGCTCAGAACTTTCAGCAGGCGCATCGTTTCGTCGAAGTCACCTGCCTCTGCGCGTTCGATCGCCGTCTGGGCCAGGTGGTTGCGCAGCACGAACTTCGGGTTGGCCTGGCGCATGCGCGCGGCGCGTTCGGCGTCCATGCTGGCCTCGTCGTGCAGGCGGGTGGCATAGCGCGCGGCCCAGGCGTCGAAGGCCTCGCGGTCCAGGAACAGGTCGCGCACGGAGGCATTCGCGGCGTCCGGCCCGGTGGAGAAATCGCACAAACGGCGCTGCACGATCGTGTAGTCCACCCGGCCGGCAGCCAGCAGGTGCAGCCAATCGTCGATCAGCGCCGGGTCGTCGTCGCGCGCCTGGGCCAGGCCGAGCTTGGCGCGCATCGCGGCGGTCATGGCCTGGCTGAACTGCTCGGGGTAGGGCGCGATCGCGGCCTGCAGCGCGTCCACGTCGTTGTTCACGAGCGGCGCCAGCGCGTGGGCCAGGGCGTGCAGGTTCCACCAGGCCACCTGGGGCTGGCGGGAGAAGGCGTAGCGGCCGCGGTCGTCCGAGTGGTTGCAGATGTGGCCGGGGTCGAAGCCGTCGAGGAAGCCGAAGGGGCCATAGTCGATGGTCAGCCCGAGGATGGACATGTTGTCGGTGTTCATCACGCCGTGGCAGAAGCCCACGGCCTGCCACTGTGCCAGCAGCCGGGCCGTGCGTTCGGCGACGGCGCCCAGCAGCGCCAGCACCGGCTGCGGCGCCTCGGCGCAGGCGGGGTAGAAATGCTCGATGACGTAAGCCGCGAGCTGTTCCAGCTGGGCCGGGTGGCCGTGGTGGGCGAAATGCTCGAAATGGCCGAAACGGATGAAGCTGGGCGCCACCCGGGTGGCCACCGCGGCGGTCTCGACGCGCTCGCGCCGCACCGGCAGGCCCGAGCCGGTGACGCACAGCGCCCGCGTGGTCGGGATGCCCAGGTGGTGCATGGCCTCGGAGCAGAGGAACTCGCGGATCGACGAGCGCAGCACGGCGCGGCCATCGCCCATGCGCGAATAGGGCGTCAGCCCGGCGCCCTTGAGCTGCAGCTCCATCGGGCCGGCGGGCGTGTCCAGCTCGCCCAGCCACAGCGCGCGGCCGTCGCCCAGCTGGCCGGCCCAGACGCCGAACTGGTGCCCGCTGTAGACCGAGGCCAGGGGCCGCATGCCGGGCCAGCGCGCGTTGCCGCTGAAGACCTGCAGCGGTGCCTCGGCCAGGCCGGCGAAGCCCGGCTCGCGCCAGTCGCTGCCCCAGCCCAGCGTGGCCGCGCAGTCGTCGCTCCAGGCCACCCAGTACGGGGCGGGCAGGCCCGCCGCGCCCAGCTCGGTGAAGAAGGCCGGGCCCAGGCCGGCGAAGCGGTTGGTCCAGGCCAGCGGGGCGGGTGAGCGCGCATTCATCAGCGGCAGTGTAGGCAGACGCGCCCAGGCGCGATGGGCCTGGGGTCTTGGCCTAAGATCGGCGGCGAACCCCACCATCCAACGAGACCCTGGAGACGACGATGACCGCTCTTGCCGGCCAAATGATGCAGATGCCGCTGTTGATTTCGTCGCTGATCCGCCATGCGGCGCGGCATGCAGGGGCGACCGAGATCGTGTCCAAGCGGGTCGAAGGCGATCTGCACCGCACCACCTGGGGCGAGGTCGAGCGCCGCTCGCGCCAGGTGGCGCAAGCCCTGGCACGGCTGGGCTGCGCCGAGGGCGACCGGGTGGCCACGCTGGCCTGGAACGGCTACCGCCACCTCGAGCTCTACTACGGCGCCTCGGGCTCGGGCCTGGTGCTGCACACCATCAACCCGCGCCTGTTCCCCGAACAGATCGCCTGGATCGCCAACGACGCCTCGGACCAGGTGCTGTGCTTCGACCTCAGCTTCCTGCCGCTGGTGGAAAAGCTCGCCGGCGAGCTGAAGACCGTCAGGCACCTGGTGCTGATGACCGACCGGGCCCACATGCCGGCCAGCACACCGCTGACCAACCTGCTGTGCTACGAAGAGCTGGTCGAGGCCGAGGACGGCCGCTACACTTGGCCGGTGCTGGACGAAAACAGCGCGTCCAGCATCTGCTACACCTCGGGCACCACCGGCCACCCCAAGGGCGCGGTCTACAGCCACCGCTCGACCGTGCTGCATGCCTTCGGCTCGGCCATCCCCGACGCGATGGATTGCTCGGCGCGCGACGTGATCCTGCCGGTGGTGCCGATGTTCCACGTCAACGCCTGGGGCCTGCCGTATTCGGGCGCGCTGGTCGGCGCCAAGCTGGTTTTCCCCGGCCCGCACCTGGACGGCAAGTCGCTCTACGAGCTGTTCGAGGGCGAGAAGGTCAGCTTCTCGGCCGGCGTGCCCACGGTCTGGCTGGGGCTGCTGACCTACGTGAAGAGCAACAACCTGAAGTTCAGCAGCTTCAAGCGCACGGTGATCGGCGGCTCGGCCTGCCCGCCGGCGATGATGAAGACGCTCCAGGAAGACTTCGGCGTCGAGGTCATCCACGCCTGGGGCATGACCGAGATGAGCCCGCTGGGCACCTTGTCCAAACTGACCAGCCGGCAGGACGCTCTGCCGCATGACGCCCAGCAGCGCCTGCTGGAAAAGCAGGGCCGCGTCATCTATGGCGTGGACATGGCGATCATCGACGACGACGGCCAGTCCCTGCCCTGGGACGGCGTGGCCTCGGGCAACCTCGTCGTGCGCGGCCAGTGGGTCATCGACCACTACTTCGGCCGCAGCGAGTCGCCCCTGGTCAGCGTGGACGGCGAACCGGGCTGGTTCCCGACCGGTGACGTGGCCACCATCGACGCCGACGGCTTCATGCAGATCACCGACCGCAGCAAGGACGTGATCAAGTCCGGCGGCGAGTGGATCAGCTCGATCGATCTGGAAAACATCGCCATGGCCCACCCTGCCGTGCACGAGGCGGCGGCCATCGCCTGCAAGCACCCCAAGTGGGACGAGCGGCCGCTGCTGGTGGTGGTGCTCAAGCCCGGCGCGACCGTCACGCGGGAAGAGCTGCTGGGCTTCTTCGAGGGCAAGATCGCCAAGTGGCAGATCCCCGACGACGTGGCCTTCGTCGCCGAGATCCCGCACACGGCCACGGGCAAGGTGCAGAAGCTCAAGCTGCGCGACCAGTTCAAGGACCACCGGCTGCCCGGCGCCTGAGCCCGCTTGTCCCGCTGGCGACAGGTGCTCCGGGGAACTCCCGAAGCCGGCCACTGGCAATCACCGCTACCGTCCGCCTTGCTGGACACCAACTCAGGAGACAAGCATGGCCAACAAGCATGGCATCAGGTCGTTGACGGTGGGGATGGCTCTCGTGCTGCAAGCCGGGCTGACTTTCGGGCAGGCCGGCGAGACGGTGAAGATCGCCTTCATCGACCCGCAGTCGGGCCCGTTCGCCAACATCGGGCAGAACATCCTTCGCACCTTCCAGCTGGCCGCCGAGCGCGCCAGCGCCAAGGGTGGCGTGAAGTACGAGGTGGTGGCCTTCGACAACAAGGCTTCGCCGCAAGAAAGCCTGACCGTGCTGAAGTCGGCCATCGACCAGGGCTTCCGCTACGTGGCGCAGGGCAATGGCTCGGGCGCAGCGGCGGCCATCCTGGACGCGATCAACAAGCACAACGAGCGCAACCCCGGCAAGGAGGTGGTGTTCTTCAACTACGCCGCCGTCGACCCCGACCTGACGAACTCGAAGTGCAGCTTCTGGCACTTCCGCTTCGACGCCGACACCTCGATGAAGATGGAGGCCATGGTCACCGCCATGTCCGAAGACCCGACGGTGAAGAAGGTCTACATCATCGGCCAGAACTACGCCCACGGGCAGCAGGTGTCGAAGTACGCGAAGGAGATCATCGCCCGCAAGACGCCCAACGTGCAGGTTGTCGGCGACGAGCTGCACCCGATCGGGCAGGTGAAGGACTTCTCGCCCTACATCGCCAAGATCAAGCAGAGCGGCGCCGACACGGTCATCACCGGCAACTGGGGCCAGGACCTGGCGCTGCTGATCAAGGCCGCCAAGGACGCTGGCCTGGAAGCGAAGTTCTACACCTACTACGCCGGTGCCCAGGGCACGCCCACGGCCATCGGCAACGCGATGGCGGGCAAGATCACCACGGTCTACGGCTCTTACAGCAACCTGCCGGGCGAGTTCTCGCAGTTCCGCGACGCCTTCCACGAGAAGTACAAGCAGGACTTTTCCACGTCCACCGTGCTGCACCTGTTTGCCGAGCTGCAGGGCGCGATCGCGAAGGCCAAGTCCACCGACCCGGTGCAGGTGGCCAAGGCGATGGAAGGCTTGACCGTGCGCAGCTACGCCGGCGACATCACGATGCGCGCGGGCGACCATCAGCTGCAGCAGCCGCTGTTCTTCGCCACCTGGCAGAAGACGGACGCCAAGCAGAACTACAACGTGGAAGACACCGGCAACACCTTCGCGCTGACGAAGATGTACCCGGCCTACGTGTCGAGCACGCCCACGTCCTGCCAGATGAAGCGGCCCTGATCGGCCACACCGTGACGCCCTGGGCCCGAGCCAGCGTGCGGCCGGGCCCTTTTCGCATCGCTGCTGCTCCTAGCTGCACCACCAGGCGCCCATGACGCTCGAGGCATTCTTCAATTCGCTGTTGAACGGCGTGAGCTACGGCTTGCTGCTGTTCATGCTCAGCTCCGGCCTGACGCTGATCTTCAGCATGATGGGCGTGCTGAACTTTGCCCATGCCAGCTTCTACATGCTGGGCGCCTACCTGGGCTACACGATCTCGGGCTGGGTGGGCTTCTGGCCGGCGCTGTTGCTGGCGCCGTTGGGGGTGGGCCTGCTCGGGGCGGTGTTCGAGCGCTTTGCGTTGCGCCGGGTGCACAAGTTCGGCCACGTGCCCGAGCTGCTGATCACCTTCGGTCTGTCCTTTGTCGTGCTCGAGCTGGTGCAACTGGTCTGGGGCCGCGCGGCCGTGCCCTATGCCCTGCCGAGCCAGCTGGAAGGGCCGCTGTTCACGTTGTTCCAGATGCAGTTCCCGCGCTCGCGCGGCTTCATCATGCTGATCGCGCTGCTGATGCTGGCGTCGCTGTGGCTGCTGCTGACGCGCACTCGGGTGGGCCTGGTCATCCAGGCGGCGCTGACCCACCCCGACATGGTCGAGGCCCTGGGCCACAACGTGCCGCGGGTGTTCATGCTGGTCTTCGGCGGCGGGGCGGCGCTGGCTGGCCTGGCCGGCGTGATCGGCGGCAACACCTACGTCACCGAGCCGGGCATGGCCAACGCGGTGGGCGCCATCGTCTTTGTGGTGGTGGTGGTGGGCGGCATGGGCTCGCTGGCCGGGGCCTTCCTCGCATCGCTGCTGATCGGGCTGATGGTCAATCTGGCCGTGGCGCTGGACTACTCCGCGCTCGATTTGCTGGCCTTCGTGGGCCGAAAGGCCGGGCCTGACACCTTCGGCTACGCGCTCCTCAAGCTGAAGATCTCGCAGGTGTCGCAGATCCTGCCCTTCCTGCTGCTGGTGCTGATGCTGGTCTTCCGACCCCGCGGCTTGCTCGGCACGCGGGAGGGTTGACTATGGACAAAGTTCAACCCGGCGCCGCGTTCACCTGGAAGCCGTTCAAGGTCGGCCGCTGGCTGGTCTGGGGCGGCTTCGCGCTGCTGCTGCTGGTGGCGCCCAGGCTGTTCACCAGCGGCACGGCGCTGACCATGCTGTCGCAGTCCGGCTACCTGGTCATCATCTGCCTGAGCTACAACCTGCTGCTGGGCCAGGGCGGCATGCTGAGCTTCGGCCACGCCGTCTACACCGGCTTGGGCGCCTTCTTCGCGGTGCACGCGATGAACCTGGCGTCCAGCGGCGCGCTGCCGATTCCGCTGCCGTTCATCCCGCTGGTCGGCGGGCTGGCGGGCCTGGGCGTGGCGGCGCTGCTGGGCTACCCGTCGACGAAGAAGGCCGGCACGCCCTTCGCGATGATCACCCTCGGCGTAGGCGAGCTGGTGTTTGCCATGTCGCTGATGTTCCCCGAGTTCTTCGGCGGCGAGGGCGGCATCAGCACCAACCGGGTCTACGAGCCCAAGCTGTTCGGCTGGGGTTTTGGGCCGGCGACCCAGGTCTACTACCTGATCGCCTTCTACTGCTTCGTCTGCACGGCGGCGATGTTCGCCTTCACCCACACGCCGCTGGGCCGCATGCTCAATGCGGTGCGCGACAACCCCGAGCGGGTCGAGTTCATCGGCTACGACACCCGCAAGGTGCGCTACCTGGCCTTCATGATCTCGGGCTTCTTTGCCGGCATCGGCGGCGCCTTCATCGCCATCAACTTCGAGATCGTCACGGCCGAGACGGTGAGCGCCGCGCGCTCGGGCGGCTACCTGCTGTTCACCTTCCTGGGCGGGGCCACCTTCTTCTTCGGCCCGATCATCGGCGCGGTGTTGCTGGTGCTGTCACTGGGCCTGCTGTCGGACATCACGCCAGCCTGGCAGATCTACCTCGGCTTCATCTTCCTGTTCATGGTCATGTACGCGCCCGGTGGCGTGGCCAGCCTGGTGATGATGAACCTGCGCGTGGCGGCCTTCGGCAAGCTGCGCCAGCTGTGGACGGCCTACCTGGCGCTGGGGGGCGCCGGCGGCGTGGCGCTGCTGGCGCTGTCGCTGGCGGTCGAGTTCGTCTACCACTTCCAGCTCGACACCTCGGGCGAGAGCGACGTGCGCTTCTTCGGCGTCGCGCTGCCGGCCAGCCATGTGGACACGTGGGTCGGCCTCGGCCTCGTGCTGGTCACCGCGGTGGGCCTGTTCGAGCTGGCGCGGCGGCGCTTCGTGGCCGAGTGGGGCGAGGCGCAGTCCGAGATCGAGAAAGAGATCAAGCGGCGGGAGGCATCGTCTTGAGCACACCCGCTATCGAGCTGCGCGGCGTCACCAAGTTCTTCGGCAAGACCGAGATCATCCGGGGCGTCAACCTGGCAGTACAGCCGGGCGAGCGCGTGGCCATCATCGGCCCCAACGGCGCCGGCAAGTCCACGCTGTTCAACCTGATCAGCGGCCGCTTCGGCCCGACGCGGGGCGAGATCCTGCTGCACGGCGCGCCGATCCAGGGCCTGACGCCGTTCCAGATCAACCGCGCCGGTCTGGCGCGAAGCTTCCAGGTCAGCAACCTCTTCGGGCGGCTGTCGGTGTTCGAGAACATCCGCTGCGCGCTGCTGTGGTCCATGGGCCACCGCTACGAGTTCTGGAAGTTCCTCTCGCGCCTGACCGACGTGAACCAGCGCGCGGAGCAGGTGCTGCAGATGATCCGGCTGGACAAGAAGCGCGACCACCTGGCGATGAACCTGACCTATGCCGAGCAGCGTGCGCTGGAAGTGGGCATCACCGTGGCCGGCGGCTCGTCGGTCATCCTGCTGGACGAGCCCACCGCCGGCATGAGCCAGAGCGAGACCAAGCGCTTCGTGCAGCTGATCCGCGAGGTGACCGAGGGCAAGACGCTGCTGACGGTGGAGCACGACATGGGCGTGGTCTTCGGCCTGGCCGACCGCATCGCGGTGCTGGTCTATGGCGAGCTGCTGGCCTTCGACAAACCGGACGCGGTGCGTGCCAACCCGCGCGTGCAGGAGGCCTACCTCGGCTCGGTGCTGGCCGATGCGCAGGCCGCGGGGGCCCACGCATGAGCGCGAGCCAAGCCCTGCTGGAACTGAAGGACCTGCACGCCTACTACGGCAAGAGCCATGTGCTGCACGGCGTGCACCTGAGCGTGGGCGAGGGCGAGATCGTCAGCCTGCTGGGCCGCAACGGCTCGGGCCGCTCGACCACGGTCAAGGCCATCATGGGCCTCGTGGAGGCGACCGGCTCGGTGCGCTGGCGTGGGCAGGAGATCATCGGCCGCCCGGCCTTCGAGATCGCGCACCTGGGCCTGGGCTATGTGCCCGAGAACCGCGACATCTTCCCCAAGCTCACCGTGCACCAGAACCTGCTGCTGGGACAGAAGAGCGGCAAGAAGAAGCAGCCGCGCTGGGGCTTCGACGACATGTACCAGATGTTCCCGCGGCTGAAGGAGCGCCAGCACACCGAGGCCGGCGTGCTCTCGGGCGGCGAGCAGCAGATGCTCACGCTGTGCCGCACGCTGATGGGCGACCCCGATCTGATCATGATCGACGAGCCCACCGAGGGCCTGGCACCCAAGATCGTCGAGCTGGTGGCCGAGTACCTGCGCGAGCTGCAGCGGCGAGGCATCTCGGTGCTGCTGGTCGAGCAGAAGCTGACCATCGCGCTGGAGGTGTCCGAACGCTGCCTCGTGATGGGCCACGGCCACATCGTCTTCGAGGGCACGCCCGCCGCGCTCAAGGCCGACGCCTACATCCGCAAGGAGTGGCTGGAGGTTTGACGCCGCCGCCCGTGAGGCCCTGGATGAAAGTTGATCCGGCCCTGGGTCGGTCTGACTACCATGGCGCCTTCGCCGGGTAAAAAAGACCAATCAAGGGGGTGTCAGGGATGGACTCGTCCGAGTTCGAACAAATGGTGGCGCGGCTGGAAGCCAAGAGCCGCCAGTCGCCAGGGGCCTATCAGCTCAACGTGGCCCTGCTGGCCGTGCTGGGGTTCGCGATCCTGGCCTTGATCATTGGCCTGGCGGGCGCCAGCGCCCTGGCGCTGATCGCCTTGCCTTTCGCGCTGTGGTGGGGCGGGGTGCATTCGATCGGGTTGCTCGCGGGCCTGGGCAAACTGTTGCTGCTGCTGGTGCTGCCCCTGTGGCTGCTGGTCAAGTCGTCGATGTCGGCGGTGCTGACGCGCTTTCCCAAGCCGGAAGGCCTGGAGTTGACGCGGGCCCAGGCGCCCGCGCTTTTCGCGGCCATGGACGACATGCGCCAGCGCATGCACGGCCCGCGCTTCCACCATGTGCTGATCAGCGAGGACCTGAACGCTGCGGTCGTCCAGCGGCCCTTGTTCGGCCTGTTCGGGCCGTCGCGCAACTACCTGATCCTGGGCTTGCCCTTGCTTGAGAGCCTGCCCGCCGACGAGGCGCTGGCGGTGGTTGCCCACGAGTACGGGCACCTGGCCGGGTCGCACGGCCACTTTGGCGCCTTCATCTACCGCCTGCGGGCTGGCTGGGGCACGGTGCAGGCCTTGTCGCACCAATGGCAGGGCGTCATCGGCTCGATGCTGCAACGCCTGGTGGGGTGGTACGCCCCGTACTTCAACGCCTATTCCTTCGTGCTGGCACGGGCCAATGAGTACGAGGCCGACGCGGCGTCCGCCGAGTTGGTGGGTGCCCAGGTGACCGCGCAGGCGCTCACGCGAACCGATGTCAGCGGCAGCCACTACGGGGAATTCGTGCAACAGACCTTCCGTCAGGTCGCCAGCCTGCCGCAGCCGCCGGAGGACTTCGCCATCCGCTGGGCGGCTGTGGCACAGCACGCCCCGCCGGACGAGGCGCAACGTGCCTTGCGCCGGGCTCTTGCCGCGCCGACTGGAGTGGCCGACACCCACCCGCCGCTGCGCCAACGCCTGCAGGCGTTGCTGGGCGACCAGTCGGCCGCCGATACACCGCTGCCCGAGCCCGTCCAGGGGCCCACCGCGGCCGTGGCGTGGCTTGGTGACAGTGCCGGCAGCGTGCGCGAGGCCATGCAGGCCCGGTGGCGCGAACGCGTGTCGAGCCCCTGGAAGGAGCAGCATGAACAGCGCCGCCAACAGCGGCAACGGCTCGACGAGTTGTGCGCCAAGACACTGCTCACGCAGGACGAGCATGCGGAGCGGCTGCGCCTTCGCCTGGCCTGCGACGAGTCGGAAGGTTTCAGCGACGACATCGCGGCCTTCATGACCGCGTACCCCACCAATGCGCTCGGCCCCTACCTGGACGGCGTCCAGCGCCTGGGTCAGCAGGACGAGACCGGGCTGGATTGCCTCGAGCAGGCCATGGCGCTCGACGCCGACGCCATCAAGCCGGCGTGCGAGCGCGCGTTCGAGTACCTGCGCGAGCGCGAAGACCCGCGTGCCGAGGGCTATCGCGAGCGTTGGAACCAGCGAGACGCGTGGGAGAGCAAGGTGGCTCCCCAAATGGGCACCCTGGACACGGCGCATGAGCTGCTTGCGCCGGACCTGAAGCCTGAGGACCTGGCCCGCATCCGCGAGTTGCTGCACGCCTACCGCGACGGCATCGCCCGTGCGTTCATCGCACGCCGCGTGCTGCCTGCCGATGCCAGCGTGGCCACCTATGTGATCGGCCTGCAGCTTCAACCCGCACCGCCGCGTCTGGAGACATGGGCCCAGGTCGTCAGCCGGGTCGCCGACAGTGGTGGCTGGCCCGTACACCTGATTGTCACCGCGCTGGAGGCGCAGAGTCCTGCCTTTTCGGGGCGGCTGAAGACGGTCGCCGTGGCCGTCGAGCTGCAAGAGCCTTGAGCGGCCTAGGGTTGCCTAGCTCGGCCGCGCCAGGAAGCGCTCCGCCAACAGCACCCAGTAGGCGCTGCCGATGGCGATGTTGCTGTCGTTGAAGTCGTAGCCCGGGTTGTGGACCATGCAGGCGGCAGCGCTTTCGCCGGCGCTGCCGTCGCCGTTGCCGATGAACAGGTAGCTGCCCGGCACGCGCTCAAGCATGAAGGCGAAGTCTTCGCTGCCGGGCACGGCGGGGCCTTGCAGCGTGACGCGGTCGGGCCCCAGCAGCTCGAGCGCCACCTCGCGGGCGAAGGCGGTCTCCTCGGGCGTGTTGACCAGCACGGCGTAGCCCGGCCGCCAGGCCACTTCGGCCCGCACGCCGAAGCTCTCGGCCTGGGCGTGCACCAGCGCCTTGATGCGCTGCTCCAGCATCGCGCGCACGCCGCGGTCGAGCGAGCGCACGCTGATCTCCAGCCGGGCCTCGGCCGGGATCACGTTGTTGGCCTGGCCCGCATGCAGCGCGCCAACGGTGACGACCGCCGTCTGCAGCGGGTCGGTGTTGCGCGAGACCACGGTCTGCAGCGCCATCACGATGCTGGCCGCGGCGACGACCGGGTCGGTGGAACGGTGCGGCATCGCACCGTGGCCGCCCACGCCGTGCAGCGTGACCGTGGCGTAGTCGCTCGACGCCATGGCCGCGCCTTCGCGCAGCACCAGCCGGCCCTGCGGGATGCCGGGCATGTTGTGCATCGCGAAGACGGCGTCGCACGGGTGGCGCTCGAACAGGCCGTCGTCCATCATGCGCAGCGCGCCGCCGCCGCCTTCCTCGGCGGGCTGGAAGATCAGGGTCAGCGTGCCGTCGAAGCGGCCCTGCTCGGCCAGGTGGCGGGCGGCGGCCAGCAGCATCGCGGTGTGGCCGTCGTGGCCGCAGGCGTGCATCAGGCCCGGGCGGGTGCTCGCCCAGTCCAGGCCGTTCGCTTCGGTGACGGGCAGCGCGTCCATGTCGGCGCGCAGCCCCAACCGGCGCGGGCCGGTGCCGCGCACCAGCGTGCCGACCACGCCGGTGCCGCCGACGCCGCGCTCCACGGCGTAGCCCCAGGCCTCGAGCTTTTCGGCCACCAGGGCGGCGGTGCGGTGCTCTTCGAAAGCCAGCTCGGGGTGGCGGTGGATGTCGCGCCGCAGCGAGATGAACTCGCCCGCGCGCTCGGTCAGGGCATGCAGCAGGTAGGTCATGTCGCGCTCCCGGCCGGCATCACTGCGGCTGCAGGTTGATCTGCTTGGCGATCGCACGGTAGCGTGCGGTCTCGGCCTCGTAGAAGCGGGCCGCCTCGGCCAGCGACTGCGGCGCAGCGGCGGACTGGGTCTGCGCCGCGAGTTGCGCGCGCACCGCCGGGTCCTGCAGGGCCTTGCCGATCGCGTCGTGCAGGCGCTGCACCACCGGCTCGGGTGTGGCGCGCGGCACCATGAAGCCGGTCCAGATCTTGTACGAGAAGTTCTTCAGCGCCTGGCCTTCACTGACCGCGGGCACGTTCTTCAACAGGTCCGAGCGCTGCGCGCCGAGCTGGCCGATCACCTTCAGCCGGCCCTGCTCGGCCAGGGCGCCCATGGCCGCGCTGTAGACCAGCACGGCGAAGTCGAGCTGGCCGCCGCCGATGTCCTGCAGCACGGGGGCGTTGCCCTTGTACGGCACGTGGTCGAAGCGGGCGCCGGTGCGGGCCTGCATGTCCTCGACGATCAGGTGGTAGAGGCTGCCGATGCCCACGCTGCCGTAGCTCAGCGGCTTGTCGGGCGACTTGCGAGCCAGCGCGACCAGCTCGTCCACGCTGGACACCGGCAAGTCCTTGCGGGTGACGACCACCATCACCGCGTCGGCCACCGGGTGCACCAGGCGGAAATCTTCGGTCTTGAGCTTGACCGCCGCATTGGCCAGCGGCGACAGGATCACCTCGTTCGGCGAGCCCTGGAACAGGTAGTAGCCGTCGGCGGGTGCGGCGAGCACTTTCTGCGCCGCCATCGCGCCCGAGACGCCGCCGAGGTTTTCCACCAGCACCTGCTGGCCCAACTCGCGGCCCAGCGCGTTGTTGAAGATGCGGGCGATCGCGTCCGAGGGGCCGCCGGCCGGGTAGGGCACCATCAGGTTGACCGGCTTGGTGGGGTAGCCCTGGGCCAGTGCCGCGGTGCAGGCCAGCACGAGGCCGGCAAGGGTGGCGAGCGAGCGACCGACGATGCGTTTCATGCCGACTCCTGAGCAGTGGATGGGGCCATCGTAGGCAGCCGCGAAGCCATAGTCCAATGCATTGTTCTATGCATCATCATGAGTCTGGCTTATGCTTTGACGCATGACCCTCGTCCAGCTCAGGCACCTGATCGCCCTGGCCGAGAGCGGCTCGTTCAGCCGCTCGGCCGAGGCCATGTTTCTCACCCAGCCGGCCCTCAGCCGCAGCATCCGTGCGCTGGAGGACGAATTCGGCCAGCCGCTGTTCGACCGGGTGGGCCGGCGCAGCGAGCTCACGCCCTTCGGGCGCGAGGTGGTGCAGCGGGCTCGGCAGCTCGTCTTCGAGGCCGACGAGCTGGGGGCCAGCGGCCGGCAGATGAAGGAGGGCCGGGCGGGCAGCGTGCGCGTCGGCCTCGGCTCGGGCCCGGGCGCGATGCTGATGACCCCGCTGCTGCGCCACATGGCCACCCAGCACCCGGGCGTGAAGCTGGAGGTGGCCCGCGGCCACACCGCACTGCTGGTGCAGGGCTTGCGCGAGCGCCGGCTCGACGCGCTGGTGGTCGACGCGCGCTCGCTCGCGCCCGCAGTGGACCTGCAGGTCACCACACTGGGCGAGATGCGCGGTGCGTTCCTGTGCCGGCCGGGCCACCCGCTGACGCGAAAGCGCTCGCCGCTGGCCTTCGACGCGCTGCGCCGGTTCCCGATCGGCTCCTCTCCGCTCAGCGACGAGGTGGCGCGTACGCTGGTCGAGCGCTACGGCCCCGCGGCGCACCCGCAGGCCTGCGTCACGCTGCGATGTGAAGAGATCGCCAGCCTGGTCGACGTGGCACGTGACAGCGACATGGTGCTGATCGCCATCCGGGCTGCCGCGCCCGACCTGGTCGAGCTGGCCTTGAAGCCGGCGCTCGGCTCCAACGCGCGCTTCGGCTTCGTCACGCTGGCCGGCCGCACCGAGGCGCCGGCGTTGCCGATCGTGCGCCAGCTGGCGCAGGCGCTGTTGACCGACTGACACGCGGCCGGCCCGGCGCTGCCGGGGCCGGCAAGGCTCAATCGTCGCCGTGGCTGGACGCGCTCGCGTCCACCGGCAGGCCCACACCGGCCTGGCCCTCGAAGAAGAAGGGCTTGCGGGCCTTGCTGCGCGAGACCACCTCGTTCATCGAGGGCACCTCGAACAGCCGGCCGTTCTGCATCACGTGGCTGATGCGGTCGCTCTGGCGGATGTCCTTGAGCACATCGCCGTTGATGATGACCAGGTCGGCCAGCTTGCCCGGCTCGATCGAGCCGATGTCGTGGTCCAGGCCCAGGTAGTGCGCCGGGTCGATCGTGGCGGTGCGGATGGCTTCGAGCGGTGTCATGCCACCCAGGCCGAACATCCACATCTCCCAGTGCGAGCCCAGGCCCTCGCGTTGGCCGTGGGCGCCGATGTTGACCTTGACGCCGGCGCGTTGCAGCGCGGTGGCGGTGCGGGCCACGCGGATGACGTTGAAGTCTTCCTCCGGCGCGGTCTCGCGCCGCACGCTGCGCGACTCGAGCAGCGTGCGCGGCACGTATTGCTTGAGCAGCGGGTGCTCCCACACGTTGGTGCGGGCGTACCAGTAGTGCTCGCCGTCCAGCCCGCCGTAGGCCACGTTCAGCGTGGGCGTGTAGCCCACCTCGGTCTGCGGCCAGAACTGCTTGACGTCGTCGTAGACCTCGGCGATGGGCAGCGCGTGCTCGATGCCGGTGTGGCCGTCCGCGATCATGCTCATGTTGAGCTGGAACATCGAGCCGCCCTCGGGCACCACCATCATGCCGGTCTGGCGCGCGGCCTCCAGCACCTGCTGGCGCTGCTCGCGGCGCGGCTGCTGGTAGCTCTTGACGCTGATCGCGCCTTCGGCCTTCTGGCGCTTCAGGTGGGTCAGCGCATCGTCCAGGTTGTTGACCACGGCTGTCACGGTGGCTTTGGCGCCATAGAGGATGGTGCCGGTGGAATAGATGCGTGGGCCCACCACCAGCCCGGCGCGCTGCAACTCGGCCTCGGTGAAGATCTCGCTGTTGCGGTTGCTGGGGTCGTGCAGCGTGGTCACCCCGAAGGCCAGCGAGGCGTAGTTGACCCAGCTCTGCTGCGGCACGATCTCGTCGTCGCCCATGCGGCCGTGCCAGTGCACGTCGATCAGGCCCGGGATGATGGTCTGCCCCTTGGCGTCCACCCGCTTGGCTTGCGCGGGCACCGTCACCTTCGAGGCCGGCCCGACCGCGACGATGCGGTTGCCGTCGACCACGATGACGCCGTCGTCGATGACCTCGCTCGGGTTGCCGGCCTTCATGGTGGCGATGCGCCCGCCAACGATGGCGACCAGGCCCTGCGGTTTGTCCGACGGCTGGTCGAAGCCGATCTTGCGGCCGGCTTCGGCGGGCTTGTAGCCGGGGGCCTTCTCGGTGCCAGGGGCGAAGGCGTCGGCGAGCGTCGGGCTGAAGAGTTCGTCGCCGATGGCGAAATGCAACTGCTTGCTGTCGCCGCTCCAGTGCATCGAGTGGCCGGCGTTCACGTCGAGCTGGCGCACCGGCAGCGCGTCCATCTTGGGCCCGACCGTGACGGCCTTGCCGGTCTGCGGCAGCGGCGTCACGTAGGCGTGGAAGCGCTCGACGAAGCCCAGCCATTGCCCGTCGGGCGACACCGCGTAGTCGGACGCGAACTCGCTGCGCGCGACCTCGGTCTCCTGGCGGTCGGCCAGGTCCAGGCGGATCAGCTTGTGCAGCGCGTCGACCTCGCTGGTGACGGCGGTGCGCGTGAAGTAGACCGCATCGCTGCCCTTGCCGAATTGCGGGTCCGAGCCGTCCTTGGTCAGGCGCTGCGGCGTGCCCTTGCCGTCGGCCGAGGCCAGGTAGACCCCCAGGTCCAGCGCGTACCAGGGCGAAGTGAGGTAGCCGCCTCGAACCTTCTCGTAGACCACCTGCTTGCCGTCTGGCGAGAAGCGCGGCGACAGGTACTTGCCCGGCATGGGCGTGATGGTGGTCTCGCGGCCACTGTCCAGGTCGAGCTTGCGCACGGTACCCAGGCGCTCGTCGTTCCAGGCCACGAAGACCAGGGACTTGCCGTCGCGCGAGAAGCTGGGGAAGAACTCGAAGCGGTCGTCGGCCGTGGTCAGGCGGCGCGGCTTGGCATCGCTCGTCAGGTCCTTCAGGTACAGGTGGCCCAGCGCCGAATAGACCACGCGCTGGCCGTCGGGCGAGACGTTGACCGAGCGCAGCTGGTGGACGGCAAAGCTGTCCGGCGCCACGGCCTGCGGCACGCGCAGCGCGGTGCGCACCTCGCGCGTGTCCTTGACGTGGAAGGGGATCTCGGCGGCCGAGCCCTTGGCCGGGTCGATGCGCCAGATCTTGCCCTGCGCCCAGGCGACGATCTGCTTGGAGTCGGGCGTCCAGGCAAACGCCGGGTACACGCCGTAGACCGACCAGGACTCCTGCAGGTCGCGTTCCAGCCCGCCCCAGGCGGCGCGCTCGACGCCCGTGGTCAGGTCTTTCAGGAACAGCGTGCTCTGGTTGCGCACGCGGCGCACGAAGGCGAGCGTCTTGCCGTCTGGCGACGGGGTGGGGCGGATTGCGCCGCCGGGGCCGGTGACGAAGGGCTCGACCGAGCCGTCGGCCAGGTCTTGGCGGAAGATCTTGAAGATCTCCTTGTTCGAGTCCTTGTTGTACTCGAAGGTCTTGCCCGGAGTGTCGTCGTGCGAGTAGTAGAGGTACTTGCCATCGGGCGACAGGGCCGGCTCGCCCAGGTCCTTCTGCCAGTTGGGCTTCTCGTTGAGCTGCACGCCCTTGGTGCCGCCGGACACGTGGTACAGCCAGATCTCACCCGAGCCGGCCGAGCGGGTGCCGGTGTAGTGCTTGCGCGCCGCGATGTACTGGCCGTTGGGGTGCCAGACGGGGTTGTTGAGCAGGCGGTAGTCCTCGTTGCTGACCGCGTGGGCGTTGCTGCCATCGACGTTCATCACCCACACGTTGTCGCCACCGCCGGCGTCGCTGATGTAGGCGATCTGCTTGCCATCGGGCGAGAAGCGGGCCTGGTGCTCCCACGCGATCGAGTGGGTCAGCGGCTTGGCCTCGCCGCCCTCGGCCGGCAGCAGGTACAGGTCGCCCAGCAGGTCGAACAGCACCCAGCGGCCGTCGGGGCTCACGTCCACGCTCATCCAGGTGCCGGTGCGGGTGTCGAGGTTGACGGTGCGCGCCTCGCCCGGCGGCTGGTTCACTTTCCAGTTGGGCTTCTTGGGTGCTTCGCCGCTCGCCGGTGCATCGGCCGCCCGGAGAAGCGGAGTTTGCAGACTGGCGATCAAGGCAGCGGCGGCAAGCCAGACGGGGCGCGAGGCGAAGGATGTGGCCATGGGTGGGAGGTGGAAGCGGCACGTGGCGAAGCTAGCGAGCATATGTGGAGTTCACGCGGCGCCCGGTCGATTTCGTCGCAGCCGGAAGCCGTTTCGTCGTGCTCACGAATGAGTGCCATCGCGACTGCCACGGGTTTTCCAGGGGATGCGGTCGAGGGCGCTGCGCCTAGTGTTGCTCCAGCAAGGGGGAGCAGTCATGCGGTGGTTCCATGTCCCTGGTTTCGTGCTGGCGCTGGCCGGCGTCTTTCTCGCCGGCGCATCGGCGGCGGGGCCGATCGATGTGGATCTGCAGCCATCGCGGCTGAAGACGATCCACGTCTTCGATGAGTTGGAGGGGACGTCCTCCTTCAGCCGCCTCGTGCTCGGCTGGGATGGCCGACTCTATGGCCTGGCCAGCTGGGGTGGGCCGCTCAAGGCGGGGACCTTCTTCCGGACCTCGATCCACGGCCATGTGGTGGTGCAGCACGCGTTCAGCCCAACCGAAATCAGCAGCCCGCGTTCCCTGGTTCTTGGTGCCGATGGCAACTTCTACGGCATCGGTTCGCTGGGCGGGATGTGGCGCCAGGTCCTGTTCCGCCTCACGCCGCATGGCAAGCTCACGGTCATCTACACCGGTGTGCCCGACGGCAGCGACTGCTTCACCACGAACGGGCCGTTCAACCTGATGCGGGCGGGAGACGGATATCTCTATGTCGTCAATGGAAGCCCCCCCAACGACTACAACGGTTGCATCGCACAGGTATCGCTGCAGGGGCAGGTGTCGGTTCGGCATTGGTTCACCGAAGAAGAGGGCGTGCTGCCGGAAGATCTGGTCGAGGGGAGAGATGGCAACCTTTACGGGACCACGTCCGCAAAGGGCCGGTACAACGGTGGTTCGGTCTACCGCATGGACCGCGACGGCGCAGTGACCGTCATCCACCAATTCACCCGCCTTGAGGATGGCAACTTTCCTCACGGCCTGGTGGTGGCGACCGATGGCTTTCTGTACGGCCTGACCTACGGCGGCAGCAAGGGCTTCGGCACGGTGTTCCGCATGAGCACGCAGGGCGACTACACGCGGCTGCACGACTTCGACGCGCGGCCCGATGGGCGCAGTCCGCGCACGCTCATGCAGGCGAAGGATGGGATGCTCTACGGATTCGCGGGCGATGACTCTCCGCATGGCGCGGGCGCGGTCTTCAGGATCTCGCTGGACGGTGCGTTCGAGGTGGTGCACGCGTTCGATTGGGGTGCTGGCGAGCACCCCGGCTATCGGCCGCTGACCGAGGTGCAGGACGGCCACTTCTACTGGGCCGCCAGCGAGAACCTGCAGTACCGGGCCTACCAGCTTCGGCTAGCGCCCTAGGGTCGGGACCGGTCATCGCGTGGCCTAGGGTTTCACCTAGGCTCGTCCCTGTCACGGCAGAGACACTGAACGGCTGTCGAATGTCCCTAGAATCGAACGATCGTTCTATTTTGAACTTGCCTTCCCGCCCACTCTCCGTCTTCTTGCGAAGGGATCACGAACATGAGCGCCAGCTATGAGCTCCGCGGCCCGGTGGCCGTCATCACGCTGAACAACCCGCCGGTCAATGGGCTGGGCTACGAAACCCGGCGCGCGGTGGCCGACGGGTTGGAGAAGGCCCAGGCCGACGCGGCCGTGAAGGCCATTGTCATCACTGGCGCGGGCAAGGCCTTTTCCGGCGGCGCCGACATCAAGGAATTCGGCTCGCCCAAGGCGCTGGCCGAGCCCAACCTGCTGTCGCTGATCCGCTTGATCGAGCTTTGCAGCAAGCCGGTGGTCGCCGCCGTGCACAGCGTGTGCATGGGTGGCGGGCTCGAGCTGGCCCTGGGCTGCCACTACCGCGTGGCCGCCCCGGGCGCCAACGTGGCCCTGCCCGAGGTGAAGATCGGCCTGATCCCCGGTGCCGGCGGCACGCAGCGCCTGCCGCGCGTGCTGGGCGTGGAGACGGCACTGAACATGATCGTCAGCGGCGACCCGGTCAAGAGCGAGCTGCTGGCCGCGCTGCCCGGCCAGAAGCTGTTCGACAAGCTGGTCACCGACGGCGACCTGGTGGCTGGCGCGATCGCCTTCGCCACCGACATCGCCGACAAGCGCCCGCTGCCGCTGGTGCGTGACATGAAGGTGACGCACCCGAACCCCGACGGCTACTTCCAGTTCGCGCGCAACACCGTCAAGGCCATGGCCAAGAATTTCCCCGCGCCCGCCAAGTGCGTGGACGCGGTAGAAGCCTCGATGACGAGGAAGTTCGACGACGGCATGGTGCTGGAGCGCGAGATCTTCGTCGCGCTGATGATGACGCCCGAGTGCAAGGCGCTGCGCCACGCCTTCTTCGCCGAGCGCGCCGCCAGCAAGATCGCCGACGTGCCCGAGGACACGCCGCTGCGCGAGGTCAAGAAGGTCGCCATCATCGGCGCCGGCACCATGGGCGGCGGCATCGCGATGAACTTCCTCTCTGCCGGCGTGCCGGTGGTCATCCTCGAGATGAAGCAGGAGGCGCTGGATCGCGGCGTGGCCACGATCCGCAAGAACTACGAGGCCCAGGTCAAGAAGGGCAAGCTCAAGCCCGAGAAGTACGAGGCCACGATGGCCCTGATGTCGACCACGCTGAGCTATGACGCCATTGGCGACGCCGACATGGTGATCGAGGCCGTGTTCGAGGACATGGAGGTCAAGAAGGCCGTCTTCGAGCAGCTCGACAAGGTGATGAAGCCCGGCGCGATCCTGGCCAGCAACACCTCGACGCTGGACGTCGACAAGATCGCGGCCTTCACCAAGCGCCCGCAGGACGTGATCGGCACCCACTTCTTCAGCCCGGCCAACGTGATGAAGTTGCTGGAAGTGGTGCGCGGCAAGGCGACCGCCAAGGACGTGCTCGCCACCGTGATGGCCCTGGGCAAGAAGATCAAGAAGACCTGCGTGGTCTCGGGCGTGTGCGACGGCTTCATCGGCAACCGCATGATCGAGCAGTACAGCCGCCAGGCCGGCTTCCTGCTGGAAGAGGGCTGCACGCCGGCCCAGGTCGACAAGGCGGTCGAGAAGTTCGGCTTCGCGATGGGCCCGTTCCGCATGGGCGACCTGGCCGGCAACGACGTGGGCTGGTACATCCGCAAGCGCCGCTACATCGAGAAGCCGAACCTGCGCTATTCGAAGACGGCGGACCTGCTGTGCGAGATGGGCCGCTTCGGCCAGAAGACGCAAGCCGGCTGGTACGACTACCAGGCCGGCAAGCGCGACGCGATCCCGTCGGCCGCGGTCAACGAGATGATCGAGAAGCACCGCGCCGCCATGGGCATCACGCCGCGCAAGATCAGCGACGACGAGATCGTCCACCGCCTGGTCTTCGCACTCGTCAACGAGGCCGCGCGCCTGCTCGAAGAGGGCATTGCCCAGCGCGCGTCCGACGTCGACATGGTCTACCTCACCGGCTACGGCTTCCCGCTGCACCGCGGCGGCCCGATGTGCTATGCCGACACCTACGGCCTGTACAACGTGGCCCAGGCGATGAAGCGCTTTGCCCAGAACCCGAACGACGACGCCGAGTTCTGGCAGCCCGCACCGCTGCTGGCGCGCCTGGTGGCCGAAGGCAAGAGCTTCAACTGAAGGCCATGCTGCGCCGACTGCTGCTCACCATCGCCGCGGTGCTGGCCCTGCTCGTGGCTGCCGTGGCGGTGAACACGCTGCGCCAGGGCTCGCGCCAGCTCGACGTGCCGCCGGCGCCGCCGCTGGCGGTGGACGAGGCGGCGGCCGCATCGCGGCTGGCCGAAGCCATCCGCGCGAAGACGGTGTCCAGCCTGGAAGACGCGAACCAGAACGCCGACCAGTTCGCCCAGCTGCACGCCTTGCTGCAAGAGCGCTACCCGAAGGCGCATGCGGCGATGCAGCGCGAGGTGGTCGGGGGGCTGAGCCTGCTCTACACCTGGAAAGGCTCGGAGCCGTCGTTGCCGCCCATCCTGCTGATGGCGCACCAGGACGTGGTGCCCATCTCGCCGGGCACCGAGGGCGACTGGGCCGAGCAGCCGTTCGCCGGCACACAGAAGGACGGTTTCGTCTGGGGCCGCGGCGCCTGGGACGACAAGGGCAACCTGATCGCCCAGATGGAGGCGATGGAGTTGCTGGCCGCCAGCGGCTTCCAGCCGAAGCGGACCATCCACCTGGCTTTCGGCGCCGACGAGGAGGTCAGCGGCGAGCGCGGCGCCAAGCAGATCGCGGCGCTGCTGCAATCGCGCGGCGAGCGCATGGACTTCGTCATCGACGAGGGCATGCTGATCACCGAGGGCATCATGCCTGGCCTCGCCCCACCGACGGCGCTGGTCGGCATCGCCGAGAAGGGCTACCTGTCGGTGGTGCTCAAGGTGCCGGCCACGCCGGGGCACTCGTCGATGCCGCCGCCCAAGGGCGAGAGCGCGATCGCCATGATGAGCGCCGCCCTCAAGCGCCTGGACGACCAGCAGCTGCCGGGCGGCATCCGCGGCGTGGCGCGCGAGATGTTCGAGACGATCGCGCCCGAAATGGGTGGCATGCAGCGCGTGGCGCTGTCCAACCTGTGGTTGTTCGGCCCGCTGGTGCAAAAGCAGCTCGAGGCCAAGGCCAGCACCAACGCGATGCTGCGCACGACCACCGCGCTGACCATCGTCCAGGCCGGCAACAAGGACAACGTGCTGCCCGGCCGCGCCGAGGCGACCGTGAACTTCCGCCTGCTGCCGGGCGACAGCGCCTCGGCCGTGATGGGCCATGTGCACGACGTGGCCGAATCGACGATGCCCGGCGCGCGCTACGAGCTGTCGGCGCTGCCCAACCCGAGCGAGCCGTCGAAGGTGTCGCCCACGCAGTCGGCCTCGTACCAGCTGATCAACAAGACCGTGCGCGAGGTCTTCCCGGGCACGCTGGTGGCGCCGGGGCTGATGATCGGCGCGACCGATTCGCGCCACTTCGAGGCCATCAGCGACCACATCTACCGCTTCTCGCCGGTGCGCGCGAAGCCCGAAGACCTGCCGCGATTCCACGGCACCAACGAACGCATCTCGGCCGCCAACCTGGCCGAGCTGATCCGCTTCTACCACCGCCTGGTCAGCCAGGCGGCTGGCGCTTAACTTTCCAAAGAGGAGCCCGCCATGAGCCGAGCCGTCATCGTTTCCACCGCACGCACGCCGCTGGCCAAGAGCTGGAAGGGTGCCTTCAACATGACCCATGGCGCCACGCTGGGCGGCCACGTGGTGAAGGCCGCCGTCGAGCGCGCCGGCATCGATCCCGGCGCGGTGGAAGACGTGATCATGGGCTGCGCTAACCCCGAGGGCGCCACCGGCGCCAACATCGCGCGCCAGATCGCGCTGCGCGCCGGGCTGCCGATCACGGTCAGCGGCCTCACCGTCAACCGCTTCTGCTCCAGCGGCTTGCAGACCATCGCGCTGGCCTCGCAACGCATCATTTCGGGCGAAGGCGAGGTCTACGTGGCCGGCGGCGTCGAGAGCATTTCCTGCGTGCAGCAGGAGATGAACACCCACCTGCTCGAAGACAGCTGGTTGAAGGAGCAGAAGCCCGAGATCTACTGGAGCATGCTGCAGACCGCAGAGAACGTGGCCAAGCGCTACGGCATCCCGAAAGAGCGCATGGACCGCTACGGTGCCGAAAGCCAGCAGAAGGCCTGTGCGGCGCAGGCGGCCGGCAAGTTCTCTGACGAGATCGTGCCGATCACGGTGACGGCCGGCGTGGCCGACAAGGTGATGGGCCTGCGCAGCAAGGAAGTCACCTGCAGCGTGGACGAAGGCCTGCGCGAGGGCACGACCTACGAGTCGATCAAGGACATCCGCACCGCGCTGCCGGGTGGCGTGGTGACCGCGGGCAATGCCAGCCAGTTCAGTGACGGTGCCGGCGCCTGCGCTGTGGTCAGCGAGGCCTACGCCGAGCGCAAGGGCCTGAAGCCGCTGGGCCGTTTCCTGGGCTTCGCGGTGGCCGGATGCGAGCCCGACGAGATGGGCATCGGCCCCGTCTTCGCCGTGCCCAAGGTGCTAGGCCGCCTGGGCTTGACAGTCAACGACATCGACCTGTGGGAGCTCAACGAGGCCTTCGCCGTGCAGGTGCTGTACTGCGCGGACAAGCTGGGCATCCCGATGGACCGGCTGAACGTCAACGGCGGCGCAATCGCTGTCGGTCACCCCTACGGCGTGTCCGGCCAGCGCCTGACCGGCCATGCGCTGATCGAGGGCAAGCGCCGCGGCGCCAAGCGGGTTTGTGTGACCATGTGCATTGGCGGCGGCATGGGTGCTGCCGGCATCTTCGAGGTTTTGTAATGCCCCCACGCTCCCTGCCGGTCGCTGTCCCCCGAGGGGGCTCTTGCAGCGGCCCGGCCAAGCCGGATCCGCGCAAGGCCCTTGGTTGGGTGGTGGCGCTGATCACGGTCAGTGCCAGCTTCGCAAGCTCTGCTGCGACCGATGCCACCAAGGCCGTGGTCAAGGCCATCGAGGCCAAGGACTGCCCTGCGGCCGTCAAGGAGCTGAACGTCGCGTTGGCCACCGCCTCGCCGGAGGCCTGGCTGTTGGGCGGTGCCATGTTCGAGCAGGGCTTGTGCCTGAAGCAGAACGTGGACCGCGCATCGCGCCTGTACCTGCGCGCCGCCGAGGCGGGCCGCACCGACGCGCGCTCGCGGCTGGTCTCGTTGTACGCCTTGCCCGCCGCCGGGCCTGACAAGGCCGCGACGCTGTGGTGGGCCCAGCAGTCCGGCCTGGCGATGCCGGCCGCTTGCGGCGTGGCGGGCCCGGCGCGGGACAACGCGGACCAGTTCGCCCAGGCACTGGCCGCCTGGCCCCAGACCCAGCTCGACGCCTGCGTCTATGTCGCCGGCGTGGTGGCGGCGATGGACGCCGAGTTCGCCCTGCGGGCCGACGATCCAGCCAAGGACACGGCCAAGGACAGCGTGCTGGTCGACTTCCAGCCCGCCGCGGGCAAGGTGGTGGTCAGCTTCGGCCGCCTCGGCCAGCAAGGCAACGACCGCCGCGCGCAGTTCCTGGGTGGCAGCGGCCTGAACCTGCAGGGCTATGCCCACGACCTGTCGCCCGACCAGATGCGCGCGATGCAGACCGAGGCCGGCAAGCAGACCCTGGCCGACATGATCGACTCGGTGGCCCAAGGCGCGCTGGCGCGCTTTCCCAAGCCGGCGGCGGTGGACGCGGGCTGGCGCGTACGCCTGCGCGCCGACGGCCCGCGCGCACCCTGACGGCGGCGGAGTGCGTGCCATGACCTCGCAAGGCTTCGACCCCGAACTGTTCCTGCAACTCGGCCGCGAGGTGCTGGCCCAGCAGGCCTTCAGCCGCTTGCTGGGTGCCGAGTTGACGCGGTTGATGCCTGGCGAGGTGGAGTTGCAACTGCCGTTGCGCGACGACCTGAAGCAGCAGAACGGTTTCGCCCACGGCGGCGTGGTGAGCTACCTGGCCGACAACGCGCTGACCTACGCCGGCGGCACGGCGATGCGGGTGCCCGTGGTGACCTCGGAGTTCAAGATCAACTACCTGCGCCCGGCCACCGGCGATCGCTTGGTCGCGCGGGCCAAAGCCATCGGCGTCGGCAAGACGCAGGCGGTGTGCCGCTGCGAGGTCTACGCGGTGCAGGGCCACGAAGAGACGCTGTGCGCGCTGGCCCAGGGCACGATCACCAAGCTGGGCGAGGCCCCGCCGAACTGAGCCACTCGCCCCACACGATGAAAGCGGATCTGGACACCCTGCGCGGCTTCTTCGCCGCCGCGCCCTTCATGGTCGACCTGGGCGTCGAGCCGGTGGCGGTGGGCGAGGGCACGGTCAGCACCGTGCTGGCGCTGGCGCCGAGGCACCTGCAGCACACCGGCCAGGCCCATGCCGGCGTGATGGCCACGATGGCCGACCACAGCATGGGCGCCGCGGCCCAGACCATGGCGCCCGAGGGGCACTGGATCCTCACCGCCGAGCTGAAGACCAGCATCCTGCGCCCTGGCCGCGGCGAGCGGCTGGAATGCGAGGCCCGCGTGCTCAAGGCCGGCCGCATGCTCAGCTTTACCGAGGCCGAGGTCTATGCGGTCAGTGGCGGCCAGCGCAGCCTGGTGATGAAGGCCTCGGCCACGATGGCAGTGGCACCGATCTCCCGACAAGGTTGAACCCGATGCTCAGAGACACGCTCGATTTCCTGCTGCACGACTGGCTGCGCGTCGAATCGCTGCTGGACCGTCCGCGTTTCGCCGACCACTCGCGCGAGACCTTCGCCCAGGTGATGGACACCTGCGAGCGCATCGCGCGCGAGAAGTTCGCGCCCTTCAACCGCCTGGTGGACACGGACGAGCCCCGCTTCGACGGCGAGAAGGTGGTGCTGCCCGAGGCCAGCCACGCGGCGGCCCGGGCCTATGTCGAGTCCGGCATGCTGGCCGCGGCGCAGGACTACGAGATCGGTGGCATGCAACTGCCCTGCGTGGTCGAGATGGCGGCGCACAGCTTCTTCTCCAAGGCCGGCATCGGCCTGGGTGGCGGTGGCATGCTCACCAGCGGCAACGCCAACCTGCTGATGGCGCACGGCACCGAGGCGCAGAAGATCGTCTTTGCCCGCAACGAGTTCGCCGGGCGCTGGTTCGGCACCATGTGCCTGTCCGAGCCGCAGGCCGGCTCCAGCCTGAGCGACATCGTGACCCGCGCGGTGCCGGATGACGATGGCTTCGAAAGCGACCCCCTGGGCCCGCGCTACCGGCTGCGGGGCAACAAGATGTGGATCAGCAACGGCGAGCACGAGCTGACCGAGAACATCGTGCACCTGGTGCTGGCCAAGATCCCGGACGCCGAAGGCCGGCTGGTGCCGGGCACCAAGGGCATCTCGCTGTTCATCGTGCCCAAGAAGCTGGTCGACACCGAGGGCCGCCTCACCGGCGAGCGCAACGACGTGGCCCTGGCCGGCCTGAACCACAAGCTGGGCTACCGCGGCATCCCGAACACGCTGCTGAATTTTGGCGAGGGCAAGTTCCCCGCGCGGGGGGCATCGGGTGCGATCGGCTACCTGGTCGGGAAGCCCGGCGAAGGACTGCGCTGCATGTTCCACATGATGAACGAGGCGCGCATCGCCGTGGGCCTGGGCGCGGTGACGCTGGGCCTGGCGGGCTACGAGGCCAGCCTCGAGTACGCGCGGGACCGGCCGCAGGGCCGGCCCATCTCGGCTGGGGGAAAGGACGCGACGCAGCCGCCTGTGCCCATCATCCAGCACGCCGACGTCAAGCGCATGCTGTTGGCGCAAAAGAGCTACTGCGAGGGCGCACTCGCGCTGGCGCTGTACTGCGCGCGCCTGGTCGACGAGTTGCACACCGGCGCGCCCGACGCGGCGGCCGAGGCGGGCCTGTTGCTGGAAATGCTGACGCCCATCGTCAAGAGCTGGCCCAGCCAGTGGTGCCTGGAGGCCAACAGCCTGGCCATCCAGGTGCACGGCGGCTACGGCTACACGCGCGACTACCCGGTCGAGCAGTACTGGCGCGACAACCGCCTGAACATGATCCACGAGGGCACGCACGGCATCCAGGCGCTGGACCTGCTGGGCCGCAAGGTGGTGATGCAAGGCGGTGCCGGCCTGAAGCTGCTAGCCACGCGCATCAACCAGACCATCGAGCGTGCCGGCCACGCCGAGGGCCTGGCCGCGTTCGCCACGGCGCTGGGCGCGGCCATGCAGCGCCTGGGCGCGGCCACCAAGTCGGCCTGGGCCACCGGTGTGCCGGAAGAGGCGCTGGCCAACGCCACGCCCTACCTGCAGGCTTTCGGCCACGTGGTGCTGGCCTGGGTGTGGCTGGACGTGGCGCTGGCCGCGCGCGACGCGGCCGACGTCGCGCGCCGTGAAGGCAGCCTGGCCGCCTGCCGCTACTTCTTCGCCTACGAGCTGCCTTTGGTCGAGGGCTGGCTGGGGACGGTGAGCACGCGCGAAGCTGTCTGCAAGGACATGCAAGACGCCTGGTTCTGAGAACACGCACGACGAGGACGACACCATGAGCACCCCGATCCAACAACTGATGAGCCTGGAAGGCAAGACGGCCCTGGTCACCGGCGGCTCGCGCGGCCTGGGGCTGCAGATCGCCGAATCGCTGGGCGAGGCCGGCGCCAAGATCCTGCTCAGCTCGCGCAAGGCGGGCGACCTGGAAGAGGCCGCGGCCCACCTGCAAGCCCGCGGCATCGACACCCGCTGGGTGGCGGCCGACGCGAGCCAGCCCGAAGAAGCCCAGCGCGTGGTGGCCGACGCGATGCAGCGCCTGGGCCGCATCGACATCCTGGTCAACAACGCCGGCGCCACCTGGGGCGCCCCGGCCGAAGACCACCCGCTGGAGGCCTGGGACAAGGTCATGAACCTGAACATCCGCAGCCTGTTCGTCTTCAGCCAGGCGGTGGCCAAGGCCAGCATGATCCCGCATCGCTCGGGCCGCATCATCAACGTGGCCAGCATCGCCGGGCTGGGCGGCAATCCGTCGGCCATGCAGACCATCGCCTACAACACCAGCAAGGGCGCGGTCATCAACTTCACGCGCGCCCTGGCCTGCGAGTGGGGCCGCCACGGCATCACGGTCAATGCGATCGCGCCGGGCTTCTTCCCGAGCAAGATGACCAAGGGCCTGCTGGAAAAGCTGGGCGCCGAGAAGATGGCCGCGCATGCGCCACTGAACCGGCTGGGCGACGACGACGACCTGAAGGGCATCGCCCTGCTGTTCGCCTCGGCCGCCGGCAAGCACATCACCGGGCAGTACATGGCGGTGGATGGCGGCGTCTCGGCGCTCACCGGCGGTTGATGCGCATGAGCCGAGCCAAGATCCCGTTCCCGGTCAAGATCCCCTTCGTCGAGCGCCTGGGGCTGGAGTTGCACGCCTGCGCCGGTGGCGCCAGCGAGCTGCGGGTGGACCTGACCGAGGCCCACATGAACTCGTGGGAAGTGGCCCATGGCGGCGTGCTGATGACCATGCTCGACGTGGCCATGGCCACCGCCGCGCGCAGCATGAACCTCGACGGCCCCGGCGTGGCCACGATCGAGATGAAGACCAGCTTCGTGCGGCCGGCCGAGGGCGAGTTGCGGGCGCTGGGCAAACTGCTGCACCGCACGACCACGCTGGCCTTCTGCGAAGCCTCGGTGCTGGACGACGCGGGCCAGCTGTGCGCCCACGCCACCGGCACCTTCAAGTACGTGCGCGCACTGCCGGCCAAGGGCCGCGCGCTCAAGGCCCTGCAACGCCAGGACGGCGCGGGCCACGACCAACCGAACACCTGAAAGGAATGACGATGACCACGATGAACCACCAGATCCTCCTCGCCTCGCGCCCGCAGGGCGAGCCCACGGTGGACAACTTCCGCCTGGTCGAAAGCCCGGTGCCCGCCGTGGCCGACGGGCAGGTGCTGGTGCGCAACCACTACCTGAGCCTGGACCCGTACATGCGCGGCCGCATGAACGAGGGCAAGAGCTACGCCGCGCCGCAGCCGCTGGACGCGGTGATGATCGGTGGCACGGTCGGCGAGGTGGTCGAATCGAAGAACGCCCACTTCCAGGTCGGCGACAAGGTCGTCGGCATGGGCGGCTGGCAGGAATACACGCTGGTCAACGCCGACCAGCGCGGCGTGCTGCAGAAGGTGGACACCACCCATGTCCCGCTGTCGGCTTACCTGGGCGCGGTGGGCATGCCGGGCGTCACCGCCTGGTACGGCCTGGTCAAGATCATCAACCCCAAGGCCGGCGAGACCGTGGTCGTCAGCGCCGCCAGCGGCGCGGTGGGCGGCGCGGTGGGCCAGCTGGCCAAGGCCCGCGGCTGCCGCGTGGTGGGCATCGCCGGTGGGCCGCAGAAGTGCGCGCAGGTCGTCGATGAACTGGGCTTCGACGCCTGCATCGACTACAAGGCCCACGCGGACCTGAAGTCGCTGTCGACCGCACTGAAGGAAGCCTGCCCCAACGGCGTCGATGGTTACTTCGAGAACGTCGGCGGCATGATCCTGGACGCGGTGATGCTGCGGTCCAACGCGTTCGCCCGCATGGCCTTCTGCGGCATGATCGCCGGCTACAACGGCGAGCCCATCCCCATGGCCTACCCGCAGCTGCTGCTGAGCAACCGCATGAAGGTCGAAGGCTTCATCGTCAGCGAGCACATGGAGGTCTGGCCCGAGGCGCTGAAGGAGCTCGGCACCCTGGTCGCCACCGGCAAGTTCAAGTACCGCGAGACCGTGGCACAAGGCCTGGCCAGCGCGCCCGAGGCCTTCCTGGGCCTGCTCAAGGGCAAGAACTTCGGCAAGCAGCTCGTCAAGCTGGTCTGAGCCGGCGCCGCGTCGATGGCCATCCACTGGCAATGGACCCGCTTCGAGGGCCTGACGCTGCAGGGGCTGTACGAGCTCCTGGCGCTGCGGCAGAAGGTCTTCGTGCTGGAGCAGGGCCCCTACCTCGACGCAGACGGGCTGGACCAGCAGAGCTGGCACCTGCTGGGGCGCGACGATCGCGGTGAGCTGCTGCTCTACCTGCGCGTGGTCGACCCCGGGCTGAAGTACGACGAGCCCTCGATCGGCCGGGTGGTGATCGACAAGTCGCTGCGCGGCACCGGGCTGGGCCGCGTGATGATGGCCGAGGCCGTGCGCCGCTGCGACGAGGCCTGGCCCGGCCGCGCCAACCGCATCAGCGCCCAGGCCCACCTGGGCAAGTTCTACGGCGAGTTCGGCTTCATGCCGGTGGGCGAGCCCTACCTCGAAGACAACATCCCGCACCAGGAAATGCTGAGGCAGCCATGAGCAGCATCGTCAGCACCCATGAGGTGGCCAACCAGGCCTTGCCGCTCGTCGGCGCGAACCTGTTCGATGGCGACCGCGCCTTGCGCGACGCCCTGGCCTTTCACGCGCCTGGCGTCGACACGGCTGCGCTCTCGGGCCTGGGCGCAGAGATCGGCACGGCCGAGATGCAGGCCCACGCCCGATTGGCCAACCTGCACCAGCCGACGCTGCACAGCCACGACCGTTTCGGCCACCGGGTCGACGACATCGAGTTCCACCCCAGCTACCACGCGCTGATGGGCAGCGTCATCGGCCACGGTCTGCATGGCACGCCTTGGTCGCAGGGCCCGGGCGGGCACTTGCAGCGCGCGGCGGGCTTTCTGCTGTTCACGCAAGTGGAGCCTTCGGTGCTGTGCCCGGTGTCGATGAGCTACGCGGTCACGCCAGCGCTGAAGGCCAACGCCGCGCTGCACGCCGACTGGTCGGCCCGGGTCACGGCGCCGGTCTACGACCCGCGCCCGCTGCCGTTGGCGGCCAAGCGCGGCGTCACGCTGGGCATGGGCATGACCGAGAAGCAGGGTGGCTCGGACGTGCGTGCCAACACCACGCGGGCCGAGCACGACGGCGCCGACGCCTGGGGCGAGCGCTACCGCCTCACCGGCCACAAGTGGTTCTTCTCGGCGCCGCAGAGCGACGCCCACCTGGTGCTGGCGCAGACGGGCGGGGGCCTGAGCTGCTTCCTGGTGCCGCGCTGGCTGCCGGACGGTGCGCGCAACCGCGTCGAGGTGCAGCGGCTGAAGGACAAGCTGGGCAACCATGCCAATGCCAGCAGCGAGATCGAGTTTCGCGAGGCGCTCGGCTGGCGCGTCGGTGACGAAGGCCGCGGTGTGCCGCAGATCCTGGCGATGGGCGCGTTGACGCGGCTGGACTGCGCGCTGGGCACCGCGGGCCTGATGCGCCAGGCGCTGGCCATCGCCATCCACCACACGGCGCAGCGCCAGGCGTTCGGCAAGGCGCTGGTCGACCAGCCGCTGATGAAGAACGTGCTGGCCGACCTGGCGCTGGAGAGCGAGGCCGCCACGGCGCTGGCCCTGCGTGTGGCGCGCACGGTGGACCGCACCGAGCACGGCCAGGACGCGAGCGGCCACGAGGCCATCATGCGCCGCGTGCTGACGCCAGTGGCCAAGTTCTGGGTCTGCAAGCGCGGCAGCCATTTCGCGCAAGAGGCGATGGAATGCCTGGGCGGCAACGGCTACGTCGAAGAGCACGGCGAGGGCGTCATGGCCCGCATCTACCGCGAGATGCCGCTGAACTCGATCTGGGAGGGCGCCGGCAACATCATGGCGATCGACCTGCTGCGTGCGCTGCGCAGCGGGCCGGTCGCCGAGGCCCTGGCCGCCGAGCTGGCACCGGCCCTGGGCGCGCACACCGCCTTCGACCGCTTGGCCGCCGGTTTGCCGCTGCGCCTGGACGGCCTGACGGACGAGGTCGAAGCCCGCCTGCGCGCGCGCGATGTGGCGCTGGCCGTGCAGGCCGCGCTGCTGCGCCAGCACGCGCCGGACTTCGTCTTCGAGGCCTTCTGCGATTCGCGCCTGGGTGCCGGCGACTCGCTGGGAGCCTTCGGCAGCCTGCGACGGAATGCGCCTTTCGACGCCCTGGTGGCGCGCGCCGCACCGACAAGCTAGGGGTGCGACCTTTGGGGTGGAAGACAGCGATGGCCCCTTCCTACACTGGCGTCGCGCCGGGCCGCGTGTCGCCCGCGCCAGTGCATGGACGGCACGCGCTTCATCTTCGGGAGGCTCGATTCCAATGAAACCCCATCTCAGTTTCGTCGCTGGCCTGTGGTGCCTGGCTGCGGGTGCGGCCGCTCCGGTGGCCTTGGCGCAGACCGTCTACGACGTCGTCGAAATACCGGTCAAGTGGAAGAAAGGCAACACGCCTGCCGGTGGCACGGTGCTGGCGCTGAATGACCACGGCAAGGTGACCGCGCAGGGCTGGGACCAGGAAACCAACAACGAGTACTCGTTCGTTTGCGGTGCCACCGGCGGCAAATGCAAGCCATTGGTCGCGTCCGACAACACCAAGCCCCAGCAGGTGGGCGCGCTCGCGATCAACAACGCTGGCGTCGTCGCCGGCTATACGCGGCACGATGGGCTGCGACAGGCGACCCGCTGGGACAACGGGGTGCCCACGGTGCTGCCCCCGCTGGTCGATGCCAAGAGACCGTTGTGGAGCAGTGCCTACGCGGTCACGCGCAGCGGCGAGGTCGTGGGCGCGGGCTACACCCACCCGCAGCTCGTCAAGATGCACGGCGCCATCTGGTCCAACGGCGGCGTCACCATGCTGCCCAACTTCGACGATGTCGGCTCCGGTGCCGCGTACGCTGCCAACGACAAGGGCCTGATCGTTGGCTGGGCGCAAGAGCCCGAGGCGCACGTCGTCCACGCGGTCTACTGGAAGAACCAGGCCATTCACGACATCACGCCGGCGGGTGCCAAGGCGCAGGCGTTCGCGGTGGACGGCAGCGGCCGCATCGCCGGCTGCGGTGACATGTTCGGTGCAGACCATGCCTTTCTGCGCGGCACTGACGGGGTCCTGCAAGACCTGGGCGTACTGGCAGGTCATGCCGCCAGCTGCGCCATGGGCATGAACGATACCGGGCGGGCGGTCGGCTGGTCCGAGGCACAGTCCAACGACTTCCCCAACCCGACGCGCCGCGGCGTGCTGTTCGAAGGCGGCGCGGTGATCGACCTGAACACGCGGATCCCCCTGGCCGACCAGGCCTTGTGGGAGATCCGAGAGGCCAACGCCATCAATGAACTGGGTCTGATCGGCACCACGGCGGTCCGCAAGTCGGACGGCCTGCAACTGCCGGTGGTGCTGGTTCCTCAAACACAGTAGGCGCCGTCCTGCCAGACCGCGGCGGCGCTCCGATCTTCACCACAGGAGTCAGCATGGGATATTGGACCAATCGCACCGCGGTCATCACCGGCGCGGCCTCGGGTTTCGGGCTCGAGGCCTCGCGTATCGCCGCACGGGAGGGCATGAACGTCGTGATGGCCGACGTGATGCCCGAGCCGCTGGCCCAGGCCGCGGCCGAGATCGAGGGCCTCGGGGCGGCGGTGCTGCCCTTCCAGCTCGATGTGTCCGACGCCGCACGCGTGCAGGCGCTGGCCGACGCCACGATGGCCCGCTTCGGCGCGCCCAGCTTCGTCTTCAACAACGCCGGCATCGGCGTGGGCGGCCTGATCTGGGAGCACACGGTCAAGGACTGGGAGTGGATCGTCGGCGTCAACCTGATGGGCGTGGCCCACGGCGTGCGCGTGTTCACGCCGCTGATGCTGGCCGCAGCGAAGGCCGACCCGGGCTACCGCGGCCACATCGTCAACACCGCCTCGATGGCCGGCCTGGTCAACATGCCCAACCAGGGCGCCTACAACGTCACCAAGCATGCCGTGGTGTCGATCAGCGAAACGCTCTACCAGGACCTGGCGCTGGTCAGCGACCAGGTGCGTGCCCATGTGCTGTGCCCGTACTTCGTGCCCACCGGCATCGCCCACAGCGACCGCGCGCGGCCCGACGCGATGCGCGAGGCGGCGTCGCTGACGCCCAGCCAGCGCGTGGCCCAGCTGATGTCGGAAAAGGCGGTGTCCAGCGGCAAGGTCAGCGCCGCCGAGGTGGCGCAGTTCGTGTTCGACGCGATGCAGGCCGACCGCTTCTACATCTTCAGCCACCCCAACGAGCGGGCGCTGGCACCGGTGGCCGTGCGGGGCGAGGACATCGTGACGATGCGCAACCCGACCGACCCGTTCGCCCAGCGGCCCGAACTGGGCCAGCAGTTGCGCGTGGCCCTGCGCGGCTGACAGCGCGGTCGAGAGCCGGCTAGCGGGCCGCGCCTTGCCAGGCCTGGGCGGAAAAAGCCAGCACGGCATCCAACCCGCCCCAGGGCATCGCCAGTTGTTCAGTCTCGGCACTGCCGGGCTGTTCCAGCGCGATCGCGAGGCTCAGGTAAGGCGCCCAGGGGCCGACCCGGCCGGTGAGCGCCAGCACCGCCTCGCGGGGCAGCCGCAGTGTCTTCAGGGCTTCGCTCAAGGGGCACTGCAGCAGCACCGGCAGCATCGAGGCCAGGCCGAGCAGGTAGAGGCTGCCGGGGTTGGCCTCGCCGCGGGCGCATGCGAGCAACTCCACCAGCCGCGCCCGCGCCAGGGCCAGCGCCTGCAGGCCGCCGGTGGATTGGCGCGGTGGCCCAAGGCGCACCAGCATCTGCGCCACCCAGCGGTAGAGCGCGTCGCGGCCCAGCACCATCACGGCCTGGTCGATGGAGTCCAGCACGCGGCCCGGCGAGGCGCCCGCGCTGTTCAGGTACTGCAGCAGCCGCACGCTGAGGGCCGCGTCTGCCTTGATGCTGGCGACGACGCGGGCGTTGTCTTCGTCCTGCACCAGGTCGTTGAGCAGTTGCAGCAGCCCCTGGGCTTGCGGCGGCAACGCCTGGTGGCCCCGGCACACGGGCACGCCGACGTCGCAACTGCCCAGACCCAGGCCATTGGCCAGCAGGGTTTCGAGCGCGTCCACATCGGGCAGGTCGGTGGCCAGCAGTTGTGGGGCCCGGCTCTTCCAGGGCGCCAGGTCGGCCGGGCCCTTCAGGCCGGCCAGCAGCAGGAAGTCGGGTTGCAGATCGGCTGGCCAGGGTGCGGCATCGGGGCGCCAACCAACCTGCGCGCCGTGCTGGCGCAGCAGGCGCGCGACCGCGGGCAGGTCTTCGTCGCCATCCAGCGCCCAGCCGGGACGCAGCACCAGCATCATGCCGGGAACGATCTGTTTCTCGTGCTGCACCCGGGCGAGCCAGGCCGCGGGCAACTCGGCCAGCGCGACCAGTTGTTCGGCGCAAGCCAGGCGCATGGCACCCAGCACGCCGGCGGTGCAGGCGTTGGCGGCGACCACGTCTTCGCGCCGCCGCAGCCGGCCGATCATGGACTCGGCGACGTGGAATTCGAAACCCGCCAGGCCGCGCCCCGCGGCGATCAACGGCCGGCGCGCGCCCATCGACAGCGGGGCGGTCGACAGCGAACGCACTCGGCGCTCCACAGGGGGTGGGGCGGCGCGGGGCAGGGCGTGGCGGGGCGGCTTCGGACGGTTGAACCACCGCCCGAAGAGGGTCTGGAGCATGGTGGACGAGGGTAGGCCGCCGAGGCCCAGCGCAAGCTTCTGAAAAGCGCGGCCGCGAGCCGTCATTTCTCGCACGTCACGGCGGTACTGGCAGGGGGCTGGCGCCAGGCGCTGTGGCACACTCGCGCGCTTCCCGTTTTGCCCGGTCAGTCGCTGTTTTGGAAAAGATCCTGTTGCAAATTGCCGCCGAACTCAAGGTTCGGCCGGCGCAAGTGAACGCAGCCGTCGGGCTGCTGGACGGCGGGGCCACGGTGCCCTTCATCGCCCGCTACCGCAAGGAGGCGACCGATGGCCTGGACGACACGCAGCTGCGCGAACTCGAATCGCGCCTGGGCTACCTGCGCGAGCTGGAAGAGCGCCGGGCCGCGGTGCTGAAGAGCATCGAAGAGCAGGGCAAGCTCACGCCCGAACTGCGCGCGGCCATCGAGGCGGTGCCGACCAAGCAGGAGCTGGAAGACCTCTACCTGCCCTACAAGCCCAAGCGCCGCACCAAGGGCATGATCGCCCGCGAGGCGGGGCTGGAGCCGCTGGCCGACAAGCTCTTCGCCGACCCGAAGCTGGACCCGCAGGCCGAGGCGCCGGCCTTCGTCAACGCAGAGGGCGGCTTCGCCGATGCCTACGCGGTGCTGGACGGCGTGCGCGACCTCTTGTCCGAGCGCTGGGCCGAGGACGCGGCGCTGGTCGGCAAGCTGCGCGAGTGGCTGTGGGCAGAGGGCTTGTTCCAGTCCAAGCTGATGGACGGCAAGGACGTCAACAACGCCGACGTCGCCAAGTTCCGCGACTACTTCGAGTACGACGAGCCGATCCGCACCGTGCCGTCGCACCGCGCGCTGGCGGTCTTCCGCGGCCGCACGCAGGAAATCCTCGACGCCAAGCTGATCCTCGATGAAGAGGTGGTACCCGGCCAACCGACGCTGGCGGAGGGCCGCATCGCCCACCACCTGGGCTGGGCCCACGGCAAGCGCCCGGGCGACGAGCTGATCCGCAAGACCATCGCCTGGACCTGGAAGGTCAAGCTCTCGATGAGCCTGGAGCGCGACCTGTTCGGACGCCTGCGCGAAGAGGCCGAGAAGGTCGCCATCAAGGTCTTCAGCGAAAACCTGCGCGACCTGTTGCTGGCTGCGCCGGCCGGCAAGCGCGTGGTGATGGGGCTGGACCCGGGCATCCGCACCGGCGTGAAGGTGGCCGTGGTCAGCGACACCGGCAAGGTGCTGGACACCCACACCGTCTACCCGCACGAGCCCCGCAAGGACTGGGAAGGCTCGATCCACACGCTGGGGCGCCTGTGCGCCGCCCACGGCGTGAACCTGATCGCCATCGGCAACGGCACCGCGAGCCGGGAGACCGACAAGCTGGCCGCGGACCTGATCAAGCGCATCCAGCAGCTGGCGCCGGGCACCCACATCGAGAAGGTGGTGGTCAGCGAAGCGGGCGCGTCGGTCTACTCGGCCTCCGAGTTCGCGTCCAAGGAACTACCCGATCTCGACGTCAGCCTGCGCGGTGCAGTGTCCATCGCCCGCCGCCTGCAAGACCCGCTGGCCGAGCTGGTGAAGATCGACCCCAAGAGCATCGGTGTCGGCCAGTACCAGCACGACGTGAACCAGAGCGAGCTGGCGCGCACGCTGGACGCCGTCGTCGAAGACTGCGTGAACTCGGTGGGCGTGGACCTGAACACGGCGTCGGCGCCGTTGCTGTCTCGTGTGTCGGGCCTGTCGAATGCGGTGGCCAACAGCATCGTGCGCTGGCGCGACGCGAACGGTGCCTTCCGCAACCGGCAGCAGTTGATGGACGTGGCCGGCCTCGGCGCCAAGACCTTCGAGCAGGCCGCGGGCTTCCTGCGCATCCGCGACGGCGACAACCCGCTGGACTTGACGGGCGTGCACCCCGAGACCTACCCGGTCGTGCAGCGCATGCTGGACAAGCTGCAGCGCCCCGTGGCCGAGGTGATGGGCAAGAGCGACGTGATCCGTGCGCTGAAACCCGAGGCCTTCGCCGACGAGAAGTTCGGCGCGATCACGGTCAAGGACATCCTGACCGAGCTCGAAAAGCCCGGCCGCGACCCGCGCCCGGACTTCAAGGTCGCCCGCTTCAACGACGGCGTCGAGGACATCAAGGACCTGAGCGAAGGCATGGTGCTCGAAGGCACGGTCAGCAACGTGGCGCAGTTCGGCGCCTTCGTCGACCTGGGCGTGCACCAGGACGGGTTGGTGCACGTGAGCCAGCTGTCCAACAAGTTCGTCAACGATGCGCGCGAGGTCGTCAAGACCGGCGACATCGTCAAGGTGAAGGTGCTGGAGGTCGACCTGGCCCGCAAGCGCATCTCGCTGACCATGAAGCTGGACGCTGCCCCCGCGCCCAAGGGGCAGGGCGGTGCGCGCGGCGACAACAGCTACCGCCCCGCGGCGCGTGGCGAGCGCTACAGCCCGGCGCCGCGCAGTAGTGCACAGCCGGCGGGCGAGGGGGCGATGGCGGCGGCCTTCGCCAAGCTGCAGAAGCGCTGAGAGACAGGGCTGCGTCGTAAAATGATGGGTTGGGTATTCAGTAGATCGAGCGCCGGGCCCAGGCGAGAGAGAGGGATGACATGACGACAGCAGCCAATGCGATGAACCAGGCGGGTACGACGGCGGATCTGGCCGCGCTGGAAAGCGAGCTCGCCGAGCTGTGCGTGAGCGCGCTCAACCTGGAACTGGCTGCCGACGCCATCGACCCCACAGCCCAGCTTTACGGCGACGGGCTCGGGCTCGACTCGATCGACATCCTCGAGCTGGCGCTGGAGGTGTCCCGCAAGTACGGCTTCGAACTGCGTTCCGACGACGAGCGCAACCACGAGATCTTCCAGTCCCTGCGCACGCTGGCCGCCCACGTGGCGGCGCACCGCACGCGCTGAGCTGCTGGCGACCGAGGTGGCGCAAGGGAGCATGGGGCGCCTGGCGCTGGTGGCCTTGGCCGCCGGGGCATATGGCCTGCTGGCGCATTGGTTGACCGTGCACGCGGCCGCATCGCCGTGGGCATTGCTGATCGTCTGGGGCCCCTTGCTGTTGTCTCTGGCCGGCTATGCCGTGGCCAGCCGACGCTGGCTGATGCTGGCCGCGGCCGCGGGCGGCCTGCTGTTCGTGGCGGTGGCCGGCACGGTGTCCGATCTGCAGCGCCTGTACCTGCTTCAGCACGCGGGCATCCACGCCGCGCTGGGCGTGGCCTTCGCGGCCACGCTGCGTGCCGGGCAGGTGCCGATGATCACGCGCGTCGCGCTGCGCGTCCATGGTGGCCACATGCCCGAGGCCAAGCACGTCTACACCCGTCACGTGACCACCATCTGGGTCGTGTACTTCGCCGCCATGGTCGTTGCCTCGCTCGCGCTGTACGCCTGGGCGCCCTGGGCCTGGTGGTCGGCCTTTGCCAACCTGGTCACGCCGGTGGCGATGCTGTTGCTGCTGGTCGGCGAATGGCGCCTGCGCTACTGGTTGCACCCCGAGTTCGAGCGGGTGCCGATCGCCACCGCGGTGCGCGCCTTCCGCCACCGGCCGGCCGCCGAGGCACCATGACGCGCGCGATGGCAGGCGAGCCACCCCGCTGGCTGGGGCGCGATCCGCAGGCGCCGGTCGCCTGGCGACACGGCCAGCCGATCGGCGGCGCGCAATTCCTGGCCGACGCACAGCGCCTGGCGAGCCGCCTGCCGCCGTCGGCGCGCGTGGTCAATCTCTGCGACGACCGCTATGCCTTCACGGTGGCCCTCGCCGCGGCCTGGGTGCGCGGGGATGTCTGCCTGCTGCCGCCCAACGCCATGCCGCAGACGCTGGCGCAGGTGGCCCGCCCGGGCGAGGCGCTGGTGGCACTCGTCGACGACCCCGGCTTCGTGGCACCGCCTGGCATGGCCGTCGAGCTCGTCGACGCCCCCTGGACCGACGCCGCACGTCCCGCCGCCATGCCCGAATTGGCCGACGGTGCCGATGCTGTCTGCCTGATGACCTCGGGCTCGACCGGCGCGCCGCAGCCGCACACCAAGACCTGGGGTGTGCTGCGCGCCAACATCGCGGCCGAAGCCGAGCGCCTGGCCGAGTGCCTGGGCCAGCCCGACCTGTCGGGGCTGACCGTGGTGGCCTCGGTGCCGCCGCAGCACAGCTATGGCCTGGAGTCGACCGTGCTGCTGCCACTGCTGAGCGGCGCGGCCTTCGATGCGGGCCGGCCGTTCTACCCGGCCGACATTGCCGACGCGTTGGCCCGCGTGCCACGGCCGCGCGCGCTGGTGACCACGCCATTCCACCTGAAGACCCTGCTGCTGTCCGGCGTGGCGCTGCCGCCGACCGACCTGGTGCTCAGCGCCACGGCGCCGCTGTCGCCGCAGCTGGCAGCGCAGGCCGAGGCCACCTTCGGCGGCGTGCTGATCGAGATCTACGGCTGCACCGAGGCCGGGCAGGTCGCCACGCGCCGCACCTCGCACGGGGACCGCTGGCGCACCTTCGGCGAGCTGCGCCTGCACCGCGAGGACACGCCGGACGGCGAGCGCTTCATCGTGCAGGGTGGCCATGTCACCGAGCCCACGCCGCTGGCCGACGTGCTGGAGCTCGAGGACGAACGCCATTTCCGGCTGCTCGGCCGCTCGAACGACCTGATCCACGTGGCGGGCAAACGCAGCTCGCTGGCCTTCCTGAACTTCCAGC
The DNA here is from genome assembly GCA_044226465.1 of Burkholderiaceae bacterium. Taxonomy (GTDB): domain Bacteria; phylum Pseudomonadota; class Gammaproteobacteria; order Burkholderiales; family Burkholderiaceae_C; genus Ideonella. Next base: position 57,861 of record JBGAGZ010000003.1, on the reverse strand, counting down.
TCAACCGGCTGCCGGGCGTGCAGGACGGTTGCTTCTGGATGCCAGACGACGTGGTCGAAGGCGTGGTGCGGCTGGTGGCCTTCGTGGTGGCGCCCGAGCTGTCGGCGGCCGACGTCGTGGCTGGCTTGCGCGCAGTGCTGGAGCCGGCTTTCGTGCCGCGCAAGGTGGTGCACGTGGACGCGCTGCCGCGCGAGGCCACCGGCAAGCTCACTGCCGGCACGCTGCGCGAGTTCGCCCTGGCACAGCTCGCCCGCGTGGCCACGGCCGGCCCTCGCCCGTGAACGCGCCTGCTGCCCCTGTCGCACGCTGGCAGCTGGAGCGCCGTCTGTCGACTTCACACCCCAGCCTGGCGGGGCACTTCCCGGGGGCGCCGGTCTACCCGGGCGTGGTGCTGCTGGCCGAGGTGCTGGAGGCGGCGCTGTCGGTCGATGCGCTGGTGGCCTGGCTGGGCCCGTCGCCGCAAATCGACAACGTGAAGTTCCTCAGCCCCATCGTGCCGGCCGTGGGCATGGACCATGTGCCTGTGTCCGTGTCGCTGGTCCGGCGGGCCGCTGGGCTGGATGTCGAGCTGCGCTGCGGCGCCGTGCTTGCGATGCGCGGGCAGGTTTCGCCCGGCCAGGGCTGAGGCGGCTCATGGCCCGCCCGCCGGCGCCCGGCGCCGAAGCACCTGCGGACTGGACACGCACCCGCGAGCGCAGCAACCGCGGCACGCTGCGCCTGATGAGCTGGATCGCCGTGCACGGCGGCCGGCGGCTGGCCCGGTTGCTGCTGTGGCCCATCACCGCCTACTTCCTGCTCTTCCCGGGCCAGGTGGGCCGGCACTCCCGGCGCTACCTGGGCCGTGCGCTCGGCCGGCCCCCGGGCTGGCGCGACCGTTGGCACCACGTGCACACCTTCGCCGCCACGGTGCTCGACCGCGTCTACTTCCTGCGCGACATGCGGCGCTGCTTCGACCTTCAGGTGGTCGGCGCGCAGCACCTGCAGGACGTGCTCGCACTGGGCCGCGGCGCCATCCTCGTCGGCGGCCATGTGGGCAGCTTCGAGGCCCTGTCTGCAGCCGGCCGCCAGTTGGCCGGGCTGGACATCGCGATGGCGATGTACCCCGACAACGCGCGCCTGATCAACGAGACGCTGGAGGCCATCGCCCCCGGCTTTCGCATGCGGATCATTGCGCTGGGCCAGCGCTCGGCCATGCTGTCGATCCGGGACTGGCTGGACGGTGGCGGTGTCGTGGGCCTGCTGGCCGACCGCGGCCTGCCCGGCGCCGATGCGCGCAGTGACGAACTCTGGCTGCCCTTCCTTGGCCACGAAGCGCCGTTCCCGCTGGGGCCGTGGCGCCTGGCGCAACTGCTGAAGCGGCCGGTCGTTTTCATGGTCGGTCTCTACAATGGCGGCCGTCGCTACGAGTTGCGTTTCGAGCCGCTGGCCGACTTCGCGGCCGCGCCGCCCGACGCCGCCGGGCGCGAACGGGCGCTGCACGAGGCGGCCCGGGCCTATGCGGCGCGGCTGGAATCGATCTGCCGCACCGCGCCGTACAACTGGTTCAACTTCCATGATTTCTGGCACGAAGACGCGCCGGCCGGCGGCCCTGGCGAAGCGCATGGCGCTCACGGTGGCCCTGATGGCGGCCGCCCCGGCCTGGGCGCTGGACCTGCCCGAGCTGATGGGCCTGCTGGCCCAGAACAAAGCCGGTGAGGCGCGTTTCGTCGAGACGCGTCAGGTCCAAGGGCTCTCGAGACCCTTGCAGTCCAGCGGCACGCTGAGCTTCACGGCACCGGGCCGGTTCGCGCGCCAGACCAAGGAACCCAAGGCGGAAGCCATGGTGGTCGACGGCGACCAGGTCAGCCTCACCCGCAACGGCCGCACGCGCCAGATGGCGCTCGACGCGGTGCCCGAAATGGCGTTGATGGTCAAGGCCATCCGTGGCACGCTGACCGGCGATGGGGCCGCGCTGCGCCAGGCCTTCAAGCTCACGCTCAATGGCCAGGTGGCGCAATGGACGCTGCAGATGGAGCCGCAGGACGTGCGCCTGGCCATGCAGGTCAGCTACATCCTGGTCAGTGGCCGGCGGGGCGAATTGCGCGGCGTCGAGGTGCAGATGGCCGACGGCGACCGCTCGGTGATGGCCATCGAGCCGCTGGCGCCCGGCGCGACCGCGCCGTGACGCCTGCCCGACGCGGCCCGCCTGCCAGGCCCGCCCGCCGAGACGCCGTGCTGGCAGTCTGGCTGGCGTTCCTGCTGTGCTGCGCGGTGGTGATCGCCCGCGCGCCGTTCGTCGCCGACATGTCGGCCTTCCTGCCCGCCAGCCCCGACCCGGCCCAGCAAACGCTGATCGAGCAGATCCAGCAGGGCGCACCCTCGCGCACCTTGCTGGTCGGCATCACCGGTGGCGACGCCGCGCAGCGTGCCGACGCGTCGCGCGCGCTGGCCCGCGCGCTGCGCGACAGCGGCCTGTTCGAGCAGGTGCAGAACGGCGAGCGCGACGCCTGGCGCGACGCGGGTGCGTGGATCGTCGAGCAGCGCTACCTGCTGAGCCCAGGCGTCACCCCCGAACGCTTCACCACCGACGGCCTGCGCGACGCGATCGACGACAGCCTCGCGCTGCTGGGCACGCCGGCGGGTGCGGCGATCAAGCCGCTGCTCGGCCGTGACCCGACCGGCGAGACCCAGCGCATCGCCGAGACGCTGTTGCCGAGCCAGGCGCCGCGCATGGAGCAGGGCGTCTGGGTGTCGCGCCAGGTGCCCCGGGCGCTGCTGCTGGCCAGCACGCGCGCGCCGGGGTCGGACCTCGACGGCCAGGCGCAGGCGCTGCAGCGCGTGCACGAGGCTTTCTCGCCCTCGGCACGCGCCGGGCTGGGGCTGCAGGTCAGCGGCGCGCCGGTGTTTGCCGTCGGCAGCCGCGAGCGCATCCAGCGCGAGGCCGTCTGGCTGGCCGCCAGCGGCGCGCTGCTGATGGGCGGGCTGCTCTGGCTGGCCTTCGGCTCGCTGCGGGCGCTGGTGGTGGCTGCGCTGCCGGTGGCCACGGGCGTGCTGGCGGGCATCGCGGCGGTCGCGCTCGGCTTCGGCCATGTGCATGGCATGACGCTGGGTTTCGGCAGCACGCTGATCGGCGAGGCGGTGGACTACGCGATCTACTACCTGATCCAGGCCCAGCCCAGGTCGCCTGCGGCTGCGCCGGGCAGCGGCTGGCGGGCCTGGCTGGCCGGCGGCTGGCCGACGGTGCGGCTGGGGCTGCTGACCTCGCTCACCGGTTTCGTCGTGCTGGCCGTGTCCGGCTTCCCGGGCCTGGCGCAGTTGGGCGTCTTCTCGATTGGCGGCCTCGTGGCGGCGGCGGCCACGGCGCGCTGGGTGCTGCCGCGGCTGATGCCCGATGGCGCACCGCCGTCGCGCTGGCGCCAGCCGCTGGGCCGCGGCCTGGCGCGGGCCCTGCCCGGGCTGCAGCGCAGCCGCCCGCTGTGGCTTGTGCTCGCCGCGGCGGCCCTGGCGGTCGTCGTGGCGTCGCACGAGCACCTGTGGCAGGCCGAGCTGTCGGCACTCAGCCCGGTGTCGGCGGCCGACCTGGCGCTGGACGCCGAGTTGCGCGCCGACCTGTCGGCGGCCGATGGTGGCAGCCTGGTGCTGGTGCGCGCGGCCGACCTGGAAGCGACCCTGCGCGCGGCCGAGGCCGCTGGCCAGCGCCTGGAGCAGGCAGCGGCGGAGGGCCGGGTCGCCGGCTTCGACTCGCCGGCCCGCCTGCTGCCCAGCCAGGCCACCCAGGCCGCCCGCCGCGCCAGCCTGCCCGAGGCGCCAGCGTTGGCAGGGAGGCTGCGCGACGCCACACGGGCCGGCCCGCTCGACGGGACGCCGCTTGACGCCTTCCTGGCCGACGTGGCGCAGGCCCGCCGCGCGCCGCTGCTCACCCACGAGTCCGTGGCGCGCTCGGCCCTGGGCCCGGTGCTGTCGTCCTTGCTGCTTCCACGGTCCGATGGCAGCTGGACAGCGCTGCTGCCGGTCCACCCCATGCCCGGCCGGGAGCTGATGGCCTCGGAGATCGCACCGCTGCTGGCGGACGTGCCAGGCGCGCAGGTGCTGCAGGTCAAGGCTGCGCTGGACGGGCTGTACGCCGGCTATCTGGATGCCGCTCGGTGGCAGGCGGCCCTGGGGGCCCTGGCCGTGCTGGCGTTGCTGGCCGTCTGGCGGCGCAGCTGGCGCCGAGCCTGGCGGGTGGCACTGCCCTTGTCGCTGTCGGTGCTGCTGTGCCTGGGCGGCCTGCATGCGCTGGGCGTGGCACTGGGCGTGCTGCACTGGGTCGGGTTGATGCTGGTCGTGGCGGTCGGCTCCAACTACGCGCTGTTCTTCGACGCCCCCGTCGCCGGCGGCTACGACGAGGACACGCTGGCCTCGCTGCTGCTGGCCAACGCCACCGCGGTCGTGTCCTTCGGCCTGATCGCCGCGTCGACGATCCCGGTGCTTGCCGCGATCGGCCAGGTGGTGGCGCCGGGGGCCTTGCTGGCCCTCGTGATTTCGGCCGCCTTTGCCCCCAGGTTGGCGGGCGAGGGGCGCTGACCCCTGTGTGACAATGACGCTGCACCCATTTGGGGTGCCGGCCGCCGGGCCCTGCCGCCGATGTCCATTGCCCTCGATCACCGCCACCTTTCGCCCGTCACCTGGCGCCCCTCCTGGTTCTTGCAGGCCACCATCGCCTGTCATGCGCTCGCGCTGGCCGCCGTGTGGTGGCAGCCGCTCTGGGCCTTGGGTGCGCTGCTGGCCAACCATGCCCTGATCGTCGCCGCCACGCTGTGGCCGCGCAGCCAATGGTTCGGCCCCAACCTCGTGCGCCTGCCCGAGGCAGCGGTGCGCCGCGGCGAGGTGGCCATCACCATCGACGACGGCCCGGACCCTGCGGTGACGCCGCGCGTGCTGGACCTGCTCGACGCCGCCGGCGCCTCGGCCAGCTTCTTCTGCATCGCCGACCGTGTGGCCGCCCACCCGGCACTGGCGCGCGAGATCGTCGCGCGGGGGCATGACATCCAGAACCACACGGCCTCGCACCGGCACAGCTTTTCCTTCCTCGGGCCGCGTGGCTACGCCGCCGAGCTGGCCCGGGCGCAGCAACTGGTCGAGTCGGTCACCGGCGAGAGGCCGCGTTGCTTCCGGGCCCCGGCAGGTTTTCGCAACCCCTTCATCGCGCCGGTGCTGGCCCGGCTGGGCCTGACGCTGGTGAGCTGGACCCGCCGCGGCTTCGACACCCGCGAGGGCGACGCCGAACGCGTGCTGCGGCGCCTCAGCGGCGGCGCGCGCGGCCTGCGCGCGGGCGACATCCTGCTGCTGCACGACGGCCATGCGGCCCGCGACGCGGCCGGCGAGCCGGTGGTCCTGGCCGTGCTGCCACGCCTGCTGGTCCAGTGCCAAGCCGCCGGCCTGCGGCCGGTGCGGCTCGGCGAGGCGCTGGCCTGAAGCCCCCATGGACCGCACTTGGCGCCACCTGCACGAACACGCCAGCCGCCCGTACCGCGGCGCGGGCCGCTTCGCCTGGCATTTCGCGCGCGGCAAGCTGGGCCACGACCCGGTCTTTCGGGCGATGCTGCAGCGCGGCCTGGTGCCGGCGCGCGCCCGTGTCCTCGACCTGGGCTGCGGCCAGGGCCTGCTGGCCAGCCTGCTGGCCGCGGTCAACCGGCAGCACGGCGCGCTGGGCTGGCCCGACGACTGGGCCCAGCCGCCGGTGCAGGCGCGGTACACCGGCATCGAGCTCATGCCCCGCGACGTGGCACGCGCCCGCGCGGCGTTCGCCGAGTCCGGCGTCGACGCGGCGGTCCTGTGCGGCGACATCCGCCGGCTGCCCCTGCCGGATTCCGACGTCGTGGTGATCCTGGACGTGCTGCACTACTTCCCGCACGCCGAGCAAGCCGAGTTGCTGCGGCGCGTGCGCGCCGCGCTCGCACCTGCGGGACGGCTGCTGCTGCGGGTGGGCAATGCGGCCGACCGGCGGCGCTTCCTCATCAGCCAGTGGGTGGACACGGCGGTCACCCGCATCCGCGGCCACCGCGTGACGCCGACCTTCTGCCGCTCGCTCGACGAATGGCGGCAGTTGCTGGAATCCATCGGGTTCCGCGTGACGAGCTTGCCGATGAGCCAGCGCACGCCCTTTGCCAACGTGCTGCTGGTGGCCGATTTGGCCCGCTCGGCGGACGAAGGGTCGACATGACGCGCTGGCCGGTGGCTGCCTACACGATGGCGAGCGCGCTCGGGCATGGCGTGGCCGCCCATGCGGACGCACTGCGCGCCGGCGCGACCGGGCTGCGCCTGCAGCGCTTCGAGACGGTGCACTTCGAGGCCTGGCTGGGCCTGGTCGACGGCGTCGACGAGGTGGCATTGCCCGAACCCTTGCGCGCCTTCGACTGCCGCAACAACCGCCTGGCCTGGCTGGGGCTGCGGTCCGACGGCTTTACCGAGCGCGTGCGGGCGGCGGCGAGCCGCCACGGCGCGCACCGGGTCGGCGTGTTCATCGGCACCAGCACGTCGGGCATCCTGCAGACGGAGCTGGCCTACCGTGAGCGCGACCCGGCCACCGGTGCGCTGCCCGCCTGGCACGACTACGCGCACACGCACAACACCGCGTCGGTGGCCCGCTTCACCCAGCAGGCACTCGGCCTGGCCGGGCCGGCGTGGGCGGTGTCCACGGCCTGCTCGTCGGGTGCCAAGGTCTTCGGCGTCGCGGCCAGGTTGCTGGCGCTGGGCATGATCGACGCGGCGGTCGTCGGCGGCGTGGACAGCCTGTGCCTCACGACGCTGTACGGCTTCAATTCGCTGGAGCTGCTGTCGCCCGAGATCTGCCGGCCCTGGGACGCCGCCCGAAAAGGTCTGTCGCTCGGCGAAGCCGCCGCCTTTGCGCTGCTGGAACGCGGGGCCGAGGCGCCGGCGGCCTGGCTGCTCGGCGTGGGCGAGAGCAGCGACGGCCACCACATGAGCACGCCGCTGCCCGACGGCGCGGGCGCTGCCGCGGCGATGCAGCAGGCCCTGGCGCAGGCAGGCCTGGCGGCAGGCGGCGTCGACTACCTCAACCTGCACGGCACCGCGACGCCGAACAACGACGCGGCGGAAGACCAGGCCGTGCGTGCGGTGATGGGCCCCGACACGCCGTGCAGCTCGACCAAGGGCGCGACCGGCCACACGCTCGGCGCGGCCGGTGCGCTGGAAGCCGGCATCGCCATGCTGGCGTTGCAGCGCGGGTGGATGCCCGGCGGCACGACCTTGCAGGCCCCGGACCCGGCGTTGTCCGCCCACTACCTGACCGCCGGGCGCGCCGCGGCGCTGCGCACCGTGGCCAGCAATTCGTTCGGCTTCGGCGGCTCCAACGCCTGCCTGGTCTTCGGGGCGGCCGAATGAACAGCGGCCTGTGCATCCGCGTGCTGGGCCTGGGCGTCCTCGGCCCCGGCCTGAGCGGCTGGCAGCAGGCAGCGGCAAGCCTCGCCGACCCAGCGGCCTGGGTCGGCGCCCCCACGACGCTGCCGCCGCCCGCCCGCCTGCCGGCCGCCGAACGCCGGCGGGCGGGCGCCATCGTCAAGCTGTCGCTCGGCGTGGCGGACCAGGCGATCGAGATGGCCGCGGCCGCAGGCCATGCCGTCGACCTCGGCCACCTGGCCACGGTGTTCACCTCGTCCAGCGGCGACACGCTGAACTGCCATGCGCTGTGCGAAGCGCTGGCCGCGCCGGAGCGCGCTGTCTCGCCAACCCGCTTCACCAACTCGGTCCACAACGCGACGGCGGGCTACTGGCACATCGCGACCGCCTCGCGCGCCGCGTCGACCAGCCTGTGCGCCTTCGATGCCAGCTTCTCCGCCGGCCTGCTGGAGGCGGTGGCGCAGGTGGCGACCAGCGGCCGGCCGGTGCTGCTGGTGGCGTCCGACATTCCCTATGTCGAGCCGCTTCGGGCCCAGCGCCCGGCGCCCGATGCCTTCGGCGTCGCGTTGCTGCTGGCCCCGGCTGGCGGCGAGGGCGGCGCCGCCGCGTGGTGCATCGAGGCCGGTTTGCCGGACGAGGCCGTCACGCCGTGCCGCGTGCCCGAACTGGACGGCTTGCGCCGGGCGATCCCTGCCGCGCACGTGCTGCCGCTGCTCGAAGCCGTCGCGGCCGGGCGCGGTGCCCGGGTCGTGCTCGAAGGGCAGGGCAGCCAGCGCCTGGTGGTGACCGTGGCGGGAGGGCGCGGCGGATGAGCCGCCCGATCGCCGCGGCCCCGGCCGTTCTCGACCATGCCGGCATCGCTGCCCGCGTGCCGCACCAGAGCGCGATGTGCCTGCTGGACTGCCTGCTGGGCTGGACCGACGACACCGTGGTGTGCAGCGCCAGCAACCATGCCGATGCAGCACACCCGCTGCGCAGCGCCCACGGTCTGATGGCCAGTCATGCGATCGAGTACGCGGCGCAGGCAACGGCCTTGCACGGCGCGCTGCGGGCCGAAGCGGCCGGCGTGACGAGCGGGCCGGTGCCCGGCTTCTTGGCCAGCGCGCGCGGCGTGCGGTTGTCGCGCTGGCGCCTGGACGACCTGCCCGGCCCCTTGCGCATCGAGGCCGAGCGGCTTGCCGGCGACGCGCGCCAGTTGCTCTACGGCTTTCGTTTGTCCGATGGGCAAGGCGACTGCGTGGCCCAGGGCCGTGTGACCGTGGTGCTCAACAGCCCGCTCGTGCCCGCCGCGGCGGGCGTGGGGGCGGCGTCATGACCGCGCTGCAGGGCAAGCGCTGCCTGATCACCGGTGCCAGCGGCGCCCTCGGGGCGGCCATGGCGCGGCGCCTGGCTCGCGACGGCGCGGCCCTGCTGCTGCATGCCAACACGCGGCTGGACGCGGTGCAGGTGCTGGCGGACGAGATCGTCGCCGCCGGCGGTGCCGCCCAAGCCCTTGCCTTCGACGTGACCGACGCCGCGGCAGCGCAAGCGGCCTGCGCGCAGATGCTGGCCGCAGGGCCGGTGCAGATCATCGTCAACAACGCCGGCATCCACGACGATGCTGTCTTCCCCGGCATGCGCGCCGAGCAGTGGCACCGCGTGATCGACGTCTCGCTCGACGGCTTCTTCAACGTCACGCGCCCCTTGCTGCTGCCCATGCTGCGCACCCGTTGGGGGCGTGTGATCAACATCTCGTCGGTCGCCGCCATCATGGGCAACCGCGGCCAGGTCAACTACGCGGCGGCCAAGGGCGCGTTGAACAGCGCGACCAAGGCGCTGTCGCTGGAATTGGCCGCCCGCGGCGTGACGGTCAACGCCATTGCCCCCGGCATCATCGACTCGCCGATGGCGGGTGCGGTGTTCGACGCCAAGGCCATCGCGACGATGGTGCCCGCCGGCCGCGCCGGCAGCCCGGACGAGGTGGCCGCACTGGCCGCCTTCCTGGCTGGCCCCGAGGCGGGCTACATCACCGGCCAGGTCATCTCGATCAACGGTGGCATGGCCTGACCAAGCGGTTGCGCCCCGTTCGCTATACCGCTGGCCTGCTGCGTTAGAGTTCCCTTCTCGTGGTCGCGGCCAAGGGGCCGCAAGAGGAGGAGGGGATCATGTCCAAACGCCATGTCGCGGCCTGCCTGCTGGCCGGTCTGCCGATCTTTGCCCTGGCCCAGGCCCTGCCGGAGCCGGCCGACGGTTTCTTGTGCTGCAACATGCGCACCGACGGCAAGTGGATCAGCGACATCAACTATGCGGAATCCGGCAAGCGCGTGGTTCCCGTCGGTACGCCGATCAAGGCGCTGGAGTACGGGCGCTACCGCGTCTACGTCAACCTCCCTGGGGGCAAGCAGGCGATCGGCAACGACTACAGCCGTGAACTCGACATGACCACGTTCGCCAAGCGCTACATCGTGGCAGAAGACCCCGGCAAGAAGATTGCCAGCTACCCGGCCGCCGTTCGCAAGGCGATCGAGGCCGCGCAAGTCCAACCCGGCATGACGCGCGAGCAGGTGCTGATGTCGGTCGGCTACCCGGTCAGCAGCGAGAACCCGAACCTGTCGGCCAAGACCTGGCGCTTCTGGCTCAGCAGCTTCGCCGAATTCCAGGTGGTGTTCGGTGCCGACGACAAGGTCAAGGAGATCGTCACCGACCCGACCACGCGCAACCTCGTGGTGGCGGAATAGGGCAGCGTCAGGCCTGGAAGGGGGGCCGGCCCGTGAGGCGGCGCCAGGCCAGCAGCGGCAGGCGCAGCAGGAATTCGAGCACCAGACGGGTGTGCATCCAGGTCAGCAGCAGGTTGTCGCGCCCATAGCGGAAGTGCGAGACGCCGCCTTCTTCGGCGCTGAGGTACTTGACTGGTGCATCCACGTTGATGGGCTTCACGCCGCGCCAGGCCAGCCGCACGACGGCCTCGGTGTCGAAGTCGAAGCGACGCATCCAGGGCTGGCGCCGCATCACCGCGATCAGCGCGTCGATCGGGTAGACGCGAAAACCGTAGAGCGAGTCGCCGATGCCGGCGCCCAGCGTTTCCAGGTTGGTCCAGCCATTGGAGACCTTGCGGCCACGCACCCGCAGCAGCGGCGCGCTGGCGTCGAAGACGGGGCGCCCGAGGATCATCGCGTCCGGCCGTCGCGCGGCCAAGGCCATGAAGGCCGGGATCAGCGCGGCGGGGTGCTGGCCGTCCGAGTCCATGGTCAGGGCTTGCTCGAAGCCAGAGGCCCGCGCGGCCTGCAGGCCATGCAGCACGGCGGCGCCCTTGCCTTGGTTCTGCGCCAGGACCAGGATCTTCACGCCGTCGTCGCCGGCCACGGCTTCGGCAAGCGCGCGGTCGCTGCCATCGGTGCTTCCATCGACGACGACCCACACCGGGCTCCACTGGGCGCGTGCGGACTGCACCGTCTCGACCAGCTTGGGGCCGGTGTTGTAGCTGGGGATCAGCACCAGCTGGCGGGTGGAAGGCGTGGGAGGGCTCATTGCGGCAGGGGCTTCAGCGGCCCACTTCCTGGGCGATGTAGGCCTCGATCTCGCGCAACTGCGCGGCCGGGTCGGCCGAGGGCTCGAAGCGCCGGCCCAGGCGCACCGAGAACGCGATCGGCAGCGGTGGCAGGCGCCACAGCGGCCAGCCCTTGCCGAGGTAGGGCGAGCGGGTTTCGATGATGACGGTCTGGATCGGCGCACCCGCCAGCTTGGCGATGACGGTGAAGCCGGGGCGGAACGGGTTGACCGGCGGCTGTGTGGTGCGCGTGCCCTCGGGGAAGAGCACCAGCTGGCCGCCGGCCTTCAGGTCGGCCACCGCATGGCGGACCATGCCGAGGGCGGAATCGTTGCGGATGTACCGTGCCAGCCGGGCGCCCGCGCCGAGGAAAGGGTTGCGCACCAGGCTGGCCTTCATCACGCAGGCGCTGCGCGGCAGCCGTGCCACCAGCATCAGCGCGTCGAGCATGCTGGGGTGGTTGGCCACCACGATGAGGCCGGGCTCGTCGCGCAGCGGGTCCAGTGCCGAGGCGTCCATCCTCAGCATGCCCGAGGCGTTGGCGAGGTGCCAGAACGCGCCATAGCCACGCGAGATGCCGGCCCGGCCCAGCTCGAGGCCGCGCTGGCGCGGCAGCAAGGGGTAGAGCAGGACGGCGATCAGGTTCCAGCCCAGCGAGATCAGACCGAGCAGCAGCAACTGCAGCCACAGCAGGGCGAGCATCAGCGGGCGCAGCAGCCAGTGGTTCATCGCGCCAGGCCTTCAATGCTCTGCGGCAACCAGCTGCGACGAGCGCGAGAAGATCCAGCTCACCGCCACGCCGGCCGAGAACGGATGGCGGTCGCGCGCCAGCGGGCTGTCGGCGACCCCATGGCCGGCCACCTGGTCGTGGCGCATGAACAGACCCATCCACCAGTTGCCGCTCTGGCGGGACAGGGCGGCGGTGGCCTGCCAGCCTTCGTAGCCGGCCGAGGCGCGAAACGCAGGGCGGCCGGCCGTGGCCTCGCTGGCCGCCACGCCGTAGAAGTGCTCGTGGTAGCGCCGGTCGCCGAACAGCGGCCCGGCGAGCAGGCCGAGGTTCCAGCCGCCCCAGTCCTGGTCGAGGTTGAGGTGCGGCGCACTGACCCAGCCGATGTGCCGGGGCGACGACTCGACGCTGAACACGCCGCGCACCGGCCAGCGGACATCCAGCCGGTGGTGGTCGTCGCGCAGCAGGGTGTAGCTCCACACCGGGCCGAGTTCGAGGGTGGGCTTCAGGTCGGCCATGCCCTGGCGCGCGCGGTTGTCTGCGCTGTCGGTCGGCGCGCTGGCCGCCAGGCTGAGGCTGAGTTCGCTGCGCTCGGTGTCGAGCAAGGTGGCGCGGGCGCCGTCGCGGTCGGCCTTGAACAACTCGCCGCGGTAGACGACGTAGGGCACCGGCAGCCACCAGGTGTGCGACTGGTCGGAGCCGCGGTAGTCCGGCAGCGTCAGCACCCCGGCACCCAGGCCCAGTTCCCACAACGGCTTGTCTTCGGCGTGCGCGGCGCCGAGCGCGACGAAGGCCACGCCGAACACCACCGCCAGCCTTGCGTGCTGGCGCGAGCCGCGGGCCGTCGTCACGCCAGTGCCCCGGCCGCGCTGGCGTGGGCTTCGATCTCGACCAGCAGGTCGCTGCGGCAGATGTCGGCCTGCAGGTAGATGGCGCGTCGCGCGGCATGCGAGCTGGCCCCCACCGCGGCCTCGAAGCTGCGGCGCACCTGCTCCGCGTCGGCGGCACGGCGCACGTACACCGTGCAGGACATGTCCGCGAGCTCGAAGCGTGCCGTGCCACGCTCGTGCGCCGCGCCGATCACGGCCTGCAGGTTGCGCAAGGTTTCTTCCGTCTGGGCCGTCACGTCGCCGGGGTGCACGCTGGCGCTGCCGACGATGCTGGCGGTGCCCGAGATGAGCAGGGTCAGGCTGTCGGCCGAGGTCGGCACCAGCACCGCGCGCGAGAACGTGGGGCTGCGCGGCCCGAACTCGCTGGGGTAGCGCCAGGCTGGCACCTGGCGGGGGTTTTCCAGCGGCAGCGGCGGCGCGCGCCCGGCCAGGAAGCGCACGCGGAAGGCGCCGTCGTCGCGGGTGCCCAGGGCGCAGGCGGCCGGGGCGCCAGCGAAGGCGTCGCGCCGGGCGTCCAGGAAGGCCTGCTGGCGGCCGAGGTTGAACTGGCGGTAGCGCTCGAGGCCCGATTGTTCGCGGTTGATCGCGGGCAGGTAGTTCCACAGCCGCACCAGGTGGGGCGTGCCCGCGGCCTCGAGCGCGCGGAAGATGCCGTTGTAGGCCTCTTGCGCCAGGTGGCCCAGGCCGGCCTCGGCCTGTTCGGGCGTGCTGTCGTAGGCGCCGAAGAGCCAGTCGCCATCGGTGTGCCACCGCACGGCACCGAGCTCGCCCTGCCCCACGGGGACACCGGCCAACCAGGCGTCGAGCTCGGCGGCATTGGGTGACAGGGCGCGAAAGCCCACCCCGGTGGCCAGCGGCACCGCACCCAGTGCGGGCGGCTGGTAGCCGATGGCGCCGAGCCAGCTGCCCTCGTCGTGGAGTGTGCGCGCCTGCGCCAGGTCCGTCACGCGCATGGCGCGCAGCGCTGCGGCGGCCCTCATGCGGCCTCCATCACGTTCTCGCCCTTGGTCGGGCCCAGGTCGCGGATGTTGGCGCGGCGGCGGCGCCAAGCGGCGAAGCTGCGCCGCGGGTGCGCCAGTTGCGAGACGTAGTAGATGAACTTGAAGACCAAGATGGAACGCCAGATGGGTGTGCTGCCGAACACGTCGCCCGCCAGCAGCGAGAGCACGGCTTCCTTGACCCGCAGGGGGTTGGTCGGCTGCATGAACAGGTTGCGGATCGTCGGGTTGGTGACGCGGAAGATGAACCAGCCGAAGATCCTGGGGCCATCGCGCATCAGCTGCTCGTAGCGCCGGCGGGCCGCGGCAGCTTGGCGCGGCTCGTCCAGCGTGGCGGCGGCCAGGTCGGCCACGGCGAAGGCGCCGTTCATCGCCAGGTACACGCCCGAAGAGAACACCGGGTCGACGAAGGCGAAGGCGTCACCCACCAGCGCGAAGCGTTCGCCACAGCATTCGGTGCTGGCGTAGGAGTAGTTGCCGGTGGCATGCACCGCGTCGCCGACGAGCGTGGCATGGGCCAGCCGCGCCTGCAGCGGCGGGCACATCGCGATGGTGTCGGCGAAGAAGTCCTTCAGCGGCTTGTCGCGCGACTTCAGGTAGTAGGGCCAGCAGACGGCGCCGATGCTCGTCGTGCCGTCGGCCAGCGGGATGAACCAGAACCAGCCGTGCTTGAACCAGAACAGGCTGATGTTGCCCTCCTGCTTGCCTGGCAGGCGCTCGGCGCCGCTGAAATGCCCGTAGAGGGCGGCGCTGTTGTGCTCGGGTATCTTGCGCTTGGTCTTGCGCTGGCCGGCCAGCAGGGCGTCGCGGCCGGTGGCGTCGATCACATAGCGGGCACGCCAGCGCCGCTCGCTGCCATCGTCCAGCCGGGCCTGGACCCAGGCACCGTCGGCGTCCACGCCGACGTCGCCGACGCGGCAGCCTTCGAGCGTGTGGGCACCGCAGGCCTCGGCGTGGCGGAACATCAGCTCGTCCAGGTCCGAGCGCCGCACCTGCCAGGCATAGGGCATGGACTTGTCCCACGCGTCGGCGAACTCGAGAAAGCTGCGGTGCGCGTGGTCCGGCGAGACGAACTCGATGCCCCACTTGGGCATGCCGATCTTCTCGACCTGCTCGCGCAGCCCCAGCTTGTCGAACAGCGCCACGTTGGCGGGCAGCAGCGACTCACCGATGTGAAAGCGTGGGTGGCGGGATTTTTCCACCAGCAGCACGCGGCGCCCCTGGCGTGCCAGCAGTGCCGCAGCGGTCGAGCCGCCGGGGCCGCCGCCGATGACGATCACATCGTAGTCGGCGGTGCCGGGTGCAGGTGCGCAGGTGTTTGTCGAAGAGACCGGCAGCGTCATGCGTCGGCGGGCTTGGTCGCGGTGTACTCGGAGAAGATGCCCAGCTCGACGTGGCGCCGCACGTCGGTGAAGCCCGCTTCGCGCAGGGCGTGCATCACCGCGTCCGGCGGGATGCAGGCTTCGATCGTGTCCCAGTAGTAGCGCCACAGCTTGGGCGTGTCGGCGCCCCGGCTCACGAACCAGGCCGCGGCGGGCACCACCAGCCGCATGTAGGCCTTGAGCAGCCAGGTCGACCAGCGCGACGCGGGCTTGGTGATCTCGAGCACGAGCAGGCGCCCGCCCGGCTTGAGCGTGCGGTGGAATTCGGCAAACGCCGGCCGCACGTCGCTCAGGTGGCGAAGCGCATAGCCCATGCTGAGGAAATCGGCGCTGTCGTCCGGCCGCGGCAGCTTCTCGGCAAAGCCCTGCAGCAGTTCCACGCCAGGCAACTGGGCCTGGCCGAGCATGCCGGGGCTGGGGTCGACCCCGACCAGCGAGCCGGTCGGGCCGATCAGGGCCAATGCCTCGCGCGCGACCAGGCCGGTGCCGGTGCCCACGTCAAGCACCTTGGCGCCGGCGGCCAGCCCCGCGCGGGCGAGCGCCTGGCGGCGGTACCAGGGGCCGCTGCCCAGGGCGAGGATGCGCTCGATGCGGTCGTAGTCGACGGCGGTGCCGTCGAAGATGGCCTGCACGAACGCGCGGTGCTGTTCCTTGTTCTCGTAGTAGCGGGTCAGCGTGCCATGCGGGCGAAGCGCGTCCTGCGAAGGGGGCGACGTGGTCATCCATCGATTATCGCCGGGCAGATGAGCGGTTCCGGAAGGGGATACTCCCCCTAACGCATGGAATGGCATGGCGCAAATGGCTGATCGAAACAGGGCGCTGCGGATCCTGGCAGGGACCTCGGCGCGCGCGCAGTTGCGCGAGCGCGGCCTGCAGCCGCAGGACGTGCGTGTCGTGCCGGCCGCCGCCGGCGGCCCCAAGGGCTTGGCGCTGAACCGGTTGGACCGCTACCTCTTCAGCCAATGGCTGCCGCGCTCGCGCGAAACGGTCCATCTGGTTGGCGCTTCTGTGGGCGCCTGGCGCATGGCGGCAGCCTGCCTGAGTCATGCCGATCAGGCGCTCGAGCGCCTGGCAGAGGACTACATCGAGAGCGACTATTCCCGCGCGGGCGGCCGAGCGCCCACGCCCCGCTCGGTGAGCCAGGACTTCGCGGACACATTGCACCGCCACTTCGACGGCCGCGAAGCCGAACTGCTGGCCCACCCGCACTGGCGCCTGCATGTGGTGACAAGCCGAGGCCGGCACCTGCTGCGGCGCGAGCACCGGCTCGCCACGCCGCTGGGGTTCCTGACGGCGTTTGCCGCCAACGCGGTGTCACGACGGGCGCTGGGCGGCTGGATGGAGCGCGTGGTGTTCTCGGACCCACGCGACGAGTTGCCTCTGCCGCTGAACGACTTCCGCTCCCGCAGCGTGAGATTGAGCGTGGACAACCTGGTGCCCGCGGTGATGGCCAGCTGCTCCATTCCGTTCTGGATGCAGGCCGTGCACGACGTCCCGGGCGCCCCGCCGGGTGCCTACTGGGATGGCGGCATCACCGACTACCACCTGCATTGGCGCTACGACGGCCTCGGGGAGGGCGGTTTGGCGCTGTACCCCCACTTTCAGGCGGCCGTGGTGCCGGGCTGGCTGGACAAGGCCTTGCGTCACCGCCACCGCGCCACACCGGCGCTGGACCGGCTGGTCGTTCTGGCGCCCGACCCCGCCTGGGTGGCCACCTTGCCCGGCGGCAAGCTGCCCGACCGGGGTGATTTCAAGCGCTACGGCACCGACCTGAAAGCGCGCCAGGCCGCGTGGCGGCGCGCGTTGGCCGAGGGGCAGCGGTTGGCCGACGAGTTCGCGACAGTGGTGGCGTCGGGGGCGCCGGTCGAGGCCGAAGCCTTGTAGCCACCCGCTTTGCCACGTCGGCGGGCTCGCCATACAATGTGGGCTTCTCCCAGCATCAAGAGCAGGAAAGGCAGCACGGGTTATGACACCGCGAACTACGACCTTTGGAGTTTTTCTCTAGTCGGCCGCGGCTCGTTCGGACTCGTCCTTACTTCCTTCTCACGAAACGCGGCTTGTCAGCCGCGTTTTTTCGTTTCTGGAACACCCCATGATCAAGATCTCTTTGCCCGATGGTTCTCAGCGTGAATTCCCGGGCCCGCTGACGGTGGCCGAGGTGGCCGCGTCGATCGGCGCCGGCCTGGCCAAGGCGGCGCTGGGCGGCCGCATTGGCCAGGGCGCCGAAGCGCGCCTCGTCGATACCAGCCATTTGATCGATTCCGACACGGCCCTGGCGATCGTGACGGACAAGGACGCCGGCGGGCTGGAGATGATCCGTCACTCCACGGCCCACCTGCTGGCCTACGCGGTGAAGGAACTTTTCCCCGAGGCCCAGGTGACGATCGGCCCGGTCATCGACAACGGCTTCTACTACGACTTCTCGTACAAGCGCCCTTTCACGCCCGAAGACTTGGCCGCCATCGAGGCCAAGATGGCCGAGTTGGCGAAGAAGGACGAGAAGGTCGAGCGCCGCGTGCTGCCGCGCGACGAGGCGGTCGCCTATTTCAAAGGCCTGGGCGAGCACTACAAGGCCGAGATCATCGGTTCGATCCCTGCCGGCGAAGACGTGTCGCTGTACCGCGAGGGCGCCTTCGAAGACCTCTGCCGCGGCCCGCACGTGCCCAGCACGGGCAAGCTCAAGCACTTCAAACTGATGAAGGTGGCCGGCGCCTACTGGCGCGGCGACCACCGCAACGAAATGCTGCAGCGCATCTACGGCACGGCTTGGGCCAGCAAGGACGACCTGCAGAAATACCTGACGATGCTGGAAGAGGCCGAGAAGCGCGACCACCGGCGTCTCGGCAAGGAACTCGACCTGTTCCACCTCGACGAGCATTCGCCGGGCACGGTGTTCTGGCACCCCAAGGGCTGGACGGTGTGGCAATGCGTCGAGCAGTACATGCGGCAGGTCTACCGCGACAACGGCTACCTCGAGGTCAAGGGCCCGCAGATCCTGGACAAGTCGCTGTGGGAGAAGACGGGGCACTGGCAGAAGTACCGGGAGAACATGTTCACGACGGAGTCGGAAAAGCGCGACTACGCCTTGAAGCCGATGAACTGCCCAGGCCACATCCTGATCTTCAAGCAGGGCATCAAGAGCTACCGTGACTTGCCGCTGCGCTACGGCGAGTTCGGCCAGTGCCACCGCAACGAGCCCACGGGTGGTCTGCACGGCATCATGCGGGTGCGCGGCTTCACGCAGGACGACGGCCACATCTTCTGCACGGAGGACATGATCCTCGACGAGTGCGTGGCCTACACGGCCCTGCTGCAGAAGGTTTATGCCGACTTCGGTTTCACGAACATCCTCTACAAGGTCGCCACGCGGCCGGAGCAGCGCATTGGTGCCGAGGAAAGCTGGGACAAGGCCGAGCATGCACTGATGGAGTCGCTTCGCCGTTCGGGCTGCGAATTCGTCATTTCGCCGGGAGATGGCGCCTTTTACGGCCCGAAGATCGAATACACGCTCAAGGACGCCCTGGGCCGCGAGTGGCAGTGCGGCACGATGCAGGTCGACTTCTTCATGGCCGAGCGCCTGGGGGCCGAATACGTGGCCGAGTCCGGTGAGCGGCAGACGCCCGTCATGCTGCACCGGGCGATCGTCGGCAGCCTGGAGCGCTTCATCGGCATCCTGATCGAGCAGCACGCCGGCGCGCTGCCAGCCTGGCTGGCGCCTGCGCAGGTGGTGGTCACGTCGATCACGGACGCCCAGGCGGACTACGTCGATTCCGTCGTGAAAACGCTGAAAAAACAAGGGGTTAGAGCACAGGCCGATTTGCGCAACGAAAAGATCACGTATAAAATACGGGAGCATTCGTTGCAAAAGGTCCCGTACATCCTCGTCGTTGGCGACAAGGAAAAGGCAAGCGGGGCCGTCGCGGTGCGCGCCCGAGGCAACCAGGATCTGGGCGTGATGTCCCTCGCAGACTTCCAGTCGAAGCTCGCAGGCGACATCGCGGCCAAGGTCTGAGGTCTTGCCTCGGTTTTCGTTCGCCGAACGTATTTGTCGGGTCCTGCACTTGCCTCAGGGCCTGTTTGAGGGGTTTGAACCATCGCTACCTTTGCCGACCGTCGGATGCCCAACGTCGAGCGCAAGCATCGACTGAACCGCGAGATCACCGCCCTGAACGTGCGCCTGAACGGCGTCGAGAACGAGCCCTTGGGCATCGTCAGCATTCAGGACGCCTTGCGCATGTCAGCCGAAGCCGACGTGGACCTGGTCGAGATTGCCGCCACCGCCGATCCGCCGGTTTGCCGGCTGATGGACTACGGCAAGTTCAAGTACCAGGAGCAGAAGCGCGCCGCCGAAGCGAAGGCCAAGCAGAAGGTCATCGAAGTCAAGGAAGTCAAGTTCCGCCCTGGCACCGACGAAGGCGACTACGCGATCAAGATGCGCAATCTGCGCCGCTTCATCGCCGAGGACGGTGACAAGGGCAAGGTGACCTTGCGGTTCCGTGGCCGCGAGATCACCCACCAGGACATCGGCATGCGGTTGCTCGAGCGCATCCGCGACGAACTGGCCGACGTCTCAGTGGTGGAGCACATGCCCAAGCTCGAAGGCCGCCAGATGATCATGGTGCTGGCGCCCAAGAAGCGTTGATTTGAAGTCTTGAAGGATTCGCCCGGTGGTTTGGTCGCCGCCGGGTTGAAGCAGAAGCCTTGGCAGGCCATCAAGTGCCGGCGCATCCGCGCCGACCGCCCAGCCGAGGCAATTGATAAGGAGCAGTCATGCCCAAAATGAAGACCAAGAGCGGGGCCAAGAAGCGCTTCCGCGTCCGTCCGGGTGGCACCGTCAAGCGCGGTCAGGCGTTCAAACGCCACATCCTTACCAAGAAGACCACGAAGAACAAGCGCCATCTGCGTGGCGCCGCCAACGTGCACGAGACCAACATGGGCCACATCGCCGCGATGCTGCCCTTCGCTGGCCTCTGATCTTCTGACGGACTGAAAGGAAACCAACATGCCTCGCGTCAAACGTGGTGTCACCGCCCGCGCCCGTCACAAGAAGATCCTGGCCCTGGCCAAGGGCTTCCGTGGTCGTCGCAAGAACGTCTTCCGCATCGCCAAGCAGGCGGTGATGAAGGCGGGCCAGTACGCCTACCGTGATCGCCGCACCAAGAAGCGCGTCTTCCGCCAACTGTGGATCGCCCGTATCAACGCTGCCACGCGTGGTCTGGGCCTGACCTACAGCAAGTTCATCGCCGGCCTGAAGAAGGCCAACATCGACCTCGACCGCAAGGTCCTGTCGGACATGGCGATCAACGACCCGGCCGCTTTTGCGGGCATCGTCGACAAGGTGAAGGCCCAACTGAGCTGATACCGTCGCAGGTCGATGGCGCGTCCGGCAACGGCGCGCTGCAGGCCGCACGCGCACTCCCAAGGCCGTCACCTGTAGGTGCGGCCTTTTTTATTTCGTTTTTGATCTCGCTTCGAACGCATGAACGACCTCGATCAACTGGTGGGCGCCGCGCAGGCCGATTTCGCCGCTGCCGGAACGCCGGCCGAGCTGGAAAACGCCAAGGCCCGCTTCCTGGGCAAGGCCGGCCGCGTGACCGAGTTGCTCAAGGGCCTGGCCCAGCTGAGCGCGGACGAGAAGAAGGCCCGTGGCGCCGAGATCAACCAGACCAAGCAGCAGATCGAGGCGGCGCTGAACGCCCGCCGCCAGGCCCTGGCCGACGCCGAACTGGAAGCCCAGCTCAAGGCCGAGGCACTGGACGTGACGCTGCCCGGCCGTCAGGCCGGCCTCGGAGGCCTGCACCCGGTGTCGCGCACGATGGAGCGCATCGAGGCCATCTTTGGCTCGATGGGCTTCGACGTCGCCGACGGGCCGGAGATCGAGACCGACTGGATGAGCTTCACCGCGCTGAACAACCCCGAGAACCACCCGGCGCGCTCGATGCAGGACACCTTCTACGTCGACATGAAGGACGACGGTGGCCGCTGGCTCAACCTGCGCCCGCACACCAGCCCGATGCAGGTGCGCTATGCGCGTGCCCATGCGACGCGCCACGCCGAAGCGCTGGCTCGCGGCGAGGCCATGCCCGAGATCCGCGTGATCGCGCCGGGCCGCACCTACCGCGTCGACAGCGACGCCACGCACTCGCCCATGTTCCACCAGTGCGAAGGCCTGTGGATCGGCGAGAACGTCAGCTTCAAGGACCTGAAGGCGGTGTTCGCCGACTTCTTCCGCAACTTCTTCGAGACCGACGACCTGACCATCCGTTTCCGGCCGTCGTTCTTCCCCTTCACTGAGCCTTCGGCCGAAGTCGACATCGCCTTTGCCCACGGCCCGCTGAAAGGCCGCTGGCTCGAGGTGGCGGGCTCGGGCCAGGTGCACCCGAACGTGGTGCGCAATTTCGGCCTCGACCCCGAGCGCTACATCGGCTTTGCCTTTGGCATGGGCCCGGATCGGCTGACCATGCTGCGCTACGGGGTGAACGACCTGCGCCTGTTCTTCGACGGCGACCTGCGCTTTCTTTCGCAATTCCAGTGACATCTGTGCCAGTGTCCTCATGACGCTGCAGGCCGCCGCCCCGAACACCGAAGACTGAATCGACCGAATCGCCGATATGCAATTCCCTGAATCCTGGTTGCGCGAGTTCTGCAACCCGCCGCTGTCCACCGCCGAGTTGGCCGACCTGCTGACCATGTCCGGCATGGAGGTCGAGGAGCTGCGCCCGGTGGCGCCGCGCTTTGCAGGCATCGTCGTGGCCGAGATCGTCGAGGCCGAGCAGCACCCCAATGCGGACCGCCTGCGCGTGTGCCGAGTCGACGCCGGCCCGCACAGCAAGGACGGCCCGCTGCAGATCGTCTGCGGCGCGCCCAATGCGCGCGTGGGCATCCGCGTGCCGCTGGCGCTGGTGGGGGCCAGTCTGCCGCCCGGAGAGGACGGCCAGCCCTTCGAGATCAAGGTCGGCAAGCTGCGCGGCGTCGAGAGCTTCGGCATGCTGTGTTCGGCCCGTGAGCTCAAGCTGTCCGACGACCACGGCGGCCTGCTCGAGTTGGCCGCCGACGCGCCGCTGGGGCAGGACATCCGCACCCACCTGAACCTCGACGACACGCTGTTCACGCTCAAGCTCACGCCCAACCTCGCCCACGGCCTGAGCGTCTACGGCATCGCGCGCGAGGTCTCGGCCCTGACCGGCGCGCCGCTGAAGCTGCCGCATTTCGCGCCGGTGGCGCCGGTGCACGACCAGCGCCTGCCGGTGCAGGTCGAGGCGAGCGACCTGTGCGGCCGCTTCTCCGGCCGGGTGGTGCGCGGCGTCAACCCGAAGGCCACCACGCCGGCCTGGATGGTCGAGCGGCTGGCGCGCTGCGGCCAGCGCAGCGTGTCGCCGTTGGTCGACATCTCGAACTACGTGATGTTCGAGTTCGGCCGCCCGTCGCACATCTTCGACCTCGACAAGATCCACGGCGGCCTGACCGTGCGCTGGGGCCGGGCGGGCGAGACGCTGAAGCTGTTGAATGGCAACACCATCGAGCTCGACGAGCAGGTCGGCGTGATCGCCGACGAGGCCCAGGTCGAGTCGCTGGCCGGCATCATGGGCGGTGACGCGACCGCGGTGTCCGATGGCACGCAGAACATCTACATCGAGGCCGCGTTCTGGTGGCCCCACGCGGTGGCGGGCCGCTCGCGCCGCTACACCTTCTCGACCGACGCCGGGCATCGATTTGAGCGCGGTGTCGACCCCGCGCTGACCGTCGAGCACATCGAGCACATCACCCGCCTGGTGCAGGACGTCTGCGGCGGCGAGGCCGGCCCGATGACCGATTGGCAGGGCGCCTTGCCCGAGGCCAGGCCGGTGACCCTGCGCGTGGCGCGCGCTTCCAAGGTGATCGGCATGCCGGTCACGCAGGCCGAATGCGCAGGTGTGCTGCAGCGCCTGGGCCTGCCCTTCACCGAAGCCGAAGGCAGCCTGACCGTGACGCCGCCCAGCTGGCGCTTCGACATCGCGATCGAGGAAGACCTGATCGAGGAGGTGGCCCGCGTGGTCGGCTACCAGCGCCTGCCCGCCACGCCGCCGCTGGCGCCGGTGATGGCGCGCGTCCGTGCCGAGGCGCAGCGCAGCCCGCACGCGGTGCGCCGTGCGCTGGCCACGCTGGGCTACCAGGAGACCATCAACTTCAGCTTCGTCGAAGAGCGCTGGGAGCACGAGCTGGCCGGCAACGCCGACCCGATCAAGGTGCTGAACCCGATCGCCGCGCCGCTGGCGGTGATGCGCTCCAGCCTGGTCGGCAGCCTGGTGCAGGTGCTGCGCTACAACCTGTCGCGCAAGGCGACGCGGGTGCGTGTCTTCGAGGTGGGGCGCGTGTTCCGCCGCGACGCCAGCGTGGCCGCCGGCGACAGCAGCGTGCAGGGCATCGCCCAGCCGCAGCGCGTGGCCGGCCTGGCTTATGGACCGGCGGCGCCGCTGCAATGGGGACTCGGCGACAACACGGTCGATTTCTTCGATCTCAAGGGGGACGTCGAAGCGCTGCTGGCGCCGCGCGTGGCGCGGTTCGTGCCCACGGCACACCCGGCGATGCACCCTGGCCGCTGCGCCGCGGTGGAACTGGACGGTGCCGTGATCGGCCACGTCGGCGAGTTGCACCCCAAGTGGCGTCAGGCCTACGAGCTGCCGCAGGCGCCGATGCTGTTCGAGCTGGACCTGGCCGCCGTGCAGCGCCGCGAGGTGCCGCTGGCTGCCCCGGTGCCGCGTCAGCAGGCGGCCCTGCGGGACGTCGCACTGGTGGTGTCCGAGCAGGTGGCGCACGACGCGCTGGTGGGCGCGCTGCGGGCCGACCCTGCCGGCCTCGTGCGCCGCGCCACGCTGTTCGACATCTACAAGCCCGGCACGCCGACCGCCGACATCCCGGGCGGCCACCGCAGCCTGGCGGTGCGGCTGGAACTGCTCGACGACGAGGCCACGCTGACCGACGAGCGCATCGACGCCGCGGTGCAGCAGGCCGTGGCCCGCGCCACGGCGGCCCACGGTGCGCGCCTGCGCGCCTGAGCCGCCCACGAGCCTGCCATGACCACCGACGACCTTCCCGCCGAAACCGCCGACAACGACAAGCCGATGGACCGCGTCATCCTTCCTTCGCTCGAAACGCCTACCCTGACCAAGGCCGAGCTGGCCGAGTTGCTGTTCGAGCGGCTGGGCCTGAACAAGCGCGAATCCAAGGACATGGTCGAAGCCTTCTTCGAGATCGTCAACGAAGCCTTGGTGCAGGGCACCGACGTGAAGCTCTCGGGCTTCGGCAACTTCGCCATCCGCCGCAAGGCGCCGCGGCCGGGCCGCAACCCGCGCACCGGCGAGCCGATTCCTATCAAGGCCCGCAACGTGGTGACTTTTCACGCGAGTCACAAGTTGAAAGCGATTGTTCAAGGCGACATGCCTCCCGCAGAGGAGTTCGAGTAAAGTCTGAGGGCTTCACGCAAGCCTTTGATTTCGCACGCCGAATTCCATGGACTCTGGTCCCGACCGCCTGCCGGCCATCCCCGCCAAGCGCTACTTCACGATCGGTGAGGTCAGCGAGCTGTGCGGCGTGAAGCCGTACGTGCTGCGCTATTGGGAGCAGGAGTTCACCCAGCTCAAGCCGATGAAGCGCCGCGGCAACCGGCGCTACTACCAGCACCACGAGGTGCTGCTGATCCGACGCATCCGCGATTTGCTCTACGACCAGGGCTTCACGATTAGCGGAGCGCGCAACCGGCTGACCGAGGCGGCAGCCAGCGAGGCCGCGGACGAAGCGGCCATGGCCGAGCTTCCCGCACCGCACATGCTGCCAGCGTCTTCCACCGGCGTGCCGGCCATGGCCGCCTTGAGTCACGGCTCGACGTCCGAGTTGCGCCTGCCGGTGTTGCCTGCCAACCCGAGCGTCGAGCAGGTGCGCGAAGAGTTGTTGGCGATTCGCGACCTGCTGCTCTTTTAGCCTCGTTTGCCGGGCTATAATGCGAGCTTCGTCGGGGTGTAGCGCAGCCTGGTAGCGCACTTGCATGGGGTGCAAGGGGTCGCGAGTTCGAATCCCGCCACCCCGACCAACTAAAACAACGGGCCAGCAGCATGCGCTGCTGGCCCGTTTGTCTTTACCAGCCGTCATGTCGTCGACCCGCCACTTCTTTGCCGCCGAGGCCGGCTTCGAGTCCGCGCGGCAGTTGCAGGTGCCTGTCGAGGGCCACCGCAAGGGCCGCCTGCATGGCCACGGCTTTCGCGTCCGCGTGCGCGCAGCCCCCGAGCTGGGCTGGGCCCGCTTTCCCGGCAGCGAGGTCGGCCAACTGCACGCGGCCTTGTCCGCAGCCGCCGCGGCGCTGGACCACCGCC
Source organism: Burkholderiaceae bacterium (assembly GCA_044226465.1). Classification (GTDB taxonomy): domain Bacteria; phylum Pseudomonadota; class Gammaproteobacteria; order Burkholderiales; family Burkholderiaceae_C; genus Ideonella. The sequence goes on along the minus strand of JBGAGZ010000003.1, from coordinate 32,612 downwards.
TGCTCAACGAACTGATCCAGGAGCCTGGCGACGAACAGGTCGCGCGTTGGCTGGCCGCGCAGCCCGGGCTGCCACCGCTTCGGCAACTGGATCTGCAAAGCACCGACAGCAGCGGCGTGACGATCGATGCACAAGGCCATGCGCTCGCTTGGCGCCGCTACCGCTTCCAGTCGGCCCACCGCCTGCCGCATGTGCCGCTCGGCCACAAGTGCGGGCGCATGCACGGCCACGGCTTCGAGGCGGTGGTTCATGCGCGCGTGATGGCGGGCGAGCCGTCGTATGCAGCAGCGGACCGGCTCGACGAGCATTGGGTGCCCCTGCACCATCGGCTGAACCACGCCTGCCTCAACGAGCTGCCAGGCCTGGAGAACCCGACCAGCGAGATGCTGAGCCGCTGGCTGTGGCAACAGCTGTCGCCCACACTCGATGGCTTCGCCTCGGTCACTGTCTACGAGACGGCCTCTTGCGGGGCTCAATACGACGGGCAGACCCACCGCATCTGGAAAGACTTCCATCTCGACAGCGCCGTGCGCCTGCGCCACGCGCCCGCGGGGCATGCGCTGGCCGGCCTGCATGGCCACACCTACACTCTGCGCCTGCACCTGAGCGCGGCACTGGACGAACTGCGCGGCTGGGCACTGGACTTCGGCGACGTGAAGGAACAGTTCAAGCCGGTGTTCAAGGCGCTGGACCACCACGCCGTGCACGAGATACCCGACCTGCCTGACGCCGACACTGCCAGCCTGTCGCACTGGGTGCTGGCCCAGGCCCAGGCGCGCCTGCCGCAGGTGCAGCGCGTCGACCTGTTCGAGACGCCAGGCTGCGGTGCCATCGCCTGGACCGGCGACGCCGAGCCGGCGGGCGCCATCTGAAGCCCGGCACTGGACCGCATCCGCCATGACGTACTCGGTCAAAGAGATCTACTACACCCTGCAGGGCGAGGGCGCCCAGGTGGGGCGCGCGGCGGTGTTCTGCCGCTTTGCCGGCTGCAACCTCTGGACGGGGCGCGAGGCCGACCGTGCGAGTGCGGTCTGCCGCTTCTGTGACACGGACTTCGTCGGCGCCGACGGGCCGGGTGGCGGCAAGTTCGACATGCCCGACGCGCTGGCCGCCGCCGTGCTGGCCCATTGGCCACAAGCCACCGGCGAAGGTGCCGGCCGGCCGCTCGTCGTGTGCACTGGCGGCGAGCCCTTGCTGCAACTGGACGAGGCACTGGTCGATGCATTCCACGCCCTGGGTTTCGAGGTGGCGGTGGAGACCAACGGCACCCAGCCGGCACCCCGGGGGCTCGACTGGGTCTGCGTCAGCCCCAAGGCCGATGCACCGCTGGTGCTGGCGCAAGGCGACGAGCTCAAGCTGGTGTTCCCGCAGGCCCTGGCCATGCCCGAGCGGTTCGCCGGACTGGCCTTCCGACATTTCTTCCTGCAGCCCATGGACGGGCCAGACCGCGCGCGCAACACGCAACTGGCGATCGAGCACTGCCTGGCGCACCCCCAGTGGCGCCTGGGGATCCAGACGCACAAGGTCATCGGCATCGCCTGACGCCGGCTATCGATCAGCCGCCGTCGTCGGCCGGCTCGATCAGGAAGAAGCCCGGGCGCACCCGGCCGCGCAAGCACACCGTGCGGCCCTCCATGGCCTCGAAATACGGGTCGCGAAAGGCATTGCCGCCGGCGCGCCGCAGCACGTGCCGCCGGCCGTCGGCCAGCACCAGCACCATGCCGGCGTGGGCGCTCTTGGTGCCTTGCGCCAGCGCCGCGCGCTCGACGCGGCCGGTCAGTTCGACGAGCCCGTCGTCAGCGGGAGTGGAGTCGGCGCACATGCAGCAGTTGCCCGTGTTCCTCGGTGGCCACCAGCGCGACCACGCGCCGCACCGGCTGGCCGTCGTCCCAGGCGTCTTTCGAGCCGTGGACCACATGCACCCGCCGCGTGCCCTTCCTGCCGACGTCGAAGGCCTGGCGCGTCAACTCGCCCGACAGCCGCGACTCCTTCGTCATGGCATCGAGTGTCGCCGCCACGCTCTCGCCAGGCACACTGCTCGAGCGGCGCAGGGCCGGCAGCGCCTTGCCCAGGTGGCGCCCCTCTCGTTCCAGGCGCTCGCGGCGCAGGCCGCGCACCGTGCGGTCCTGGGTGTGCGCAAAGGCCTTCTTGAAGGCCTTGGTGCGCGTCAACGCGTGGGCGCTGAAGCTCACCGGCTGTGCCGACGGGTCGCCCAGCAGGTAGAACTGCATCAGCGTCTTGAGATCGAACGGGTCGAGGTGGGTGCGCGCGCCGGCGAATTTCTGCCGGGCTTCCAGTGCGGCCCGGCCGAGGGACGCACCGCCCAACACCTGTTGCACGAAGAACTGGCAGATCAGGTCTGCCGAGCCATTGCCCTCGCTGGGCCCGTAGGCAATCGTGGTGCTGCCGAAGACCGCCGCGGCGCCATCTTCGAGGTAGGCGAGGGCGATGCCCTTCTGGCCCTCGGCATCCTTGGGGTCGTAGATCTGGGCACCGTAGCAGCACTCGGCGGCCACCACCGTGCCGGCCGACACGTGGCCGCGCAGGTAGCGGGCATGGTGGGCCACCGGGAACTCGTCCTTGCCGGGGGGCTGGCCGTAGTACTCGGGGGCGCTGTCGGCCCCATGGCAGTTGATGAAGTGGACCCGTGGCGCCAACTGCGCCGCCGTCCAACGCGGCCCCTTGGGCGGGGCGGTCAGCAGGTTGTGGGCGTGGCCGAAGGTGTTGGTCAGGCTCAAGGCCGTGGACGCCTCCCAGGCCTGCGCCGTGAGGCCGAAGCTGGTTTGGTAGTCGTGGCGCGGGCGCGGTCTGGCGCGGGCCGCCGCACGAATCAGCCGGGTCAGCAGGTCGGGCTTTTTGGCGCCCGGTATGTCCGGCAGGCGGCCGACGACGCGCGTGGGCCCCAGGAAGCGGTTCGCATCGGTGCTGTAAGCGGCTTCGCAGGCATAGGGCAGGTCACTGGGCACGGTGCGGTCGGAGTCGCCGTCGGGCCCGCCGTGGGCCGGGTTGACGATGGGCACCATCGGCATCACGTCCGGCCCGCCAAGCAGCAGCAGGTAGTGGGGTTGGGCCGCACGGGCAATGCGGTCGACGGCGGCCTTGACCGAGCGTGCTTCGGGCGAGGCGGGCGTCGGGCCACCGTAGGGTGCCATGTCCGCGGCGTCGTCCAGATGGATCACGACCGTGTCAATGCCGCGGCGCTGGTCGGCGGCGATCAGGTCGCGCAGTGCCTTGCCGATGCGGGCCAGCCCACTGGCGCCGTACTTGGCCTTCATCGGCCCGTGAAGGGCCAGCACCGCCTTGTCGATCGCCATCGCGCTGTCTCCCGCAAACCCGTCCTGCGAACGGTCGGGCAATTGTGGTCGCACGCGGGCACCGGGCGCAACCGCCGATGCCGGGGTTGCGGTTCAGTCCGAGGGGTCGGCCTGCGTGGCCGGGGGTGAGACGGGCGAGGGCTTCAACTCGTCTACCCGCAAGCCCTCTTGCAGCAGGGCGCGCCGCAGCCAGTCGGGGTGGGTACCCTGGCCGTCCCAGGTGTCGCCGGTGACGGGGTGGCGGTATTTGACCGGCAGCGGGCCCGCTGGTGCTGCGGGCGGGGTTTCGTACTCGGGTGTGGGGGCCAGCAGGTCGTCGACCGTGATGCCCCAATACTCCATCAGCGCTTCGATGCGCGCGATCACCGCGGCACGCTCGCGCTTGCTGAGGATCATCGGCGCCTCGGGCAGGGCAGCCCAGGGCGATGCCTCGCCGGAGAGATCGTCGGTGTCAGGCATTGACAGTGAAAGCCGACTTCAAAACGGGCGCGGCCGCCCGTGAGGCGGCCGCGGGCTCGTCAGGACTGCGCTGCGTCCAGTTCCTTACAGGACGGTGAGCACACCGCCTGGGCCTTGCCCAGCAGTTTGCGCGACTTCAGCTGCGCCCGGGGGCGGTGCTTGCCGCACAGGAAACACGACATGGTGGCGGCGCCGAAAGCGCCTGTCGCGGAGAAGGGAGAACCCGCCACTTTCGAGCGGTAACGCAAACCCCCTGCATCGATGGAGGTCTTGGGATCGTCCTTGGCCAGGGTAAGCTCCTTTGACTGTCTGAACTCGAAACGGCAGGAAGACAAACGCCGACCTTGCGGCGAGCGTTGGCTCCGCCAACGCGTCATTATCGCTCATTTGACAAGCCCGACCCAGGGCAGGTGTCACACCCCCGCCCGGGCCCGATTCGGCCGCCGATAATCGCCTTCGCTCTGCCCAGCCGTTCTCCCGATTCCGTCGATGCCCCAGTCCATCCTGCCCTGCCACGCACGCCGTGGTCGAGACGCGTGAGCCCGCCGAGTACCGCAGGGCAAGGCACCCAGCGCATCCTGATGGTTCGCCTCAGCGCGATCGGCGACGTCGTGATGGCGTCCGGGTTGATCCCGGCCCTGCAAGCTCGCTGGCCCGGCGCCGAGATCAGCTGGCTCACAGAGCCGGCCACCGTGCCATTGCTCTGCCACAACCCGGCGCTGCACGAGGTGATCGTCTGGCCGCGCGCGCAGTGGCAGCAACTTTGGCACGAGCGTCGCCTGGGCACCCTGTGGCGCGCCGTGCGCGCCTTTCGCGCCGGGTTGCGCGGCCGCCAGTTCGACCTGGTGATCGACGCGCAAGGCCTGCTCAAGAGCGGCCTGCTGGGGTGGCTGGCCGGCGCACCCAGGCGGGTGGGCTTGTTGTCGCGCGAGGGCAGCCAGTGGCTGATGACCGAGCGGGTGGGCGCGCGCGAAGGTGACGACCCGCGCATGAGCCACGAATACCGTGACCTGGCCGACCACTTGGGCGCGCCGGACGGCAGTTTTCATCTGGACCTCGCGGTCGGCGAGGGCCCGCGCCGCGCTGCGCGCGAGGCGATGTCCCGGGCGGGCGTGGCCGTCGGCGCGGGCGCCGGGCGCTTCGCCGTGCTGGCACCCTTCACCACCCGGCCGCAAAAGCACTGGTTCGAGGACCGCTGGGCAGCGCTGGCAGGTGCCTTGCGGGCCGAGGGCCTGGTGCCCGTGCTGCTGGGTGGCCCGGGCGACCGAGAGGCCGCGGCGCGCATCGCCGCCTCGGCCCCAACGCTTTTCGACCTGACCGGCCAACTGAAACTGGACGAAACCGTCGCCGCGATCGCCGATGCCGCGTTGCTCGTAGGCGTGGACACCGGCCTCACCCACATGGGCACGGCACTGGGCGTGCCGACGGTGGGCCTGTTCGGCTCGACACGGCCTTACCTCGATGCCGGCACACCGCGCACCGCCATCCTTTACGAGCCGTTGGACTGCTCGCCCTGCCGCCGGCACCCCACCTGCGGCGGGGCCTACCACTGCATGCGGCATTGGACGGTCGAGTTGGTGATGGCCCAGGTGCGTCGTCAGCTGCAATTGCCGCAGGCGGGCGCATGAAGGTCCTGCACGTCGAAGCGGGCATGCACCTGTATGGTGGTGCGTTGCAGGTCGTCTTTCTCATGCGCGGTCTGGCCCAGCGCGGTGCCCAGGTGGCCTTGGCCTGCCCGACGGGCAGCGCGATCGGCGCGGCGGTGCGCGAGCTGGGGTTGACGGTGCACGAGATGGCCATGGGCGGCGACGCCGACATCGGCCTGGTCGGCCGCCTGCGCCGCCTGATGCGCGACACGCGGCCCGACCTGCTGCACCTGCACAGCCGCCGCGGCGCCGACGTCTGGGGCGCGGTGGCGGGCCGGCTGCAGGGCCTGCCCGTGGTGCTGAGCCGGCGGGTCGACAACCCCGAGGCCAGGCTCTGGGCGGCGCTGAAGTACCGCCTGCCCAGCCATGTGGTGACCATCTCGCAGGGCATACGCCAGGTGCTGCTGCACGAAGGCGTGCCCGAGCAGCGCATCAGCTGCGTGCCCAGCGCGGTCGACACGGCGCAGTACCGCCCCGGCAAGGGCGGGCTCGCCTGGTTCCAGCAAGCGTTCGGCCTGCCCGACGGCGCGCTGTCCATCGGCATGGCGGCCCAGTTCATCGAGCGCAAGGGCCACGCCACCTTGCTGGACGCGCTGCCCGCGGTCTTCGCCCGCCACCCTGAGGCGCGGGTGTTGCTGTTCGGCCAGGGGCCGTTGCGCGACGCGGTGGCGGCGCGCGTCGCCGCCGACCCGTTGCTCGCGGCCCGGGTGCAACTGCCTGGCTTCCGCCGCGACATGGACCGCATCCTGCCCTGCCTGGACCTGCTGGCGCACCCGGCCTTCATGGAAGGCCTGGGCGTCGCGCTGCTGCAGGCCGCGGCCTGCGGCGTGCCCATCGTCGGCGGCCGGGCCGGCGGCATCCCCGAGATCGTGCGGCCCGGGCTGAACGGCGAGCTCGTCACGCCGGGCGACGCGGCCGGCCTGGCCGCTGCCTTGAACACGCTGCTTGACTCGGCCGAGCTGCGCCAGCGCATGGGCGCAGCCGGGCGCGACTGGGTCGAACGCCATTTCTCGATCGACGCGATGGTCGAAGGCAACCTCGCCGTCTACCGCCGCCTGCTCGGCCACAGGGGAGCATGACCCGCGCCGCCGTCTACTTCGTGGCTTCGCCGCTGCACTACCTGGCGGCACGCCGCGTGGCGCTGGACCACGAGGCGGGTGCGCGCCAGGTGCTGGTCTGCTACCGCCCCGCGCTCGCCGGCATGATCCGCCGCGAGGACTGGGACGCCGTGGTGCTGATGCCCTGGCCACGCTTCGACCCGCTGCCCGGCCCCTTCGGCCGACTGCGCCGCACGCTGGCCAACCTGCGCGCGGTGGCCGCCGCGGTGGGCCCGGTGGGCGAGCTGGTGCTGCACAGCCCCGTCTACGACACCGAGGCGATCAACTACTTCCTGCAGGCGTTGCCAAAGCTCACGGGCGCGCAACACTGCGCCGCGCGCATCCTGCCCGATGGCCTGTTGAACCTGTCGCGTCACCCGCTCAACGGCGCCAGGCGTTTCGCGCAACAGCTGCGCCGCCTGCGGCGGATGGCCAGCCCGCTGCTGGCCTACACGCCCTTCGCGGGCGACCGCATCGGCTCGGACGCGCCCTTCGTCGACCGCATTTACGTGCTCGATGGCTTCCCCCACCCCTACGACCCGGCCAGGGTGCGCGTGCTGGCGCCCTTGGTGGATGCATCTCTGCGGCCGTCGGCCGCGTTCGCGGGTCGTGCGCTCGTCATCGGCCAGCCGTTGGTCGGCTCGGGATTGCTCGACCAGCCCGGCCGCGAGCAAATCGCGGCCACCATCGAGCGCTGGCTCGTCGGCCACGGCGTGAAGGAAATCCACTACAAGGCGCACCCTCGAGAAAGCGACCTGGACGATTTCATGCGGCCCTCCTATCGCCGGCTACAGGTCACCGAGCCGCTGGAGCTCTACCTCTCGCGCGAGCCCTATGGCTTCATCGTCGGTTGCTATTCGACGGCGTTGTTCACAGCACGGCAGATCGTCGGCGGGGACTGCCGCGTGGCGGGTGTCGGCGTAGAGCGCGTTCACTTCAAAGATGAGGAAAAGCGCGAAAATGTCCTGCGACTCATGGTCACACTGTCCATCGAGCAAGTTCGCGCCGACTGAGCAGCGCGCCGAAGGAGTCAGGTTTTGCAGCTGAAAGGCAAGAGGGTACTCGTCACGGGGGCCGATGGGTTCATCGGTTCGCATCTGGTCGAACACCTGGTGCGCTCGGGCGTTTCGGTCAAGGCGTTCGTCTACTACAACAGCTTCAATTCCTGGGGCTGGCTCGACGAAAGCAGCGATGACGTCAAGGCTTCGCTCGAGGTCTTCGCCGGTGACATCCGCGATCCGCACGGCGTTCGCACGGCGATGCAAGGCTGCGACGTGGTGCTGCACCTCGCGGCGCTGATCGCCATCCCGTATTCATACCATTCGCCCGACACCTACGTCGACACGAACATCAAGGGCACGCTCAACGTGGTGCAGGCCGCGCGCGATCTGGGCGTCGAGCGCGTGGTCCACACCTCGACCAGCGAGGTCTACGGCACGGCGCGTTTCGTGCCGATCACCGAGGAACACCCGCTGCAGGGCCAATCCCCCTATTCGGCCAGCAAGATCGGCGCGGATCAGATCGCAGCGAGCTTCAATGCGTCCTTCGGGACACCGGTGTCGATCATCCGCCCGTTCAACACCTACGGGCCGAGGCAGTCGGCGCGCGCGGTGATACCGACCATCATCACCCAGATCGCCAGCGGCGCGCGCCAGGTCAAGCTGGGCGCCGTGCACCCGACGCGCGACTTCAACTACGTGCAGGACACGGTGCGCGGCTTCGTCGCCGTGGCCGAGGCCGACGCGGCCGTCGGCCAGGTGCTGAACGTCGGCAGCAACTACGAGATCTCGGTGGGCGACACGGCCCAGCTGATCGCCGAATGCATGGGCCGAGACGTCGAGTTCGTCAGCGACGACCAGCGCCTGCGACCCGCGGCGAGCGAGGTCGAGCGTCTGTGGGCCGACAACAGCCGCGCGCGCGCCCTGGCCGGCTGGCAGCCCGAGTACGCTGGTGTCGATGGCCTGCGCCGCGGCCTGGGCGAAACGATCGCTTGGTTCTCGGACCCGGCGAACCTGCGCCGCTACAAGGCGGGTACCTACAACATCTGATGGGCATGGACACGATGACCACGGCCGGCAAGGACGCCGCCATGGCCGGCTCCGGCGCCTTGACCGCGCGGGTGCTGGCCGCGGTGCGCAGCGTGCTGGGGCCCGCTGAGAAGACCATCGGCCTGCACGAGCCCGAGTTCGCGGGCCGCGAGTGGGACTATGTGAAGGAGTGCATCGACACCGGCTGGGTGTCGTCGGTCGGCTCCTACGTGAACCGTTTCGAGAGTGACCTGCAGTCGTTCACCGGCATGGCGCATGCGGTGGCTACGGTGAATGGCACGGCCGCGCTGCACATCTGCCTGCTGCTGGCCGGCGTGCAAGCGGGCGAAGAAGTGCTGCTGCCGGCGCTGACGTTCATCGCCACGGCCAATGCCGTCTCCTACACCGGCGCCGTGCCGCACTTCGTCGAATCCGAGGAGGTCTCGCTCGCGGTAGACGCGGCGAAGCTGGACGCCTACCTCGGCACGATCGCACAGGTGCAGGGCGGGCGCTGCGTCAACATGCAATCCGGGCGTGTCATCCGCGCCCTGGTCGTGATGCACGTCTTCGGCCATCCGGCGGACATGGATGCATTGGCCGAAGTCGCTGGGCGCTGGGGCCTGGTGCTGGTGGAGGATGCAGCCGAATCGCTCGGCTCGTACTACAAGGGCCGGCATACCGGTCATGTGGGGCACATTGCGGCTTTGAGCTTCAATGGCAACAAGGTCGTCACCACCGGCGGTGGCGGCGCCGTGCTGACCAACGATCCCGAACTGGGTCGGCGTGCCAAGCACCTGACCACCACGGCCCGCGTGCCGCACCGCTGGAGCTTCGTCCACGACGAGGTCGGCTTCAACTACCGGCTGCCCAACATCAACGCGGCGCTCGGCTGTGCGCAGCTCGAGCGTCTGCCCGATGCGCTCGAGCGCAAACGCGCACTGGCCGCGCGCTACGCGGCGGCCTTCGCCGATGTGGCCGACGTATCGATGCTGAACGAGCCGCCGCAGACGCGCGGCAACTTCTGGCTCAATGCCTTGCTGCTCGACGAGCCCGACGAGGGCGTGCGCGACGCGCTGCTGGCTGCGCTGAACGAAGCGGGCTACATGGCGCGCCCGGTGTGGACGCTGATGCACCGGCTGCCGATGTACGCCAGCTGCCCGCGCATGCCGCTGCCGGTGGCTGAAGGGCTCGAGGCGCGCGTGATCAACCTGCCGAGCAGCGCCCGCCTCGGGGCTTGAAAAGGTCCCATGCCGCGTCGTCGCATTTGCGTGTTCACCGGCAGCCGGGCCGAGTACGGCTTGCTGTACTGGGTGCTGCATGACCTGGCCGCAGCGGCCGACTTCGAGCTGCAACTGGTGGTCGCGGGCATGCACCTGTCGCCCGAGTTCGGCCTCACCGTCCGCGAGATCGAGCGCGACGGTTTCCCGATCGCCGATCGCGTGGAGATGCTGCTGTCGAGCGACACGCCGGGTGGCATCGCGAAATCGATGGGCCTCGGCCTGATCGGCTTCTCCGGAGCGCTGGAGCGCCTGCGGCCCGACATCGCGCTGGTTCTGGGCGACCGCTTCGAGATCCTCGCGGCGGCGCAAGCTTGTCTGGTGCACCACGTGCCGCTTGCCCATATTGCTGGTGGCGACACCACTGAAGGTGCTTTCGACGAATCGATCCGGCATGCCATCACCAAGATGGCGCACCTCCATTTCGTGACCAATGCGCAGTCGGCGCAGCGCGTGCGCCAGCTGGGCGAGGATCCGGCCAGCGTGCACGTCGTAGGCAGTCCGGGCCTCGATCACCTGCGCCGGCGGCCACTGCTGGATCGCTTGGCGCTCCAGGCGGCGCTCGGCGCGCCGCTCGGCGAGCGCAACCTGCTGGTCACCTTCCATCCGGTCACGCTTGATCCAGAAGACGGCCTGCTGCAGTTCGAAGAGCTGCTGGCGGCGCTGGACGAGCAGCCCGTTGGCACCGTGACATGGTTCACCCACCCCAACGCCGACACCGGGGGCCGTGCGCTGATCGACCGGCTCCTCGCTTGGGCAGCCGAACGGCCGGACCGGGTGAGGGCCCATGCCTCGCTGGGCCAGCTGCGTTATCTGAGCCTGATGGCGCAGTGCGACGCGGTGGTCGGCAACTCGTCGTCGGGCCTGTACGAGGCGCCATCGTTCGGCGTGCCCACCGTGAACATCGGCGATCGCCAGCGCGGCCGCCTGGCCGCCGCTTCGGTGCTGCATAGCGCCCCGCGGCGCGACGCCGTTTCTCAAGCCATCGCCCAGGCGCTGGCCGAAGGTCGACGCGAAGTCGAGAACCCCTATGGCGACGGCCACTCGGCCGCGCGCATCGTCGGTGCGTTGCGTGCCGTCGAAGATCCTCGGCACCTGTTGCAGAAGCATTTTCATTTCGTCGGGGGCGCCAAGTGATCGGAAACTCTTCCTGCTTCGTCATCGCCGAGGCAGGCGTCAACCACAATGGGTCGCTCGAGCGCGCGCTGCAGCTCGTCGACGTGGCCGCGGACAGCGGTGCCGACGCGGTCAAGTTCCAGACCTTTCGCGCCGAGGAGCTGGTCACCGCCAACGCCGCCAAGGCCGCCTACCAGGTCGCCAACACCGGCCAGGACGACGGGCAGCTCGCGATGCTCCGCGCGCTCGAGCTGAAACCAGCCGACCATGCCAGCCTCGTTGCGCGCTGCCGCGAGCGCGGCATCCGCTTCATGTCGACGGCCTTCGACGAGGCGAGCCTGGCCTTTCTCGGCACGCTGGACATGCCGGCGGTGAAGATCCCTTCCGGCGACATCACCGCCGGGCCGTTGCTGCTGCAGGCGGCGCGCCTGGGTCGGCCGCTGATCGTCTCCACCGGCATGTCGACGCTGGCCGACATCGAGGCCGCGCTCGGCGTGATCGCGTTCGGCCTGACCGGGCAGGGTGAGCCCGGCGGTCGCGAGCAACTGGCCGTCGCCTACGCCAGCCCGCAGGGGCAGGCGGCGCTTCGTGCCAAGGTGACCCTGCTGCACTGCGTGACGCAGTACCCGGCGCCGGCCGAGGCGGTGAACCTGCGTGCAATGGACACGCTGGCCGAAGCCTTTGGGCTGCCGGTGGGTTACTCGGACCACACATCGGGCGTCGAGGTTTCGCTCGCAGCGGTGGCGCGCGGGGCCTGCGTGATCGAAAAACACTTCACGCTCGACCGGAACCTGCCCGGGCCGGACCATGCCGCGTCGCTGGAGCCTGGCGAACTCACCCAGCTGGTGAAGGGCATTCGCTGCATCGAGCAGGCCTTGGGCTCGGCGCGCAAGATGCCGGCCGTGGCCGAGCTGCCCAATCGCGCGGTGGCACGCCGCAGCATCGTCGCGGCGCGGGCGATTCGCGCCGGCGAGGTGCTGCGTGCCGACATGCTGGCCATCAAGCGGCCCGGCAGCGGCTTGTCGCCGCTCGACTGGTGGGATGTGCTCGGCCGGCCGGCAAGGCGCGACTACGCTGCCGACGAGGCGATCGAGGCATGAGCACCAGCCTGCCGCCCATCATCGTCATTGGTGCCGGGGGCCACGCCCGCGTGGTGGCCGATGCGCTGATGGCCGCTGGTGCGCAGGTGCTCGGCTTCACCGATGCCGATCCGGCGCTGCATGGGCGCCAGGTGCTTGGCCTGCCCGTGCTGGGCGGCGACGAGGTGCTGGCCAGCCAGCGGCCGAGTGAGGTGCTGCTCGCGAACGGAATCGGCGGCGCCGGCCGGGTGGCCGATGCCGGGCGCGTGTCGCTTCGGCGCCGTATCCAGCAGCAGCTGATGGACCAGGGCTGGCGCTTTGCCGGCGTGCGCCATCCCTCGGCGGTGGTGTCGCGCTTCGCGCAGGTCCATGAAGATGCGCAATTGCTGCCCGGCTGCGTGGTCCACACAGGCGCGAGCATTGGTCAGGGCGCCATCGTCAACACTGTTGCCGTCGTCGAGCACGATGCCCAGGTGGGTGCGTGGTGCCATGTCGCACCGCGGGCCTTGCTTTGCGGCGAGGTCTTGGTGGGCGAGGGCTGCCATGTCGGTGCCGGCGCTGTCGTGCGGCAGGGCCTCGCGCTCGGGCCCGGTACCGTCGTCGGTGCAGGCGCAGTCGTCGTGCGGTCGTCCGAGGGTGGCGTCGTGCTGTTGGGCGTGCCGGCGCGCGTCGCGAAGGGTGTGGCATGAAGGACTGGGAAAAGGCGCTCGTCGGGCCGGACACGCCCTTGCGCGAGGCGCTGCGGGCGATAGACCAGGCGCGCACGCAGCTTGCGCTGGTGGCCGATGCCGACCAGCGCCTGCTCGGCACGCTGAGCGATGGCGACGCGCGCCGCGCCCTGTTGCGCGGCATGGGGTTGGACGACGCCGTCTCGGGCGCGATGTTCTCGCGGCCGACCTGCGCTCGCCAAGGTGACAGTCGTGCCAGCATGCTGGCCACCATGCGGCGCCTGTCACTGCACCAGCTGCCGGTGGTCGACGAAGACGGCCGTGTCGTCGGCCTCGAGCTGGTCGACGAGTTCCTCGCGACGCCGCAACGGGCCAACGCTGTCGTGATCATGGCGGGCGGCCTGGGCACGCGTCTCGCGGAGCTGACCCGCGACACACCGAAGCCGATGCTGAAGGTGGGTTCGCGGCCGCTGCTCGAAACCATCGTGCGCGGCTTCACCGAGCAAGGCTTCTCGCACTTCTACCTGGCGGTGAACTACCTCTCGGATCAGATCGAGGCGCACTTCGGCGACGGTTCCGCGCTGGGCTGCAAGGTCGAGTACCTGCGCGAGCGCCAGCGCATGGGCACCGCCGGCGCCTTGAGCCTGCTGCCGCCGCAGGCCCTGCCCATCGTGGTGACGAACGCCGACCTGTTGGCCAAGGTGGACCACGGCCAGATGGTGGATCGCCATGTCGAGCTCGGCGCCGATGCGACGATGGCCGTGCGTGACTACGAGATGCAGGTGCCGTTCGGCGTCGTGCGTGAGCGCGATGGCTCGATCGAAGCGATCGAGGAAAAGCCGGTGCAGCGCTTCACGGTCAGCGCCGGCATCTACGTTCTCTCGCCGAGCGCGCTGTCGCTGGTCCCGCATGATTCGTTCTTTGACATGCCATCGCTGTTCGAGGCGGCGGCCCGGGCTGGCCTGCGCGCGCGCGCCCATCCGGTCGATGGCTATTGGCTCGACATTGGCCGCCTGAGCGACTACGAGCGAGCCAATGTTGAATTCGGGAAGGTCTTCCGGTGATCGGCGGCCGGCGCGTGCTGGCGCTGATCACCGCTCGCGGCGGGTCCAAGGGCTTGCCAGGCAAGAACATCCGCCCGGTGGCAGGCCGGCCCCTGTTGGCCTGGACCATCGAAGCGGCAAAGAATGCGAAAGCGCCGGACAGCGTCGCGCTGTCGTCCGACGACGAGGCCATCATGACCGTGGCGCGCGAGTGGGGCTGCGAAGTGCCATTCCGGCGGCCCGTTGCATTGGCGACCGACGAAGCGTCGTCGATCGATGTGGTGCTGCATGCACTCGATGCGCTGCCGGGCTTCGACTACGTGCTGCTGCTGCAGCCGACCTCGCCCTTGCGTACGGCTGCGGACATCGACGCCGCCTGTGCGCTGCTGGAGCGCAGCGCTGCACCTTCTTGTGTCTCGGTCACGCTGGCGGAGCAGAGCCCGTACTGGATGATGCGGCTCGACGAGCAGCAGCGCATGTCCCCGGTGCTCGCGCCGCCGCCGGGCGTCACGCGTCGCCAGGACCTTCCGCCGGTCTACGTGCTGAATGGTGCGATCTACGTTGCTGACTGCGCCTGGCTGCGCCAAAGGCGCGCGTTCGTCGGGGAGGGCACGGTGGCCTATGTGATGCCGGCCGAGCGCTCGCTGGACATCGACACGCTGACAGATGCCGGCGAGGCGGAGCGCCTTCTCGCGCCCGGGTCCGTTGGCGGCTGAACTGTCGCTTCACATGGTTTCGTCGGTATCTGAATCCGGACATCGGTACCATCGTGACGACCGCGCGACCTGATCCCGCAGTACGACCAGAACGGCTCGCGCCGCTGGCAGGCCTGCCGTTCCAGCGAGACCTCTTTCGTCACCTCCGGCGATTGGGTGAGCACGACGACGGGCGGCGTGGTGGCAGTGGGAATCTCTGACGTCAATGGCGACGGCAAGGCCGATCCGATCCCGAAAGGCGACACGATACAGGCCGACGCGGCGGGCTGGCCGCGACGTTCTCGTCGTGGTCAATCCGTGCCCAGAAGGTGCTGCGTACAGCCGGCGAGTTCGTCGAAAACGCCGTCGCAAGCCGCTTCGGCCCCGTCTTCCAGCGCATGCCCCGAGCGAACGAGGTAGACCCTTCCAATGCCCGCGGCACGCCCGGCCTGTGCGTCAGCCAGCTTGTCGCCGACGATGAACGAATCGGCCAGCGAGAGATCCAGCTCCCGAGCGGCCCGAATCAGCATGCCGGGCTGTGGTTTGCGGCAATCGCACTCAATGGCGAACTCAGGCAACTTGCCGTTCGGATGATGCGGGCAGTGGTAGATGCCGGCCGCTGGGCAGCCGGCGGCCGCCAGTGCGGCGCGCAGCTGGGCGGTGAGGGCCTGGTAGTCGGCCTCGGTGTAGAAGCCGCGGGCGATGCCGGACTGGTTGGTGACGATCACCAGCGCATAGCCGGCATCGTGCAGGCGCCGCATCGCGTCCAGCACGCCGGGCAGGAACTCGAAGTCTTCCCAGCGGTGCAGGTAGCCGACCTCGCGGTTGACCACGCCATCGCGGTCGAGGAAGGCCGCCTTCCTGGTCGTCGTCACGCCGCCAGCTCGTCGTAGCCGACGCTGGCCGTGCCGAACTTGCCGACCACGATGCTGGCTGCGTGGTTGGCCCAAGGCACGGCGTCGCGCAGGGAAACGCCCGCGCCGACCAAGGCGGCCAGTGCGGCGATGACCGTGTCGCCAGCGCCGGTCACGTCGAACACCTCGCGCGCCTCGGCCGCCACGTGGCGAGCGCCTTGGTCGTCGAACAGCGTCATGCCGTCCTCAGAGCGGGTCAGCAGCAGCGCGTCGACTTTCAGCTCGGCGCGCATGGCCTGTGCCAGTTGCGCCAGGTGGGCCTCGTCGCGCCAGGGGCCGGTGATCTGTGCCAGCTCGCCCCGGTTTGGCGTGAGCACGCTGGCACCGGCGTAGCGGGCGTAGTCCTGGCCCTTGGGGTCGATCAGCACCGGCTTGCCTGCGGCGCGGGCGGCTTCGATCATGTGGGGGATGTGGGCCAGGCCACCCTTGCCGTAGTCCGAGAAGATGACCGCGTCGTGCTGCGCGAGCTCGGCGTCGAAGGCCGCCAGCATCTGCGCCAGCACCTCGTGGTCGGGCGTGTTCTCGAAGTCGACGCGGATCAGTTGCTGCGAGCGGCCGATCACACGCAGCTTCACGATGGTCTTGAGCTGCGGGTCGCGGCCGAGCACGGTGCGGATGCCGCGCCCGGTGAGCAACTGCTCCAGCCGTGTCGCGGCCTCGTCCTCGCCGACCACGGTGAGCAAGGTGGCCTGGGCTCCGAGCGCCTGCACGTTCACCGCAACGTTGGCGGCGCCGCCGAGGCGGTCTTCCTCGCGCGTGACGCGCACCACCGGCACCGGGGCCTCGGGCGAAATGCGATCGACGGCGCCGAACCAGTAGCGGTCGAGCATGACGTCGCCCACCACCAGCACGCGGCTGGCGGCAAATTGCTCGCGGCTCGGCAAGGCGGCGGTCATGCCAGCCCCAATTGCTGCTCCACCAGGCCGCACAGCGTGTGGATGACCAGGATGTGCGCTTCCTGGATGCGTGCCGTGATGGGGCTGGGCACGACGATGGCGACGTCCGACAGGGCCTTGAGCTGGCCGCCGTCGCGCCCGAGCAGCCCGACGACGTGGACGCCGTTGTCGCGGGCGGCCTGCGCCGCGCGCAGCACATTGGCCGAGTGGCCCGAGGTGGAGATCGCCACCAGCACGTCGCCAGCGCGGCCCAGGCCGAGCAGCGGCCGCACGAACACATCGTCGAAGCCGTAGTCGTTGCCGATGCAGGTCAGCGCCGAGCTGTCGGTGGTCAGCGCGATCGCAGCAAGCGGTCGGCGGTCTTTGATGAAGCGGCCCGTCAGCTCGGACGCCAGGTGCTGCGCATCGGCCGCCGAGCCCCCGTTGCCGCAGACCAGCAGCTTGCCTCCGGCCGACAACGCGCCGGCGATCAGCGTGCCGGCGCGCTGCACCTCGCCCGACAAGGCACCGAGCTGCCCGAACAGGCGCTGGTGCTCGGCGAGGTTGTCGGCGAACAAGGTGGAGGCGGGCGTGGTGCTCATAGTTCCTCGACGCGGCGCGGCGGGAAGCTGTCCCAGCTCAGGCAGCCAGGACATTGCCAGAAATAGCGCTGGGCCTCGAAGCCACAGGCGGCGCAGCGGTAGCGTTGTTGCGGCTTGGCCGCGCGGGTGACGGCTTCAGCCACGGCCTGGGCGGCCTCGGCATTCCATTGCTCGGCGGGCCGGGCCAGCACCGCCTGCGCCGCGCTCAGCGTGGGTTGCTGGCGCAGATGCGGCAGCAGGGCCGAATCCGCGGCCAGGTCATGGCCCTCGACCCGGGCGCGGGCACGCAGCAGGTCCAGGCTGGGGGCTTGTTCGTAGGCGGCCTGCAGGCGCTGCCGGCCAGCGTCTGCCAGGCCGCCAGCGACGGCGCTGTCGGCATAGTCGCCGGCCACCAAAGCGAAGGCGGCCAGGTCGCGCAGGCGCAGGTCGTCCCATGCCGACAGAGCCTCGGCGTGGAGTCCGGCCTTGGCCAGGCGTTGGCCCATCAGCAGCAGGGGGCGCGGCGCATGCGGCGCTGCCGAGCGGGCCTTGGTGAGCGCGGCCTCGGCGGTGTCGGCCTGGCCCTTGGCGTCGGCCTCGAGCGCCAGCTCGCACCAGTGGTGGGCGATGCGCGTGCCGAAGGAGCCGGTGCCCGCCTTTTCGAGCGCCGCGGCGGCCTCGGCGGCGGCGGCCCAGTCGCGCGAGCGCTCGTACAAGTTCAGCAAGGCCAGCTGCGCCTCGGTGTCGAAAGCCGTGCCCTTGAGTGCGCGGTAGGCCTGCTCGGCGCGGTCGAACAGGCCGGCCTTCATGTAGTCCTGCGCCAGTGCGTGCTGGGCGCGGTCACGTTCGCTGACGGCCAGGTCCGCGCGGCCCAGCAGGTGCTGGTGCACGCGCACGGCGCGCTCGAACTCGCCGCGGCGGCGGAACAGGTTGCCCAGCGCGAAGTGCAGCTCGCTGGTGTCGGGGTCGTGCTGCACGGCCTCGATGAAGGCGTCGATGGCCTTGTCCTGCTGCTCGTTCAGCAGCAGGTTCAGGCCTTTGAAGTAGGCCTTGGGCGACTCGCGGTTCTCGCGCTTGAGCTGCCGCAGGTCCAGCCGCGAGGCGAGCCAGCCGATGGCGAAGGCGGCCGGCAGGGCCAGCAGCCACCAATACGGAAGGTCAAACTCCATCGGGGATCACGGGCTGTCGTGGCTCGGCGGGTTGGGCCGCTGCAGAGGGCGGCTGGGTCGGGCCTGCTTCCGGCGCGAGCTGCCGGGCCAGGCGGCGGTGGCGCCACCAGCTGGGCGTCATGGCCAGCACGCCGAACACGGCACCGGCGGCAAAGGCCGCGAGCACGATGATCACCATCGGGGCTGCCCAGGCGTAGCCGAAGGCCCAGTTCACCTGCGCCAGCTGCTGGTTGTGCAGCGAGAAGGCGAACAGCGAGAAGAAAATGAAGGCCCGCAGGAGCCAGACGAAGAAGCGCATTGCCCTGGATTCTAAGGACGCGCGGGAAAGAAGAAGGGGCCCGCGTGGGGCCCCTGGAAAAGCGATGCGACGCGGCTCAGGCGCCGGGCGCCTGGTCTGCCGCCGGCGGCTCGGCCGGCAGGCTGGCGTCCACGCCCTCGCGCAGCGCCTTGCCCGGCTTGAAGTGCGGCACCAGCTTCTCGGGGATCGTCACCTGCTCGCCGCTGCGCGGGTTGCGGCCCACGCGTGGCGGGCGGCGGTTGATCGAGAAGCTGCCGAAGCCCCGGATCTCGATGCGGTGCCCGCGCGCCAGCGCGTCGGACATCGCGTCGAGGATCGTCTTGACCGCGAACTCGGTGTCGCGTTGCGTCAGTTGGGCGAAGCGATCCGCCAGCCTGGCAACGAGATCAGAACGAGTCATGGCCGCCTTCAGCTCAACCGTTGTTCTGGTTGTCCAGCTTGGCACGCAGCAGGGCGCCCAGACTGGTGGTGCCAGCGGTCTCGCGCTCGTTCGACTGCGACAGGCGCTGCATGGCTTCCTGCTGGTCGGCCTGGTCCTTGGCCTTGATCGACAGCTGGATGTTGCGCGTCTTGCGGTCGACGTTGACGATCATCACCGAGACTTCGTCGCCTTCCTTCAGCACGTTGCGCGCGTCTTCGACGCGGTCGCGGCTGATTTCGGAAGCGCGCAGGTAGCCCAGCACGTCGTCGGCCAGTTGCACTTCGGCGCCACGCGGATCAACCGTCTTGACCACGCCGTTGACGATCATGCCGCGGTCATTGACCGAGGTGAACGTGGCAAACGGGTCGCCGTCCAGCTGCTTGATGCCCAGCGAGATGCGCTCGCGCTCGACATCGATGCCCAGCACCACGGCCTCGACTTCCTGGCCCTTCTTGTAGTTGCGCACGGCGGTTTCGCCGGCTTCGTGCCACGACAGGTCGGACAGGTGCACCAGGCCGTCGATGCCGGCAGCCAGGCCCACGAAGACGCCGAAGTCGGTGATCGACTTGATCGGGCCCTTGACCTTGTCGCCGCGCTTGACGGTGGCGCTGAACTCTTCCCACGGGTTCGCCTTGCACTGCTTCATGCCCAGCGAAATGCGGCGCTTGTCTTCGTCGATCTCGAGGACCATGACTTCGACTTCCTCGCCCAGGGTCACGACCTTGGACGGAGCGACGTTCTTGTTGGTCCAGTCCATTTCCGAGACGTGCACCAGGCCTTCGATGCCCGGCTCGATCTCGACGAACGCACCGTAGTCGGCGATGTTGGTGACCTTGCCGAACAGGCGGGTGCCGGTCGGGTAGCGGCGGGCCACGCCCATCCACGGGTCATCGCCCAGCTGCTTGATGCCCAGCGAGACGCGGTTCTTCTCGGCGTCGAACTTCAGGACCTTGGCCTGCAGTTCCTGGCCGACGGTGACCACTTCGCTCGGGTGACGGACACGGCGCCAGGCCATGTCGGTGATGTGCAGCAGGCCGTCGATACCGCCCAGGTCGACGAACGCACCGTATTCGGTGATGTTCTTGACCACGCCGTTGACGATGGCGCCTTCGGACAGGGTTTCGAGCAGCTTGGCGCGTTCTTCGCCCATCGAGGCTTCGACCACGGCGCGGCGCGACAACACGACGTTGTTGCGCTTGCGGTCGAGCTTGATGACCTTGAACTCCATGGTCTTGCCCTCGAACGGGCTCATGTCCTTGACCGGGCGCGTGTCGAGCAGCGAGCCGGGCAGGAAGGCGCGAATGCCATTGACCAGGACGGTCAGGCCGCCCTTGACCTTGCCGGACACGGTGCCGGTGACGAAGTCGCCAGACTCCAGCGCGGTTTCCAGCGCCAGCCACGAGGCCAGGCGCTTGGCCTTGTCGCGCGACAGGATGGTGTCGCCGTAGCCGTTCTCGACCGCGTCGATGGCCACCGACACGAAGTCGCCGACCTGGACTTCGATCTCGCCCGTGTCGTTCTTGAATTCGTCGATGGGCACATAGGCTTCGCTCTTCAGGCCGGCGTTGACGACCACGAAGCTGTGCTCGATGCGCACCACCTCGGCGGTGATGACCTCGCCCGAGCGCATTTCCGAGCGCTGCAGGCTTTCCTCGAACAGGGCGGCGAACGATTCACCACCGGTGCTGGCGGCGACTTGAGTCTGGGACATGTGGATTTCCTTGGGTAGCCGGCCTGCAAGGGACCGGCCGCTTGCGGTGCGTGACACCGCAGGGGTTAGGTTGATGAGTTCACCGCCCTCGGTCGGCACAGGCGTACCTGGAGGGAAGGGCGGTGGGCCCGGGAACACCACGCTGACTTGCGCTCAGCGCGGCTTGCCCATGCTGATTGACGGCCAGAAGGGGCGGCGTTGCTGCCACCAACCCATCACCTGCTCGATCGAGGCTTCGACCGACAGGCTGGAGTTGTCCAGCAGCATCGCGTCCTCGGCAGGCTTCAAAGGGGCGACGGCGCGGCTCTTGTCCCGCTCGTCACGCATTTGCAAGTCTGCGCGAAGACTATCGATATTAGCGGGATTTCCTTTGGAAATCAACTGCTTATAGCGCCGCTCGGCGCGCGCGTCGGCGCTGGCAGTGAGGAAAACCTTCAGGTTGGCCTCGGGGAAGACCACCGTGCCCATGTCGCGGCCGTCGGCCACCAAGCCCGGCGCCCGGCGAAAGCTCAGCTGCAGCCCGTGCAGGGCCTGGCGCACCTCGGGGTGCACCGAGACGCGGGAGGCCATGCCGCCGGTCGATTCCAGCCGCAGCGGGTCGGTGATGTCGCGCCCGGCCAGGTAGACCTGGTGGTCGGCAAAGCGCAGCTCCAGCGTGGCGGCCAGCGCGGCGAGGGCCGGGCCGTCCTCCAGCGAGATGCCGGCGTCCTGGGCGGCCAGCGCCGTGGCGCGGTAGAGCGCACCGGAATCGAGCAGGTGGTAGCCCAGCCGGTTGGCCAGCTCGGCGGCCAGCGTGCCCTTGCCCGACGCGGTGGGGCCGTCGACCGCCAGCACCGGCACGCCGCCCTCGGCCGGGGTGACCAGCTCGAACAGGGCCTCGAAGTAGTCCGGGAAGGTCTTGCCGACGCAGCGCGGATCGACGATGCGAACAGGGAGCTTCGCCCCGCCATTCAGCGGGTTGAACGCGGCCAGCGAGCCGCACATGGCCATGCGGTGGTCGTCGTAGGTGTGCAAGGCGGCCGCGCGCCAGCGCCGGGGCGGGCTGACCTCGATGAAATCGGGCCCGTCGACGACCGTGGCGCCGAGCTTGCGAAGCTCGGTGGCCATGGCGGCGATGCGGTCGGTTTCCTTGACCCGCCAGCTGGCGATGCCGGTCAGGCGCGTGGTGCCGTCGGCGTACAAGGCCATCATGGTCAGCGTCATCGCGGCGTCGGGGATGTGGTTGCAGTCCAGCGTCAAGGCCTTCAAGGGCCAGGCGCCGCGTCGCACCGCCAGCCAGCCGGGGCCACCGTCCACCTGGGCGCCCATGGCGCGAGCAGCATCGACAAAGCGGATGTCGCCCTGGATCGAGTCCAGGCCAACCCCTTCGATGCGCACCGGCGCATCGACGCCGGCGATGGCACCCAGCGCAACAAAGTAGGACGCCGACGAGGCGTCGCCCTCGACGTGGATGCTGCCCGGCGAGCGGTACTGCGCGCCCTGCGGGATGACGAATCGCGCGTAGCCGTCGCGCCGCACCATGATGCCGAAGCGCTCGAGCAGTCTCAGCGTGATGTCGATGTAGGGTTTGGAGATCAGCTCGCCGTCGACCTCGATGGCCACGTCCCGGTCGGTAGCGACCAGGGGCAGGGCCAGCAGCAAGGCGGTGAGGAACTGGCTGGACACGTCGCCGCGCACGCGGATCGGTGCGGCCAGGTTCAGCGGCACGGTCTGCCCGTTGCCCACGCGCAGCGGCGGGTAGCCGGGCCGGCCCAGGTCGGCCACGGGGCAGCCCAGCGCGCGCAGGGCGTCCACCAGGTCGCCGATGGGGCGCTCGTGCATGCGGGGCACGCCGCTGAGCTCGAAGGCGCCGCCCTGCGTGGCGGCCAGCACCGCCAGCGCGGCCGTGAGCGGGCGCATCGCGGTGCCGGCGTTGCCGAGGAACAGTTGGGCCTGGTTGACAGCCAGCCGGCCGCCGAGGCCGGTGACGTGGAGCACCGAGTGTTCGCGGCGCAATCCGCAGCCCAGCGCCGCCAGTGCGTCCAGCATGACCCGCGTGTCGTCCGAGTCGAGCAGGTCGTGCACGGCCGTGGTGCCCGCGGCCAGGCCGGCCAGCAGCAGCACCCGGTTGGAAATGCTCTTCGAGCCAGGCAACCGCACCGTGCCGCCGGCGCGGACCAAGGGGGGGAGATCGAGGAAGGCGGTGGTGTACATGGCGAACCAACCGGGCGCCGCCCGGGCAACAACGTCAGGCTACTTCTTGCTCGGCTTGCCCGTGGCCATGCGCCAGTGGCTGCGGGTGTGCGACACGCCGGTGACCAGCGCTTCCAGCGCCTCGCCCTGGCAGTCACGCAGCACCTGCTCCAGCACGCCCAGGGCGCCGCGGAAGCGCTCGCTCTGCTTGAGGATCTCTTCGCGGTTGGCGATCAGGATGTCGCGCCAGATCGCCGGGTCGCTGGCCGCGATGCGGGTGAAGTCGCGAAAGCCCGGGCCCGCCAGCGCCAGGAACTGCTCGCTTTCCTTCTGCTGCAGGATGCCGGTGAAGTAGGCAAAGGCCAGCAGGTGGGGCAGGTGGCTCACCGCGGCGAAGGCGGCATCGTGCGCCTCGGGTGTCATGGTCTGCACATGGGCGCCCAGGGCGGTCCACACCGCCTGGGCCTTGTCGATCAGCGGCTTCGAGGTGGCCGCGATTGGCGTGAGGATGACCTGGCGGTCCTTGTACAGGTCCACATCGGCGTGCTGCACGCCGGCCAGTTCCTTGCCGGTGATCGGGTGGGCCGGCACGAAAGCGCCCATGCGCTCTTTCAGCACGCGGCGCGCGGCGTCGACCACGTCGCGCTTGGTGCTGCCCACGTCCATGAACAGGACCTCGGGGTTCACCAGGTGGCGGATGGCGCGGAAGGTGATGTCGGTGGCGGCCACCGGCACCGCGAGCAGCACGATGTCCGAGCCGGACACGGCCAGCAGCGCCGATTCGGCGGCCTGGTCGATCACGCCCATCTGCCGCGCGCGCTCGGTGGTCGAGGGCGATTTGCTGTAGCCGATGATGCGCTCGACCAGCCCGGCCTGCTTCATGGCCAGCGCGAACGAGCCGCCCATCAGGCCGCAGCCGATCAGTCCCAACTGCTTGAACATGGTCGCCATGCGGGCTCAGTGAACGTCCAGGGGGTAGGTGCCCAGCACCTTGAAGAAGGCGCAGGCGTCGCGCAGCTCTTTCAGCGCGGTGCTCACGTGCGGCTCGTCGGGGTGGCCCTGCAGGTCGATGTAGAAGTAGTACTCCCACTGGCCCGAGCGGGCCGGGCGCGACTCGAAGCGGGTCATCGACACGCCGTGGCGCTTCAGCGGCACCAGCATGTCGTGCAACGCGCCGGGGCGGTTGACCACCGAGACGATCAGGCTGGTGCAGTCGTGGCCCGAGGCCTTGGGCGCGGGGTGACGGTGCGGGTCGGTGACGATCGCGAAGCGGGTGCGGTTGTGCGGGTCGTCCTGGATGGCCGGGGCCACCAGGTGCAGGCCGTACTCGCTGCCGGCGCGCACGCTGGCGATGGCGGCCATCTTCGGGTCCAGCGCGGCCTGCCGCGCGCCTTCGGCATTGCTGGACGCGGCACGCCGCTCGACATGCGGCAGGTGGTTGGACAGCCAGCCATGGCACTGGGCCAGGGCCTGCGGGTGGGCGCAGACGACCTCGATGCCGGCCAGCGAGTTCTCCTTGCGCAGCAGGTTCTGCCGCACGAACAGGCTGGTCTCGCCGATGATGAACAGCGGTGAGGTCAGCAGGATGTCCAGCGAGCGCGCGACCACGCCTTCGTTCGAGTTCTCGATCGGCACCACGCCAAAATCCGCCGCTCCAGCGGCCGTCATCGAGAAAACCTCGTCGATGCTGGCGCACAGCACCCGCACCAGCGACGAGCCGAAGAAGCCGAGAGCGGCCTCTTCGCTGAAGGTGCCGGCCGGGCCGAGGTAGGCCACGCGCGTCGGGGTTTCGAGTGCGCGACAGGCCGACATGATCTCGCGCCAGATCGGCGCGACGCTGTCCGTGGCCAGCGGGCCGGGGTTCGCGGCCTTCAGGCCATCGATCACCTGGGCTTCACGCTCGGGGCGGAAGACCACTGAGCCTTCCTTCTTCTTCAGCTCGCCCACCGCCAGTGCCAGCCCGGCGCGGCGATTCAGCAGGGCGAGCAGGTCGCGGTCCAGCGCGTCGATCTGCTGGCGCAGCGCGAGCAGATCAGGGGCCGTGGCCGGCTCGGCAACGGCGGGAGAAGCGGGGTCAGCCATGGCGGCGGGCGAAGTCCTGCATGTAGCCAACCAGGGCTTGCACCCCGGCCAGCGGCATGGCGTTGTAGATGGAGGCCCGCATGCCACCCACGGACTTGTGGCCCTTGAGCTGCAACAAACCGGCTTCGCGTGCACCGGCCAGGAAGGCGTCGTTGAGGTTCTCGTCGGCAAGGAAGAAGGGCACGTTCATGCGTGAGCGTGCGTTCTTCGCCACCTGGTTGCGGTAGAAGCCGCCGCAGTCATCCAGGTAGCCGTAAAGCAGGGCCGACTTCTCGGCCGCGCGGCGGTCCATCTCGGCCACGCCGCCCTCGGCTTTGACCCACTGGAAGACCAGCCCGGCGATGTAGATGCCATAGGTGGGCGGGGTGTTGTACATCGAGCCGTGGGCCGCGACCACCGAGTAGTCGAACGCCGAAGGGCAGATGGGCAAGGCACGGCCGAGCAGGTCGTCGCGCACGAAGACCAGCGTCAGGCCGGCGGGGCCGATGTTCTTCTGCGCGCCGGCGAAGGCCAGGCCCAAGCGTGACCAGTCGATGGGGCGCGAGAGGATGTGCGAGGAACAGTCGACCACCAGCGGCGCCTCGCAGCCCAGCGCGGCCAGGTCCGGCAGCGTGGCCATTTCCAGGCCGTCGATGGTCTCGTTCGAGCAGACGTGCACATAGGCGGCGCCGTCGCGCAGGGCCCAGCTCTCGGGTGGTGGCAGCGCGCGTCGGCCATCGGCCTCGTTGCTCGCAGCGGCGCGCGCATCGGCATAGCGCTGCGCCTCTTTCAGCGACTTCTGGCTCCACGAGCCGGTGACCACCACGTCGACCTTGCCACCCGGCTGGGGGCCCGCCAGGTTCAGCGGCACGATCGCGTTCTCGCCCAGGCCGCCGCCTTGCATGAACAGGATGCGGAAGTTCGCCGGCACCGCCAGCAGCGCGCGCAGCGTGGCCTCGGCGTCCTCGTAGATGCTGATGAATTCCTTGCCGCGGTGGCTCATCTCCATCACGCCCATGCCCGAGCCGTGCCAGTCCAGCATCTCTTCGGCGGCGCGGCGCAGCACCGCCTCGGGCAACGTGGCCGGGCCGGCCGAGAAGTTGAACGGGCGTGGTGTGGTGGCGGGCATGCGGGCGGGGCGCCTACTTCTTGACGATGGGCTTGGCAGCCGAGGCGGGGGCGCTGGCGGGCTTGGCTGGTGCCGGCGAAGCCTGGGTGAAGCGCTTCTGGAGCGTCGATTCCAGGGCCTTCAGCTTGGGCTCGACCGTGGTGCGGGTGTCTTCGACCAGCTTGCGTGTCAGCGTGGCCTGCATCTCGGGCCCGATGGCCTGGTACTTCTTCGACACCGGCGACTCGAGCCAGGCGGCGATCTGCTTCAACTCGTCCTCGCTGAATTTCTCTTCGAGCATCGGGCCCAGCGTGGTGGGAGCCAGTTTGGCGGCCGCGTCGCGCAGGCGGGGCTCGGCGTCGTCGTAGAAAGCCTTCACGTCGGCCTGCACCTGCTTGCCGAGCGCCTCTTGCTTGTCGGGCGGCACGCCCATCATGGCCTGGCCGGCGGCTTGCAGCACACGTTGCGCGGTCTCGCGGGCCACGTCGCGCGCCAGGCCGTCGATGGCCGGCTGCTGCAGCTTCAGGACCTTGGCGACGAGTTCCTTCTTGGCGGCGCTCGAGTTCGCGCTGGCGGCGGGGGCGCCGGTGAGGGACACGGCCTGCGCCATGACGGCGGGGCCGGCGGCGGCCAGCGCCAGGGTCAGAACCAGGTGGGAAGCGCGCATCAGGTGTTGTCCTCGGGGTTGCCGTTGTCGGAGCCGTTGCCATTGGCATCGGCGTCGCCTTCGGCATCGCCTTGGGCATCGTTTTCGACGATCCGCTGCAGGCCCGACAGCGTGGCGCCGTCGTCCAGCGCGATCAGGGTCACGCCCTGCGTGGCGCGGCCCAGTTCGCGGATCTCGCTGACCCGGGTGCGCACCAGCACACCCTTGTCGGTGATCAGCATGATCTCGTCGTTCGGCCGCACCAGCGTGGCGGCGACGACCTTGCCGTTGCGCTCGCTCTGCTGGATGGCGATCATGCCCTTGGTGCCGCGGCCATGGCGGGTGTATTCGACGATCGAGGTGCGCTTGCCGTAGCCGTTCTCAGTGGCGGTCAGCACGCTCTGCGTCTCGTCCTCGGCCACCAGCATCGCGATCAGGCTCTGGCCGGGCTCCAGCGTCATGCCCTTGACGCCGCGCGAGGCGCGGCCATGGGGGGTGACGTCGGCCTCGTCGAAGCGCACCGCCTTGCCGCCGTCGCTGAAGAGCATCACGTCGTGCTGGCCGTCGGTGAGCGCCACGCCGATCAGGTGGTCACCCTCGTCCAGGTTGACGGCGATGATGCCGGCCTTGCGCGGGTTGCTGAACTCGTCCAGCGGCGTCTTCTTGACCGTGCCCAGCGCGGTGGCCATGAAGATGAAGTGGTCCGACGGGAACGAACGGAACTCGCCGGTCAGCGGCAGCACGACGGTGATCTTCTCGCCTGGCTGCAGCGGGAACATGTTGACGATGGGCTTGCCGCGCGAGGCGCGGCCGCCCTGCGGCACTTCCCAGACCTTCAGCCAGTACACGCGGCCGTTGTCGCTGAAGCACAGGATCCAGTCGTGCGTGTTGGCGATGAAGAGCTGGTCGATCCAGTCGTCTTCCTTGGTCTGCGCCGCCTGCTTGCCGCGGCCGCCGCGGCGCTGGGCGCGGTACTCGGCCAGCGGCTGGCTCTTGATGTAGCCGGTGTGGCTGAGCGTCACCACCATGTCGGTGGGGGTGATCAGGTCCTCGGTGCCCAGCTCCTGCACGTTGTGCTCGACCACCGAGCGGCGGGCGCCGACCTTGGTCTGGCCGAACTCCTGGCGCAGCGCCGTCAGCTCGTCGCTGATGATGGTGGTCACACGCTGCGGCTTGGCAAGGATGTCCAGCAGGTCCGCGATGACCGCCATCACGTCCTTGTACTCGCCGATGATCTTGTCCTGCTCCAGCCCGGTCAGGCGCTGCAGGCGCATCTGCAGGATCTCACCGGCCTGGTCGTCGGACAGGCGGTACAGGCCGTCGGGCTGCATGCCGTAGTGGGCGGGCAGACCCTCGGGGCGGTAGGCCTCGCGGCCGCCGGGCGTCTCGCCTTCGGCGCGCGACAGCATCTCGCGCACCAGCGACGAGTCCCAGCTCTTGGCCATCAGGCCGGCCTTGGCCATCGGCGGTGTCGGCGAGTTCTTGATGATCTCGATGAACTCGTCGATGTTGGCCAGCGCGACGGCCAGGCCCTCGAGCACGTGGCCGCGTTCGCGCGCCTTGCGCAGCTCGTACACGGTACGGCGGGTGACCACCTCGCGCCGGTGCTCGAGGAAGATCTCGAGCAGCTGCTTGATGTTGCAGAGCTTTGGCTGGCCGTCGATCAGCGCCACCATGTTGATGCCGAACGTGTCCTGCAGCTGGGTCTGCTTGTACAGGTTGTTCAGCACCACCTCGGGCACTTCGCCACGCTTCAACTCGATCACCACCCGCATGCCGGACTTGTCCGACTCGTCCTGGATGTGGCTGATGCCCTCGATCTTCTTCTCGTGGACGAGCTCGGCGATGCGCTCGAGCAGCGTCTTCTTGTTCACCTGGTAGGGGATCTCGTCGACGATGATCGACTGGCGCGTGCCACGGTCGATGTCTTCGAAATGCACCTTGGCGCGCATGACCACCTTGCCGCGGCCGGTGCGGTAGCCTTCGCGTACACCATTGAGGCCGTAGATGATGCCGGCGGTGGGGAAATCAGGCGCCGGGATGATCTCCATCAACTCGTCGATGGTGGCCTCGGGCGCCTTCAGCAGGTGCAGGCAGGCGTCGACCACCTCGTTCAGGTTGTGCGGCGGGATGTTGGTGGCCATGCCCACGGCGATGCCCGCCGCGCCGTTGACCAGCAGGTTGGGCACGCGTGCCGGCAGCACCAGCGGCTCTTTCTCGGAGCCGTCGTAGTTCGGCCCGAAATCGACCGTTTCCTTGTCGATGTCGGCCAGCATCTCGTGCGCGATCTTCGACAGGCGGATTTCGGTGTAGCGCATGGCCGCTGCGTTGTCGCCGTCCACCGAGCCGAAGTTGCCCTGGCCGTCGACCAGCATGTGGCGCAGAGAAAAGTCCTGCGCCATGCGCACGATCGTGTCGTACACCGCCGTGTCGCCGTGCGGGTGGTACTTACCGATCACATCGCCCACGATGCGGGCCGATTTCTTGTACGGCCGGTTCCAGTCGTTGTTGAGCTCGTGCATCGCGAACAACACGCGCCGGTGCACCGGCTTCAAACCATCGCGCGCGTCGGGCAGGGCGCGCCCGACGATCACGCTCATTGCATAGTCGAGATACGAACGCCGCATCTCCTCTTCGAGGCTGATGGGCAGGGTTTCTTTTGCGAATGAGGTCATCGAGGCGGGGGCTGTCGAAGCCGGTCCAAGGTGCGGCCGAACAAGGGCATTCGGCTGCAAGAGCAGAAACTGGGATTCTACGTTCGCGCGCTTGTGGCGGCTTCGCAACAGGCCAGGGCGCTATGCCCGGCCACCGGCCCAAAATGCGGTCCATCCGGCAACCTCTGGCACAATCAGTTGTCGGTGGTGATCACTCGCGAGGAGTGGGTGTTTGCCCTGAAATCACGCTTCCGATTTGGACGTATCGCAGGCGACTGCGGCTTTCCTTGAGAGGAGAATCATGAAGAAATTGAACAAGGTGGCGATGCTGTTTGCATCGGCCGCGCTTGCCGCGCCCATGTCGAGCGCGTTTGCCCAGAAGTCGGTCGACAACTGGCGCAGCGGTGATGGCTCGCTGGTCTGGAAGAACGGCACGAGCGAACTGTGCTGGCGCGATGCCAACTGGACGCCTGCTACCGCCGCGGAGAACTGCGATGGCGCCGTGAAGCCGCCGCCCCCGCCCGCACCCGCCCCGGCCCCGGCCCCGGCACCTGCCGTCGTGCCCCCGCCGCCCCCGCCGCCCCCGCCCGCCCCGCCGCCGGCCCCGGTGAGCGAAAAGGTCACCTACGCCGCCGACGCCTTCTTCGACGTCGACAAGGCTGTGCTGAAACCTGAAGCCAAGGCCAAGCTGGACGATCTGGTCAGCAAGACCAAGGGCATCAACCTCGAAGTCATCATCGCCGTCGGCCACACCGACAGCGACGGCTCCGATGCCTACAACCAGAAGCTGTCGGTCAAGCGCGCCGAGTCCGTCAAGGCCTACCTGGTCGAGAAGGGCGTCGAGAAGAACCGCGTCTACACCGAAGGCAAGGGCGAGAAGCAGCCCGTGGCCGACAACAAGACCAAGGAAGGCAAGGCGAAGAACCGCCGCGTCGAGATCGAGGTCGTCGGTACCCGCGCCAAGCAGTAATCGGTTCTCCGATTCAGCTCTCAAAACCCCGCTTCGGCGGGGTTTTTGTTTTCTGCCGACGCAGGCCTTTTCGGCCATTGTCATTAACATCACGGCATGAGCGACACCACTGTCAACGCCGACCCGCAGGAACTCGCCAAGTTCGGTGACCTGGCCCACCGCTGGTGGGACCCGGATGGCGAATTCCGGCCCCTGCACCAGATCAACCCTTTGCGGCTCGATTGGATCGCCAGCCTGTCCACCCTGCCCGGCGCGCAGGTGCTGGACGTGGGCTGTGGCGGCGGCATCCTGGCCGAGTCCATGGCGCGCCGTGGTGCCCAGGTGCTGGGCATCGACTTGTCCGTCAAGCCGCTGCGCGTGGCACAGCTGCATGCGATGGAAAGCGGTGTCGAGTCCCTCGAATACCGTGAGGTCGCGGTCGAGCAACTGGCGGCCGAGCGCCCCGCCAGCTTCGACGTGGTGACCTGCATGGAGATGCTCGAGCACGTGCCCGAACCGGCCTCGGTCGTGCGTGCCTGCGCGGCGCTGGTCAAGCCGGGCGGGCGCGTCTTCTTTTCCACGCTGAACCGCAACCCCAAGGCCTTCCTCTTTGCCATCGTGGGTGCCGAGCACGTGCTGGGACTGTTGCCCAAGGGCACGCACGAGTACGCGCGCTTCATTCGCCCCAGCGAGCTGGCGCGTTTTGCGCGCGACGCCGGCCTGGATGTCGACCAGTTCAAAGGCATGGAATACAACCCGCCAGGCGCAAGCGCTACCGGCTGTCCGCCAACACCGACGTGAACTACCTGCTCGCATGCCAGCGCCCGGCCTGAGTGGCGGTTTAGCCCGCGTGCGTGCCGTGCTGTTCGACCTGGATGGCACCCTGATCGACAATGCGCCCGACCTGGCGGGCGCCGCCAACGCCCTGCGCGCCAGCCACGGCTTGCCGCCCTTGCCCTACGACCAGTTGCGCCCCATGGTTGGGGCTGGCGCGCGGGGCATGGTCGGCGTGGCCTTTGGTGTGGCCCCGGGCGACGAACGCTTCGAGTCGCTGCGCGACGCCTTCCTGGCGAACTACGAGCAGGGCCTGCTCGACCGCACCCGGGTCTTCGATGGCGTCGACGCCATGCTGGCGCGGCTGGAATCGGCCGGCCTGGCCTTGGGCATCGTCACCAACAAGGCCCAGCGCTTCGCTCTTCCGGTGGCGCAAGGGCTCGGCCTGTCTCCGCGCGCGGGCGCGCTGGTCTGTGGCGACACGACGCCCCATGCCAAACCCCACCCCGAGCCGCTGTGGGAGGCCGCCCGCCGCCTGGGCCAGGCGCCGCAGGACTGCCTCTACGTGGGCGACGACCTGCGTGACGTTCAGGCCGGCCGCGCTGCCGGCATGGCCACGATGGTGGCGGCATGGGGCTACCTCGGCCAGGGCGACAGCATCGACCAGTGGGGCGCCGACGCCATCATCGAAAGGCCGGCCGCCCTCTTGAACTGGCTGGAACTGGCCTAAACTACTTCTGCTTCCTCCGGGGCCGACCTGGTTTCGACGTGGGTGCGGAGTTGGGATAGGGCATGCCGAGCACCAGTTCGCTCGTAAAACCACTGGAAACAAAGTAACTGCGAACGATACTTCGTACGCTCTCGCCGCTTAACACCGGTGAGCCTCTCAACGGTTGGCCGATGGGCCGGGTTGAAGACCGCAAGGTCTGAAGCTGAGAGGTCATTCACATTGGCTGGTTTCCCGGTGGGCCACTCATCAGGAAACAAGATCAAGTGGCTGGCGAGTCCGGCAGCGTGCTGCTGCGCGACCGGACGCGTGAGATCCAAATCAGTCAGCTAAGCATGTAGATCTACCTGGCGATGGCTTGCGGACGGGGGTTCAATTCCCCCCGGCTCCACCATTCAATAGTTCGCGGATGTCCCGAGAAGTCCGCGAAAGTCCGAAAAGGCCTTGAGAATCAACGCTCTAGGCCTTTTTCTTTGTCCCGGCAGATGCCACGACATCCCCCATCTGCTTGCCTGCTGATGCAGTAACTCCTACAGTAACCGCTCAATCCGGCCCTGAAGGCGATGAAAGTTACTGCATGGCTCGGAACCTCATTTCCGGCGACCTGGCGATCCGGGCGATCAAGCCAGGAGACCCTCGCAAGCGGCTCAGCGATGGCGATGGGCTGTATCTGCTGCTGTTCGTGAAGGGCGGGGCGCACGGCTGGCGGCTGGACTACTCGGTCAACGGCGTGCGCAAGACCTTGAGCCTGGGCACCTATCCGGACACCGGCCTGGGCCTGGCCAGAAAGAAGGCCGGCGAGGCTCGAAAGCTGGTGAGCGAGGGCATCGACCCCAGCGACCTGCGCAAGGCCGCCAAGGTCGACGCGCAGAGCCAGCGCCAGGCCCAGAAGCTCGAGGACAAGGGGCTGCCTCCGCCGGGCTCGTTCGAGGCTGTTGCGCGCGAATGGCTCGCCACCGTGCACAGCGCCAAGGTAAGCGAGGGCCATGCGGAACGGACGCGCATCCGACTCGAGCAGGACATCTTTCCGTGGATTGGGCGACGGCCGATTGATGCCATCGAGCCGCCTGAGTTGCTGGCCTGCTTGCGTCGAATTGTCGGGCGGGGAGCGATCGAGACCACGCATCGGGC